>JANXSX010000045.1 GCA_025356475.1 Isosphaeraceae bacterium | reverse complement strand
GCGCGGTGGCATGATGTTGCGGGTGATCCGTGTATACACCTCCGATTCATCCGGCTTACCCGGCACCACCAGCGAAGGAGCCCAAAACTCCGGCGAGAGCAAGTCAGGGTGCTCGATCACGTTGAACTCGCCATCGCTCGAGCCTTTCCCATGATGGCAGCGGAAACAGTGGGTTTTCAGAACGGCGCGAGCCCCACGCGCGAGCGATTCGGGCGAGTCCTCCGCCCGGCCAATCGACGCGCCGGTGGCGAGCAGACCCAACACGACTAGCCCAGACAATACGCTTCGACACATCATGCGATCATGCTCCTGGAATGGACTCGCGGAGACGCCGCGCGCGATTCACATCCGCACGCCGAGCGCGCCTCAACTGGCCGAGACGTAAGGATAACGGCAAGGTCGTGATTTTCTTCCGGGAAAGTCGAGAATCTGCGGACAACGTCGTCCGGGAGTCGGCAAGCCGAAGATGTGTTTCTCGTGTTGAAGTGCATTTCGTCGGCACTTCGGTGGAAACTTGGACAACGCGAGGTGCTCGGGCGGTCGCTCCGCTCTCCGCCGCCCTCGCTACCTCCGCTCTCGCCTTCACGGCAAACATGCTTGCCCGCTACCGCGGGGAAACTCGGGCCACGCGGAAACCCAAGTTGTAGTTCCGGAACTCAGGCGTGCTCCTACTGCGGCTCGCGGACCGGCAGAACCTGCCGTTGCCCCTCCAGCCGCCCCCACGGCTCACGCGGAGCGTGGCCTTTGCAGGCCCGTGAGGATCGCTGCTCGGTGATCCCTTATAATAGTCCTTGTCGTAATAATCCAGACACCACTCCCAAACGTTGCCGGTCATGTCGAACACGCCGTATTTATTGGGCTGGAAACGACCCACGGGCGAGGTGAAGACGTATCCGTCATTCCCCGCGATGGTCTTCCAGTTCGCGAACTTCGCCTTCGCACTGGCGTCGGCAACGTTGCCGATCGTCGCCAGCGCATCAGGTTCGTCCCCATTTGAATACAGCGAGTCGCTACCACCCCGGCAGGCGTATTCCCATTCGGCCTCGGTCGGCAAACGGTAGACCCGACCATCCCTCTTTCCGCTCAACCAATCGCAAAAGGCGACGGCGTCGTTATAGCTGACGTTCACCACCGGGTGCTCGTCGGTCTGCGGAAAACCGGCGTTGCGCCAGGTGTATTTGGCGTCTTGCTTAAAGTTGTTATCGGCTTGGTCAAACCCATAGCCCCCTTTGCCGTCGCGTTCCGCGTCGGTTTGGTAGCCTGTCTCGTTGACGAACTTACGAAACTGGCTAACCGTAATCTCGAACGCCGAGAGCTCGAACGCCGAGATTTCCACGCGGTGCGCGGGCTGCTCGTCGGCGATATCTTCTCTTTTGACGTCGGAAAACAGCTTGAGAATCAGTTCGATCTGTGCGTCGGTCGTGCCCATCTCGAACGAGCCACGTGGGACCTTTACGAACCGCATGCCAACGGTTTCGGCAAAACCCGTCGGGCGGATGTTGGGGACCACGTGCGCAAGGATCGGGCGGCGCACGAAGTTATTGAGCGCATGAGGCGTTTGCAAGCTACCGTCGGGGCCGAGCGGTTCGTTGGGGAACAGCTCGATCGCCTTGGCGTTGACATTTTCCTGGACGAATTCCGCGAGGCTATTCCAACTGACATCGCCGTTTTGATTGACCGCTCGGCCCTTGAGACCCTCAATCACCTGGTGAAAGAACACGCCGTGGCCGTTGCCGGCCTTTTCGTGCTCGCGAGCCTGTTGATCCGCCGCGCAGCTCAGGAGAATCCCCGAGTTCTTCGGCAGCCGGCCCACGAGCTCATTGCCGGAAAACGATCGCACGCCACGCTTGGCCGCTTCCTCCGGATTATCGCGGCAACAATCAGCCATCACCATGTTGATCCCACCGCGCTGGTCGAGGGTCTCGAACAACCGGATCAGGCTGATCATCGTCTTCCCGTCATTTTGAACCGCGTCGACCGGACAGAAATAGGCATCGCTGAGCGCTTTCCCGTTCGGGCCGTTTTCGAGCTTTCCCTGAGCGTCGCGTAACTCAAGTTGCACACCATGCCCAGCGAACCCCAGCAATACCAGGTCGTTGGCGTTGCATTCTTCGATCAGTCGATCTCGGGCCGTTTCGATGGCCTTCTTCGTCGCCTGGTTCCCTTTCAACGTGACGACCTTAAAACCCTGGTCGGTGAGAACTTGGGCCAGTTCCGCAACGTCGCGTTCGGCGAACTTCAAGGGCTTCTCCGCAAGCCCACGCTTGAGGTACACGTTGACTCCCACCAGCAACGCGAGCTTCTTCGGCGGAGCCTGTGCAAGCGTGGGGACACTTCGGAGGGCGCAAATGAGAAGGATCGCCAATGCCGAGACGCAGACCCCTCGGCGGGTGATTTGTCCTGCTGTTGGCATCGAGTGGAACCTCAGTCACAAGAATAACGAGGCGTCCGACGTGTGAAGCACAGCCATGATAGCCGACGCGGCTCTGGTTCCGAAAGCGCCTCACCGGGTGGAAATTCCGCCGAACCGGGTTTCTTCCGACCATTTCGAATTTCTTGGGAAAACTTCGGAAGAAAGCCCTTGGCGGCGCGTTGAAGAGTCAGGCGTCCGGTATCACCCCTCGCCGTCAGCGAGAGGCCCGACGCCGGATCTTTCTGAAGGGCCGGGTCGCCCTGGGTCGTTGCCCACCCAGGGCTCCCACAGATCCGTACGTGCGCGTTAACGCATACGGCTCGTCATGTCATGCAGGCGCTACGCGACGCAACACGGAGTGGATCGCTACCGCAGGCG
>JANXSX010000228.1 GCA_025356475.1 Isosphaeraceae bacterium | reverse complement strand
CTGCCTAAGTCTCGTACCATCCGACGCTATTCATGGGTGGATCAGTGGAGTATCATAGCGAAATTGGCTCCGGGTCACCCGGTCCTCCCCGCCTGATCCTCCGTTGCGCCGGAGACCTACCGCATGTTTCGTCCGATTGTTTATCTTCTCCTCTTGATCACGCCGATTCTCCGAGCTGATGAGCCGACAAAACCAACCGAGTCGCCGACATCCACCAACCCAGCGACCCCTGCGGCCGGTCATTCCGTGCATGGCAATGCCTTCGATGACGGCCCTCGGACCCGGGCTCGACTCCTGGAAGGCCAAGGTAAGGTTGATTTCCCGATCACAACGACGAGCAAGGAAGCCCAGGCCTTCTTCAGCCAAGGAGTGGCCCAGCTCCATACGTTCTATTATTACGAGGCTGAGCGGTCCTTCCGTCAGGCTGCCTTGCTCGACAAAGAAAGTCCGATGCCCGCTTGGGGCATGGCCATGGCGAATACCAATAACGCCAAACGCGCCAAGGGATTTTTGAAGGATGCTGCGGATAAACTCGCGAAAACGAAAATTTCCAAGCGTGAACAACTCTATATTGATGCCTTGAACGTATTTTATAAGGATGGGGACGATAAGTCGAAGAAGCAAGGATGGCTTGCGGGTCTGGAGGAGATTGTCCAGGAGTTCCCGGGCGATCTCGATGCCCGTGCCTGGATGGCCATGGTTGCCTGGCAAAATGGGGGCGACGGGGCCAGTAAGAAGGCGGTCGATGTTGTGATCGAGACGGTCATGAATGTCGAGCCGATGCACCCCGGCGCCCACCACTACCGGATCCACCTCTGGGATGGTCCCAAGGCAATCCGCGCCGAGAAGTCGGCAGCAACCTACGCCAAGACCGCGCCGGGGATCGCCCACGCCTGGCACATGCCGGGTCATATTTATACCGACATGAAGCGCTATAGTGATGCCGCGTACCAGCAGGAAGGCTCGGCTCGGGCCGATCACGCGGCGATGACGTTGCTGAAGACCATGCCTTTTGAGATCCACAATTACTCGCATAATAACCAGTGGTTCGTCACCTCCGCCAGTAATGTTGGGCGAGTCAAGGACGCCCTCGCCATGGCCAAGAATCTGGTCGAGCAACCCCGAGATCCCAATAAGAATGGCCCAAACGATGGTGGCTCCCCCCAGCGCAACGGGAGACTCCGATGGGCTGAGCTGCTCGAACGCTACGAGATGTGGCCTGAGTTGATTGAAGCCACAACCACCGGCAAGATCGATTGGTCCGACATCGCGTTTGAGAAGCAAAGAAAGGCTTACAGTCTTGGACTAGCCTATGCCGCGACCGATCAGACTCCGAAGCTCAGCGAACAGATCAATGCGCTCAAGGAAGCCCTCCCCAAGAAGGACGCCAAGGCCACCCCTCCCGCTTCTGGTGCCAAGCTCTCCGGGGGTGATGCCATGTTGGCCGAACTCGAGGGATATCTGCTGTTGGCAACAGGCGTAGTCCAGCCTGCGTTTGATAAATTCGCGCAGGCGGGCACGATGCGGGGCGAATCGCTCGCCAGGGCGCATCTCAAGGCCCGTAACTTCGGGTTCGCCGAAAGCAGTGCGAAATCGGCGATGGAGGGATCACCCAAGCAGATGCCACCGATCGCAACTTATGTTGAGATTCTTGCAGCCTGCGGCAAGATCAAGGAATCGCAAGAGGCCTATGCCCAGCTCGTTCCCTACCTTAAGGAAGCGGATCAAGATTTGTCATGCCTGTCGAGGATTGCGAGTCTTGTCTCAACGTGGACGTCCAACGGAGGCTGGAATGCCCCGGCTTCGGTCGTTGTGACCGACGAAGCAAGTGCGGGTCGGCAGGATCTGGCGACGGTTGGCCCGCTCGGCTGGCAGCCGTTTGCCTCCGCCCCGCTATCGCTACCTGACACCGACGGGAAATCCTGGTCCCTTGCTGACAGGAAGGGGAAGAACGTCATTGTACTTTTCTACCTCGGTGGAAAGTGCGCTCACTGTATGCAGCAACTGACGGCGTTCGGTAAGGAAGTTGAGGCCTTTGCGAAGCTCGACACGGAGGTCGTCGCGGTCTCGACCGATGAGCTCGAAGCGACCAGATCGCTCAAGAAGAATGAAGAAGGGATCAAATTCCCGATGCCCTTGCTTGCCGATCCGATGCTCGGGTTCTTCAAGTCCTGGGCCTCCTATAATGACTTCGAGGCCGTCCCGCTGCATGGCACCTTCCTGATCGATTCGCAAGGCAATGTCCGCTGGCAGAAGGTGGCTTCCGACCCGTTCCTTGACGTCGACTTTCTCAAGAAAGAGACAGCCAGGGTCTCGAAGCTGCTCAAGTGACGCGTGTCGGGATCAAGCTCGCCTTCCCCTTGCGACTCGCGAAGGGGTACGATGTCCCTTTGTTCAAAGCGCAAGGGGGGCGAGCTTGGTGAGTGTTCTGCTCGAAGTGGAATCGCAGTCCGTCCGACTCAAGCCGCTGGAAGGCAAGCCCGCCGATACGCTCGTGATCCACGAGTTGTACCGCAGTCTTCAGGGTGAGAGCACCTTCGCCGGCCTTCCTTGTACGTTTATCCGCCTAACCGCGTGCCAGCTCCGTTGTAGCTATTGCGACACCCCTCACGCTTTTCAGCAGGGTGAAACACTCTCAATCAACGACGTCCTTGAGCGGGCTCTTGCCACCGGCGACTCGTTGATCGAGGTCACTGGCGGCGAGCCTTTGCTTCAGGAAGAAGTTTATTCCCTGATGTCTCAACTCTGCGATGCGGGGAAAACCGTATTACTGGAGACATCCGGGGCACTGTCGATCGCGCGAGTTGATCCCAGAGTACGGATCATTCTTGATCTCAAGACTCCAGGCTCAGGAGAGGTTGGCTCAATCGATTGGTCGAACCTCTCCCGGGTGAAGCCCACCGATGAGATGAAATTCGTGATCTGTGATCGCATAGACTTTGACTGGGCTGTTGACGTGATTCGTGAACATAATCTCACGTCACGATGTCACGTTTTGGTGAGCGGGGCATTTGGTCAAGTGGAACCGGTAGATCTGTCAAGTTGGGTCCTTGAGTCCGGCCTGAATATGAGGTATCAGCTCCAGTTGCACAAGTTACTTTGGGGAGCCAAGTCGCGTGGCGTCTGAGTCTGCGCAGTCTACCGGATTCTTCAAAGCCCGCTTGAGCCCCGGCAGTGCGTTTGCATAGAGTGAGTGATGAAACCCCCGTTGGGAGACTGTGAAGGTCGCTTCCCTGGCTTGTCGCTCGTGAGTCGGTTTCGTACATTAAAGGGATATGGACGAGATGATTCGCGTCTTTGTGCGTATCATCAACCCCGCTCATTGCTGCCATTCGAGCTGCCGATGCCCCTGCTGCCGACGTCGGCTCCATCCCCGATCTCGAATGTCGTCGTACTCGGTGCGACTGGATCGATCGGGCGGAGCACCCTTGATGTCGTGGCTCATGATCAGGGCAAGCGGCTCAAGGTTTGGGGGCTTGCGGCCAACTCGGGCTGGCAACAACTGATCGAGCAAGCCAGAGAGTTCCGTCCACGATACATCACGCTTGCCGATCCTGATGCGGCGGCCCAGGTTGATGGTCAGCTTCGAGGGACCGGGGTTGAACTTCTCAGCGGGCCGGACGCCGTCGAGCAGATGGTATCAGCCCCCGAAGTGGAACGGGTCCTGAGTGCGGTGGTCGGCGCGGCGGGTTTGCGTGGTACCTGGGCTGCACTTGAAGCGGGAAAGATCGTCGCCCTCGCCAACAAGGAAACGCTTGTGGTCGCGGGGCCGCTGGTGATGGATCTTGCTCGTCGACGAGGGGCGACGATTTTGCCTGTGGACTCGGAGCACTCGGCAATCTACCAGGCGCTCAAGGCGGGGCAACCTCGCGAAGTCAAGCGGGTGATTCTGACCTCTTCCGGCGGCCCGTTTCGAGGTAAGACCACCCGTGACCTGTGTGAGGTTTCGCCCGAGCAGGCTCTCAAGCACCCAACCTGGAAGATGGGGAAGAAGATTTCGATCGATTCGGCGACTCTCATGAATAAGGCGCTCGAGGTCATTGAGGCGCGCTGGTTATTCGGCCTCGAACCGGAGCAGATCGAAGTGGTCGTCCACCCTGAGAGTATCGTCCATTCGATGGTGGAGTTCGTGGATGGATCGGTGATTGCACAGCTTTCGCCTCCCGACATGCGTCTGCCAATCCAATATGCGCTTTACTATCCCGACCGAGTCGAGGGGCCTTGTGACAAACTCGACCTGACGAAACCTCATACCTTGCACTTTGAGCCACCCGACGTTGAGACATTTCCTTGCCTTGAACTCGGTTTTGAGGTGATGCGAAGGGGTGGGACGGCCGGGGCTGCTCTTAATGCTGCCAACGAGGTCGCTGTCGAGCGGTTTCTGGCGGGCGAAATCCGCTTCCTTGATATTCCGCGTGCTTGTCGCGCAGTGCTCGAACACCACACGTTTGATTCGCGGCCCACATTGGACGCCCTGTGGCGAGTCGATGCGTGGGCGCGTCAGGAGCTATTTCGTTGGAACTCATAACGACGCTTTTCACCTATGCTAAGGTTGCATTTGGCCTTGGCTTTGTGATCTTCCTTCACGAACTTGGCCACTTCCTGCTCGCCAAGTGGAACGGCGTTAGGGTCGAGAAGTTCTCGATTGGATTCGGCCCCTCGCTCCTTGAATTTACGTGGGGAGAAACCGTTTACGCTCTCGCCATTCTCCCACTCGGCGGCTTCGTAAAAATGCTCGGCGAGAATCCCGAAGAGAATCCCGACGAGCCACGCTCAAGCGATCCCCGGGCTTACCATAACAAGTCCATTGGTGCGAGAATGTCGATCATCTCCGCTGGGGTGATCATGAACTTTATTCTTGGGATCATCTGCTTCTCACTCGTTTATTCGCAAGGAACGATCGAACTTCGCGCCAAGATTGGCCAGGTTGTCCCAGGCTCACCTGCATATCTGGCAGGCATCAAGCCGCGTGACGAAATCATGGCGATTGACGATCGACGCGATATCGCGTTCGACGATCTCAGTCGTAAGTCGAGTCTCAGCGGCTCTGGTCAAAAGCTTCATCTTGAGCTCAAACGGCCTGGCCAGACCGAGGCTAAAATCGTGGATGTGGAGCCTCGTCGTCAGAAGGGGCAGACCGCCCCAATCATCGGTATCCGGTCCGGGCAGTCGTTGATGCTGGTCGATGCCTCAGCCTCAATTCCGTACCCATTCGTACCTCTCCCCGGGATGGGGACAGCGGATTCGCCCGCGATCGGCACAGTCAAACGGGGCGATGTGATCACCGCAGTCACGCTCGAAGGTGAACCGCCGATCAGCGTTAACGATCAAGATGTACTTGTCGCCCTTCTCGATAGATCTCGCGATAAGACAATGGTGATCACCGTTGAGAGATCAGCGGAAGATGGGGCCAAGCGTGAGAGTGTCGATCTGAAGCTTTCTCCATGTCATGTAATGGACCTTGGCTTTCGAGTTGGGTTCGAACCGATCGTCGCAGTGATGCCGGGCTCGCCGGCGGAGAGCGCTGGGTTCCATGCCGGAGATATCATCATAAGTGTGGATGAAAAAGAAGATGTCGACCCACTGAAGCTGCCGACATATTGTCGTGACAAGGCGGGGCAGGCTGTCACGTTCGCGATCAAGCGCGGTGACGCGACGTTGACCTTGACGGCAACTCCGGACGCCACTCCTGTTTGGCTGGATATTCTGCGAGTTAGCGACGGTGGTCCCGATACCAATCAAGAACCTTTAGAGATACCAGGGCTGGGACTCGCTTACGCCACGGGCCGAACTGTGCAGGCGATTGATGCAGGCTCACCTGCTGCCAAGTCTGGCTTGAAGGTCGGCGATATCATCAATGAAGTAACCTTGCCCACGATCACAATCGCAGGCGAGAAGAAGCCCGATAAGGCGCGAAAACCTGTGGTGGTTACACTCACAGGCGAGAGTCCCGCAAGTTTGTCTAGCCTCTTCAAAGTGATGCAGACCTGGCCAGGTCTCAGTAGTGTTGATATCAAGGTTCAAGGGCGTGCGGACAAGATCTCGATCGCCCTCGAACCGAGTCCAACCTGGTTTTATCCCGAACGGGGATTGAGCTTCGGGCCGTTGACTCGGGTCGTTCTCCCCCAAGGCTTCGTGAACTCGCTGAAGCGGGGTTGGGAAGAGACGATCGACAACATCACAAGTATCTTTGCGATGTTTCGTGGCCTGGGGCAGGGACGCGTGGGGAGTAAGGGGCTGGCGGGCCTGCCTCGGATTTTGGGGATCGCCTCGGGCGCGGCTGAAGCGGGCTGGGTTCCACTCGTCCAGTTTCTGGGCATGCTCTCGATTAACTTGGCCGTCCTGAATTTCCTGCCGATCCCGCCGCTTGATGGCGGTCAAATGGTCTTCCTGATCGGTGAAAAGCTTCGGGGAAAGCCCTTGCCAGATGCCGCGCTTTGGTATTTCACGGTCACCGGGCTCGTACTTGTCCTGAGTCTAATGCTGTTCACAGTCTCACAAGACTTGCTCTTGATGACCGGACTCATCAAGTGACTTGACCGGACCTTTTGCCTGCAGGGGATCGAGGACCAATCCCCTGTGAGGCGGGTCGCACGAGGACCTAATGCGGTCTCTCGAAATCCAGGCCATCGGCGATCCGAGCGATGGCGCGGGCGAACTGCATCGGGCGACCGTCGGGCGTCCCGCCAAGCTCTTTGGCGATGGTCGCCCAATCCGATCCGTGATCACGCATCTCGGCGATCCGAAGTTCTTCGGTGGACAAGCGGCGGCGAACCTCTGCCAGAAGTTCTCGGTAGCTCGCGATCTGACTTGGCGTCCCCATCATTGAGGCCGGCTCGGGGTGACTCATATTCATCGATTCATCGCGGCGATAGTCACGCCTCACTTCACTGCCCGGAGTTTCTGGACTTCATGGGCCAGCTTGTTCCTGGCCATCGCGTGTAACAGTTTGGGGAGTTGGTTCGGCTCACTCAGCTCATACTGTCCGAGAGTCGCCCGGACGCAAAAACTGGCGAGCACCGACTGGCAAATGTCCATCGAGTCAAACACGCGACGAAGTCTGGGGTCACGGAGCCTGATCTGGATCGATCGACGGATGAACGGTTCATAGTCGCGCACGAGTTCCCGGACCGCATCCTCTTCGCCGGCGCGAACTCGCTGGATCAGGTTTGTAAAGTGGGCATCGTCGGACATGTGGGTCGAAACAATTCGATGACAAATTCGAAGCTAGCCAGGGTCTGACGCTAAATTGATAGATCAAGAGGTTATTCTGCAACCGAGACCACTTACCGTTGAGCCGGACTCTACGAGAATTAGACCGGGACGTGATGCTCAAAATGAACGTTTACCAAGCGTCCGACGCGTGAAATCGATAGTTTCGCACTGACCTTTCTCGTTAAACGTCTCGAGAAATCATCCGTCGCGTTTCTACAGTTGTCGCAGGTAGTCTGAAAATCTCAGCTACCTTACTCGACCGTGTGCGACCCAATCCTCCGCCTCGATCTTGTAGTAGTCGATTGAGGCATACTCCAGCTTGTTCGTCTGGCCGACTCGTCCCGCCGCCCTCAAGATTCGTTCAATCGCTTTCATGTCGTCCAGGTGGGTTTGATACGCCTCTTGGCGTTGGACGTCGTTGTGGCAAAGAACAAGTTTGGTGTCGAGGGCACGGATCGACCAAAGGTACGCAGTATCCATGCCAATGCGACGCTCAAGGAAGAAGACCCGCGCTTGCTCATACGCTTTCCTTGCCGCGTCGGCTTTCGCCACTGCCGGGCCTGATTCGGCAACCGGAGCGTCGTCAAATGCCGGGGCAGACGCGGTCAGTACTGCAAAGATTCCCAACAAAGCGGTCTCGCGACAGAGCCGAGTCATGCCTCATTCCCCCTTAACGCTGGCGACAAAGTCTTCGGCTTCAAGACGTCGGTACTCGGCGTCCTGAATATCGACCAATGGGGCGACACCGATCTGGTGATGACGACGAACAGCTTCCTCGAACAGCTTGGAATACGCGACCTCGACTCATTCACTGGGACCAGTCGATCGGCAAGTGATTCGCCTGGATCGAGCAGGGATCGTTCGTTCTGGGACAACGGATCACCCAGCTCCAATCACTCGACGCCAGGCTACAGCCTCTCGCTTCCAGCCCAGTTGCTCACAGAGGGACGCGAGGTGTTCGACCGCCGCGTCATACTCCGGGTTGCCCGCTTGAAGATGCTGGGAGAGTGCAAGAAGTTTCTCATACGCATCGCTCAGTTCGGAGTCGGCCTTTCGAAGTTGCCGAGAGTGTTGGAGGTGCTGGGTGGCAACCTCTGAACGCCCCAAGCGTTCCTGAAGGATGCCAAGCTTATAGAAGTACTCGGGTTCGCGTGGGTTGAGTTCAGTCGCACGCTGGAAGGCATCGACCGCCGATTGCAGGTCGGTATCCCACTCATGCACAAGGCCACGGAATTTGAGGATTTCGGCATCGGCATCGGCTAATGGAGGAAGTCGCTTGATGGCAGCCCGAATTTCATCCCGTTCCCCGCGTTGGTAGAGGATCTCCAGATATGTTCGCCAGATGGGGACGTCGGACGGTCGTGCTTTGAGGCAGGCTCCGATTTCGAGGTCAGCGGCTGCGAGATTTCCCAGCAACTGTTCCTCAAAGGCCAATGCGCGGCGGGCCTCCCAATCGTCGGGATCGGCCTTCACAATCGTCCGGAGTCGGCTTGCAGCCTCCTTGTGGGCAACCCGTTCGAGTTCCGCACGCATACGCATGATCATGACGTCGCCGCGTTCCGATGGGAGTGCCAGGTCGAACGCCTTCATCAAGAGTTCTCGAGCTTCGTCGATCCGTCCCTCAAGGACGAGATGACCCACCAATTCTCGCGCAGCCCCGGAAAGATAGCGAGGAGGGAAGGGGTGAAGTGGGTCGCCGACCAGACATCGTTTCCAGGCGACCTCTGCTTCACGCATCATGTCGAGCTGTTTGAAGGATTGCGCTTCGATGAAGATTGCATCGGGCTTGGCAGGCCACCAATCGGGGACTTTGTGGAGGACGCGGGCGCAGCCGAGGTAATCGCCACGCTTCGCGAGCAAGCGACTCAGCTTCATCATGGCCTCACCGTTCCAACGCGATCGATCGACCAGTTCTTGAAGTGTTTGCTCAGCGTCGCTCAACCGACCTTTTTTGAGGAAACCATCTGCGATTGTCAGATCAAATGTTTGTCGATCTTTCCAGATCCACCTTGCATTCAAACCAATGAGACTAAGAATCAGACCGAGGTATGCAAACCGAAGTGTGATGCGTCGGACCCCAGAATGCGCAGATGTAGGGTGACTTGTGATCGTCATCAAAGGATCCTTATCTCTCATCTTTGGGAGCAGGTTGAATGATCTGGGCTGCCTTCTCCTCATAGATCAGTGCTTCTGGCACATTACCCCCCTGCCGATATGCCAGGCCGAGGCTATAGGTGGCCTCGTAAGAGCCGGGCTGTAGTTCCACTGCGCGGCTGAGGAGCTGAACCGCTTCCGGGTATTGCCGCCGAACAATCGAGAGCCGACCAAGGTTCAGATACGCTGTAAAATGCTTCGCATCCAGTTGGAGGACACGCTGCCAACAGCGTTCGGCATCATTGAACAGCGACTCTTGCTGATATGCGCGGCCAAGAATATCGATGAGGCCGGGATCACTGGTGGATTCAGCCCAGGATTTCAGATGCTCTACGGCAACCGCCGAGCGACCATCCTTGATCAGATCCTCGCAGAAGTGAGCCCAAAACTGGTTGCGGTCCAGCGGCATTGAAGCAAGTGACGGGTCGAGTTCGAGGACTTTCTCGAAACTGTTCGCGGCATCACCATACTCTTGACGGTCGTGATGAACGACAGCTTTGAGGGTGTACCCGAGTGTGGGGACCGAACCGACCGTCCCTTTCCTGAGCGTCCAGGGAGTACGAACAGTTGCTGGATTCAACAGATCGACCACACCCTCGGGACCGTTAATCAGTTGGTCGGCAACTTCCAGCGCGGTTTCCCAGCGATTTTGCGACAAGAGGATGCCTCCTTCGAGTCGGAGGGCCGCAACATCGCGTGGATTCGCTGCGAGAATTTCATGATAGAACGTAAGGGCCTGATCTCGGAGATTCGCGCGAACGAGCCCATAAGCACGATAGTGGAGGTCCTCGGTCGAGAGTCTCCCCGCTGTCTGATAATACTCCTCAGCTCGCTCGGCAAAATCGAGCCGACTCAGGCAGCGGCCTGCAATCAGGCGGGCCTGACGGCTCCAAGGGCGTTGTTCAAGATGTTCCAGCGCGGATTGCAAGGCTCCGACGTAGTCTCCCTTTGACTCGGCTGCGACTGATCGATCGAGAGCAGGGGAGTGGGTCGCGTTCCATGCAGTCAGCCCGAGTAAGACCGCGAGAAAAAGAAACGCGGAGACGGATCTGAACGTTCGCCATCGACGAGACCTGGGCCGTCTGACCGGTCGCACCTGAGCGACGGCAGAAGGGTTCGCCGGTGCGATCGAAGTCTTTGTGAGCGGTCGAGCCTTATCCATCGATCCGTACTTTCCAATTCGTCGAAGAAGCACTTCGCGTGTAGGCTCTTTTCAGAAAGTTTATCCAGATTAGCCTGATTCGACAAATCGAACAGATCAAGGTCGAGGCGCTGGTTCGGACCGCCCTGCGACCTTTCTCCACGCTTGGGATTCACCACGACGTCCGAGCTGTTCTAGGAGATCGGCCAAACCAACGTAGAGATCGGTGTAGGGAATACGCCCAAGGTCGGGAAGCGCATCGATCTGATCATAATATTCGCGAAGTTTCTCTCGCGCGGTCTCAGGCTTTCCAAGTCGAGTCGAGAGGGCGTTCGACTCTTCTTCAAGACCAGCCGCCCGGAGCGTGGATAGGAGACGGTAGGCAAGGGCACTGTCGCTCGGGCGAGCCTCCCAGGCCTTCCGATAAGCCGCCAAGGCCCGAGGCCAATCCTTGACTCGGGCAGCCTGCCAACCTCGATACAGTTCGAACCGAGGGTCATCGGCCATAGCCGTCGGAACCATGTCCACGGTCGAGTTGAGATCTTCAATCCGACCCGCGTCAAGGAGTCCGGTGAGGTAGGCATCCCAGAGTTCGGGGAGGTCTTTATGAGCCTCGGCCGCATCTCTCAACAGCGTGAGCCCCTCGTCCTGACGACTCTCGCGGACTAGGGCGAGCCCTAATGCTACCGCAGACCGAAAGTCGCCGGGGTTGTCTCTGACGACTGGCCCGAGTTGCTCGACTACTGACCCATCAGAGATCGCATGGGCATCGTGTCGGATAAGTTGGAGTAAGATCTGGATTCGGTCGTGCGGGTCAGGCTCGACGCCAAAGAGCCGAAGCCCGAGAGTTCGAGCTACTTGATCCCGACCCTGAAGGGCATAGAGATCGAGTAGCCCCCAGCCGACGTCTGAAACTCGGGGATCCCGCCCAAGTGCCTCAAGCCAGGAGGCTTCGGCCACGTCGAATCGATTCTTTAAGAAGTAAGCCTTCCCCTCGATCGACTTGAATTCGGCGGCCATTCGCGGACTCGACGACTTCGTAGTCGCAAGTACGTTTAAGGCCAGGTCTGGTTTCGGGTCTGTGCGGTCGAGCGAGGTTCGCGCAAGAAGCAGGACTGCGATCTCGTCGCCCGGAAATCGTCGGAGGTAACGAATCAGCCGACCTTCCGCTTCATCGAACTGCTTTGAGGCGATCAGAACATCGACGCCGTCCAAATTTGCCCGTGGCCAGACCGCCAAAACGAGCAGAGCGCCAAGCACAATAATGACCAGCACGAGTGGGGCAAACGTTCTCCGCGTCACGTCCTTCATCGGACGACACTCCTGAATACCGTTGTCTTGTCCGCGACTTACAGAAAGCAGACGACCCCGGACCAGGCCACTAAGGCCTGGGCGGGGTCGCGCTGATTCAAACAATCGTTTCCGGGCTCAGAATGAGTCGGAGCTGATGATTTCGCCGCCATCGACGGTCGCGAGACCGTACCAGGTCTGGAAGTTGATGGTTGATTTGGCGAAGCGGACTGAGCCGTCGCCAAGGAGGACGTTCACGCCACCCGGGTGGAGCGAGCTTGCCGAGATCATGTTGCCCAAGCGACCGAAGTCACCGGTCACGCACGAACGACGGTTCGGGGTCTGGGTGTGCGAGTAGTGCATGGTCTTGCCGTAGAAGACCCATTCACCCTTCCACGTCCAGTTGCGGGTCAAGCTCTTGTCGCAAGCGATGGCTGCGGCGCGATCCAAAGGATAGCCGGCCACGTACGGCGGTCCAACCGAGTCGCCAGGATAACCGGGGCCCGTGTTGTAGACGATACCAAGTCCATCCTTAGAGCCCGCTGGATCAATGCCTGTTCCCTTGATCCACTCGCTGAAGATGGCGGTGTTGCTCGTACCGTCAGTGAAGTCAGTGAGCGTCACGTTCCGCTTCAAAGCGCCGTCCCAAGAGGTTGAGATGTAGTTCGGGCCATTCGTCCGCCAGTTGTTATAACCGCGGTGAAGACCAAGGTTCGCCGGATAGCTCGAGGTCGCTGTGAACGGGGACGACCTCTGACCAAGAATGATCTGGCTATTGCTGGCACGACCGGGCTGGTTGTCCGAGGGGCACAGGAATGAAGCGATCTGCATGGTCACAACGGTGCCGTTGATGACCGAGTACAGACCACCTGCGGCCGGGTCATTGCTGACACCGGGACCCCACCTGGACCCGAAGTTGAAATTAATTGCGTTGTAGGCCGGCTGTTGCTCCATGTAGGGCAGAAGCCGAGCATGCGACGACCAATTCTGGGCGTCGTCACAACCAGAGCAAGGCTGAGATCCGCCAGCGTAGTTGTCTACGAACAGCGGGGGAACCGTGCCGTCGCTGGCGCTCAAGTAGTTGTGATAGGCCAAGCCCATCTGCTTGAGGTTGTTTGTACACTGCGCCCGTCGGGCTGCTTCGCGAGCCGCTTGCACGGCTGGAAGCAACAGAGCGATCAAAACGGCAATGATGGCGATAACCACCAGCAGTTCGATCAAGGTGAAACCTGGTCGGCGTCGAATTTTGGACATGACGAACGAATTCTCCCTTCAAATTATGATGAGGAAAGTGCGCCGATCCCATGTGGAGAGCATGGGCGGCGGAATGAGGCACGTCGAGATTACCTGCCGCCTGAGGGTGCGGGGTAGTTCTTCGGTTGACCACCCGCCGCGCCCTTCATTTGAGCCTGCATGTCACCCTGCGAGGTGGGAGCACCCGCCTCGGGAGCTTTGCCTTGGATGTTGGCCGTCTTCTCATTGTCCTCGGCACAACCAGCCACGAGGAGGAGAAGTCCCAGGGCCGAGCTGGCCACGCAACCTTTTAGAAACCGTGTCATTTGCTCGCGTATTCTCCTGAAAAAAGGTGGAGCCGAAGACGAATGCGATTCCACACACCATGCAATCGGTACACTCCCCAAAGCCCCTACGGGGCAAATCAATGAGAGTGACGCAACGAAATCGCCAAGCCGGAGATGGCTCGCGGGCGATTCCAAAAAGGGGAAACTTGGGGGGAGTGAAAGGACCTGTAATGTACTCGTTCGGTCTTTGGGATGTCAATATCCCCGCGAATCTCTTAAAGCGAAATAATGTAAGCGACAATGGAGATGTCTTAATTCCTTCGTAATAGCTGAAATCGAAAGAATTTCGACGAAAATGCCTGAGATCTCATCTTTTCGGACGAGTCCAATCTCCTCCACGACGACACAATCGCTTCAAAACCTACGCCATGGTCAACAAATCCGGGCAAGATCGCATCACTCAATGCAGCGAGCTTGGATGTTCGCATTCTCCCCGATTTCGAGATCCCGTTGATTGGTGACGGCAAGGCCGTTAAGGTCAAGATGTCCGGTCTACCTCCACCTTGAGTTGAAAGCTGCCAACACCAATGCGAGCATGGAGCAGTAACCTCGTTTTCCTTACCATCCTCAGCGTCACCACTGCGACGTTGGGATGCGGCGGTTCTCCCGAAAGTCGCTCTGAAAAGGTTGAGGAAAAGGCGGGCGAGAAGGCCTCCACGCCTAAACTCACGCGACCCATCCTGACCACCTTGTTCTTTCGATATCAAGAGCTGCCCTTCCTCTACGACAGAGGTGAGTCGGGAGCGGCATGGCCTGTTGAGACAACAGGAGGAGGGGTAGGACTCCTCGACATTGATGGCGATGGGGATCTCGACCTTTTTTTTGCGCAAGGCGTTCCGTTGGTCCTCAAGCCAGGGAGTCCGCCGGCTCCTTCGGATGTTCTCCTGGAGAACCTCGGTGGCCGACAATTCGCAGATATCTCGGCGAAGGCTGGCCTCACAACCAAGGGATACGGCCAGGGGGTTCTGGTCGGTGACTATGACGGCGATGGCGACCCCGATATCTATGTCACGCGCTACGGACGTAACACCTTGTGGCGAAATGATGGAGGCCGATTCGTCGATGCCACCGACGAGGCAGGTGTGCAGGGAGGTCACTGGAGTCTGGGTGCGTCGTTCTTGGACTATGACAGGGACGGCGACCTTGACCTTTTTGTGGCCAATTACTTCGATTTTAACCCGGCAGATGCTCCGTTTGGTCGCGATCCCCAGACTGGAGCAGCCGACTACGGCTCGCCTGCCCAGTTCCACAGCCAGCCCGATCTCCTCTACCGGAACGATGGTAACGGTCACTTTACCGACGTCACGGCTCAAGCTGGTGTCGCTGGGGATGGCCGAGGGATGGGAGTTCTGGCCACCGACGTCGACGGCGACGGCCTCATTGACCTTTTCGTTGCCAACGATGCGCAGGCGAATGCTGTCTGGAGAAACAAGGGGGACGGTACGTTCGTCGATGTGGCCGAGTCGATCGGCTTAGCCTTCAACGGCCAGGGGAAAACCGAGGCCAACATGGGGATCGCCTTTGGGGATTCCAATGGAGATGGCCTCCCGGACCTTTTCGTGACTCATTTCTTCGATGAGCACACGACCGCGTGGCGATCGGTGAAGACCACCGGTGGTCTCTACTTCCAAGACCAAACCAATGAGGCAGGAATCGCGACAGCGAGCCGTGAAGTTACGGGGTGGGGCATTGTGGTGGCCGATTTCGACCATGACGGTCATCTCGACCTGATCCAATCCAACGGGCACCTCCGCCGCGAGCCTGGTCAGCGTTTCATCTACGAGAACCCCCCGCTCGTCTGGCAGAACAATGGCCAGGGACGATTTGTGAACGTCTCTACCCAGGCTGGGCCTTACTTCCAAGCCCTCCACTCCGCTCGGGGGCTGGCTGCCGGCGACCTTGATGGCGACGGCGACATCGACCTGGTCGTAGTCCACCACCACAAGCCGAGTGGGATTCTCTGGAACGAATCCACGAAGCGGGGGAACTCCATGGTCGTTCGACTCAAAGGGAGAGGGGGGAATCGCGATGCCATTGGCTCAAAGCTGATCGCCACCGTGGGAGACCGCGAGATCAGCCGAACCATCGACGGGGGAGGAAGCTATCTCTCGAGTAACGATCTCTCAGCTCACTTCGGGATTGGACCAGCCGACGAGATTGACGTATTGAAGGTCAGGTGGCCTTCCGGCAAGTGGGAAGAGAAATCCAAGGTCCGATCGGGTGAGAAACTTGAGTGGTCGGAGCCCGATTGAGGGAGTGTTCGCCGGGACGTTGGCGATGCCCTCAACCATGGCTCGGGACTCGATCACTTCGATAGGAAATCGGCAGGGACTTTGCCCTTCTGGAACTTATCGAACCCAAACGGGCTTGGTTTGTAGTCGCCAATCAGGTCAACATTCGACTGGGCGAAGATCTTATCTTCGAGGCCGGTAGCCCAGTAGCAAGCGTTGACGAGCAATCGCCGGAATCCCGAGCTGAGCAGGTCTTCTGAAGTCCCCATGGTGGATGTGAAGACCTGGCAGGTCTTGCCCGACTCTCCCCTGTAGGTCTTGACCCAGGCCACGGGCATCATCGGGTTGTTCTTGGGTCCTTCGAGCGGCTTATCGGTGGCCGACATCCCTTCGAGAACCTCGCCGAGCACGAGAGGTTTGCTATCGCCGGGCAACGGAATGGCAACCGTATAGACATCGCTAGGCCCGAAGATATCGCCATCCTTGATACCGGTGTTGATCGGGTGATGCTTGGCGACGATGATTCCACGAGTGGCCTGCTTTCCGTGGACTCCATGATGGTTCACCCAGGTCTCCCCGAGAACCTGGCGACCGAGGCCTCCGTCGAATCCTTTGACCTTACTGTTGTAGGTATACTTGGCGAACTCACTCTTGGAATTGAGCTTGAACGCATGTGTCGCGGTGCGGAGCCCGATCACCGGCTTGCCTGACTCGACATACGCGATAATCGGCTTCATCTGATCGTCGGGAAGGTCGCGCCAGCGGGTGAAAAGGATTAAGAGATCCGCTTTGTCAAGAATTTCGAGGCCTGGAATGTTGTTGTTGCGTGCGGGGTTGACCTTGCCGTCGTCCATGGCGTAAAGGACCGTACACTTGAACCCATGACGCTCTGAAAGGATCTGGGCAAGCTGGGTCATCCCCTCCTCAGAGCGGTATTCCTCGTCTCCGGTGACCAGCACAATGTGCTTGCCGAGCCCTGGTCCCGACTTACCCTCGAGCACTAGCCCAGAGGTTTCGACAGCAACGATCGGGGTCGCCGCGAGGCTAACGAGTGCCATGACGGACACGACCAGGGAAATACCACGCATCATCGTTGCCTCATCGCCAGGTGACATTGGGGGTGGGATCGGTATCGTACCTTGACGGAGAGTTGTGGCGACAGCCCCTCGAAATCAACGAACCCGCCGGTTATTGTGTGGAGAGAGCTGCGAGACCTTCCCTGGCAATCAGGGTAGATATTCCGCTTGAGCGTCTCTCCCAACGACCAGCGAGGGGTCCCACACGATGATTTTGACGATGTCGTTCCGTGCTACCGCTTACCTATGCGCGATTGTCGCCACGGGTTTGGTGGTCCAATCCGCCTCAGCGGCTGATAGCAAGTTTGAGCTAAACAAGGGGGACAAGATCGTCCTCATCGGTAACACGCTCGCCGAGCGGATGCAGTATTTCAACGGATTCGAGACCCTCCTCCACAGTCGGTTCCCCGAACTCAACCTGACTGTCCGTAACCTCGGCTACTCCGCCGACGAGCTGGCACTCCGGCCTCGCCAACGGGCCTTCGAAGACCACGGCCACACCCTGAAGGACGAGAAGCCACAGGTTGTGATGGCCTTCTTCGGATTCAACGAGTCGTTTGGCGGCCAGGCAGGCCTCGAGAAGTTCACCAAGGATCTCAAGGACTTCATCAAGGAAACAACGTCCACGGCTTACGACGGCAAACAGCCGCCCAAGCTCGTGCTGGTCTCACCGATCGCCCAGGAAGACCTTGAAGACGCGCACATCATCGACGGTAAAGCGAACAATGTGAATATCAAGCTTTATACCGATGTCATGGCCAAGGCTGCCAAGGAATCAGGGATCTATTTCGTAGACTTGTTCACTCCTAGTAAAGAGATCGAGGAGAAGGACGCCAAACACCTCACGATCAACGGCATCCACCTCAACGAGTATGGAGACGCCCAGATCGGTGAGGTTCTCGATCGTGGTCTGTTCGGGGCTCGTCCCGCAGCGATCAAGGCGGACCTGGCCAAGCTCAAGGCGGAGATTGCCGAGAAGAACCTCCAGTTTTTCTACGACTACCGCGCCATCAATGGCTGCTACATCTATGGCGGTCGCAAAGCCCCGTTCGGGATCGTCAACTTCCCTGCCGAGTTCGCAAAGCTCCGCAAGATGACCGAGAATCGCGATGCCCGTGTTTGGGCGGTGGCGAAAGGTGAGTCAGTTCCCGCCACGATCGATGACAGCTCCACTGGGGAACTGGTTCGTGTCCAGTCGAACTACAAGCCCGACGTCAAACTGACCTCTCCGGAGGACGCGGTCGCGACCTTCACACTGCCGGAAGGCTATGCGATCAACCTCTTCGCGAGCGAGGAGCAGTTCCCCGACCTCAAGAAGCCTTGCCAGATGACCTTTGATGCCAAGGGACGCCTTTGGGTCACCACGATGGCTTCGTACCCGCAATATCTCCCAGGGACCCCGGTTAACGATAAGATCCTCGTTTTTGAAGATACCGACGGTGACGGCAAGGCCGACAAACAGACGGTTTTCGCCGACAAACTCCAGGTGCCAACCGGCATCGAGCTTGGCGATGGCGGTGCCTATGTCGCGCAACAGCCCAACCTGATCTTCCTCAAAGACACCGATGGCGATGGCAAGGCGGACGTTCGCAAGCTGATCCTCCATGGTTTTGACTCGGCTGATAGCCACCATGCGATGCACGCCTTCACCTGGGATCCGGGCGGGGCACTCTACTTCCAGGAAGGGACGTTCCATCACAGCCAGATCGAGACCCCTTACGGCCCCCAGCGCGTCAAGGAAGCGGGCGTCTTCCGATACGAGCCCAAGACCGCGAAGTTCGAGATTTTCATCTCTTATGGTTACGCCAACCCCTGGGGCCACTATTTCGACAAGTGGGGCCAGAACCTGGTTGCCGATGCCTCGGGTGGTGCTAACCATTTTGGAACAGCGTACTCAGGCCAGGTCGATTACCCTGCCAAGCACAGTGGAATGAAAGAGTTTCTGGTCAAACAGTGGCGACCGACCTCGGGTTGCGAGCTGGTCGCGAGTCGGAACTTCCCCGACGACACTCAAGGCGATTATTTGCTCAATAATGTGATCGGGTTCCAAGGTGTGCTTCGTTATCGGATGAAGGACGACGGTTCGGGCTTCAAGGCAGAGCCGGTCGAGCCCTTGCTCCGTTCGTCGGACTCGAACTTCCGCCCGGTCGACCTCGAGTTTGGACCCGATGGTGCTCTCTACCTGGTCGACTGGTACAACCCGCTGATCGGCCATATGCAGCACTCGCTCCGCGATCCCAAACGCGACGTCGAGCACGGTCGGATCTGGCGGATCGTCTACACCAAGCGACCACTCGTCGAGAAGGCCAAGATCGACGGTGCGACGATCCCCGAGTTGCTCAATTTGCTCAAGGCCTACGAAGACCGGACCCGATATCGCGCCCGTCGCGAGCTTCGTGAGCGGAACCCCAAAGAGGTTCTCGCAGACCTTGATACGTGGCTGGCCCAACAGGCCAAGACCGACCCAGAGTTCGCCCACCATCAGCTCGAGGCGCTCTGGCTCAAGCAGAGTCTCGATCAGGTTGACGCCAACTTGCTCAAGCAAGTCCTTTCGAGTCCCGAGCCTCGTGCCCGAGCTGCAGCGACTCGCGTTTTGTGCTACTGGCGTGGACGGGTCGACGACACGATCGGCCTGCTTCGCAAATCTGTCAACGACGAACATCCCCGCGTTCGTCTCGAAGCCATCCGCGCTTTGAGCTTCTTCAACGGCAAAGAGGCTGAGGCCGCGCAAGAGGTGGCGATGGAGTCGCTCCTGCACCCGCAGGACTACTACCTCGAATACACCTTGAACGAGACCAATAAGACCTTGGACAACCGCGTCAAGGCGGCAAGAAAGAAGTGAGCGAATGTAACCCCGAGGTGCGAGCCAAACCAGCTCGCACTTCGGGGTTCGTGTCGAGGTGATTCCTAACTCGAAATCAGATCCGTGGGAGGTTCGCCCTCCGCCCGACTCCAGGGTTCGCCCTGGCCTGACCTCCAGGCGTACCAGCCTAATGGGAGATCCGAGAGTGCCTCAAGGCTTGGGTCAAGTCCAACCATCTCCCCAAGTCCGACAACCACGGCATCGCGTTCGAATGCATGGTCTCCATCGAGAAACTGCCACGAATCGTCATCATCGTCATGCGTGACGAGGCGAACAGGTGAGCGGCCTTCCAAGATCCGTGTCAGGGTGATGACTGTCAGATCGGGCGGATCTGCAAAGGGCCAGTGATCCATGTGGTCGATTCCTCAGGAAATGAATCGGATGTCGACTTTTTTGAGGGAAATTGGCCTTGCAAACACCGCTCGTCGATCGCTCTGCTCTTCGGATTGCGGGAGTGCCCAGGAGTTCTCGCTCCTAGAGCGGGGGGTCTGGAACCTTGGCTCTACCTGACAGACCTCGATTGTAACATGGCTCGACGTCGCTTAGATTCTTGACTCGCACCTGCGGTCTCTGACGCCCCCTTTCTGTGCATCTGTTGAGGCGGTCATGAGTTTGCAAGCACCTTCTCAGGCCCGCCAAGCCGTCTCGTTAGTGCCAGATAATGTCTTGGCTCCACTGCCTTCCGGGTGGACTAGCCTCGCTCGCGCCTTCGTTCAGTCCGCTCGGACGTATCGCCAGAAAACGGCGATGACCGATAGCCTGGGAACGACTCTTACTTATTCCGAAACTCTGCTGAGAGCGGTCGGGCTCGCTCGGGCACTCTCCAAGAAACTCGGGGAAGCCCCCAACGTAGGGCTGATGGTTCCCCCTTCGGTCCCTTCCGCAGTCGCGAACATCGCGGTTGCCTTGCTCGGTAAGGTTACGGTCAATCTGAACTACTCGGCGAGTCAGGAGCTAGTTGACTCCTCAATCCGGC
>JANXSX010000199.1 GCA_025356475.1 Isosphaeraceae bacterium | reverse complement strand
GCAGTGCTGACATTCGTCGGGCTCATGTTCGCCGTCTTCATCGAGATCGTGGCCGTCGAAAGCGTCGGTTTGTTCGATTTGAATAGCGAGAATACATTTACAGTAAAGTATCTGTCGAGTTTTTAGAATCACGACGCCGTTTGCCGAGTTCATCAAGACAGAGGCGGTGATGAATCGACGGGAATTGCGACAGACGCAGTCGCGGGTTATTCGCCATCACGGCATCCTGTATTACTTGACGTTCGGTCTCGGGTAATTCGTTCCAGACTCCTTCAAGTTTGGCGTGACGCGTGGCTCGTTGTTTCTGTTCTTCGTCCTCAAGCTGACTATCCACATTCGCCACTTTGGCTTTCTCAATGACGCGTCCGCGTTTGAGATGATCGGCGTGTAGGTCGGCGAAATACGGGCGAGTGGCTCCGAATGTTTTCGCCTCGGGAAATTGTTCGCGCATCCGCTTCACGACTTTTGGGAGAAGTTGTATCGCCAGATCGAGGCCGTAGAGATCGAGGCATTGCTTGGCGGCATCGAGTTCACCGGATGAACCCGATCGCTCCTTTCCCCCACTCCAGGCCCCGTGGAATTGACGCACCAAGCGGTCAGCGGGCGAGAATGCGTTGGTCCCCTCTTTGGTCGTGACCATATCGAAGGGTTCGAGTCGAGCGGCGGTCTGAGATGTTACGCCCAGCGACTCGGTGAGTCGTGGGCCACGGGTGAACTGAAGCTGAAGGTCGCCTTTGCTCGCAGCCGCCCATACTGCGCCGCCGATAATCCCCTCTTCCGTGAGCAGCCGGAAGGCTGGTGCCAGTTGTTCTTTCGCTTGGGACGCGTAAGCTTCAGCCTTGGCGGGGAGGAATTGGCAGAGTTTGGTATAGTTGATCGTGAATGTGTCGATGCCAACCGAGAAATTGAACAGCAAAAACTCATATAAACGACTTGAGAGCGGACTTTGATCGTTGAGGCGGTTCCACATCGCATAATCGATTGGTGCCGCGTAGAGGGCGTTTAGATTCGCGAGATACCAGTCCGCGAGTGTGACGAAGTTCCGGTCCGCGAGCGTTCCGTCGGCAAGTGAATCATTCGTAAAGAGGCATTCGGTGTACAAGGTGTATCCCCTCTCGCGTGTAGGCAGGCTTTCACGCGATGGGCCAAACTTCAAGGCATACGTGCTCTTGATCATCGTGCCGAGCGTGGAAAGCAGCGCATCTTTGAGGCGATCGATCGTCGTTGATCCGCTATACGCAACGTTCATCTCGCGGACGAGCTGTCTCCATGTGAACGCAACGGGATTGCGGAAGGGAAATCCTTGCTGACGCAACAGGCTGAGAATCGCGAAATGGGCCTTGCGTGACAGTGGCCCGGGATAGAGATGATCGGTGTTTCGTGACACGCGGAAGATGAACTCGTGGGTCTGTCCGTTTTCGACACGTGTACCACGCACCTCTTTGTAGTCAATCGCCCGAAGTCCCTTCGTGTGCAGCGAGAAGAATGGGAACCGCAGCAAGTTGGTCTCGACTTGGACAATCGAGCGTGAGGCACTCCCCTTCTTCGCGGCGGTATCGGTCGTACGCATGGCCGACGATGGATGTATTGGTGTAGTCATGAGTCGGCGAAATGTGGGACGCATCAACGTCCAAAGAGCCAACGAAACGGCCTTTTGCTCGTTGGCTTGTTCGCTTCGGTCTGTTCTCTCTCGGTGGCAGTCACATCAGTCGTCGTGGGCGGAACCTCCTTCGCTGGGGGCAATGCCACGCGGAGCTGAAGATCTTTCATGAGGATATTGCTCTCACGAAGTCGTTCATTCATGGCTGCAATCTGGCTGTTCTTCTCGTTGAGTTCGCGTTCCAGAATGGCAACGCTCTTCTCCAACACGGCCACGAGTCGCGATGCATCACTTTTGGGCGTTCCCTCGCTCCCCTGTTCCCTTTCCGACCCTTCGCTCTCCTCAGGTTTGAGAAACTGTCGGCGGAGGAGTTCCTCGCTGATTTTCCATGTGAATGGCTGATTCTGCTTGCGCAAAGCGACCACCTCGTCGGGAGTCGGTACGAGGAGGGGGCGATCGGGTGAGTTCTCGGCCTTCACAATTCCATCGATGAATCGGCGCAGAGTGCTTCGACTCTTGGCGGTGAACTTTTCGGCTTCGCTGATTGTGAGGAATCGATGTGCCATGGAAAAGAGGGGAGTGGCCGAACATTACTCCTCGAACCAGCCGTTGGCAAGTCCACTGAGCAGGTGTTGTGGCACGTCGAATCATGGTCATGGTCGTCAAGCAACCAGCCCTGTCCGTCTACCCTGCTCAACTCAATGTCAAAGCCATTTTTTCCGTGTCCACTTAGCCTATCACCGACCATGCTCAAGAGCACAGTCGAACCCTTCATCAACTTCTAGAAATTGTCGATCGAACACGTTCAGGAACACGCTGTGAACACATTCTTTGAACAGTCCAAGAACACCCGCCGACCATCCCCCTGAACAGCCTCATTTCCGTACACTTCCGGACGTCCCTGTTGTCGCTTTCATCCATCTGAAGTGTCCGTTCTACGGCACCAAAGAACACCGGCGAAAATCGACAGGCTGATTGGTGGCCATTGACACGCTCATGGGCGTACTCAGGCTCAACAAAATGACCGGGCTCTGATACCGTTCATGACCAATACACGACCGCGTTCATCAGGAGTTCATCAGCACGTCAAACCGAAATGGGTGGGACCCTGAAAGGAAGGAGTGGGCGCATGAAAGGAAGTGGGCTGGGAGCCTGAAAGGTAGGGATTGGGACCCTGAAAGGAAGAAAGTGGGATCATGAAAGGAAGTCTTTGATTCATAAAATGGCTTCTGAATGCGGAAAGCAATGGGTTCAGGCTTCGAGCAAGAACATATGACTCTATTAAGCACACAACTTGTGTGAAAAAAAGTATTGTTTTGACTGCGAACCGCAGGAGCGGTTCGGTGACGGACTCTGCAAGAGAAATCGAAGACGTCCAACCAGCGCAACAGAAATGAGACTCGACGTGAGTGAAAATGTTCCGCCGGTTCGTCGCCGGGAAATCGCCAGCTCAGGCGGTCGAGCGGCGATACGCGGGCGATCGGAGATCGACGCCGCGAGTGGCTTGGAAAGCCAAGAATCTCGCCATGTCAGGATGGAGACCACGTCACGGCCTTCGCCGCGACCCCCACCGGAGGACGACAGGCCGGCACTCGCTCGCTCGTGACCTATGGCCGCGCCTCGGTGGGGGTCGCATCCAACTGCGTTGGCCCGCGACGTGGCTCCAGCACCATGCGCCCTGCGGCGGCTTGGCCGCAGAGCGGTTCGATGCGACCGTGAGGATGCGATCGATGGCTATCGATGCTTTCCGATGCGACCGTCCGGTGTGTCCCCGCCGCAGCGGGGCGGACGCTCGTTTCCGAACGACTTTCCATAACTTGACTCCGTCCAGAGGTTGTATACTGAGCCTATGACTCCGAAACTCACGCAAGAACTCAGCCAACCGCTCGCCAACCAAGGGGGAGAACCTCTCACCGTGGAGGACTCCGTCACGCACGTGCTTACGTCGCAATTCAGCTGGTGACGTATGAACGTCTCCAGCATAAGATCGATGACGATTCCAGCAATCCTGAGCCACGCGCGTTCTATCCCGCTTTTGCTCAGGCAGTAGGGGATAGGGTGGAGAGCGATTGAATGGTAAGTTACGGGGCGAACGATCGCCAGAGCCGAGGATGAGCATTTGATGTCGGAATATCACCATGTAACGGCCGCTTATCAAGAAAAACCGGCATAACTGGTTGCCCTAACAGTCGTTTCGCTATACCATGAGGTATATGAAGAATCGAGTCCAAGCGGAGGAGAACATGGAGAAACAAGCAACCGTCAAGGCTGCGGATTTGCCAAGTGCGGCTCGCGTATGGCTTGGCGGCGTCCTCCATCTCGATCTCACCGACGGCGACGAATGCACCGTGATTGTGCGCCGACCCCCTCTCGAATCCGAACTCCGGCAACACGAGGTGGCTCGCGAACAGATATTCGAGCTGATGGACGACATGGGGAAGCGGAGCGCAGCAGTTCCCGACGCCGAGATGGAAGAGGTGATCGAGGAAGCTTTTCAATCGGCTCGAAAGCAACACCGCAATGCGTCTCACTCTTGACGCAAACATCCTCGTGCGCGCCGCGATCCGACCCAATGGACCGGCTTGGGCGGTCTTCGAGTTCGCGATCCGTACGGAGAATCGTCTCGTTCTCTCACAGGCCATCCTTGATGAAGTGCGGCGAGTGCTCGGCTATGATCGTATCCGCAAACACGCGGGGATCACTCCCGAGCAAATCGATCGGTTCTTGAACCTGCTTGAAAAAGTCTCGGAAATGACCGCCCCCATCCAGATTGTCGCCGTTTGCCGTGATCCGGACGACGATGCCGT
This sequence comes from Isosphaeraceae bacterium, assembly GCA_025356475.1. GTDB lineage: Bacteria > Planctomycetota > Planctomycetia > Isosphaerales > Isosphaeraceae > JANXSX01. The sequence goes on along the minus strand of JANXSX010000199.1, from coordinate 3,433 downwards.
CATCGCGACAGCCGTCGAGGGGCGATCTGAAGTTCTCTGCACACTTGACCGTCATTTTTATGATCCAACAGTGATCGCATACTGTACAACTCACTCGATTCGCATCGTATCCGACGTAGAGGTACTCAGAGAGTTTCGCGATCCCACCGAGGATTGACCCGCCTAAATCTTGATCCGGCTCGATTCGAGAAACATCGCGATCCGCTCCCACTCGTCGCGTGTCAGGCTCTCTGGCTGCCGACCTTTGAACGCTTCGCCATGCATGGCGCGACTCCAGCCGAGTCGAACAATGAGACCACGCTGAGCCAGAAGCCAGAGTGCTTCTTTAGCTCCGGCATCACCTGGCTCGTCCACGTCGAAGAGGATTGTCACCTTGCCTCCGGCGAGCGTCTTCGCGAAGCGTTCGATCTTGGCGACTTGTGCATCCGTGACTTTGTTCGACATGATGCCGACCGACGGAACGCCGATCGCATCGAGACCTAACACATCATTAAATCCCTCGACGACAATAATGCCGTAGTTAAAGACCGCCTCGCGATATCCGGGTTCGTTCGTCCGGCTTCCGTGTTGGCCGAATAGCTCCAGGCCCCGATGATGGTCGAGAGGAATCCGGTGCTTTGCAGGCTTCTTTTCCTGGGATCGCTGATCGGGTGAAAGCGAGAGAAATGCTTGTTCCTTGATCTCGAAGAGGGGATCGCGCGATGCCCACGCGAGTAGCTTTCCGCTCTCGCTGAGAATTGGATAGAGCAGGTGGCCGCGCAGGCTCCAACCTCGCTTGTCGGCACCGGCGTCCTGGGGAAGGACGCCGACCCGCCATTTTCGCATCAATGCGGAAGTGAGAGACGAGTGCCGTCGCACATAGCTCGCGGCGGCAGGTGGCATGTGCGCGATATCAGTGATGAACTTTTCATCGAGCGTCACGAGTTCGCGCGCCTTCTCATTAGCGCTTTCGGAGAGGGGAGTGTTCCGAACGGGGTCGGTAACAGTCGCAGCCGGCAGTGCGTTGGGTGTCGTTGGCGGAGGCGAAGCGATGGGAGCGGTTCCTCCCGTGAGAATATCACGTACTCTCTTGAATTCGTCGCCTTTGAGTTTGTCCCCTGATGGTCGACTCGCCGTGGACCAGCCATGCAACAGCGTGAGCAGATTGCCGTGAAACTGACACTCATATGCATGGCACGTAAACACCTTCTGGGCATTGCTAGTATCGACGGAGATTTCTCGCTTACCGGCGTGGTCGCCCGGGCAACCAAACGCGCAGTCGAGTCGCACTTGTCGACCGGTTCCCTGAACATCGAGCGTCACGCCACACTTGGCCGCCGCATCCTCTAGCGACGTTTGCGCTTGCAGATCATCGACACTGGTGTATTGCGGCTGATTCACGCGGGAAGGGGAGTGTATGATGGAGTGTAATCATCTTGATTTCGTATGTCCAATCGCGTGAGCCTCTCGCCGCGCGACCTTTCACTGCTTCGATTGCTGAGTTGGACACCCGCGACTTCAGCACTTCTGAAGCGAGCGAGCGTCGCGTTTGATGGCGAGCCCTTTCTCGATGAACGTCGCGTTCGCGAGCGGTTGCAGGCACTTGGCTCGGAAGGCTTCGTGCGTTTCTGGCCGGCGGCACACGGACGGGGCGGCTTACAGAACTATTACAAAATCACGCCCAGTGGTTTTCACCGCCTGCACGGAACTGAGGCTACGCAGCCGACGCGAGCATTCTTCGCCGAGGTGTCACCGTCGCTCTTCGATCACACATTCCGGCTCGCTGAAGTGATCGTTGAAGTCGTTCGAGCCAGTCATCTCGAGCGTGTCCAGGTTGTTCGATTCATCCGCGAAAACGAACTCACACTGACTACCGCAAGCGGAGCGGTTCAGCCCGACGGTTTCTTCCGACTCCTATCCGGCGGTCGTCGTTTTAATGTCGCCTTTGAGATCGACAATTCGACAGAATCGCTCGACTCGCTCGTCGTCAATAGCCTCCGCACCAAACTCAGTATCTACGACGAATACCAGGACACGGTATTACGACGTTGGCTGGACGGAGGCAAAGCGTGGGAACGACCGCGACTGCGCGTCGTATTCTTGACGCGATCGGTTGCGCGTGCCTACCACATTCTTTCGCTCACCTCATCCTTGACGCGAAATGCGGCGAGGAGGCTCGTCTATGCCGCCACGCACGAAGCGTTCGTCACGGATGCGGAGCCTTTGCATTCACCGCTCTTTGTCGATCATCGTGGTTCCTGGCAGTCGCTTGTCGAGCTTCATCCAACCTCCCGGCACCGCAAAACTTCCGTTTTCTTGCCTCAATTCGATCGGATACCGACGTTTGAGTGATACACTTCAACCCAAGTCATGAACGCTCGCTATGCCGAGACGGCTATTACCCCGCCTCCCTTCACCGCGACGGTCAAGGAGCGTGGCTGCCGAGTTGAGTTGTGGCCCAAGCCGACTCGTGCGAGAAACACACACTCACATGGGCGGCTTTTTACATAATGTGCGTACACTTCCTGCTATTCTCATCCCGTGCATGTAGCTCTCAGCGCCCCGGCGACCAATGACCGAACGCCCCGCTACATGGAGCGAGCGCTGGCCGCAATTCTCAAGGCCAAAGTTACGACCGATCCGATCATTCTTGGCTTCGAGTCGATCAACGGACGCACGGTCCTCTCGGTAACCACGAGCGATTGTGACGAACAGCTGGTGAGTAATCCGATCGCCGCCAACTACCCCAATTGCACGCTGACTCCCGTCGAAGAATCCGAATCCTCGCCCTTGGGGTGGAGCGCCTGGTCAGCCGAACTCGACCTTTCGCCCGAGCTATTCCCAATCATGCGTCATGCCCAATTTGAGGATCTCCTCAATAGCACGTTCGCCGATCCTGTGAGTGGTATCCTCCGTGCCATCTTGCCTGCCCCAACGGTTCAGTGTTGCGTCGAGATCCACATCACCCCGGCATCGCCACAACGATACCGAAATGCCCTCCGCACGATTCACGTCCTCGACCGTGAGTTCTTTCACATTCATCATCGGCTTGCGGAATACTACGCCGACCATATCACTCGGCATCGGCGATGGTTCTTGGCGTGGTTGCTTGGTCTACTGGCCCAATCCTCCCCACGCTTGCGGCATACGTCGCTCGATATCTCATCGAGTCGGCTTCACGACCGTGAGGACCGGCTCGCGGCGGCGTCGGACAAGATTGGTGGACACCTGTTTGAGACGCACATTCGCCTGATCGCACGCGCAAGCCCTCAAGATCAAGAGATCGCGATCGGTCGCATCCACCAGATGGCGGGAGCGTTTGGATCGTTCACTCAATCGCGGCTCGCCACGTTCCACCTTTCCAAGATCCGTCGCGGTACGCTTCCGCCGCTACCAGCCTATGGCTTCCTCATGTCGCATGAAGAACTCTCCACACTGTTCCATCCGCCGACCG
>JANXSX010000165.1 GCA_025356475.1 Isosphaeraceae bacterium | reverse complement strand
TTTGGTGGGTGATTGGTAAGGCAGAGTTATCCGCAAGTGTGTGAGAACGGGAAGTCTTTGGATTTCCGTTCCTTCGATCACACGTAGGAATATTCATAAACGTTCATGCATTCAACCGTTCCACTGTGCGAATGATCTCATCGGCAATCGTCTCTTGAATGCCGTGTTCCATGTGCGTGGTGAACCCGACACACGAGCAGTTGATTTCACCGAGCACGTATTTATCGGTGCCATCGGGGTTGTTGTCGAGCATGAAGTCGGCGGTCCAGATGAGGGGGATCTCGTAGCCTCCGAGTTTTTTCATGACGGTGGGCAAGAGCCCCAGAAACATGTCGACGAGGGGTTGCCACTTGGCGGGATCGTCGTAGGTGTACTTGGCGCCAGAGAAGAGGGTGGCGGAGAAGGCGTCGGCGGAGTCGGCGGGTTTCTTGTGGACCACGAAGATCGGCTTGGGTCCAACCAGGAGGATGCGGATCTCACCCTCTTTGATGCGGGGAAGGAACGGCATATCGACGAGCATGCCGTAGTCGCCGACAATATAACTCTCGCAGAAGGTCATGAACTCACCGAGCTTGCGGTGCTCAACGTGGTTATCGACCGCCTCTGTACACTTGATCGCAGCGTCGAGCGGCAGGGCTCTGCCTTTGGGGAAGGGTCGAGGATCTTCGACCGTGACTCGCCAGATTCCTTCGCCGGTCGAGCCCCGATTCTGCTTGAGGACTCGCTCGCCAAGCGAGAGGGTGACGGGGAAATGTTCGTGCAGCTCCGACGTTTTATAATAGGCGTGCGTATCGGTCGGGACGAGTTCGGTGTCGCGGAGCTTGACGAGAGCGTCCTTGGCTCCATAGCCGATCATGGCGTCGGGGTGAGGCATACCGACGACCCCGGCCGCGCACAACTTGCGGAGCATCTCGAAGTAGTTTGACTCGCCGCCTGGGATCGTTCCAGGATTGATCCGACTGACATAAGCATCTGCGGTTGCGAGCACTTTGTCGTAGACTGCAGGACGGTCGGCATCGCTGTAGAAGACGATTTCGGCGGTCCAGCCTTTGGCTTTGAGGGCATTTACCATCGGCATGGTGTCTTTGCGGTGTCCGTCGGGCCCCTTATCGGTGCCCCCTTCAGCCTCGAAGAAGACGACGTGCTGCTTCATCGCTTTGTGCCCCACTCACGCGAAAGGATCGGACTCAGGTCACGCGGAACATGTGATCCGAGCAAGCTATCCGACCCAGAGCGCCAGGGCAACGTGGCTCACGCCGAATTCGCAGACGAGTCCGCCGGACTCGCCTTGGGCCAGGGTCTGCGCGGGGGTCCCAGGACGAAGATCCCCAAGATCGTCAAACCCACGCAGCCGTAAAAAAGGGTGAAGAATCGGCTTGGGAGGTCGAAGAAAATCAAGTTGTGGGCCCAGTAGCCCAGAAAGTCGCCTGGGTAGCCAACCTGCCCAGCCTGTTGCCGGAGGTGGTTCTCCCAGACGGTTAGCGGGCAGCGCATGTTTGCAGCCTCTTCGAAAACGACAAAGGCAATGGCGGAGAGGTGGAGCATCCGGAACCAGAAGTTGCGTGCCCAGGATCGTTTGAAGAGGAGCCCAATCACGATGGCCACCAGGCCAAGGCCGACAAAGGCAACGAACGCTGCATGGATGATCACAATGGTATCGGCGAGGATGCGGTAGATGACCATAATCGGTCTCAAAGTGCCCAGAACACGACCCGCCCACGATCCATTACGGATTTCGTGGGAGGGACGTTGGGAAATTCAACGGAGCTCGATTGTGGGAATCTCGTTCGGTCCTTCCTTGACCGTCGCAGTCAGGCTTGACTGTGCCGGATCGGCATACTTAGCGGGAATCGAAACGACGAGTGCGGTGGTGGTCGCCTTGACCATTACGTCTCGGGTTTCGCTCGTCCTCGCGAGCGAAACGGTGATTGTGTAGTCGCCGATCGGAGCACCATCGTCGCCGACAAAGCTATGGAGTTTGAACTTGCCGTCCTGATCGGTCATGCCGGTCGGGTTCGGTGCGGTGGTTATAGAGGGAGCTTCGCCTGTCTTGGGAGCGTTCGATCCACCCGACGCATGAAAGGCGACCAAGGCACCGGAGAGGGGCTTATTCTTATAGGTCACGAAACCGCTAACCGGGTGAACAGGGACCGGTCCCGAGGTGGGGCGGTCGTCGCAACCGAACGCGAACAGAGCCAACGGAACCATCATCAAGCCAGAACGCATGAATTCCACTCCAGCAGAACACCCCACGCGCCGAGCCCCCGAGAGAGGCAAAGATGGACCGAGGGGTGTTTGCGACGAATTAGTAGGAGTCGGCGGAGATCACTTCGCTGCCGTTATAACTGATTAACGCGTTGAAGACGGTTGGCGAGACGGTCGTTTTGAGGAAGCGAACCGAACCATCGGCCATCGTGATATTGGTTCCACCTGGGTGGAATCCGTAAATTTCATTGTTGCTGCTGTAGTTCGAGTGTTGATTTGAGCCGTCGCCATCGGTGTAGAACTCACTATTATAGTCGGCCCAGCCTGCTCCTGAACCTTCATTGCTCAGGTCGATCTTGGCACCGTTGCGGTACCAGGGAATGCTGGCTCCGGCGGGATACTCCTTGCCCAGGAGGTAGAAATTCGGTCGGCCGGCATCTTCGGTCATCAGGATCGTATTCGTCGTGCCATCGGTCACATCGGCGATTCGGCGAAGGAAATTGCCTTTCAGAAGCCCGGGAGTATCTTGGCCGGCAGGGTGGGGAACCTTGTTGGCGATTAGCCATGATTCACTGACGCCGTCGTCTACTGCGTAGTCACCTGATGCGAGATTGACGGTCTGACCATTGAGGGCATTGACATATTTGGCCAAGCGATAGGGCGGGGCCGACGGACAGACCATGAAGTTCAATTGAGTCGAGACCGCCGTGGTGTTCGCCGGCTGGGGAAACGCTTGAGCAATATTCATCGAGTTATAGATTTGCGACTGCTCGACATACGGCATCACCAGCGGAACCCACGACTGAATGTCGAGCGGGTTCGCGCATATCATGCTGAGTTGTTGAGGGCATTTAGGGATGTAGCTAGGATGGGTCGGCGGCAGGGTCGTGAGATCGACCGGGGAGAATGGCGGCTTCAAGAAGGTGTCACTGATGCCCCAGGTTGGGGCGAAGAAGCCGTAGGTACTCTCAAAGTTATGAAAGGCAAGGCCGATTTGCTTCATGTTATTGACGCACTGGACGCGTCGAGCAGCTTCGCGAGCCGACTGAACGGCAGGCAAGAGCAAGGCGATTAGTACAGCAATGATGGCGATGACGACCAAGAGTTCGATCAGGGTGAAGGCGTGTCGCGGTCGAGTGGTCTGTGTACGCACCAGATAGATCCTCACGTAAGGGAAAACCAACGTAAGAAACTAATGTATGCGAACCCTTCTCTCGACAGGTGAAGTTGCGATGAATCTTTGATGAAACCAAAAATCATCACCCTGAAGTGACATGTCTGATCAGCTTCCACGCATTCTGATGCCCGATCGACTGAAGGATGGCGTCGTCAAGTCGTGATGTTAAGCTGCGGATCACCTCTTCAACGGTTCCCAGGCCCGGCAATGCCACCGCTTCTCCGCCGAGATATCCCGAACTCAGAGCGATTCCCGAGACTTCCTCGTTGAGGGCTTCAATCTGGGCACAGAATTCCGTAGCGCTCGGCCCAAGCGCCAGACCAACCAAGCCACTAAGCTTTCTTAGGCGTTTTATTGAGAAGTCATGGAAATCGAATTTCAAGTGACTGATCATCGGAAAGAGACGTGCTCGACGTGAGGGGTCTGCATCGAACCAGTTGAGAGCATGATTCACGGATTCAGGATCGAGTCCGCCCAGATCCACAGCGGGCTTGGGACCGGTCACTGATCCAAGTTGGGCTAGGAGGTCGAGTTGGGCGAGATCTGTCAGTCGGAAGATGCGGACTCCTCGGTCAAACCATCGCGAGAGTTGTTGCGTGGCGTCGGTCGGCTTGATCAACTTGTCCAGATCATCGAGTTGCAAGATGGCCCAGCAGAGTGAGTGTGGCTCACTCGCAAACCGCTCATAATCGTCGGGTCCGATCAAGATTCGACCAGGGAACTCGGCTTCGACCCGTGTGAAGATCTCGGAAATCGCTTGGTCCGGGTCCGTTTGCTTGGCCCAATCGGCAGACGAACGACCGCAGGGGATGATCGCTGCGAGGGTATCCTGCAAGTAGCCGGAGACCTCACCAAGGCGGGGCTTGATATCGGGATAGTCGTGTGGGTCGAACGTGGTGATCTCACCGACGTATTGGAGGAGCCAGTTTACGCGGAGGTCGATGATACGAAAAGACATGAGTGCAGTTTCTCAGAATACCATTCGAGGCTATTTGCCGATCGATCGTGCAAGCATGCGTTGAATCAGTTCTTGAGAACCATCGAAGCGGATCTGGTCGCGGAGTCCCGTCGCGGAGGAATTACCAATCCAGAGGATTGGAGATCCATCGTGGGCGAGAACTTCGTCCTCAAGACCTGGCCAGCGACCTGGCCATACGGCGACATACCGCTCGATCGGGTCTAAGCCCAGCTTCATGACCGGGCCTCTCCGCGAGAAATCCGCCGCAAGGGCGACGCTGAGGGATTGGGGAGAGGTGGCAATTCCGACGGTCGTCGCCTTGCGATCGACCGTCACTTTGAGCCCCTTACCGAGCTTGTTCACAAGCTGTTCGCCCCGATCCGCCGCCGCTTTGTCCTTGAAGTGCAAGAGGATCATCCCCTGGTTGGGCGTTCGTCCTTCGTCGGCGGTGATCGTGCCGGAGATGCCTCGCAAACCTGGCCAGAGGTCGGTTTCGAGATTCGCCCCGCGCGCGGCCGCCAGCAAGGTGAGCCGAACCCGCGCTGGGGCGATGTTCGCTCGGTCGGGGCGCAATCGCTCGACCCGGTCGATTACCTCGAAGACTCGGTCGCGGCCCTCGGGTGTGGAATCGATCGCGAGCTCGAACTCGGCCATTGGTTGGCCGTTCGGGAGGATGAACCAGCTCGGATCGATGACCGGCCTGGGCCCAATCGGGGGGCGGGCGAGGGTTGTCTTGACGTTGAGTTCGAGCCCTCCACCCTTGAGCGTCATGAGTGCTTCGATCGAGGTCGCATTGAACGCCTTCAGACCCTCGGTCCAGGGTTTGATGTTTGCCGGCACATCAGGCCCGATTGCGCTGGGATTGATCTGGATTGCCCATCCAGATTCGACCGGCGTGTGGTTGCGGGGTCGAGCGTTGAGCCCCCTCGCCAGTAAGTCGCGATCCATCGCCACCGCGACCATGGAGCCTTTCTGCGCCATCAAGGGACCGACGGCAGACCCGAGTCGATACACCGAAGCCCCGTCGAGCATCGGCTCGGGTCCCCCGTCGGTCAGCGCGAGAGCAGGGCCAGCCGCAGCAAGCGTCCCATCATCGTGCGGGATTGCCACCCACCAGTCGAGTTTCCCCGCCTTGAGATTAAGGCGTAGGGTCGCATCGTCGAGGTTGCGGATCTCCGCGATCATCTTGGGGTTCACCAAGGCGATCACCGCTTCGAGCGGCTTACCGAGCGTCTGGGTCGGGTCCGCTCGCTTCCAAAGCGAGAGGGCCTCCGCAGGGCTGGCCGCTTTGGTCCCCTCAAACAGCTTGAGGATCTCGGCGAGTTGCTGTTCAGGCTTGATTAAGCGTACTTCTAAGGCGGGCGAGGGTTCGTCGCACAGGGCACGAGCCCCCACTCCCAACGCTACCAGGAGCAAACACGCGACCGACAGGCGTCTGAAACCGCAGAGGGGATCGATCACGTTCGAGGGTCTCCGAATCGCTCAATCTCACTTGGCCCACCCCGGTTCACAGCGTGCCCGGGGTGGGTCGAAAGTCCCTGTCCACACATCAATGGGTTACTTCTTGACGAATCCGTGACGGACCAACTTCAGTTGACCCTCTTGGAGCAGGCCGATTCCGATCGCGTACTGCTTCTCTTCTTCCAAGTCCGGCTCGAGTGGGGTTGTCTCTGTGATCGTCAGGACGTTGGTGAACTTACCCAGGGGGGTCTCGATCTCGTCGGTGAGCGAGGTAACCTCGGCGCGATCCATCGCCTTGCCTGGTGCGAGTTCCTGACAGTATCGTGCCCCTAGCAACGGACTGCCTGGCATGGCTAGCCCGTACTTAGCATCTCCTTCGCCCGAGAGCCAACTGCCGTCGTGGCTGACAACTTTGCCATTTTTGTAGATATCGACATTTTCACCGAAGTAGTAGACGTTATTGGTCCGCTTGCAGATTGCGAAGTAGTTCCGTGAGATCTCGATGACCTTCCCGTCAAATGTCTCGCGTTCTTCAATGATCCGGGTAGTGACATTACCCACCTTTTTGGTCTCGTCGAGCACCGTGATGGTCAAGGTGACAGGCTTGTCATCCTCGGTCCCTTCGTAGTAGTGCTGGTAACCCGTCTCAAGGATGAAGAATGGGTTCCGACCGGTCGATGCGAGTTCCGACTCAACAACGATGAAGCTGCTCGTGAACTCGACCTCATCTTCGTCGTCATCGTCCATCTGCTCTTCATCTTCGAGGATCTTCCCAGCCTTATCGAGCACCAGGTTGCGTGTGGTCTCGTCGGTCTCGATCGTCACTTCGTAGGTTACGACGTCGCCCTTGGTCGCTTCTTCTGCGGACTCGATGTCGGCCTTCGAGTACTTTGCCTTGATGGCCGCAGTAATGGCTGGCGGAAGGTCCTTGACCTCGATCTCTTTCTCGATCTCAAGAATCGTTCCATCTTCCTTGAGCGAGACGACAATGTCGTCTTCTCCGACCTCAATCGTCAGCTCGAAAATCGTAACGCCGTCTTCTTCTTCCTTGGTGGCCTCTTCAACCGTGGCGGTGGGGAACTTGACCTTCACTGCCTTCATGACGGCTGCGGGGACCTGGTCGAGAGGAAGGTCATGGCTCGCTGCCCTGGCTGGAATGGCCAAGATCGTTACCAGGAAGGCTGCCAATGAGAAACGCAACAAAGAACGCATGGGTATTCTCCTGAGAGGGTTTCGCCGATTGATCCGACTCGGGATCAACACGCGAGATCATAACAAGGCGATCCTGAATCCCCTGTGAAGCAATTCTTAGTTTTCCTTCATCTCTGCGCGTTTGAGTCTAGCCCGACACGGCGGATTCGGCCATCCGACGATCCTGAAATTGATCAGGCCGGTGCTCAAGCTTCTGATGTGCGATGCGAGAGTGGCGATTCCTGCGCACATAATCGAGCGATTGGGATCTCCGCCCGACCGGCGTTTGACCGAACGCCCTCAAGACGTTACGATCACCAACCTAATGGCGGAGCGGGTCGAACGAACGATCTTCGGACCGAGAGACGCGACGGACCATGATTTTGATCGGAACGGACGAGGGAATTTATCGCTGGTTCGACGGCATCGGTTGGCCGGTGTACCACTCCTTACAAGACCGGGCGATCCGCTCGTTGGCGGGCTCGGGGGGTGGTGTCGTCGCGGCGATTGACGGGGCGAACCGCGTGCTGGAATCGGTCGATAACGGAATGACTTGGCGGGTGGTCCCCTTGCCCGATGTGGCGGGGCGACCCTCGGCGATCACGATCGTCGGGCCAATGGCGACCCTATTCGTGGGGACAAAGCCCCTGGCCTTGCAACGCAAATTGGTGGGGGTTCCCGTCCCGTCCATGTTGACGCAGGCGGTCGATCGGGCAAGAACGGCGTTCAAGCAGCGGCGTTCCGGTGGCGGCACGGCGGTGATGGCGGCACCTGCCAAACCGACCATGAACACGTTCGGGTGGACGTCGCTCCCCACTCCGGCTGTCGCTAAGACGGGCCTTGCTGGGGAAGTTCGCCTCCTCGCCGCCGCTCCCGGCGAGCCCGAGGTTTGGTATGCGGCCTGTAGCGGCTGGGGCTTATGGAAGAGTGTCGATTCGGGCTCGACCTGGATGGCCTGCCCCGGCCTGCCCGCCGAGGTCTTCAGCATCAGGTTCGGCAAAGGTCGGGTCGTGGTGGGGACTTCCGATGGAGTTTGGACCAGCCTGGACTCAGGCGTGAGCTGGACCGACACGAGTAAGGGCCTTGAGAACGCGCGGCACGTCCGTGTCGTCGAGGTCAAGCCGGGCGAGCCGAACGTCCTGTACGCCGGAGCCGCTCCCACGCCGGGATCGTCAGGTGCCGCACCTCGCGATGGTTTGAAGTTCGCGCTTTATGACTCGATTGACGGCGGAAAGAACTGGAATCTGGTGCGGCGAGGCCTGCCTGATGACCTTGGTTACGACGCCGTTTCCGACATCCGATTCGATCCGGCCGCTCCGGACAACGTCGTGGTGGCCCTCGGTTCGGGTGAACTCTGGATCAGTCGTAACGGCGGCGAATACTGGGGGCCGCTCGCCCGTCAGATCAAATCCGCTCGGACCCTGACGGCATTCTGATCGAGTCCTGCCTTTGTGTTCGGAGTCTCGCTCTCGTGGCAGAACCTCGCAGTGTCGACATGGCCGACCTCCGGCCCCGCCTACAGCGAGCGCTCGACTTCGCTGCCGACCAGGTGAAGGCCACGACCGAGCGGACTCCCGACTACTTCCCAATCTATTCGGTGGATGGCCAGTGGCAGCATGGCGGCGAACTCTGGACCGATTGGTGTGCGGGTTTTCACGCGGGGATGATGTGGATCCTTGCACAGGCCAAGGGGTCCCAAGAGTGGCGCTCGCTCGCCGAGCACTACTCGTCCCTTCTCGAACACAAACAACATGATCGTGACGTCCACGACCTGGGCTTCATTTTCCTGAGCACCTACCTGCCCTGGTACAACCTCACGAAGAATGAGCACTTGCATGAGATATTGATCACCGCAGGGCGAACTCTGGCGTTGCGGTTTATCCCCAAGGGGCAATACCTTCGCTCGTTTGTCGCGCCAGAGAGCTTGTTCATCGACATTATGATGAATGTACCGATCATCTTCTATGCTGCGCGTGAGACCAACGACCAAGCGCTCTTCGACCTCGCCGTAGCCCATTGTCGAACCACCGAACGGACGATCGTCCGGGCCAACGGCGGAACGGCACACGAGGGGATTTTCGACCTCCCTACCGGTGATTTCCTCCGCCAGACAACCCATCAAGGGCTGAGCGGCGACAGCGACTGGAGCCGAGGTCTGGCGTGGTCGCTCTACGGCTTCGGGACGGTCTACACCTACACCAACGACCCTTCCGACCTCGCGGTCGCCGAACGCAACGCCGATCACTTCATCGACCGCTGCCCGGAGAACATGGTCCCCCCCTGGGACTTCGATGTACCCGACGGGCCCGATCGGCTCGACGATAGCTCAGCAGGTGCAATCGCCGCCTCCGGGCTTTTGAACCTGGCCAAGCTCACGAAGTCCGCCACCAAGTCGGAACGATACCAGAACGCCGCCCTCACGATCCTCGACACACTCTGTACAGACCGCTACGTCGCCTGGTCGACCCCCGGATGGCAAGGGGTTTTGAAGCATGGCGTCTATCACTTTCACAAAAAACTTGGTGTGGATGAATCGGTGATGTGGGGCGAGTACTTCTTCCTGGAAGCGGTCGCCAAGGGGTTGGGTGTTCCGCTTGCGAACAGCCCATCTGGCCTTTGATCGCCCGAATCGTTACGTTACACGCTGGAAGACCTTCCCCTTCTTGGGGAGGGTTAGTCGGACGGTCTGTCGGTCGCGCCAACGGAGAGCCATGATGCGTCCCGAGGATGAAGCTAAGGACCCCATCGACGAAGTGAAGACCGTTGAGGGCGAAGACGAAGGAGAAGGGGGTGTCTATGGCCTCGATATCCTCGAGATGGACGCCGACGGTCTGCTCGACGACGGTCCCCGCACTGTGCTGATCACCGGAGCGGCGGGCAACATCGGTATGAAGCTTCGAGCCGCGTGGGAAGAGCTCTACGACCTGGTTGCGATCGACCTCACCGGAAGTGCGGATGACCCCAACCTGATCGTGGCCGACCTCGCGAACTGGGATCATGAATGGGTTGAGCACTTCCATGGCGTCGATACGGTGATCCACCTGGCGGGGAACCCGAACGAATTCTCCTCGTGGGAGGATCTGCAAGGTCCCAACCTCGACGTGATGGCGAATGTCCTGATGGCCAGCGCCTTAGGGGGTGTCGAACGGGTGATCTTCGCGTCATCGAACCACGCGATGGGGGGCTACCTGAACGAAGGCGATGGCCCGATCATTGAGGAGCTTCCCCCCCTGCCCGATAGCCCCTATGGTACGACCAAACTCATGGGAGAACGGATGGGACGAAGTGTCGCCCACGCCTTCGAGTTGAGCTTTATCGCCCTTCGACTCGGCTGGAACCAGCCCTCCCCCAACCACCCTTCCACCCTTCCCCACGAGTGGGGAAAGAAGATGTGGCTTTCGGATCGTGACCTGATCCAACTCTTCGAATGTGCTGTCGAAGCGGATCTCGGAGACGATCATTTCCTCGTGGTTCACGGAATGTCGAACAACACGGGTTCGCGCTGGGACCAGACCGTCGCCGCCGAGCGATTGGGGTTCAGCCCCGAAGATAATAGCGGAGCCTGAGAGGCACGCCTTCACGAGCCTAGGGTGACAGATATTCATATGGGAGCGAGATGCTGGCGGTTTGAACTAGTGAATATATCTGAGTTCCACTGGTTGTAACCGACCAGTTCTCTCGTGGGGCTATCGCCTAAATTCACGGAAACCCAGTCCGTCGACAACTTTTACGAGACGTCGCTTGATTAGCGATGGTTCAGTGCTCGTCACTCGTTCGAGTGTATCCGGCGAGATAGTCTTAAGGCTCGCACTGGCACCTAAAGGGAATTCCAGCGATTCTCAGGAATTCCGTGTTTTGCAAGCGTTTATGAGGGTTTTGGTTCGCCGAGCCGAAATGGGTTGGGTGCCTGCGAGACGAGCAAGTGGCTTAACTATTTCTACTGTGTCAAGTCAATCCTCAGCGAAACTTGTTTCCTCGACGACACTTGTGACTTCTACTCTTTTAGGTGTCCACGGACCTTGCCGAAAACCAAACGACGCGTTGAAACCCCTTTGTGTCTGGAAAAAGAGGGATTC
>JANXSX010000145.1 GCA_025356475.1 Isosphaeraceae bacterium | reverse complement strand
AATGGTAGTCTCAAGGCCGTCGGTGGTGCGCACGGTGTGTCTCCATAGTGCAATTATGGGGATCCATCGTGCGTACTTTATGATCGAGCGGGTCCCAAAGTCGCTACCTCCTGAACGGAATTATCCGGAAGCATCTTGCCTGTTCTACGTACTCTACCTTTTGTCGCGCACCAACTGGCGAGTGCTAGGGGATTTTGCCTTCCGCAACATCAATGCAAAGAGCCGCCTCCCCTATTGGGGAAACGGCTCTTGCTTGGGCTGTCGTTCGATTCACGCTCGAAACCGAGCGGCGAACCGAATCAATAGCTATCCGACGAGACGATCTCGCCTCCCGCACGCGTTCCGAGCGCCCACCAGGTGAAGCGATTGACGGTGTCTTTGACAAATTTGACACTGCCGTCCGCCATCGCGACGTTGACACCCCCTGGGTGATTGCTCGAAGCGTTTGCGAAGGTGGCCTGGTCGGGCCAACCGCCCCCTTCACTTCGGCAGGCACTCCATGGAGACGTCTTTGCGTTCGGGGTCACGATGGTATTAAACAAGGTGGTCGCGTTGGCACCGACTTCCCAGTAGATCCCACGCCAGGCGTTGAGGGTGTTGGCGGCTTTAAACTTATTCGTACAGATCAGCAACCCAGTGTCGATCAGGGCAGGAGCCTGATTGGCGTCATACATCTGCGAGGCAGCCGTGCCTGCCGACATGACCGCAGTTCCTCGGTAACCAACGGTTGCCTGGGGGCCACCGACCAAGCCTTCGGAGAAGGCGATTGTGTTCGACGATCCATCCGTGCAGTCCCGAAGACCATAGCTCCGATAGTACCAAAACAGGCCGGTGCTCCCTTGGACTGAGTTCGTCTGGGGCTGAAAAGTCGTGGTCCCGATGCTCCCTACGTAGCTGTTGTCGTTACTCTGATTCACATTGCCCGTGTTGGGCGAACCCGCACCGGCATTGGGATCAGATGGGCAAAGGAAGCCGGCGATTCTCGACAGTGACACCGTGCTATTGATCCTGAAGTTAACACCGTTGTTGTTGCCTGTGGAGAAGTTACAAGCGTTGTACATTGGCGTCTGTTCGAGATAGTTGAGCAACAGAGCCTGGCAGCTCCAGTTGTCCCAATGGAAATTGTTGGTCAGGAGGGCGTTGTTCGCCACGGGCGCATACTGCGAAACGCCGAGCGGAAACGCGTCGTGTGTCGAGTGGTAGTTATGGAGCGCCAGACCAATCTGCTTAAGATTGTTGACGCACTGAGACCGCCTCGCTGCTTCACGAGCAGCCTGAACCGCAGGAAGAAGCAGGGCGATCAAGACCGCGATGATCGCAATGACCACCAAGAGTTCGATCAGTGTGAACCCTCGGGACCGACGTGTTGAAAGCATAGAACTGTCCTTGGGGAGAAGGGAGATGAATTCAATGACGGCGATATGTCTCAAATGTGAGAACTCACCGAAGAGGCCAGTTGGAAAAAATGAAAACATTACTTAGATGCCCGGGCAGGCGCGTCCTTCGCTGTCGCTTCTTTGAGTACCTGGTCAGGTGTCTTGAGCTGGGAGATGTCCGAGGGTGCGGGTTGATCGGATTTGCTTCCGTCGCAACCTGCGGCTGAAAGCAAGATGGCGCAAACGCCTAGAGACACGCTGAAGTGTCGAATGTGCTTCATCGAATTATTCCGAGAGTATGGCTGAGACGTGGAAGAGCTATTCCATCAGCATGTGAAAACTAAGCCATAGATACTGACTTTGTCAAGCACCTCGAATTCACGTCACCTGATATTAAGCCCAGATCTCAGCACCGGTCGGTGACGAGTGGGATTCTAGCTAGCTCCATCCGAAGCTGAGCCATAGCAACCGCAGGAAGCCGCTGAATTTCCTGGGCGGGTGCTGGACTGAGCCCATCACGCCAGGCCCTCATCAATGGAATCGCGGAAGCGAATTGCTGGAGCGATCCGCCCGTCCTCCGTCCTCCTCTACAAATGACCACATCGTCATAGGCTTCGGATTAAGGGATACTCTAACAAAGTCGCAGGTTGGACTCCCTTCGCGCCGGAACGCGTGGTGGATCGATCACCCTGGGTTGGGTGCAGTGATCGCACCCCGAAAGAGATCAAGTGCCCATCGAAATCTAGGGCGATACCACACATGGTTCTTAAAATACTCGCCAGCGGAGAGGGAGGGATTCGAACCCTCGGTACGTGTTACCGTACACAGCATTTCCAGTGCTGCACCTTCGGCCTCTCGGTCACCTCTCCGGCCCACGCATTATGGCGAGCAACATCGTTTTTGGTCAACCTCCACCCCAACATCTTCCGAATGTTTTAGTTCGGTGTGCGAATTGCACTCGGCGGGAAGGAATGTTTTGGGCAAATGCCCATCTCCTTACGCTCGATGCTTTACCGGCACTGATCTGGGCGTTACGATGCCCTGCTAGAACCGGTTTTATCGACCATCGAAGCTCAGCGACCAACCGTCCGGCCTTTCCAGTCCAAGCGATCACCATTCACCTCTTGGAGACATCTCAAGATCATGTCCATTGCAGACAAGCATGCCGGGGCACCCGGGACCCACCCCCGCGAGAAGGGTATCCGTATCTTCAGTTACCCTAAACTTATCTACATGTTTCCTACGTTAGTGACTTCGCTGATCTGCTGGTTCGGCATGATGTTTGTCGGTGTCGTCGTCCCCGACAAACCTAAGGATGAGACCAAGATTGAGGTCGGGACGGCCAAGACTCAGACAACGTCTACAACCACCGTCGCTTCGACAAAATATCGGCCAGGCGCAACTGAACGCTATCTGGGCATGCTTTTCCTGGGCGTTCTGGCACTCAACCTGATGGTGATTGCGTTTGACTTCCCAAGATTCACAATCGTTGCCGGCGGCCTGCTCGCAACTACAATTATTTTCCTTGTGCTCTGGCTATCGGTCTACTTTGACCTGCTGCCGATCCTCCGAAGAACATTGAGCGGGTTCAATATCTACGCAAGCCCCGACTTCTACCTGGGTTACGCGACGGTCTTGCTGCTCTTCTACGGGGTGATCTCTCTCACCCGTTGGCTGGACTACTGGGAAATCTTGCCAAACGAGCTGCTCCACCACCATGGCCCGCTCTCCGACCTTGAACGGTTCCCAACCACAAACCTTAAGTTCGATAAGGAAATCCCCGACATCCTCGAACACGCCTTACTTGGCGCAGGCCGATTGGTCCTTCACGTCCAGAACGAGAAGCGTTCGATCATTCTCGACAACGTGCTCGGGATCAATCAGAAGGAAGACAAGCTCAAGAAGCTGATGAGTCGGATGGAAGTCCGGGTCACAACCGACCAGGAAACCAGCGATCCTGGGACTTGATCCAAGAAGCCAAGAGGGGGCCGACCCGCCAGGTCAGCCCCCTTGTGGTTCTCGCACTTCGGCTCCGAGAAAGAGGTGCGGCCCGGCAAGGGGTGCCCGTCCGCCCATCGGCCTAAGAAGCTCTTCGAGGATCGGTCCATTGAGCCGAGCTTCCAGATCTAAGAGTCGACGGGCGATGTATGCCCCATCAAGAACTCGATGATCGTAGACCAACTTGACACAAACGGCCCCGGCGTTGTTGATCGGCCCGTAAGTCAGTGTGGTTGTCAAAGGTGAGATCGGGTGGATCGATTCGGCACCGAGGGCTCCATAGCTCGATAGGCCGAAAGTTCCAAACCGCTTGGCTCGTTTGTAACCCGAGATGTGAAGCGTGCTCCACCAAAGCCAGCGGCGAATCGGGGTCGGGGCCTTACTGATTCGAATCGCCTGGCGGAAAATGCCCACCTGGTCGAGCGGCTGCTTCTTATACCAGACGAGCGCTTCCTGTAATTGACCGAGCGATTGCCCCTCGGGTGCCCGGAAGAGCCCTACGAAAATGCCTTCTTCGCCACTTTGAACTCGCTCCAGAGCGAGGGCACAGGTCGATTGAGGATGCTCGTAGAGCCTTGGCCAAGGGAAGTTGAGCAGAGCCCGTCTCAGAGGCGGATTCTCAGCGCACACCTGGGCATAAGCCTTCATGAACAGGACCGCCCAAGAAGGCCGCGCAGGATGATCCTGGCGAGGGCCAACCAGTGGTGATACGTTCATCCACAGACTCACCGGGACCGAAGGCACCTGGTGGGCGAAGTGGACCAGATCCATCACAAATCGGCGCGGACCCGTTAGGGGGACCGACGTACCTTTCGGCTCGTGCATCCTGCACCTCGACGAGGCGAAATCCCGCGTCCCTGGCATTTTTACGGGATGTTCGGTCCGTGCGGCCATCTCTTTGCCAGACAGACGGAAGCTTAGCCGAAGATGCCAGTGGCGCAAAGGTCGAATGCTCCACCGAAATCTTTGGCTAAGAGACCTACGCCTCGGTCCGAGGTTGCGTTGGATGACCCCGTGTCGAGGGCTCGCTTCCGGCTCCCCTTTTTCCGAAACGAACCCAAATTGTTCGAGAATATAGAGAATTGTTGGTCCTCGCCCCGAATGATCGACCCGATATCAGGCCAGCTCTCAAGGGCTGTGGTTCCTGCTCGGCCAAGCCGAAAGCCCAAGCCCTCACCCTGCCGACGGCGTCCCTCTCCCGAGGGTAAATGGGAGGATTAGGAAAGATGGGTAAAAATCCTCCCGGAGGCCTGTTTCCCCAAACGAAGCCAATCGCCTCCCCAGGCGATTTTACCTGTACATCCCCACTACGCATATTTTGCCTGAACAGAATTGCCCGAAAACCTGATATATAGAGGAGAGTGAAGTTCTGCTCGTCTTTGTGTTCGGAGTCTGTCCTCATGTCCGTACCCGTGAAACCGGGAGTTGCCGACATCCAAGTCGGCGGCAACACGATCCCTAGAAATCTTCCCAGGCGTGACCATCCCTTGTGCCATCCGATGACCTGGCACGGTCAGTTGTACGCCGAGCTGTTCGCTAAGCACGACAACTTAACCGTTG
>JANXSX010000083.1 GCA_025356475.1 Isosphaeraceae bacterium | reverse complement strand
CGACCATACTGGCGGGGCCACACCCGTTCCCATTCCGAACACGGCCGTTAAGCCCGCCAGGCCAATGATAGTGCTTCGGCGCGAAAGTCGGTCATCGCCGGGATCCTTCACCACCTCAAACGCCTCAGACTGAGCAATCAGGCTGAGGCATTTGTTCGCGCGCTGATGGATCTTACAATATCTCGTTACATGTTCTTTTTGGGGCTCTACAACATTCTCGACGCGAGTTCACTTGGTGGGAGTTCGTGAACTTTCTTGAAAAGCCGAGAGAAGTGGTCTGGATTGGTGAATCCAGACTTATAACAGCCTTGCTTCATAGTCCCCTGAGACAGGATCAGTCGGTCTAGTCCAAAGTTCATATTGGTCCGAATCAAGAGCTGATAAGGACGAACCGCGCCATATTCGCGATAGAGCCGACATAAATCTGAGGGCGTGTGGTTGAGTGCCTTTGCTTGTTCTTCAAGTGTGGTACAGCGGTGGGCCTTGTTAAGAATGAACTGACGACAGCGGTGAAAGTTTGATGTACGAACGGGGCTGCCAGAAGAGGAGGGGTCAGTTTTACTGTCGCCTGCCACCCTTCGACCTCTCCGCCAGTTGCTCCAGCAAGCGAGCGGCTAGACGCCCCTCATCGACGTTGTTTGAGACGAGCGTTTCCTGTAAAACCTTAGCTACAAGAGCGTCCGCAGGCCCCTTATCTATCCGAACCAGAGCGTATGCCGCGTGGAAACGAAGATGTGGATCGCTCGTTCCGAATAATCCTAGCAGAGCTGGTATTGCCGACGACGCGTCTTCGCCTAGGTCCATCATGACTAAAACTGAAACGTATTTGATCTCCTCACTAGCGGTGGGTAGGGACTCGACTAGAGCCGGGAGTACCCGCACCACAGCTTCATGAAATGAGCGAGCCGCTTCGATTGCATAATATCGCACTTCCTCGCTCTGGTCTCTCACCGCTGCGACGATTGCGTCGATGGAATCGGGCGTTGATACCTTCAGCATACCCAAGATCCGGATTGAACGGAGGCGAACATCTGGTCAAAAATCATAATAGTACGAGACAACGCTTTTTATCTGGTTCTTATCACAAACGAAACCACTATTGAGCATAATTGCAATCCATGAAAACGTATCTATTCTCACACCTTCATGATCATCACCAATTATATTAACGATATAGTCAAATATCATCGGATCCCTTGGTTCAATTCTCGCTATTGCTTTGGCAGCATTGCTGCGGACTCTCCATTCCATATCCTTCAGCGCTTCGAGCAATGCCTCAACGGTCCGATCATCGCTCAACCCTCGCTTGCCTAAAGCGAACGCGGCCCTGTTCCTTAAGATCGGATCACCACTCTTGATCAATTCAATGTAATCGAATTCCATTGGATGCTCCTCTTGATATATTTTGAGCCGATTGCAGCTACCCGACTCCACGTTTTTCAGAGACTCTGACAAAACGTCTTGTCGCCTTTGGATTCAATCACGTTTCGAAGATAACTCAAGGTGAAAATGCCGTCCCACCCACCTTTCGAGCACGCCTATGCGCTCAGGATTCGCGGTCTCAAGATGAACTCGAGCGGGCCTGCGATCCCGGCAGTGCCACCTGAGCCGACTCCTTGATACCTCCCAGGAATGTTGATTTGAATATCTCAATTCAAACGCGGATCGGATGGAACTTGGCGAACCTTGAGGAATGACGCGAGTGTGCTGGTTTGGGCAGCCTTGACGACGGTCTCCCAGAGATCAACGCTAGGATCGTCCCAGAAGATATAGTCGAGTGAAGCGGGCAGGGTGAGCCAGCTTGCCCAATCGAACTCGCCCTCCAGTTGACCTGCCCCCCAACCCGCGTAGTTCGCCACGACCCGGGAGGGTTCAGGACGACGACGGACCAAGACTTCGAGTGCCTCGACACCCATCGTGGTGGATACTCCAGGGATTACCGTCTGTTCCGCAAGTTCGTCGATCGTATGGACCATCATTAGGGGACCTTGGACCGGACCCCCCAGATAGACGAGCTTCTGCCAGTTAGTCGTGTCCTGAAATGCGTCGCCGGCAATATCCGCGACAGTAACTTCGGTTGGTCGATTGAGTACGATCCCCATCGCACCTGCTTCATTATGCGATAACATCAAAATCACCGTGCGGCTGAAGAACGGTGACTCCAGTTCCGGCGAGGCGATCAGTAAGTATCCTTTAAGCGAACGCACTGCCAGGGCTCCCTTTTGCTTGCTTTCGATGTGACGCCCAGATCCTTTGGAATCGTGGCCGCTGGAGGACATTGTCGCGAGGTATAGACATCGGTCAAGCGGCTTGAGCAAGTTGATCAGACGCAACATCGGTCACGATCAGCAACTTTTCCCGTTGCAATCAACTTGCTCCCTGGTTCACAATAGGGCCAGTGCGGATGATCACCCTGGTCGAGTTCTCATCAATCGAGGCTCGCTCCCCGGTCATCCGTCGGAAGGAGTGAGGGCAATGACGTCAATACCGCGAGACTTTCAAGCCTGCCCTGTGACGACATGTCGCCCCTTCAGGGGTCTCGCCATCGTATTCGCGGCATTCCTGTGCTCTTTGCAAGCTCATGCTGGAATTGTGATTGATCAAACCGTGGTTGAGCCGATCGGTGATCCGACCTATCGGTTCCATTTCTTCCTCTCATTAGAACCCGGAAGTGTGCTGACGACTGGGGACTATCTCACGATATACGATGTGGCTGGGATTTTTCGGTCGGGAATCGAGGTTCTGGACTCAGCTGGTAATGTGATGCAAACGTTTGACAGCGGTGGTTCTTACACACCTATCTCCAGAATTCCGTATTCCAGTGCTCCCTCCCACTTCTTGTTTTTTGACCGACCGACCGGTTTCACTTCGGCCCTGACGCTCCTCCCTACCGGTTTTTCTGACGATGCGTTGATCGGGAATGCAGTCTTTCAATACGTTGGCACATCTCCGATTAGTAACGCATTCGGGAGCCCATCGTATCTACTTGGGGAATTCACTGTCGAGACGCTCGTGGATTATCATCCGCCGTCAGGTGAGACGCCCCCAGAAATTCTTGCTCCGAGACAGTATAGCGACCAAACGACATCTCCGATCAGCCTGGCTGGCGGAGTCGGGCCATCAAAAGTGGATCACTACGGCACGATTACTCCTCAACTCAGCGTTTCCACTCCAGAACCGACGACTTGGTTGGGAGCGATGTTTGGAATTGGTATTTTGGGGGTTCTGCGACGTCGCAGAACCGTCCACCAATCCTCTTGAACGGTCAAGGATTCGTTCGGGCAGAGACAGCCAGGAGCCTTGATCGATCTGAGACCACAACACCCCCCGGCACCTCCTCAGTGACGGCGAAAAGGGTGGCGTGATCGACGTGGAAACGGGCGCGGATCGGGAAAGTCGTCTCGCCGTTGGGGCCCGTTGTCATATCGAAGACACCCCGATCGACAGGGAATCGTGCATCACGCTTGGGGTTAAAAATCTCTAGCCCGGATATTTCATACGCCACACGATCGATTCTGCCCCATTTTGCTCGATTCCACGCCGATTTGGCCTTACGCTGGCTTCGCGGCGCAAACCTCCCCCTCTGACCCACAGACGGGGGTTTCTGCCTCAACAGCAATTTTGTGCCATTCAGCTCGCCCCGGATGCCGGACGCGGCGAACCACTCATCAGACGCTCATACGCAGCCCGAAACACCTCCTGATACGGGTAGCTACTCGCCAAGTGAAACACGAAGCGACGCACACTGACCAGCGGCAGAGACCGCAACCGCTGTCGTCAAGGTTGGAAAGAACGCGGATGAGGCTGCTGGCCTTCTGGGCAAAAATTGCCCTGCTCCAAAGGCAGCAGAGTTGCAATCACACGGTGGGCCAAGTGGCGGGCATCATGTTCCTGCCAAGAGTGGCTTCCAAGGTGCATCGGGTTACAATCCCAATCAGGCCCTTGCCCTTGCCATTTCCAACACCGAGTTGGCAAAGCTTGGAGTTTCGCACCCAACAATCACTGGAGTACAAGCTCAACTCTATCGTGCATTCGCTCAAAGGCCACCAGGCCACCACCGAACCAGAGGGCACCGGACCGGCCGGAGATCAACTCCAGTGGTGGCCTTTGGGGCACATGCAGGTGTGTGGGTAAATCAGCGCGGAGACTTGACACTGCCCACCGCACGCCGGGCAGAACCGCTCATCGGCACCTGGTTTTGTGCTGAGGTCCAGCGTGATTCCGCGAACTTTCGCGTTAGAAACAGCAGTCTTTACTTCCGTGATTGCCGCATCGACCCGTGCCTGGGTCCGACCGTTCACGACCACATCAGCCCCTTCAGCGGCCAGTGCTTTGACAATTGCCAGTCCGATCGCAGCCGTTGATCCTGTCACCTAAGCGATCTTTCCGCCAAGTTGTAAATCCATGAATATCCACCTCAATTCATAAAGTAATCAGAAATCTTTAGGGGTAAGCAGCTTCTAATCTGGGTCTGTATTCGTGACCCGAGAATCGATCGTCGGATGGATCGAGTTCGGCAAGATTGTGGTTGCATCAATCTCAGCGAGTGCGATTTGTGCGGGGGTCAGTCCAATCACGCCGGTCAGGTCGGCCCCTCGCAGATCGGTTCGGACGAGCACGGCATTGCTCAGGTCCGCCCTCTTGAAGATCGCCTTGGAGAGCTTGGCCCCCGAGAGGTCGGCACCTTGCAGGTTCACCCCTTCGAAGCTCGTGGGCTTGCCGTTGGTGTCGGGGCAAGCTGTCGCGTCCTGGAGGTTCGCATTCTTGAGGTGCGCCTCATCGAGTAGGGCACCGCAAAGCCTCGCCTCTTTGAGTTTGGCCGCTTCTGCGGAACACCAGCGTAGATCGGCCTTGGTCAGATCGGCGCGACGGAAGTTGGCCCGGTCGATCAGCGCTTCCCTCAGGTCGGCGCCCCGGAAGTCGGCCTCGCGCATGTCGCTATCGCGTAAGTCGCTCTTTTTGAGGAAGGCATTGACGAAAAATGCACCATACCCCTTGGCCGATCGCAAATTTCGGCCACCAAGATCGGCCCCTTTCACCGCCGCGACATCCTGTTTGTCATGCTCAGCAGCGCTAGCGTGCCATCCGGTCGGCTTCGTGGATACATCAACACTATCAAGGTGCGCAAACGGACTGTAGCCGAACAAACCCAACAGATGTGGAGCCCAACGACGAATATCGAGCTTGGCGATTCCATCAGCCTCGGGGACGATTACTCCTCGATTGGAGTGAGCCAAACTTGTATCAACTCCATGAATGGATCCATACGAGATCCCGACGAGTGCGACTGCCAGGAGAATTGTCACGAAAGCAACTCTTGCTCGTGCATCGCTATAAGCACGATTCCAGGCGAACGGCTTATGTTCAATCCCATCCAGAGTTGCTGACGCAAGTCTGCGTAGCCCCGCCCCTAGCCCGATCGAACCTGCGAGAAGAGCGACATGAATCGACGTGATCGTCCAATCATGGGCCCGCAGATATCGAACCCAGAGTAAGCCCAGTGTCATTGGCACGATACACCAGGCGAGTATGATCGAGATCCGCGCCTGCCACTTGGTCATCTGAGGACGCTTATGACGGAGTCGGGCGAAATGCGAGCAGACCAGGTTATTGAGCAGCCAAGGGGACGCTCGCTTATCGAGCGCTCGGCCATCCGGAAAGATGGCCGGCAAGTCACTGAGTTCTTCCCAAAGCCTTTGTAAACCGAGGTGGAAGTAGACGTAGAGGGACAACAGCAAGATGGGAGCCGCCACGTAAAAACGCACCAGCGGAATATCAATTCCGAGAATTGGCAGCCGGGCTGAAGGAGGGGCGTCGTTGTTCAAGAGCTGTGCATCGGTGGTCGACGCGATTGTCAGCCAGGCATACGCACAGGCGAGAATCAATGTGGTAAACAGCCCCTGCGCACTCCGCGAAGCCTCGCCTGCCGAGGTCAGCCCGTCGAACTTGGCAACCGAGTCTGGCAGTTTGGTATCGGTTAAGATCGCGCCGCCGAGCTGCCTTGTGAGCAGTCCCCGCACTCCGGTCAAGTCTGCTCCGCCGAGATCTGCCTCGCGCAATTCCGCATGGGCGAGCCGCGCATTGCGGAGGTCGGCGTGGACGAAGTCCGCACCCCGAAGTCGTGAACCGGTGAAATTCACTTCTTGAAGATTGGCTCGGCGAAAGTCACCCTTGCGGAGGTCGCGTTCCGAAAGATCAAGGCCCTGCAGGTCGCGTTCGCGAAGATTGAGCCGCTCCCCTTCCTTCCCGCCCGACGTAACCCAGTCGTGATGGAGAGCCAACGCTTTAAGGAGATCTACTGGATCGATTGGCGTTAGTAAGGGTGGAGGAGAAGGGAGGGTCGTCAAATCGCCATGGCTGGTTGAATCCATCAGATTTCCCCATCCTGGCCGTCAAGACAGCGCTGGAACAACATCCTCGGGCCTTATTGTTTCGGCTCGAGGCTGGGGCGTCAAGCTCGGCTCGGGGTCGAGGTCGAGGTCGAGGTCGGTGCCAAAGGGGGCGGACAGAGGTCGCAGAAAACCCCGACACCGAGCTTGGCGACGGCCAGAGCCACATATGCCACACATCCGGTTGCTGTAGCCAGCGGCAAGCCGAGGGTCGTCGCAACCGTACCCCCAAGCATCGCAACCAATGCCGTCGTCGCGTTCTCCCCCTGCGACCGAAGTGACCCGTACTTCGGGTCATCCGTGCAGAGATAGATGCTCAACTCACGCACGATCAATGTGCGAATCGACTGGTTTGTGTGTTGGCCCGTAGGCTCTTCCCGCTCCAGTATTCGCTCGGACGGGATGTTCGCCCGCAGGTCGAAGGCCTCGACTGCGAACGTGGGGGGAACATCATTCCGATGGAGGAGGGCGAGCTGGGCCAGGACATCATCGTCGAATGGCGTCATCGAAATTGATCTCATAGTTAGGCTGGGACGTCTCTCTACCTTCGAGAGCCGTCGCCTATCTGGATCGCAGAAAATGCCCAAACCCACAAGGCCAGCTTGCAACCAAGGCGAGGGTCATTCATTCTGAAGCTGGAACGGAGACTGGCCCCTTGCCGTCTTGACTCTCATCCCGATCGCGGAGGCTCGCCAATACCATGGAATCGAACATGATCGGGGCTTATGGCCCCTGGGCTACAGGTCTCAGCGGCGATGGACCAGCTCGTCTCTCGTTCCGAAACGATCGATTCCAAGATCTCAACGCTTGGCGATCCCTCGCCAGGACCAAGTACGAGGCCTGCCTGCTTACCCCCGAGACTGGGGGTACACCTAAGGGCCAGGTTCACCACGCTTTCGAGTTCGACGGTCTCGACGTCGAACACCTGAGCTGGCAACTCCCTTACGGGCCCCCCACCGAGGCCATTGTCCTCAAGCCCGTAGGTGCCAAGGGGAAGCTTCCCGCAGTGATCGGCCTCCACGACCACGGAGGTAATAAATACTTCGGCACACGTAAAATTAGCAACATCGGCAAAGATCTTCACCCCATGATGGTTAGGCACCAGACCGAGTATTACGGTGGAGTTGCCTGGGCCAATGCCCTGGCTAAACGGGGCTATGTCGTACTCATCCACGATGCCTTCGCCTTCGGCAGTCGCCGAGTCCGAGCGAACGATGTCCCCCCCGTGATCCGCAAGAATCTGGTCGAGAAGAATCCGGAAGAAGAGGCTGAAATCGTCGCCTATAATGCGTGGGCAGGCAATCATGAGCACGTGATGGCCAAGAGTCTCTTCTCGGCGGGCACCTCGTGGCCCGGCGTCTTCCTGGCCGAGGATCGCCGCGCTGTCGATTATCTCGTCAGTCGGTCCGACGTCGATCCCAACCGCGTCGGCTGCGCAGGTCTGTCGGGCGGAGGCCTTCGAACCGTTTACCTGGGTGGGGCCGACGATCGAATCAAAGCAGC
Source organism: Isosphaeraceae bacterium (assembly GCA_025356475.1). GTDB lineage: Bacteria > Planctomycetota > Planctomycetia > Isosphaerales > Isosphaeraceae > JANXSX01. The sequence goes on along the minus strand of JANXSX010000083.1, from coordinate 3,259 downwards.
GTGCTGTGTAGGTATGATGACAACCTGGCGCGATTATTTGCTGAACAAGTCTCATACGCACACGTGGATGGTCTACATTCCAGGCTTGCCGCTCGATCTCGACTATCCCGAGATCCTTGGCCTGCGCGTTCCGCTGCCGACGATGGTTCTCAACAACATCGGCGACGGCTTATTTACCTTGCCCGAGATGCACAGGGCCGATCGGATCCTGGGCGATGTCTATCGCAAGGCAGGAGCCGCTGACGCCTACCGGTGTGAGTTCTATCCCGGCCCTCACAAGTTCGACCTGCCCATGCAGGCCGACGCCTTCACCTGGTTCGACCGCTGGCTTAAGTGAAGTGAATTCCGCCGTCCGCAAGGTGTACATGCGTGGGGATGTCTCTTTTCGAGCTTGACTACCCCGTCGAGTCCTCGTGGGAGAAGTCGGGGTTTTGTGCATTCTCGACAGTTCACCCTAATTTTCGTAGAATACATTCAACGTAAATTGGAGCGATCGGTCAAAAAATCGCGCAATCTGGCCTACTCACTCGTGGCACACCCCATCGTGCCGGTACTCTTTTTTGGAGCTACTCCCATCGCAAAGCGCATACCCCCAAGCCAGCGCGGTGAGCGCAAGATGGATGAAACGGCCAAGGCCATCGCCCAAGCGCGTGAACAGGCTAAGCCCGACAAGCCGACCTCGGCCGAGAAGTCGGCTCGTGACGCATCCATCACGCAACATGGTCAAGAGAACCGAATTGCCGCGCCTCGCCGCGCTGCTGGCCCCGGCAACAGCCCGACCGCCAAACGGACCAAGTCTGGCGAGAGTTGAATTCCTCTGTCGTGGACTGAGTCGACCTCTTAATGCGGGGTTGTAAGCCACTTCTCAAGGGTCGTCCCGACTTCGCTTTGCGAGTTCAGGCCGACCCGTGTTTCGTCGTGGCCACAATGGACCGAAAAGGCCCTGGGTGAACCTCACGCCGGGCCAGGCTCACGGATTCTTTTGCTAAATCCCCAGGAGCCGGCCATACGGTCCGGGCCGAGCCTTTCACGATCGATCGCGGTAGAATCAAAGCGATAAGATCAACCTGGCACCAACGAGAGTTCACTGATGCGACTCGCGATTTGCCTTCTGCTCTTGCTCCTGTCACTCTCCGCTCTGGCCCAGGACGTCAAGGTCACCGTCGATACGTCTGAGGTGCCCGAACTTGCCCAGTGGGGGGAGCAGGCGAAGGCCTTGGTCGAGACCTGGCACCCCAAAATCGCCGAGTTACTCAAAAGCGATGGCTACAAGCCACCGATGGAATTAAAGCTTGTTTTTAAGAAAGATATGAAGGGAGTTGCCTTTGCATCGGGCAGAACGATCACGATCGCTGCGGATTGGGTGAAGGCCCATCCCGACGACCTCGGCATGGTCGTCCACGAGTTGACTCATCTGATCCAGTCGTATCCGCCCAGCCGAGAGGGTTGGCTTGTCGAGGGGATCGCTGACCACATCCGATTCATCCACTTCGAGCCTCAGACCAAGCTCACCCTTCGCAACCCCAAAACGGCGAGCTACCGCGACAGCTACCGAACCGCCGCCATGTTCCTCGCCTGGGTCGAGAAAACTTACGATCCTGACCTGGTGATCAAGCTGAATCAAGCGCTCCGGTCGCGATCCTACAAGCCGGAAATCTTCAAAGATCTGACCTCGAAGACTTTAGACGAACTCTGGACAGAATTTGTCGAGGCTCAGCGATCATGAAGTCGTATACCCAGCATTTGACGATGAATATCCCCGCCCGGGTCGACTTCCGCAACATCACGACCGATGTCGAGGCCGCACTCCTGGCCAGTGGAGTTCAGGAAGGGCTTTGCCTGGTCAACGCGATGCACATCACCGCGTCCGTATTCATCAACGACGACGAGCCCGGCTTACATTCAGACTACAAATTGTGGCTCGAGAGTCTTGCACCGTTCGACGCCTCACCCCAACGCTACGCCCATAATCGGACCGGCGAAGACAACGCGGACGCTCACATGAAGCGGCAAATCATGGGCCGGGAAGTCGTGGTGGCGATTACGAAGGGACGACTCGATTTTGGGCCGTGGGAGCAGATTTTTTATGGTGAGTTCGACGGTCGTCGGGCTAAGCGGGTGCTGATCAAGATCATTGGTGAGTAGCTTGGGACCAACTTGATCTCGGTTCTTTACCCCTCTCGCAGCAATCGCAATCCATGGACAATCACGTAAGTTGCTGTCACACATCCAAGCCCAAGAATCGCCCGGCCAACTCCAGGGCGACGACGCTCGATGATCTCGCCTAACAGAATCACGAAGCCGATCACACCGAACTTGAAGAAGGTCATGCCGGCGATATTCCAGCGATCGAAGACGAATCTCGCGATCGGATTCGCCTCATAAAACCGGCCTCCTTGCCAGAGCAGTGTGTAGGTAACGAGCAAGTCACCCAAGCTTAGGACAACCAAGAGAAGGCTGAGCGACCCGAGTTGACTTGGGCCTCCCAGGGACCAAGAAGGTTGGTCATCACGCGATTTCTTTGGCTCACTCATCGGATCTTCCTCGATCAGGCCACAGCCTCATCAATCGAGTCTGTACTGGTATGTTCACCAATCTCTTCGACCTGGACTCGGAAGGACCGAATCGTCGTCCCCTCCGGGAGACTGTCGCGATAATGATCGAAGTCGGCCTGGGCATCATCCAAGTCGCTGAACACCAGGGCATAATCTGATAAGTGGGCGAGCGTTCCAATCGGGCTGGTATACCAACCTGAAGGATCATTCAGGGTCATATCGTCCTCGAAGGTCGGGATCTTGCCTTCCGGGGTCACCACCGCAAAAAACTCGAAGCCACCGTCGAGATCACCAAAATCGACCATCTTGAACGGCCCTTCGTGCGAGTTCCATACTGTTCGTCAAACGGGACTCGCTCATTCTACCCGATTTCCAACTCCCACGTATTCCTGGATGAACCTTGCGAACGGAGAATTGCAAAGTCCGACCCTTCTCGCCTCGGGACGAGGGTTAAACGTCACTATCATCCGAATTGTCAAAGACCGATCTGACGAACTAAAGGAGCGGGTCGGGCTGGACGGTCGTTTCAGCGGCGGTTGGTTCGGCAGAAGCTGAGGCTTCTGGAGGATCCAACCCATCCTCAGCCTCATCGTGAATCGCCGTAAGCCGCTCTTTTTCGAGGGCCCTGATCAGCCGCTCGCTGCTGGCGATCTCGCGTTCGGCCTTGTTCAGAGTCGCGTCGCTAATGAAAAACTCACCAAGCA
>JANXSX010000081.1 GCA_025356475.1 Isosphaeraceae bacterium | reverse complement strand
GCGGTTTCGGCGACGAAGTCGGGGATGTATTCGTCGTCGTTACGGTTGTAGAGGATCTGAAAAACGCCCTTTGGGGGCTTGAACCACTTGAGCACGCTCTTGTCGTTTTCGAGCACGACCGAGAGCCGCCTCTCGGAGTCGGAATCGAATTTCTGGGAAGCGTAGAGGCACTTCGCGAAGCCATCAAAGAGCATGCCTCGGATGAGCTGCTTTTCATCGACAGGTGTTCGGAACGGTCGTGCCTTTTCGCCTGCGGCGGCGGTGTAGTTGAGGCTTCGGAGCGTGACGAATCCTTTGTTGACCTTGGCTTCGTAGCTCGTCGCGTGTTCCTCGAAGTGCTCCTGCATCTGCGCGTGGATCAAGCGGACGAGTTCTTTTCGGTGGGCCATGAGGACGTTGAAAACAGCGTCGTCGTCTTTCAGGTAGGATCGGAGGTGAGCGACGCATTGGCCAGCGAGCTTGTAGAGAATCTCGGAATGGTCGTCGTAGCTGATGTCGTCGAAATCGACCAGGCCGCTCACGAGATAATCTTCAAATCGTTCTTCTGTAGCGATGCGGCTCGCTGTGTTCAGGCGATAGCGATCGTGATCATGCAAGTGCTGGATCAGAATCTGATTATCCACCGGCTGATAATGGACTCGGCTCGCATCGAGATCGAAATCGACGTAGCCGGATGTAACCTCGCCGGTCGGAACCACGAAGATTCTCGGGATGTCGATCGACATCTCGACATAGTGATCCGTGGTTTCTTTGACGACCTTCGCGACATCGACGTCGGGCATCGCCACGGGGAGCATGCCGAACTTATTGGTAAGAGCCGTTGTGACTTTCGCGGCGAGTTCCTTCTGAATCGTTTCGTCTTTGAGATCGGCGGAGCGCCTAAGCTTCTCGTACTCGCGATGGATGACGGCGAGCGTCTCCTGGGCGACCTGTCTTTCCTCGGGCTTATCGAAGAGTAACTTTTGGGTGCTGGGAGTTCCGGTCGTCTCGGGGCCGAGAATCCGGCTTTCCAGGCTCGACGGAATAATCACGAGCGCGGACTTCTTGTCGGGAATGTCCTTGCCGATGACAATACCAGTCCGGATGATCGAATCGGGCCGGTTGGCTTGGTCGATGATTTCTTGAAACTTATCGTGCGACACGATCGTGAGACGATCGACGGCGGGCACTCCCACGCGCTTGCCATAGGGGAGTCGCAATCCACGACCGATGGACTGTTCGACCAGTGTCCTGGAATTGGCGGTACGCAGCGGAACGATCGTATAAAGGTTCGTGACGTCCCAGCCCTCTTTGAGCATGTTGACGTGGATCACAATCTCGGTGGGATTCGCGGGGTCCTCGACCGTGAGAAGTTGCTGCACGGTCTCGTCCTTCTCGTCGCCCCTGAGATTCGAGTGGACGGTAATGACCTTGCCTTTGTAGTTGCCCTCAAAGAATGTGACTTCGTGCATGATCTTCAAGAGAGAGTCCGCGTGTACGGTGTCCTGGGCGACGACGAGCATGAACGGCTTGACGATCGGTTTGTCGTTCTCGCGGGCGTACAATTCTAGTTGAACTTTCGTCTCTTCGTGGATGCGGACACCGTCCTCCAGCTTGAGTCTTTCGAGTGCATCCTGCTCGTAATTCTTGGCGTCGAAGTTCTCACGTGTGGCTACCGCCGGCTCTTTCACGAAGCCATCGTTAAGTGCGTTCGAGAGTGGATAGCTGTAGATTACGTTCTTGAACGGATCGGCTTTGCCGGCCTTCTCAACCTGGGGAGTCGCGGTGAGTTCCAAACCGAGAATTGGTTTGAGGTCGTTGATCGCTCGGACTCCGGCTGATGCGCGGTAGCGGTGCGATTCGTCCATGAGGAGCACGAGGTCATCGAGCTTGGAGAGATACTCAAAGTAGCTTTCGCCGATGTACTCGCTCAGCCGTTTGATACGCGGAGCCTTGTCGCCGCGAACTTCGCTATTGATTTTCGAGATATTAAATATGTTGATGTGGATCGCGCTGGTGTCGAACATCTGCTTTTGAAGTCGAGCTTCATTACGGATGCCAATGCCGCTTTCGTAATTGTCACCTGTGATGATTTCGGGAGTATCGAAGGCGAATTCGGAGATGCCTTGGAATACATACTTGCGCGTACCGGGAGTGAAATCGGCGATCAGCTTGTTATAGATCGTGAGATTCGGGGCCAAGACGAAAAAGTGGCGGCTCTTTTTGGAGCGGTAGAGATAGGCAATAAAGGCACCCATCAAACGTGTCTTACCGACACCGGTGGCGAGTGCGAAGCAGAGCGACGGGAAGCCACGCTCGAAATCGCTCACGGTGGGAAACTCAGAGCGTATGATCTCCAACGCTTGCTTGAGGTCGGATTCTTTATCGGGCTTGATGATCTTGCACACCCGATCAAGGATTTCAAGTGCGTCGCGCTGCGGTTGGCGCAGGCTAAGACGATTGGCGATGGCGTTTACATGTTGGTTCATAGGTTTTCTCGGGGCTCCGGACCGTGGATCCGAACGCGGTGTTCCTCGACGATCCAAAGGCATCCCGCAGGCGATTCCTTTTCAAGGAGCGGGATCAATCCCTCGAGAATCGCAATCACGCTTGTTCGACTTTCGTTGTGGAGTCGGAGTACGATGAGGCCGGGAGATTGTTGGGGAGGATAGCGCCGAACGTCGGCGAAGTCGAGATCGAGTGTCACCAAGACGCGCCCCTCGGTACGGCAAACCGAGGCAATCTCATCATCGGAGTGCCCCTTCAGACCTTGGGAACGGACCGTGCATGCATCGTGACCACGCTTGGCGAGGAATTCGGCTCTGTCGGGGTGGAGGTTCTCATCGTGCTTGAACCGCATCACGCGATCCCGGGGATCAGTGCGAGAACTCGGTCGCGTGCCTGTTCGGCGGCGTAGTAAAGACACGCTTGGATGTCATTTCGGTCTACGTCGTAGTCTCGTGCGATGTCATCGAAGCGCGTGCCTGCCGCGAGATTGTCCAGGATCACGGAGACCATCACGCGCGTCCCATGTACACAGAGGCGGCCGTGACATACGCTGGTTTGACTTGTGAGCCGTTCACGCCATTCCATCTCGGGTTTCTCCATCAAAAGAGGCTAGGTTCGTCGTCTCGGGACGATCGACGTCCCTTGCGGCCCGCCTCCGGCCGCGAGGATGGTTCCGATCCATCATCCACGACGTCGGATACGTTGGCTATCGGCAGATTCTTGATCTCCAGGCTGTAATCGTCTTTGCCCCACTCGCAACGATTGAGCACCGACTTGGGAATCTTCTTCACGGTCAGATTGGGAAACTCGCTGAGATCCTTGGCACGGAATGCGCAGCACAGAACAAGCAATGATCGCTTGTCTCCCACGGCATCGCTCAAGTGGGCAAGCTGGTCGCGTGAGAGGGTCTGAGTTGTGGCATAGATGAAGTCACTTTCCGTCGAGTACCCCTGCTGCCAGTAATCGGTTTCGCTGGGAGCGTAGGTGAATCCCTCGAGCTTGCATAACGCCTCAGCGAGCATGGCCGGGTTGTACTGTTTGCTGATGATCCACTGGCCGAACGAATCTTGTTCCAAGAGCGACGGAGCGATGG
>JANXSX010000063.1 GCA_025356475.1 Isosphaeraceae bacterium | reverse complement strand
CCGCCGAACGGAGTCGTGGTGTCGACCACGTGATAGCAATTCACCCAGACGGTGCCGGCTTTGACGTTTTTGGCGTAGGTGTGGGCCTTGTCGAGATCCTTGGTCCAAATCGCGGCCGCAAGCCCATACGTCGTATCATTGGCTCGTCCAATCACTTCATTAAGCGAGTGAAAGGGGAGAACGCTGACGACAGGTCCAAAAATCTCGTCGCGGGCGATTGCCATATCATCGCGAACATTGTCGAAAATCGTCGGCTCTACGAAGAAACCTTTGGACCCGACACGCTGACCACCAGTCACGAGCTTGGCCCCTTGCTTCTGGCCGAGATCGACATAGTGCAGGATCTTGTTGAGCTGTTCTTCAGAGACTTGAGGGCCCTGCTGGGTCGATTTCTCGAGAGGGTTGCCGATCACTCGGGCCTTCGCCTTCTCGGCAAGCCGTTCGACAAACTCGGCGCGAATCGAATCCTCGACGAACAGCCGACTCCCCGCCGTGCAGCACTGGCCGCCGTGGAAGTAAATCGCATGGAAAGCACCAGCCACCGCTTCATCGAGGTCCGCGTCCGCAAAAACCACATTCGGGCTCTTACCACCAAGCTCAAAGGTGGTCCGCTTGAGAGTTTCTGCCGCGACTTTCTGAATAATTTTGGCCGTATCCACGTGCCCAGTGAATGCAATCTTGTCGATACCCGGATGAGCGACCATCGCCGCTCCCGCAGTCTCGCCAAACCCGTTGATGATGTTGATCACACCGGCGGGAAAACCCGCTTCCGTCGCGAGTTCACCGATCCGAAGCGCCGTCAGAGGAGTTTGCTCAGCCGGCTTGAGGATGATCGTATTCCCACAAGCAAGTGCAGGACCAAACTTCCAGGCCAGCATCAGGAGGGGGAAGTTCCAAGGAATGATCTGGCCGACCACCCCCACAGGCTGTCGGAGCGTGTAAGAGAGGAACGACCCGCGCACTGGGAGTGTCCGCCCCTCAATCTTATCTGCCCAACCCGCCCAATATCGAAACGTGTTCACAACACCTTGAAGATCACCTGTTGCATCGGTGATCGTCTTCCCACAGTTGAGTGATTCGAGCGCTGCGAGTTCTTGGGAATCTCGCTCGATGAGGTCGGCAAGGTCATAGATCAACTTGCCGCGATCGGCAGCATCCATCCGCGACCAAGGGCCGGTCTCAAGCGCCAGGCGGGCGGCAATGACAGCGCGATCGACGTCGGCCGCCTCACCCTCGGCGACCTCAGCAATCACATCACCGGTTGCGGGATCGTAGGTCGAAAAGGTCTTGTGCAGAGCGGAATCGACCCAATGGCCACCGATGAGAAGCTTAGTTTGATGGATGGCCGGACGGCTTGGGGCGGGAGTGAGAAGTTGGGGCATTGGAGAGGCCTCGCCCTAAGAAGCGACACAGAGGTTGGAGAAGACTTGAACAGTATCCGACCCGATCGGGTGAAGTCAACAACCCAGGAACCAGCGCAGTTGGTCTCGCAGGAACTGCAAAGATGGGGTAAGAAACAGCAATTCTGCCGAGAGGTGGGCGATCTCTCAGCGTTGTGCACACGGAGGTGGTTATGGCGGTTGCGGAATTCACGTTGAAGGATGAGATTCTCGCTGAAGTCAAAAAGCGAAGCTGGGTCCATTCCATCGACCTAGGACATGGCATTGTCACCCCCGGAGCTTGGGGAGGACACAATCCTCTGCTCTGGACGGCCCTGCGGTCGATCGACTTTCAAGGCAAGAAGGTCCTCGACATTGGCTGCTGGGATGGCCTGTTCACCTTCGAAGCCGAAAAGCTTGGTGCCGACCAAGTTTACGCCACCGACTACATCGTCCATCGCAACCATCAAGAAGATGGCACGTTCGAACTTGCCGCCAAGGTTCTTGGCTCGAACGCTCTCTACCATCCCAAGGTGTCGGTTTATGACATTGAGAGCCTCGGGGTCAACGACTTCGATGTCGTGATCTTCGCGGGGATTTACTATCACCTCAAAGACCCGCTTCGCGCCTTGACCGCTCTTCGAAGAGTGACCAAAGAGGGGGGCCTGATCCTCGTCGAAGGCGAAGCCATCAACTCACCCGAGTGCTTCGCCAAGTTCCACTACCACGAGCCGTACGTCGGTGATAAGTCGAATTGGTGGATCCCCACGGGTACGTGCCTCAAACAGTGGGTCGAATCGTCGTTCTTCGAGATCGAATCCGACTTCGGCTTCGGCCAGACCGGCGTCTCCGAAAACCCGACGCGCTACATCCTTACTGCCCGAGCGGTCAGCCGCAAGGACCCGTTCTATAGCTACCCGGACGAAGATCTACAAGAATTTGACCGAAACACGTACTAATTTGATCGAGGTCCGCCCACGCTCAACCGTGGGCGGACCGATCTCTGAGGAATCCAGGACGATCGCTGAAGACGCCAGCGACACCGGCCTCAAAGAAATGAGCCGCGAGTACGGGGTCATTGACGGTATAGACCAGGACGGGGATGTTGTGCTCTCGAAGCGATCGCAACTCGTCGATCGCCAGTGAATCCGCTCGCGGGTCCCGACGATAGGCTAACGAGGAAGCACCCAAGACATCGCCACTGACATGCAAGGCATCGACCCCAAGCACCTCTCGGGCATAGACCCAGGACCGGCCGATCGGCGTGGCGCAGAGGGCTGCTGTCGCCAGATCAGGTGCCGACTCAACGACTCGCGACATCTCCCGATGATCGAACGACGACACCAGGACACGATCCTCAACACCCATTCGCCGAATCGTGTCGATCGCGACCTGCGTTAACCTCGGGTCGAGGTTTGGAAACGACTTTAGCTCCACATTCACCAGCCAGTCGTTCTCTACAGTCCAGGCAAGGGCTTCTTCCAAAGTTGGGATCTGGCAGACGGATTGCCGAATAGTGGCCGAGATTTGGTCGAGAGTCCCGAAACCCAGAGCGGACCGCGAACCCCCCTCGGGCTGAGTGAACCAGGAGCCCGCATCCAGGGTCTTCAGTTCCCAAAGGTCGAAATCAGCGACCAGAAAACCACTGGCCGCGCGTGGGTCATCGCTAAAACGGGCCGCGACATCGGTTGTTCGCAACAGACTCTCATCATGAATGACCACTGGGACCCCGTCACGACTCACGTGGACATCGAGTTCCCAGCCCACGGCCCGAGAGCGCTTTCCGAGTTCCGCCGCCTCCAACGTGTTTTCAGGAGCGAGCGATGACTCGCCGCGATGGGCCAGGATCAGAAGTTCAGGAGCGAAATCCTCAAAAAGCTCGCGAAATCGAGAGCTTTGGCGCATCGGGAATCTCCGGGGATCTTGACATCCGTGAACGGGTCGGCAACAGTAGCATCTTCACGTGCCCGTAGCTCAATTGGATAGAGCGTCGGCCTCCGAAGCCGAAGGTTGCAGGTTCGACTCCTGCCGGGCACATCAGACCGATAATCCTTGGGTTCCAGGGATTATCGGTCTTTTTTGTGCCAGTCCGTCCCCACATAGATAACCCGTCAGCGGTGCGGAATCAAACGACGAACTGGGAAGCTTCGCGCTTTGAGAATCATCAAGAGCAATCGAGTTATGCTCATTAACCGATGTTGCAATCAATTCAATCGGCAGTCAACGTACACCAGATACCACAATCAAGCTGTTGAGCATCGTCAGGTGGATTGACCAAGCCCGACCACTCGGCGTCGGTCCAGACGGTAAGTCGGAGCGGATATCCGTTGACTCTCCACATCGCAGAGTGGCTCTCGGGCCCCATCACTGGACAAAAGAGGCGAATCTGACCGGGTCGCCTCGACGATGAGACGCGGGTTCGTGCGATGTTCATGCGGCTCTGTCTCCGTAGTACGATCGGTCATCGATCGCTTGAGATTCTGAGTGCGACGACATCGTCGCTCTCGCTCAATACTGCGACGCCACTCCTGGCCGTTCGCCCACGTCTCTCCACGAGGGCCGAACTTGCACAGTTGCTATCGGAGCCAAGAACCGCGCAAACGCACCCCAGAATTCAAAATGAACCGGGATCGGATCCTTAGGAGTGGAGAAATCGGAACGACCAATTCCGTTGACGGTCGAACTGCGGTTAGAATCTTAATCGCACCTGGAAAATCGCAGCCTGGGAGCTCTCGCGGATGATCGTGACCGATGGTTTGACGAAGATCTATGGCCAAACGACCGCGTTGAGCAACGTTTGCCTGGAGGTTCGCAAGGGCGAAGTCTATGGCCTTCTCGGCCCAAACGGCTCGGGAAAAACCACGGCCATCCGGCTGTTACTCGGACTGATTAGGCCAACCGCAGGTCGTGCCTCCGTCGCAGGGTTCGATTGTTGGACACAGAGTGTCGCCGTTCGTGAACTTGTCTCCTACATTCCGGGCGAGATCCGTCTGATTGGTTCGATGAACGGCTATCTGATGCTCAAATACCTCTCCGACCTCCGCGGAGGGGAGTCGCTCGAACGCGCTGTTTCCATTGCCGAGAAGGTGATGAAACTCGACCTCGGTCGCAAGATACGGGCGTACTCAACAGGGATGAAGCAAAAGCTAGCAATCGCTCAGGCCTTCGCGGACCCTGTGGATATCTTAATCCTTGATGAGCCGACCTCCGCACTCGACCCATCTGCGAGGAATGATGTCATCCAGCTCGTGAAGGCCGCCCGGGCGACCGGTCAGACCGTCATTTTCTCTGGACACGTCCTCCCCGAAGTCGAGGCGGTCGCAGATCGGGTAGCGATTATGCGGAAAGGGCGATTGATGCATGTGGAAGACATGCACGAGCGTCGTTCCTCTGCGCGGATTCTTCTGCTGAGATTCTCGGGGCAGCCGCCGACGTCGTTCCCCGAGAACCTCGACCTCTCAATTCGGGAGGTCCAAGGGAACGTCCTCCTGGTCGAGCATCGTGGGGAAGTCCGCACGCTCCTGGAGTGGCTCGCAACTCAACCGATCGACGACATGGCGGTCGGCACGGACGACCTGCGCAGTCTCTACGACCGATACCATGGGCCCAATGTCGACGACCTGGCCCTAGATGCTCTGCAAGATTCCACCTCGAATACCGACAACGCCGCACCGAGGGCCTTCTAATGTTCCTGGTCATGGTTCGCAAACAGATTAGGGACTCCCGCTGGCTATTGGGGATTCTCGCGCTCGCCTTCTTCAGCCTCTCATGGCTTACCGTCTATATGGCTCATGGCTTTGAACGCTTGATCACCCGCGGCGAGTTGGGGCCTGGGATTCAAGGGAGGGCGGGATTCCTCCGAGGCCTCGGGGGTTCCGCACAAGATTATTCCACCACCGGGCTGGAAGTCTGTTGGTGGAATCACCCCTTCATAGTCCTGACGATCTTGGGTTGGGCGGTCGCACGTGGGTCGGGAGCGGTCGGCGGTGAAATTGAACGGGGGACCCTGGATCTGACCCTTTCGCGACCTGTGCCTCGGTGGGAGTTTCTTGCATCTCAGATCATCGCGACCATGTTCGGATTGGCAGTTCTCGCGCTGGCGCTGATGCTTGGAAATCTGGTGGGAAGCCAATTCAATGTCGTTAAGAATCCACCAGGTTTCGAGGTACTGCTTCGACCGGCGCTCCTCGTTTTTGCCCTGGGCTGGGCGATCTTCGGCTACACCTTACCCTTTTCCGTCATCGATAGCGTCCGATGGCGTCCCGGCATCTTCAGCCTAGGAGCGACGCTGAGCGGACTGATTGCTCTGAGCCTTGTCTCGCAGCTCGACGAGTTCTGGAGCTGGCTCAAGTATATGACCGTGTTCCAGTGGTATGCGCCGATGGCCGCAGCGGTCAAGAATCAAGACCTTCTCTGGAATCTCAGCATCCTGGGCTCAATTGGTCTGGTAGGCATCGTGATCTCGTTCCTCAGTTTTCAGTGGCGGGACCTTCCCTCCAGTAGCTGAGAGGGTTAATCCGTCGGTCGGAGAAGTGCATATTCCTGATAGGTGATCACTTTCGTCTTCGCCAGGAGCTGGTCAATCCGACGGATCGCGACCAGCTCCCGCTCCGTGAGCACGGGTGCGACTTCGTAGGTCCAGCGGTAGAGCGATGGGGTACCGGTCAGCCGAAAGTAGTAAGAACTCTCCGCCGGTAGATATCCACGGTCATCGATGGCTGCCCTCAGAGCCACAACCTGCGACGAAGGGTGGAGGCCACCGGGGTCGCGGACCAACGCGAGCAGAGCCGTCGCGATCAGGACTTCGCGGGCGACCGCCAACCTGGCCCCGTCTTTGTCTGCCTCGCCGATACAGGTGATGTCGACGGTTGGATTCTTCAGGACCAGCGTGGAGGTCTTGGGGTCGAACTGTGATGTGAATTTGGCGTCGAGTAAGTCCTCGGTCATTTGGGCGAGCACCCGCCCCGACCGGTCGCCCTGTTTGCGGTACTTGGCGATCGTCGCGAATGTTGCTTCACGGATGGCGAGATCTGCCTGCGCAATCGAGGCCATGGTGACGTGGGCGCAGACTTGATTCTTGAGGTCCAGGATGATGAACCTGGCGTTCTTGGAGTCGAAGATCGTGACCTCGTCGCGCCTCTGGGTCACGAATTGATAGACCTTGCCTCCATGCACGACCAGATCCGCCTCGTATCGGGCTTCCTTGGAGACCCCGAACAGCCGGATGATCAACTTGAAGTCGGGGGCAGTCTTTGACGCCGGCAATTCGACGTAATTCGCTTGTAGGATTGAACTACAAGCAAGGAAGGTCGCCAGAGACCAGGCCATCGTTCGCCCCCGAGTCATGCATGAGAGTTGTTGCGACTAGCCCACTAAGCCGAGATGCCGGCATAAGGACTGATAGACCTCGGCGAAAGTTCCCGACCCATCGATTTCTTGGAACTTGGCCCCCATCGTCTGGCGATAGTGAGCGAGCAATGGGCCGGAGTGCTGCTCATAAATCTGCTGGCGGATTGCGACGACTTCGGCGGAGTCATCCGTCCGGGAGATGAGCATGATACCGTCGTGGTCGCATCTTTCCGCGACACGAGGAGGACGATTGATCAGGTGATATGTCGCCGCACATTTGGGACAGACTCGCCGACCGGTCATCCGTCGCGCAGCGAGTTCGAGAGAGAGATGGATATCAACATAGGCATCAATGGAGAGCTGACACCTCTCCTCAATCCGTTCCAGGATCGCGACCTGCCCTAACGTTCTAGGAAAGCCATCAAAAATCAGCCGTTCCTGATTTCCAGCGACGAGGTTCGTTTCCAGGAGAGTGCCGATCAGGTCGTCGGGAACAAGTTGACCCGCCTTGAGCTGAGATTCGACCTGACGACCGAGCGAGTCCTGCCGGCGAACGGCTTCGCGAAGCAACTCACCTGTACGGATGAGCCGATAGCCAAAATCCGCCCCAAGCCGTTCGGCGAGGCTCGATTTTCCACTCCCAGGCCGCCCAAAGATCACAAGATGCGCCAAAGACAAAGCAGCCTCCACTCCCAAAGTACCACCCACCATCAAGTCGCAAGTAGAAGATGGTACAAAACCCACCCCGAACTCGCGACCTGAATCAACCCTAGTTGTTGAGAGCGATCATCCCCTTTAGACTGGGCACGGCGCCAAGGAATACGACACAGAAGGGACGCATAATGATCCTACTCGGTCCAGTCTTCCGGAGAGAACTGCTCCAGGCGAGTCGGCAAAAACGACTGTTCATCCTACGGACACTGTACGGATTGATCCTACTCGGGATGATCTATTGGATCGTCTTCCAGGGCTTCGTCTACGGAGGCGATTGGCGAGGCGACGTTTCCTCCCAGCAGATGATTCTGATTGGCCAAGCGATCTTCGGTACGATCTCTGCCGTCCAACTTGTTGGCGTGATGGCGTTAACACCTGCGATCGTGGCTGGAGCCATCGCCGACGAGTATCAGCGCAAGACAATGCACGACATGCTCACGTCTCTGTTGACCGGACCCGAGATTGTGATCGACAAGTTGAACGCCCGACTCCTCAACGTAGGAGTCTACATTGCCACGAGTTTGCCGATCATATCGATCATAACGCTCTTTGGTGGAGTGGACCCTGACGAAGTTCTTTATCTCTACGCTATCACATGCTCAACAACGCTATTCCTTGCCTCACTCTCACTCTTGATGTCGACGGGTTCCAAGACAGTCCGCGACGCCGTCTCGCGTGCTTATGCCCTCGAAGGATTGTTACTCCTGTGCCCACTGGTGTGCTTAATCATTAGTGAATTTCTACCAACCAATCATATCATGAGCGTTGTCGTCCTATACATCTACGAAGCAACGGTATTTCTAAATCCCATTTTTGTTTATTTTACGATGGATACCCCACTCGGTCCAGACCCGACGAAATTGATCTGGTTGATCGGAATTCAGGTCGGTTCATCGATCCTGTTCGTCCTGCTCGCCGCCCTACGTCTCAGGTCGAGTTACGCCCGACTTTCGGATGGGCCGTCACGCCGGTTTAAGTGGGCGAGACCTACCTTAGCCACTCGCCTGAATCCCTCGTGCGGTGAAGATCCTATCTATTGGAAAGAGCACTATTTTGTCCGATCGCGAGGGTTTACAAGCCTCTTACTCTGGCTCTTGTGGTTGACCGTAGTGGGTATGATCATGGTCGGGATCGGTATCCAACTTTACGAGTGGATCTCCAATGGAGATCTCTTCCAAGAACACATGAGAAATAGTCACAACGCGCTGACGAGATCCGCAGCAACGGTTTTGGTCGGAATTCTGATGTGTGCGATCGGAGTCTGGGCTGCCGGAAGCATCACATCCGAACGCGAAGGGGATACCTGGATCAGCCTGACGGCGACTCCTCTCGATGGACGAGAGATCGTCCTTGCAAAAATCCGCGCGGCATTAAGATCTCAGCGTAAGACCGTGATCGTCTTAGGTATCGTCTGGTTGTTCGGCCTATGTACGTTCTCCCTCAACCCCTTCGCCTTGGCGTTTTCGATCGCGATAACGATCATCTATCTGCGATTCGCAGCCGCCCTTGGGGTCGCTCTCTCAATGTTCTCGAAATCGAGCGCCGCCGCGCAATCCAAAACTGTGGCAATCTTGGTCGGACTGAATTTCGCTCCCATGTGCTGCATACCCCTAGCGGGAGGCGCTTCGCTTTTCGTGTGGATAGGCCCGTTGTTTACACTCGCGATTGCTCAATTCTCGAGTTTTCAGTGGGGCTGGATGACCGATCGGGACTTTACCGGGGACACGATCCT
Source organism: Isosphaeraceae bacterium (assembly GCA_025356475.1). Classification (GTDB taxonomy): domain Bacteria; phylum Planctomycetota; class Planctomycetia; order Isosphaerales; family Isosphaeraceae; genus JANXSX01. Next base: position 15,449 of record JANXSX010000063.1, on the reverse strand, counting down.
GCCGATCATTGGACTCCCAATGTGGCTGGCGGGTTACCTCGTAGCAACCTGGGTCCTGACTTCGTACTGCTGTGAGCACTTTGACACGATTGCCGGACGCCCGATTCGTCCGCCCATCAGTTTCCTTGGGAGCCCAAAAGCAGCCGAGCCAACACTCCCTGGGGAAGTGGGGAAGCCAAAAGCTCCTCCGGTCGACCAAGATCTTTGAGGATTTGTTCCGCCGCGAGGTAACCACTCCGGACCGCTCCCTCCATCGTGGCGGGCCATCCCGTTTGCGTCCAATCGCCTGCAAGGAAGAAGCCGGGAACCTCGGTCCGTTGGGGGGGACGGAGGCGATCGACTCCGGGCCGAACTGCGAAAGTGGCACCATGTTCGGTCAAGACCCAGGATCGCAACAACTTCGCATTTCGAGAGTCTGGCCATATCGTCGCCAGGTCGTCGAGCACGCGCTGGAGGATCGTCGCGTTGTCCAGTGGTAAGAGGTCGTAACTGGCACTGATCACAATCTGGAGATATTGGCCAGTCTCGTTCGGTTGCCTGCGCTGGATCGCAGTATGATTGAAAACCCACTGGACCAGGTGGCCAATCGTGACCAGGTGATCATAGGGGCAGACCTCGCGATCAAACCAGAGATGGACACCAGTGATTGGAGAAGACTTGATTCCACTCACGCTTTTGAGTTCTGGAAGCTTGTCAATTAAATCTTCTCCGATCATCCCTGTGACCCGATCGAAGGGGGTCGCCAACACAAGAATTTCGGTCGGGAGCTTTTGTCCTGACCGAAGCTCGATCTCAAACCCATGCGAATCCGAGACCTGACGTACCGTCCGAACCGAGGTATTCAGGCTCAGTTCCACATCGTTCTCACTAAGCCAGGCTTCGAGTCGAGTCCCATAAAGTTCGCCGAGAGGGACCAGAGGGATCTCGATCTGGTGCCCGATGGGATTCCGAAGGAACCCGTCAATAAAAACCTTGCGGGCGTGGCCGATATCCATCTGATCGGGGAGTTCATTGAGCGCAGAGACCAGAACCGTACTCCAGTAGCGATCGATGGTCCGACCGGTCTGGCCGTGTCGCCTGAGCCAGTGCGCGAACGTCTCGTCGAGGTCGGTCGGATCGACGAAACGAAGCCTCATCAAGCCGTATCCCACGCGGAGCTTCTCGCTCCAAGTGAGGTAATTGGCCCTTAAGAAACTCTCGGCGAGATGGAGCGGAGCCGGTAGAATCCCACGAGAGAGAATCGAGGTCTTTCCCTCTGGGCTGAGAAAGATGACCTGGCTCTCGCGCCGGAAGAGGTCGGATGTTCCCACTCTTCGGCAAAAGTCCGCGAGGTTCGTACAACATGCCATGCTGACATGTTGGCAATTATCGATCAGTTCTTGAGTCGTTGAGTCGGTGAACGAACTCGCACGGCCACCGAGTCGGGGCCGACTCTCGATGATCCGTAGTTTGATACCGCGACCAGCCAACGCGACCGCTGTTGCCAGACCGGCGAGGCCGCCGCCGATAATCGTGACCTGAGTCGCAGGGTCAGGGGAGGGCAATCGACTGGCTCCAGATTCAGGCGTGAGAGTGACCCGCGAGCGAGCTGAGAGTGATGGCGGCTTTCCGCCAGCTCCCAACGGAAACTCGCTGACTCATCACGTCGTAGTCACGCCTGGCGATCTCGTCCAGGAGGGCTCGATAGATGCCTACAATCGATCGTAAGACTGGCCGGCCCACTGGCGAGACCAGACCCACGAGGGGCTGGGATTCTCGATAAAGGTCGTACGCCCGCGCACCTTCGAAGCGGAGCAACTCACGAAGACGGGCAGGGGGTCTGGGCCGAAACAGGTCTTCAGGACAGAGGTCGAACCGTTTCAGATCTTCCAGGGGTAGGTAAACACGACCCTTTTCGGCATCTTCCCGAACGTCTCGCACAATGTTCGTGAGCTGAAGCGCGATCCCGCACGATTCCGCCAGCTTTTCGGCATTGCCACTCTGAGACTGGTAACCCCAGATATGAATACACGCCAAACCGACAGCCGAAGCAACGTGATAACAGTATTTGCGAAGATCTTCAAATGTCGAATAATATGTTGGATAGAGATCCATGGAAACGCCATCAATCACATCATGAAGGTGGCGGACCGGGATCGCATACTTGCGAATCGTGTCGGCCAAAGCAGGTAACCCCGGCCATGAGTTCTCCTCACCCGAGATCGCCGCAACGAGGTTCGCCCTCCAGAGCGCCAAAGCCAAGAGCTTATCGCCCGGGATTCCTTCACCGTCGGCCAGATCATCGGTATGGCGGAGAAATGCATACAGAGCGCACATCGCGCGACGACGACCGGGAGGGAGTACGAGGAAGCTGTAATAGAAGTTTTTCGCTTCGCGACGCGAGAGTTCACTACAGAACGCATAGCTGGCACGGAGCTGTCTGGTCATCGCCCATTCTCCGCTGGGACCGTTCGCGAGCGCACTGGCGACGTTGGAATCCCTAAGATGGCCTCAAACATTAATCCGACCTTCTTCACCTTACTCACGGTGGGTCTCCGACTGAGCGTGTCAAAATCGGCCCGCTCGATTGCGTCAAGGATCGCCAGTCCACCTCGGTTGAAGAGGTCGATCGTCAGCCGAAATCGCCCCTTCAAGTGCGTGAGCAATTCACGACCCTCAATCAAAAAATCCCTGGCTCGCTCAACTTCAAATCGTAATAGGTCACGATACTCAGTCCCGAATTGCTTGTCTCGTAATTTCTGATCATCGAGCCCAAATCTTTGGCGATCTTCATAGGGGAGATAAACTCGACCGATCACATGGTCACGTGCTACATCTTGCCAAAAATTCGCAAGCTGAAGTCCAGTGCAGGTTCGATCGGAAAGCTGGGCATTTCGGGGACTATATGAGTTGCAAAGATAGAGGACCAGGTGCCCGACCGGGTCCGCAGATCGTCGGCAATAATCGAGCAACTGATCAAAGGTTTGATAATCAACCAGATCCTGGTCCTGGAGGAATGCCGAGATCAGGGCTTCGAACGGGTCGATCGGGATCTGGTAAACCTGAACGGTGTCGGCGAGCGCAACGAGTATCGGGTGCGAGGCTTCTCCCGCATACATCCTTCGTAGTTCGTTACGCCACCACCCCAGCAATTCCCGGGAGCGTTGTCGATCACCAACTTCGTCTCCCAGGTCATCCGACCACCGGCAGAAGGCATAGATCGTCGCAAAGTGAGGCCGGACTTGCTGGGGAATCAGCCAGGTCAGGACGCTGAAGTTTTCATAGTGACTGGTGGCGAGCCGTTCACAATACGCGCGGGCTTCCGAGAGGCTCAGTGCTGGCTGCACTGAGTTTGGTCCATGTCTGTCAAGTTCGGCGAGAAATTCCATCAACTTGCGCTCGGGTCGACCTAGCAGCCTAGGGCCACGATGATAGCCATGACGGGTGAGATTCGCCAATGCGAGGGCCAAGGTGATTGATTCAGACCGTTCGTCCGGTCACAATCCGACTCAACCTGGCCGGTGCGTTGGCCAAGAGTCTCTCCCTCCTTCGGAGTCCAATCCATGCAGATGCGTTTCACAGGTCTCCTGATCGCCTCGACCCTCTGTTTGAGCACGGTTCACGCGGCTGAGGAGTTCAAGCCTCTCTTCAACGGGAAAGATCTGACCGGCTGGGTCACTCCCGCCGACAAGGAACTCTTCGCTGTCGAGAATGGTGAGATCGTCGGTCGGACCAAGGGTGACCTCAAGAAGAATGAGTTCTTGGTCACCGACAAGCCGTACGCCAACTTTGTTCTTAAGGCGAAAGTGAAGATCCGCAACGGCAATTCGGGGATCCAATTCCGCAGCAAGCGAGCGGAAGATGGAGCGGTCTCGGGCCCTCAGGCGGATGTGGCTGACGGGTATTGGGGACTGCTTTACGAAGAACGGGGTCGGGGGATTCTCGAGCGTTACGACGAGAAGAAGGCGAAGGAATTGATCAAGGACGGAGATTGGAACGACTTTGAGATCTCAGTCCAAGGCGATCATGCCGTCATGAAGATCAATGGGACGGTCGTCGTGGATCGCGTCGATCCCAAGTTTGACAAGACCGGGATCATCGCTCTTCAGGTGCATGTTGGTCCGGCGATGGAAGTTCGCTTCAAAGACCTTGTCATCAAGAGCTTGGATTGAGTGTTTGGGAATTCCCCAAGGGATTCCTCAAGAAGTCGCGTGGTTGGGCCGATAACTGATCTGGTCAACCACGCCGACTTCTCGTAAAAGGGGCCATCCGCGGTGAACGCGACCCCCCCTGAACGTGCAGAAGGGCTGCCAGGATCGGCAACGCCCCTGACGAACATGGATGTCGCCAAAGCCACGGCACGATCGATTAGCACCAGTTACCCACTGGCTTGCTGCTCGAATCGGACGCGATCCGCCATGAAGGTGGTTCGCGAGACATGCCGCCTTCTGAGGTCTGTCCAAGGATGGGCGATCGGGTCGTTCTCGACTCGATCGGATGACTTCACACACACGAGCCTGCGACACCTATACTCCTCGACCATCGTTCCCGATCTCCGGGACACGATGCCCCTCCGTTGCGCGTCACGTCTCGCGGTACGCGACGCCCGCCCGGTCCCTATCAAGCTTCACGGCTTTGGGGATTGGTCGTCCCGAGGGAAAGGAGTCCGTGTGGCATGACTATCGCAGCTATGATGTTGATCCTACTGGTTGCACCTGCAAGCACACCCACCGAGCAAACGCGCCCGGAAGCGGCAGCCTCAGGCCCAGTCCTCCTTGACTTCCACGCCGAGTGGTGTGGCCCCTGCCGGACGATGCGTTCGGCGGTCGCCAAGCTGATCAAGGGGGGATACCCCGTCAAGTCGATTGATATTGATCAATCCCCCAAGCTGGCGGCTCGTTACCAGGTCGAGCGCGTCCCTTGCTTCATCGTCGTCGATGAGGCCGGGCGAGTCCTCGACCGAGTGGAAGGGGCTCAACCCGCTTCGCAGCTCGCCACCCTCTATAATCGCTCAGCGCAAGCACTCGAAGCCAAGGTTGACGTCGCGGATCAGGTCCCAGAGCGGCGGGTTCGTGGGGTATCGAACGAAAACGAAGCCGATCCGAAGTACAGCCCCAAGACGAAAAATCCCAAGCCCTGGCAAACTGTTGTCCGGATCAAGGTCTCGGATGGTGGATTGGTCGGCTTCGGGTCCGGAACAATCATTCACAGCACGAGTGAAGAGTCGATCATCCTCTCGTGTGCCCACATCTTTAAGGTTCGTGGACCGGTGGCTTCTCCCAAACAGTTCAAGAGCCCTGTATCAGTAGACCTCTTCGACGGCAAGATCACCGGATCGCAGCCCGCACGAGTCCACTTCGCCAACGAGTCGTTCAAGGCCGAAGTGATCGACTATGACTTCGGTAAGGATGTCAGTTTGATCCGCATCCGACCCGGTCGCAAGCTTCCAGCCAGTCGGGTTGTGCCGGTCGATTGGGCTCCGCAAAAAGGCCTCGCAATGATCGCAGTGGGCTGTCCAGAAGGCCAGGATGCGACTGCTTGGGATACCGAGATCGTCACCCCGAAACTTGGTCTGGATAACGGGGCTGGTTACGAAGGCATGGGTTGTCGGACAGCTCCCAAGCAAGGTCGATCCGGGGGAGGTCTCTATACCCCGGACTTCTTCCTCGCAGGAGTTTGCGACTTCGCCGAGCCCAAGGGCAATGTTGGACTCTATGCGACCCCGAAGTCGATTCATGGGATTCTCGACCGGAATCAGATGATGGCACTCTACGAGCGGCCGACCGATCCCGATCGGAAGACGATGTTGGCGGCGAACAACCGCCCTAAGACCCGCGCTGACCAGGCAAGGCCGCCCGTGATTGCTCGGGCACAGTCGCCAGACCCCGACGAAACCGCCGATGTCTCGATCCCACCGCCCGAGTTCCTCGGCATCCGATCACCTGGCGAGGATCGCAGATCGTCGCCTACCACACGAATGAGTAGTCCCAGCCGAAAGCCCGTCGCTGAGTCTGGTGAAGATCGGGCCTGGACCACGGAACTCCGGCGAGCCCCTGCAGACTCCGAAGATCAACTCCTCACCGATGATCGGGAAGAGGAAGCTCCTCTCATCCGTCAGAATCCGCCCATCCGGACTAAAAGTAAGTGGCGTTCGGAGTCCTCAGATTTTTGAGCGACATCTCACGTTCATTTCCCGACAGTCGGACGCTTGAGCGGCGTCGGAGGCCCCTCGGTCGATTCCCACTTCAGACCCAGCTCCTCGACAACTCGACGAAGAGTTTCGAGCGATTCTTCAGGAACAATCACCGCAGTTGGGCCGAGACGATCGCCCAAGTGCGGTCGGGTGAGCGGGTGCTGAAGCAATCCATCGAGCCATTCGGCGGAGGCCGTTCGGACGACGATCGGGCGAGACGTCCCCAAAGGGGGAGCCGTTCCGGTCGCGGCGGCCAGCAGAAGGCGAATCGCCGGAGGCAGCGGTCCTCCGGTTCGCTGCGGAAACCACCTCGACAGGGTTGCCGCACTGACGCCTCGGGTTGAACCCCGGAGCAAGCTCGCTGCGGTAACCACAAAGCGACGCCTGCCGTCAGACCGCAGCCCAGCGCGAGACTCGTCGGCAAATCGGGCGAGTTCGGCGTCCACCAGGAGATCTGAACGTCCCAGGTCGAGGGCAAGGCTTACGCCATCGGCCTCGACTTCGAGACACGCCTCTGGGGCCCTTCGATAGTCTCGCGAGCCCGCGAGCCTGAGTCGAGTGAAGGGAATTGCGGACTCATCTTCGACAAGGAGTAACCGGTCGGCGATCCTCACAGGGTCGGCGCGCCCGGTCGGCCAGAAGACGAGGGCAGCTTCCAGGTCGCTCGGAGAGGCAAACTCAACAAGCGTTGCCGATGCGAAGTAAGTCACCCGTTCGCGACGACTTGACCAAGTCCGAACCGCTTCAGCCACGCCTGGAGGGAGGGCTCGCTGGCTATGCTTGGTCAAGAATTCGAGCAGTTGAGGCTCGCTGAAGCCCCCCTCTAAGGATTGGTAGACCGATGCGGGAGAGAGGACCAGCTCGAGTGCCGCCCCGATTCGTCCCCACCGTGCGAATCGTCCAAGCTCACCCAACATCCGGGGATTCAGCCCCTGGCGATAGGCAATGATCTCAAAGTTGGGCTGAACGAACAGGAAGTGGTCAAAGGTCGGCCTGGGGGGAGGGGGTGGCCCAATCCCTACGACATACCTGCCCAACAGACTAAGCTGAACCACCCGACGTGTACTGGGGACCTCCTCCGCGAGACGAATCAAACCCAATTGGTAGCCGGTTCCGAGCAAGATCCCTTCGAGCCCACCGAGGTCTCCGCCCAGGTGATCGCGGGCAACCGAGTCGAGAAGTGGACGAGCCCAGCCGGGGGCTAACCTGTCAAAAATCGCCGCCAGGTCTTCAACTCCACACCACTGGTCGGGTTCAAGCTTCGCCAACCAGAGCAGGCAAGCCGCCCGAATATTGGGGAGGGCCAACTCCCCCACAGTCTCAGCGGCGATCGCCCCGCCTTGTTCCTGCCAGCGAGTCAGGCTGAGCCAACGGCTTGCGACCATCTGCGGAAGGTGAAATGCATTGTCTTCCCAATACGTCGCGGGGGCGGCAATGATCCGCTCGGTCCCCGCCTCAGCCTCGATAATCCCGACACTTCGGCCCAGAGCGAGCCAGAAGGCGGCCGGATCGGGCAGGGGCTCGATCGCATCGGCGATCGGCCCGACGAGCGCAGGGTCTTCTTCAATCCGGTCGCGGTCGCGTTTGTAGAGCAGGCCCGACTGGGTCTGGCGCAGCGGCGCTTCGGAAACCCGTTGCCAGAGAACTGCCAGCCGGAGGATCGGTTCGAGCCCATCCGACTCCCGAACCAGCCGGACCGTATCTGTCGAGTTGGGGATTTCACTTAGTGGTAGGGTGGTTCGGGCGGAGGACATCGCCCCTGGGAACAGTCTCAGCACCGAACGAGGCCAGGACGCCGGGTCCAGCTTAGGATTCCACGCCAGGACTTCCGCTTCATCCTTGGTTTCAAGAACGATCAGACCACATTCCAAGAGCGGAACAATCGCATCCCTGACATCGACGTCCAAGCATTGAAGAGTCAGAAACAATCCGTGAGTTGACCACTCATAAGCTTCCGCGAGCGCGAAGATTCCAATCGCCAGCCGGGATGAGTGATCAAGGCCAAGGATGAGCCGTTCCGCCGCACGAGGCGCGGCCAAGGCTTCGGAAATGGTCTCTGCGAGGCCGTTCTTCCGTCGCCGGACATCATTGAGGCCGAGCGAAGTCGCGATTATGATCGCGACCGCGTGCGGGTACTTTCCTAGAGCCTCGACGTATGCCACGAGCGGTGGAAGGGCTTGTGGCGGTGGTGAGCTTACGGAGGGGTCTTCGACTCCATTGGATTCGGAAACAGAGTCCGCCGTGACCTCGTCGCCACTCATCGCACCACCCGGGGGGTATGGCCCATCCGCCTAAGCTCATCAAGCAAGGCGTCCTCTTCCTCACTTCGGACCAATAGCACTGTATCCGAGAGTCGACCCGCTACCAGTTTGGAGAGGTTCTTTCTGGCGAGGAGTTCCTCCGCGAGCATCGGTTCCGCCGTCCGAACCAAGCTCACTTGTTTATGAAGTTTCACAGCGATTCGGGCGGTGCCGGAGCTCAAATTCATGGTCTAGGCTTCTCCAGCTCACTGGCTTTTCGAGGTACTATTCTCAGGCTCGAGCAGGTCCATCTCATCAAGGATTTCGTAGGAGTAGCCCTGCTCGGTCAAGAACAGTTGGCGATGGTGGGCGAAGTCCATCTCGCGGGTATCACGGGTGACCAGGGTATAGAACCGAGCCGGCTCGTCCCCTTCCTTGGGACGCAAGATACGCCCGAGTCGCTGGGCCTCTTCCTGGCGACTGCCGAACGTCCCCGAGACCTGGACCATGACATTCGCATCGGGCAGATCGATCGCAAAATTCCCGACCTTGGACAGCACAAGTCGGCGGATTTCACCGGTGCGGAACTGTCGATAGAGTTCTTCTCGCTCGCTGTTGGAGGTCTGACCGGTGATCAACGGCAGATCGAATCGGTCGGCCAAGCGGCGGAGTTGCTTGAGGTATTGACCAATGATCAAGACCCGATCCTCCGGCCCTTCGAACCGTTCGAGCAGGCGCTCGACGACGTCGTCTTTGGCGGGGTTTTCGCTGGCGAGCCGGAACTTGTCGCGCCACTCAGCGATGGCGTATTCCATCCGCCCATCACCGACGAGTGCCAGCCGGACCTCGTGACAATGCGCTTCGGCGATCCAGCCTTTGGCTTCAAGGACGCGCCAGGGAACGTCGTACTTCTTAGGGCCGATCAGACTGAAGACGTCCTCTTCCCGGTTGTCCTCGCGGACCAACGTCGCGGTAAGACCCAACCGACGTCGCGCCTGGATATCGGCAGTCACCCGGAAGACGGGCGCGGGAAGCAAGTGAACTTCGTCATAAATGATCAGACCCCAGTCGCGCTGGTTGAAGAGCGAGAAGTGGGGAAACTCGCCATCCTTCTTGGGCCTGTAGGTCACGATCTGGTAGGTGGCCAGGGTGACCTCGGCGATCGCCTTGGAATCACCCGTGTAGGTCGCGACCATCGACTCATCAAGGTCGGTCTTGTCCAGGATCTCACGCCGCCACTGTTCGACCGAGGTGGTACTGGTCGTGAGGACCAGGGTGTTCTTGCGGATGGCGCACAGAGCCGCGATCCCTACAATCGTCTTCCCAGCGCCACATGGGAGCACAATGACGCCCGAACCACCTCGAACATCGCCCCCCGCGTGGAAGGCATCGACCGCCATCCGCTGGTAGTCTCGCACGACGAAGCGGTGTCCGCTGACACAAACCTCACGCAGATTGACGCCCAAGGCCGCCCCTTCGGTGTAACCTGCCAGATCCTCGGCAGGGTACCCAACGGAGATGAGGGCCTGTTTGATCATTCCGCGAAACGCGTCGTCAATCGCGAACGTCGTCTCGTCAATTCGATCGCCGAGGTAGTCGCGGACCCCCTTACGGCGGGCCAGCTCCTCGAGCAGATTGATGTCCGACGCAACCAACTGAAGTTGCCCATCCACCCGATGCAACGTGACCCGTCCATAACGGCTCACGACCTCTTTGAGGTCGACCGAAATATTGGGAGGAAGGGGGAACTTGCTGTAGGTCGCAAGAGCATCAAGCATGGCATCGGCGGACATGCCCGCAGCAGCGGCATTCCAGAGCGAAAGTGCCGACAGTCGGTAGGTGTGAATGTGCTCAGGTGATTTTTCAAGCTCCGCGAAGGGCGCGAGCGCATCGCGTGCTTCGGGATAGAGCGGATTGTCAACCTCGAGCAGGACGGTGCGGTCGCCCTGCACGATAAGCGGATTGGCCGGGTTGTACAGCGCCATGAGCATCCGGGGCAGGCCGAGGAAAGAGACGCCCTTGAAACCATCCAAGATTGCAAGGGGCGGCGAAGTGCTTAATCCTAGACTTCTGGCCGAGTGATCGCAAGCTTCGGCCATGCGTTTCTCGTCCAGCTCGACGGGCAACATCGCCCGAACTCCAAAATCGGCTCACCAAAAGCGCTCCTCTTTCCAAGGATCGCCATGATTGTGGTAGCCGTTCTGTTCCCAGAAACCGGGCTCGTCATGATCGAGGAACTCGATGCCCCTGAGCCACTTGGCGCTCTTCCATGCGTACAGACGAGGCACCACTAAACGGAGCGGCCAGCCGTGATCTGGCTCAAGAGCCTCACCATCGTGTGACCAAGCGAATAGGCAATCGTCCCCGAAAAAATCCTCCAGGGGCAGGTTGGTCGTGAAGCCGTGCTCGGCATGGGCGACCACAAACTTCGCCTTTGGGTCGAGTTCCACATGCTTCATCACCTCACGAACAAGCACACCCTCCCAAGTGTTGTTCAGCTTGCTCCAGCGCGTGACACAGTGCATGTCGGCGAAAACGGCCGTCTTGGGAAGCCCCCGAAACTGGGTCCAGTCGAAGGTCACCGGTGAGGTCACCGCACCGAAAAGCGTGAGGTCCCAGCGGGCAAGGTCGACTTCAGGGGTCGTCCCGGCGTGCAAGACTGGCCAGCGGTGGGTCTCCACTTGGCCGCGCGGAACTCGCTTCTCACGTAAGGTATCTGAACTCGTCACATCAACTTTGAGTGCCACGTTCGTACCTCGGGGGAGACTTGATTGGGGGCGAAAGAGACTCAGAAATCCCCGGGCAGCGATTTTCGCGAGCGACAGCGGGCCAGCCCCTAATGGTTCCTGACCCTCCTGAGGTGTGATTGGCATGTCGGTTAAGACTCAAAGACCAGCGGCTATCCCCAAATGACTCTATTCGTTTGACGAAGAGGCTGACGGAGATGCGTCGGGAAGCGGCCCGACCATCCGGTTCAGCAGCCCCATCACGTTGGACTTGATCATTTCCAGGTCGAAATACTTACGGCGAACTGCTTCAAGAGCGAGGTTTGCCCCCTCGGACGTCTGCGGATCTGCCCACGCCCGCTTGAGAACCTCGGCTCCGTTGTCGGAACTCAGGTCGCCCCAATGGTAACCAAGCCCAGGGATCTGCGCAAGGTCGGCGGTTGAACTATCCGAAGGGGTATGTAAGAGAAGCGGGCGACCCGCCGCAATATAAGTACCAAGCTTGATGGGAAATGAGGTCTGCCGAAGAACTTTGTCACGCCAGCCGAACGGGTAGTTCAGATACTGGAGAAATGACCCCCGAAGCACTTCAACACCCCGATCCTCCGCAACCTGCCCAACCCCCACAACATCGACCAATCCCCCCAGATCCGCTCGGAGCCGGTCGGCTTGGCCCTGACCGACGAACACGAGTTCACCGCGAATCCCTAGGTCCGAAGCCGCTTTCCCGACGGCTTTGCCAAGGATGGGCAACGGTGAGTAGGAGTAGGTGTTCCCCAGAACCCCAATGCGGAGCACTTTCTCCTCTTTGGAGAACGGTGCTGGCTCGGCAACAAAAGGGGCCACAGCCCGGTTCCCGAACACCCCTTCGACCCCATATCGACGGCGATACCGATCCATCATCCCCTGACTCACGACCTCAACTCCCGCAGCTCGCTTGAGAGTCCGCGCAAACGCCCGTTCAATCAGCGGGACTAATGCAAGATACCGTCGCGACCGCAGCGCAACACCGAAGGCCGGATCATCGTGGACACTCGCGACGACCGGAAACTCGCCCTGTTTCACCAGGTGAGCTGCGATTGGAACCGCTGCGTTATGCATGACGACCCAGATTCCCCGCGCTGAGCAAGATCGAGCGATCGATAGGACTTCTTGGGCGAGTTGGGCAGATTTGAAGGCTGTATCCTGGAATAAAGAACGTGAGACTCTGGGGACGGTCGCCCCCATGCCCCCCTTCAGAACGACGACACGCTCGTTCTCGCCGGCAGGTGGTGACACCTCCCCATCGGGCGTCAGTGTCACCCAGACGATCCGGCTTCTCGTCTCGGGGTCCATCACGCTTCGAAGGTTGATCGCCCCGCCGCCTCCGAAACGTGGGGAGTAATCGGTCAATAGGATAAGCGGGCGATCATGGGAATAATTCGTGAGCCCAGACATGGAGCCTCATCACTAAAAGCCAACTTCGAGCCGGGAACGATGGTCCTCGGCCCACTGTGCAATCGAATCGAGCGTACGCTCCGCAGGGGTGGTTGGCTTCCATCCCCAGGACTTGTCGACCAGCCGGTTGTCTGTCACGTAGTAGGGGATGTCGAAGGGACGGTCCTCGCTCGACGACTTGACATCGTGAGGCCTTCCGAAGCGCTGCGTACAGTAGTCCGAAAGCTCGCAAAGGCTCGTGGAATGCTCGATCCCTCCGCCCACATTGAGGACCTTCGGAACCGGACGGCCAGGATCGCGGATCTGTCGGACGACTAGCTCCGCGAGATCCTCAGGGGCCAGGAAGTCGCGGACTTGCTTGCCTCGACCCCCAAACCCGATGTAGGCGAGGGGCCGCTCCAACAGCCATTGATAGATCCAGAATGAAACCACCCCTTGATCAATCTTCCCAAACTGTCCAGCGCCGGCGATCACACCACAGCGATTAATCCACACAGGGAAACCATATGTCGCGCTATATTCAAGGGCCATGACTTCCGACGCAAGTTTGGTCGCCCCATAGAGCGAAACCGGTGCCTCCGTGGAAAAACCCTCTCCAATCCCGTCGATCGAAGAACCGCTGGGGAACACTCCGCGCGTGTCAGGGACAAGTCGAGAAACTGCTTCAGACAAGGGGTATGCTGCCAGTTGGGGGATCGAGTAGACCCGACTGGTACTTAACATTAAGAAGCCGGAGTGGTCCCTCCGGCACTTCTCCAGAAGGTGAATGGTCCCGAACAGATTGTGGCCAACGAGCGTGGCAGAGTCCCCCGCCAGACCGGCCATCACGCTGGGTATTGCCGCACAATCGATGATCCAGTCGGCTGGTGGGAGCGAGGCCAGATCCTCAGTCGATCGGATGTCGCCGTGATGAAATGTGCAACCAATTCCCTTGAGCGCCGCGAGGTTGGTCTCACTCCCACGCCTGCTAAGGTTATCGATTCCGAACAGAGTCAAGCCCGTCATGGACGAGGCGAGTAGTTGCGCCAGCCTACTCCCCACGAAGCCCGCAACACCGGTGATACAGATTCTCATGCGTGCAAACCCTTGCCATTATGCGAGCTAGTGGCTCAGGCCCGGTCGGTGTTTCCAAGCGTCGATCATCTCGGTAAGGATCTCGCGAAGACCAATCTCGATCTTCCATCCGGGGTAGTGACTCATCATTTTTCGGAGGTCACTGATATAACAGATATGATCGCCTCGGCGAGCCTGATCCACATACTCTGTTTTGAGCCGACCACCCCCCAACTCCTCAACGAGTGCGGCTGCTTCAAGTAAGGAACAGCTATTTGCCCGACCCCCACCCAGGTTGTAGACCTCCCCCGCCCGAGGAGCCTCGTAGAAACGATGGATCGCCCGAAGCACGTCACGACAGTGAATGTTGTCGCGGACTTGCTTCCCTTTGTATCCAAAAATCTTGTACGTATTACCCGTCATTGCGGTCTTGACCAAGTACGAGAGGAACCCGTGTAACTCGACCCCCGAGTGCTGCGGACCGGTCAGGCAACCACCGCGAAAGACTCCGACCTTGAGGCCAAAGTATCGCCCATACTCTTGCGCCATGACATCGGCGGCGGTCTTCGAAGCACCGAAGAGCGAATGCGTGGTTTGGTCGATTCGGCAACGCTCGTCAATGCCATGATGCTGGCGAGGGTCCGCATATTCCCAGCGAGTCTCTTGCTCAACCAGGTCAAGCTCGTTGGGCGAGTCGCCATAGACCTTATTGGTACTCATCAGAATGAAGACAGCGCTTTGTTGATGCCGACGAAGTCCTTCGAGCAGGTTGAGCGTCCCGCCCGCATTGACGTCGAAATCTTCGAACGGCATCCGAGCCGCCAGGTCGTGCGAGGGCTGAGCCGCACAATGGATGATCAAGTCGTAAGAGTTCCTTTCCAAGAGGCCGAGCACGCCGGCGCGATCCCGGATGTCGAGTTCCACGTGCCGAAAACCCTGAGCTTCTCGCTCCAAACGAGACTGATTCCAGCGAGTGTCGCCGTCTCGTCCAAAAAAGATGGCCCGCATGTTGTTGTCGATACCAGTAACATCTGCCCCAAGCTCGCAGTAGTGCAGAACGGCCTCAGAACCAATCAAGCCATTCGATCCAGTAACAAGCACTTGCATGGACACATCAATTCCGTCACGAGAAATCAAACCGGTTGCCGCGTCATTGACTGGTTTAGTCTACGAAATCACAGCACGAATATGCCAGTTTCCGGTTCTGTCTTCCGACAAAACGTTGACGATTTCCCTCAATAGTGGGCCGCATTGCGGCGCGTATGGACGTATGGGGCGCGCTCGGGCTGGAAAACCTGGCCTGCCACGACTGTCGCGAGATAGACCCGGTGATCTCCTGAGTCGACTTGTCCAGTCACCTCACAGTCGAGATATCCTGCGGATCTTGCAAGTACCGGACCACCTTTCGCTGAGTCGAGCAGTTCCAGGCCCTTGAATGCATCCTCTTCGGGTGCGAATCCCTTGCCGAAGTGTTTGAGCAATGCCGTGTCGGTTGAGCCGAGCTGATTGAGCACAAACCGACCACTCGCCTCCACCCACTCATGCACAAAGCGTCCATGGGCGACGGCAACGGTGAGTGACAAGGGCTGAAAACCTGCCTGCTGCACCCAGCTTGCGAGCATCCCCGTGGAGCGATCACCATGTCGAGCTGTCAGGACGTAGAGACCACTTGGCAATCTGCCGAGAGCCGATGAGGCATTGGGATCAATCATAAAGCGTCGCTTTAACCTCGGTCGAGCTTCCATCAGTGCGAGCTACAACACCATAATAGCGTTGGAAACGGGTCGCGGGGAGTCCAGGGATTGCCCCTTGATGCGAGTA
>JANXSX010000048.1 GCA_025356475.1 Isosphaeraceae bacterium | reverse complement strand
GAGTGGTTGTATCGCTCGCAGGATGTCGATGGGGCAACCCTGACCAGCCGGCTCGAGAAGCTGGCCCCGGTCAGCTTCACGAATCCGATCGATGGCCTGGCACGACGACGCATGTTCTCGATCGATACCTTCGACACGAACAATGCCGTGTTCGCCAACGACAATCCCGTGTCGAACTTCACCGGCACAGTCGGTACCGCCGCCTTCCCGAACAATAGTCGAGGGCTGGTTGGCAACAACATGAGCCTGGCTTACTACTTAAGTGGTGGGATTGGAAGCGGTACCACAAGCGGACCCGTGAGCACGCCAACAATCGCCCAGCGGGACAAGAAGATCAATTTGAACTTCCCCCTGCCGGTGTCGAACAACCCTGACGAGCCTGTCCGCCACAAGTGGATCATAGACAGCTACAACCTGCTCAAGCAGATCCTGCCCCCGATGGCGGTCGATACTCCTGAGGAACTGGCCGAACTGAGCCAGTACCTGGTCAACGTGATCGACTTCCGGGATACCGATGGGGCCTCCACTCACTTTGTTAACCCTGACGTGGTTACCAAATTGGGCTCACCAACGGAGCCACCCCGGGTCATTCTCAAGGCGAACATGGTGGCGCAGACGTACACGATTCAGTACGTTCCCCTCGAACAGTTTGGTATGGAGTATTCACCGATCGCGATCACTGAGGTGCTGGCCTTTCAATTCAACTACAAGGATCCGACGGGCACGCTCTCGCCGCCTGACCTGAACGTGCCATACCCTCGCCTATCAATCGAGGTGGTTAATACCTTGATGGCGGCCGATGGCCAGACGCGGTCGACCGACCTCGATATGAGAGGTTGGGAGTTCTTGATCCTGCCTGATGGGCCTTACGGACGACCCGACCCGGTGACCGGCCAGGTCCCTCAGACTATCCTGAATAATCCCAACAACTTTACGGCAACGTTTGGCAAGGCGTTTACTCCCCAAGCGGTTCCGGTGGCCTATAAGGGGCCGCACCAAACCGCGCCCTTGGTCCCCACGCTTGCAGACTGGGCGAAGCCGATCGATAACACAGGTCATTTATCACTGGCTCACTCGGTCCCGGCCCTCGGTAGTGGAAGGAAGACAGCGGTGAGCCCGATCCTACTCCCAGGTGACCCGCCGGCTGATGACTCTCGCTACTACTACGTGTTCAGTAACGATAAGCCCAAAGCGATCCGTGACTTCCCAACAACCGCGTTCGAGAAGAACTACATCGATCCCGACGCGTATCTGGAATTCACTGCCGATGATTATGACTCGGTGAAGAAAGCTCCCAAGAACGATAGCACGCCACGAACCGTCCCTGCGGGTTCCGCCGGAACCTATAACTCGTTGGTTCGCCAGTTACTGCCGATCGACAACTCAACTCCACCAGGAACTACGGCACTGGCCGGCGACGTCAAACGACGGTTCCTGGAGCAGGGTGAGTCGCGGATGATGTGGCTCTACCTGCTACGACCAGCCAACCCGTTTGACCCCACGTCGAGGAAGGTTGTTGTCGATTCGATTCGGTTCCCGTTCAGCGAAGGAGGCGGCAAGGGGGGAACGAACACTTCCAATTCTCCTCCCGATGCCTACACCACATCGCCTGGACAGGATCCGAATGGGACCAACACCAAGAAGCTTAACAGCACCGCCAGTGTGAATACGATCAACGATATCTGGTCGGTGTCCAGGCTCCAGCCGTACCGGGGTGGTCACCTGCTCGATCCCCGCGATCCTGGAATCGACCCCACGTTGAATATCACGACAGCGACCCCGCCAAGTCCGACGCCCCCAACCTCGGTCGCGAGTCCCGCAAATGCCTATGGGTATTCGGAACAGACCGTTCCATCGGCTGGTGGTGGCGGTAGTAGTACTGTTCAGGGGTTGTATGGGACAACCGGTACGAATGTTGCCACAACCCGTCCGATCCAGACCAACATTGGCGGACCTGCTAGGGCACGAGGTTTGAGCAATGACTTGACTTGGGATTACTTCGCGTTCAACGACCGTGACTTCCAGAGCCCGGCTGAGTTGCTGCTCGTTCCGAATTGCCCACCAGGCCTATTCACCAAACAGTTCGTGGAGAATCCTCCTCCAGACTATGTCTTGGGAGCCGCGCTAAATACGGTGAGGGTCTACGACCCCAACACAAAGACCTCAACACCGGCCAATCCCAACATTGGTGTGCCATTCTCCACCTCGGCTGATTTGCCGATGACGACCGCCACGTTGACGGCGACTTCGGTTAACGAGATCCCAAGTACGTATCCCTACTTGTCGGATAAGTTCTTCTACACGGCCAAGTCTCCGACATTGCCTGCGAATCTTCCAGCCAACCGTCCTGGTCATCCAGGAGGGACTCGGAATCTCCAGAGCGACGTCACCGGGGCGGGCACGATCGATGGTTACACCTCAGCCGGCTGGCACAAGATGTTCGACTTCTTCGAGATTCCCAGCCCAGCGATCGGTTCCATTGGGACCGTCGCCGAGGGGGTGAATTTCGACTGGGCCAGGCGGGACGTCAAGCCTGGGCTGCTCAATATCAACTTGATCGTTGACCAGGAGGTGTTCCTTGGCCTCTTCGACGATCAGCGACTCGACATGGAGTCGGTGCAGAATCTGGTCAACCACCCGGTCATGGTCACTCAGGTCCGCACCGACGGCTACCCCGATATCGTTGACTACGGAACGGGCCAGGTTTACAGCCAGCTCGATCCGATCAACCTCCAGGGAGCTTCGCCACCGATCGCCGCCCAGTCCATGATGGGTGGATATCACGTGGGCAGCAATGGATTCCATTACCCTAACTTTGATGATGCTAACTACCTGAATTATCCTGCATTCAGAGGGATCTCAGGAGCGTTTAGCGACTTCCTCAAGTTGCGGCACGGGGGATCGGGCTTCCTGTTCGCCTTCGGCAAGGGAGTTGTCGGTTCGGGAGCGGCACCATTTGCAACTCCCGGCAGTGCTCCGGCCACCTACTTCAACCCCTACACCAACTATCCAACCCCAGCCACATCAATCTCAGCAGGCGTGGTTGCCAACGCCTATCCCGCGGCGGAACGACCGTTCCACTCCTACTCGTACCCGGATATCAACTACACGATCCTTCGCCCTTCGACGTTGCCACCGGTTCCGGGCATCAACCTCGGGGGGGCGTTGGGGTTCTATAACTTCACTAACCCGCCCGTCAACGACTGGAACTCGATCTCGGAGCTCGCCACGATCGGCCCAATGCCTCTGGCTGCGATTCCGACGGAAGCTTCGCAGCCCATGGCATCGCCGTCGCGTTACTATTCCGACGATCCTGGAATTAAGAATCCCTTCTTTAACCAAGGAATCCTGCCACCGGCGATAGCGGGTGGGCCATTCCCCGCTCCTCCATTGGTGGGGACCACGATTCCTATCGTCCCGATCACGGATCAGGTTTTTGCATCGCCCAACTTCGGGTATTACGACACGGATCCCCCAAAAGCAGCTTCCCCCCCCGCGCCGTCGGGTGACAACCTGTTCCCCCAACCCCCCGCGATTCCGTACCGACGGCTGTTCGCGATCCCCGACGTCATCCAAGCGAGGCCGATCCTTGTCAAGTTCCCGGCCAACCGGCCCGCTCTTTACAGTAGCAATGCCGGTCAGGGATACGCCGATGCCACGGCATTTATTAACCCCCATGGATTCGGACTCGAACGTGGTCAGGTTGAGCTGAATGTGCCGGTGATGCACCCGAACTTGAACAATGTGTTTGGCGGAATCGTCAAGGCTGGGGAACCGTTGGTGCCGGTTACAATCGTTCCGCCAGTCGCCGCCGCGGCGGACACGGGGGTCAATCCTCGATTCCTCGGTGCCAACAATTACTTTACGGGGACCCCTACGGCCCTCCCGGATCAGCGGGCTAATACCTACTTCCGGACTGAGATGCTCCAGAAGGTGATGAACCTGACGACGGTTCGGACCCATCAGTTTGCTGTCTGGATCACGGTCGGGCTCTTTGAGGTGCCCCATGTGGGCGACCCGTCATTCTTTAACGCAATAAACGGCTTGTACCAGCCTCAGCCGGATATTCTGGGAGCGGAGGTTGGGCTGGCCGCAGGTCGGAGCGTCCGATATCGCTCGTTCTTTATCATCGATCGGACGAAAGCCACGGGATTCAACCCACAGAATCCCACCGACTTCCGCCAGGTTGTAAGCTACCGTCGTCGCATTGAGTGACCTCGCCCGATCGCTCTGGGCGACGAGCCGCATTACGGTGTGGCATCGTCGCCTGATGTGGGCTGTTTGAAGTCCTTGTCGTATACGTCGTTCACCGGATACAATTACAAAGATGGCCTCGCCCCTGTTACGCAGGAAAGGACCGCCCGCCATGTTGCTTCGCCGCCGTCGAGGATTCACCCTGATCGAGCTTTTGGTCGTTATCAGCATCATTGGTGTGCTGATTGGCCTGTTGCTCCCCGCAGTCCAGGCCGCACGCAAGGCCGCACGTAAGGCCCAGTGCCTCAGCAACATGCGTAACGTCGGCCTGGCGCTCAATGCCTTTGCGAACGCCAAGAACGCGTACCCGAATGCCGGCACATTCGGCGAGTCTCAAGTCAACATCGCCCAAGGCTACAAGCTAGGCTCGGCGATCCAAGCTATCTTCCCCGCACCGATTGGCCCAGGCTGGCCGGGTGCTGCGACTGCTATGGGTGCTGATGGTGGGGACGTGGGACCGCTTTACAGTTGGGTCGTCGATGTCCTGCCGTACCTCGACAATCAGGACCTCTACAATCAGTACAACCGGAACCGGGTCTATTTCGATAACCCCCAGTTCAACCCGACCGGGTTCGCTGGAACCACGTCAACCGCCAATCTTACCATTGGCAGTACGGCGATTGGCGTTCTGACCTGCCCCGATGACCTTACGGTTCAGCCTGGCAATGGAAACCTTTCCTACGTTGTGAACGGTGGATTCGTTGCCTGGCCTTGGCAGTCCACGATCGGTTTTAAGGGCTCACCTCTCGGAGGAGATTGGGCAACCGGAGTCGGCATCGACTTCGGTGCGGGGGCCGCTCAGCAGAACATCAACGTCTCGCGTCAACTTGGCTTATTCTTCCTGGGAACCGCTAACGGGCGTG
Organism: Isosphaeraceae bacterium; assembly: GCA_025356475.1. Classification (GTDB taxonomy): domain Bacteria; phylum Planctomycetota; class Planctomycetia; order Isosphaerales; family Isosphaeraceae; genus JANXSX01. The sequence continues at coordinate 140,978 of JANXSX010000048.1, read as the reverse complement.
CTCCTTGGGATTACAAGTCGACGCTTTCAGCCATTGTTGATGGTACAAGTACTACGATCATGCTCTCTGAGAACGTGGGCGCAGGGTACGCTGTGGTGGGTACTTCGGTCTACAACTGGGCTGCACCAGATCCCAAGGCCGTCATGTTCTTCGGCTCGGACAACATTTGTAACGGTGCTTGCGATATCACCACTTCCGGGCTTGGTTTCAACCCAACAACCCAGGCAGACGGACCGAAATGGGCGTTGGCAAACAGCAAGGCTGCCGGTCAGTTTGAGTTCGTCAACTTCGGTTCTAGCCTCGGCGATCGCCTTTCTGTCAATGCCTCGAGCGGGCACTCCGGTGGAGTCAACGCGATCTTCTGCGACGGCTCGGGTAAGTTCATCTCTGACTCGATCGACGGCACCGTCTACGCCAAGATCTTGAGCCCCCAGGGAAGCAAGCTCCCCGGCGTTATCAAGCAACTGCCAGTCGATGCCGATTCTATCGGGAACTAATCCGATATCGGGATCGATCGATTTTCAAACATGCCCGCATCCTCAACCTCCTAGGAGGAAGTGGATGCGGGTTTTTTCGCTTCCAGAACTCATGTCGGCTCGCTCGACCCCTCAAGGCTTCAGTACGATCACTTTGCCCAAGTACCAGCCATAATCGCGGCAGGGCAGAAATGAAGAATCCTGGCGTCCTCCTAGGATTAAAAAGCTAAAGAGGATCGAGAAAAGAACGGTCTGGAACAAAATCAAAAGCAAGAGTCCAAAGATCGAAGCTGTCCAGACGGGCAAAACGAGCTGCGTAACAGCTCCCAGGATGAGCGTTGCAGCCATTCCCACAACGGTCACGATACCGAGCAGGATCGAAATTGTTAATAAACGAACACCGATGATATCGCTATAGAGTGAGATCGCACTCAGACCGTGAATGACCAGCCGAACGAAGCTCATACGACTCCGACCGGAAAGTCTCTGCGCGCGGCGAGTGGGAACAGCGCAGTAAGGCTGGTTCGACCGGAAGACCGCCGCCGCATAGTGGTTCCAAATCTCCGAGACTACGACCAGGCTATCGAGCCGTTTGCGTGGGATGACGCTGAAATTACCGACCCGGACCTTGTAGCCTGTCAGCAAATAGTGAACAACCTTGTATAGGTTATAGAATGTCACAAACACGATCGATTCAGAGCGTCTTGTCCGTTCTGCGAATACAATCATTTCGCGTCCTTCGGACTCATAACGCTCGAGAAGTCGAGGAATATCGCGAGGAGAATCTTCCCCATCCGAGTCCATCAGGATGACTGCCGAGCATGGAACTTTGTCCTGAACATACGAGAGACCAATTGCGATCGCGCGTTGATGGCCCAGGTTGCGCCGTAAACTCAAAAGGTCGATTGGACCGAGGGCGTCTAATTTCTGGTTGGGAAATCCGACGGGTGCGGGGACGATCGATCCATCATCGATGATCACTACGTGAGCACGTATACCCATCGAAGCGAAGACCGTATTGAGATCGTTGAGTAAGAGCCCGAGTGCGACCCAGTCGTTGTATTGAGGAATCAGAAGTACGATCCCGTCCTCGGACGATGGATCGACAAGTGACATGGTTAGACTCCGAGTTTCTAGATTCTGAGAGGCGGCGATCTGCCCGGTCATGGGTCTTCTGGACTTTCGGAGAGTGTTTTCGCCGCAGTGGCATGAATGCTGGCCCGTTCAAAATTGCCAGCCGCTCTGTTGAAGCTCGCCGCTAGAAAGAGGATTCGAACAAGCTCGCTCCGATCCTCCAATCGCTTGGCGAGTGAGAGCGATTTCTCGATTGTGGCGGCCGCAGATGCTGGATCTTTGGACTGCGACTGGGCGAGGGCAAGATGAACCATGGCATCGAGCTCCAGCGCCGTATCGTCCGTTTCCTTCGCCGACTCGACGGCTTCCTTCGCGAGCTTCAGCGCTTCCGTAGGCCGATCCTTTAGCGCAAGTGACGCAAGAAAACAGAGGTCGTTTGCTAATGCCCCGTGAGCTCCGAGTGCCCTGTGTCGCTCGGCCGATTTTGCGACCCGCGCCTTGGCATCATCTGTGCGTCCGAGTTCCATGAACGTGTCACCCAACAACCGATCGGCCCAGGCGGCTTCGGCGTTCATCTTCTCGGCTTCGAAGATCCGTGAGGATTCAACAAGAGCATCGGCCGCCGGCTGGAACTCCTCCAGGCCGAAACTTGCACGCCCGAGCTCGCCCAGAATCCGAGCCCTTAAGGGATTGAGCTTGAGAGTTTGCACGAGCTCGAAAGCACGACGGAGGTGGACTTTCGCCTCAATGAATTCGTCGCGGTCATTAAGGATTTGCCCGAAGAGGTGTTGTGCAATCGACTCGTGATCGGCATCAACAACCTTTGAAAGCAAGGGAATCGCCTCTGCGAGAGCCCTCATCGCCGAATCGGGTTGATCGCGGCGGTGCTCGACCTTCGCGATCAGGAGGTGATCATAGCCTTCAAAACCTCGATCTTCACGTTTGGAATCGATAACGATCGCCTCTCGCCAGGCAGCGATCGCCTCGTCAAACTGGCCTAATTTTTCGAGGCAACACCCAACAGCTCGGGTGGCAAGGGCCTCATATCGCTGATCACCTAGGGCGTTCCGCGAAGTGCGTTCGGCCTGGTAGAGGGGAAGTGCCGCATTGTACTGACCAGAGGCGTAGAGCTTATCGGCCTCTTCTGCCTGCAACTTCGCCTCAGACTCAACCTTGGGACGTTCGTCGTCAGACACTTGCGCCGACGCACCGACGGTACAGAGAACGATTGTCAGGGAACCGAGCAGAAGGCGACCGCCGGTGATCATCTTAGGAGGCCTCCACAGATCCGGAATCGTTGCCGCTCAGGATGCCGAAGTGTGTTCAACTTCCAGAAGCTTCTTGCTCTGCCTTACCTTGTGCGGCAGACGCTCTAGCAAAATCAAGAAGGCCGGCACCAAGATTGGGCGGACCACAAAGGTATCAAGAAGCACCCCAAGCGCCAGGGCGAAGCCAAGTTGACGCAACGCGTTCAGGCTGCCAGAGAGCATCGAACCAAACGTGCCGGCCATGATCAGTCCACAAGAACTGATGATCCCCCCCGTGTGCGCGACCGCCCGGCGCGTTCCTTCGATTACCCCGTGCCGCTTTTCTTCCTCAAGGACCCGAGCCATGAGGAAAATATTGTAATCCTCACCGACCGCAACGAGGATCACGAAGAGGAAAAATCCGACTTTCCAGTCGAGGCCTACCCAAGGGTCCGGGCCTTTATGGAGTGCCTTGAAGACCAGCTCCGTCATTCCAAGTGAGGCAAGGTAGCCGAGCAGAACGGTCACAATCAAGTAGAGGCAGATCCCAGGGCGCCGGAGCAGGATAACCAGGATCAAGTAAACACCGCCGGTCACCAAGACATACATCCGGCGCTGATCCATGGTGATCACGGCCTTGAGGTCGTCAATCAGTGGAGTTGAACCAACCTGTCCTGTGAGTACGGCCCCATCTAGGGGACCGCCGGTAACGAAGCTCTCGGCCACGGTCTGTTGGACGACTTTGAGGACTCCCAGGGCATCCTCGGAGAACGGGTCGAACTTCATCACAAGGTCAAGCTTGGTGATGTGATCAACATCCGCCTTCGTGTCCGCTTCGGTGCTGACGTATCGGGGATCGGCACCTCGTCTCACAATCTGACGAGCGGTTCGTTGTGCGAAATTGAGCTCTCCAGGTGGTTTTTCTTTCTTCCCAAGAGGTCGAGCTACCGAACGGACTTCGGCGACACCTGGTATGACCTCAAGCTTCTGGGAGAGGAGTTCGATCGCCTCCCGGCCAGCGTCGGACCGGAAGTTGAGGTTGGGATGGTCGATCAAGACGGCAGTGGGTCCGAGTTCTCCCAGTGGGAAGTACGCCTGAATCATTCCCGCACCAATCACACTCGGCTGATCTGTACCAAGGTCGGCGAGCTGGCTGTAGTTGCTCTTCGTCCCCGCGCCAACGATAGCAAGCGGTGTCAGCGCGGCCAGGCTTACAATAAGAATGATCCCTGGTCGTTTGACCACCAGGTCGGCGACCCAGGTCCAGAAGCCGGACAGGGGTAGCTGTTCGACCGACTCAGTTTCCATGTCCGCGCCAAGCACGTGATGCGGCGGCTTGAACGGCCAAAAGACGGCGTTCCGAAGCCATCTCAAAAGGACCGGGGCGAGAGTTAACGACGCAACCAGCCCAATGAAAAGGCTCAGGGCGATCGCAGGTCCTGTATATTGGATCTTGGCGAACGTCGAGAACCAGAGCATGCCAAGTCCGCAGATGACCGTACCTGCACTCGCCACGAGTGCCCCGCCGACCGAGGTGATGGCATGGGAGAGGGCGTCAAGGCCATCTCGACCATGGATGAGTTCCTCGCGATATCGGGCGATCAAGAACAGGCAATAATCGGTACCAGCTCCGAAGAGAACGACGATCACAAAGATCTTTGTGATGTTAATGACTTGGATGTCGAGGCCAGGGAACTTGGTCAACGCGGCAATCGACCAAAGCGAGACCAAGATGGAGAGAGCGATTGTGACCAGCGGCAGAAGGGCCAGGAGTGGTGATCGATAAACAACGAGCAAGATGACAACCACAAGCAGGATCGTCGCCTTTGTCGTCTTGTCCATGCTCGAATTGGAGGCGGCGTTCATGTCATGGCCGACTGCAGCCGATCCCGTCATGCCCCTTCTTAAACCAAGTGGCGGGGCTGGGTACCGCTCAATAAAGTCGCCTAAAACGTTAACGGCAACTCTGGTCTGCTTCGACTGGTATGTACCGGTCATCGAAATCAGGGTGAGCGATGCCTGGCTCTTCTTGTCGGCTGAGTTGCCGATCAGACGCGCTCCCACGACGAGTGCCCGATGGTCCGTAACCTGTTTGAGCCCGAGACCGTTCGACATCACCAGCAGTTCTTTAAGTTCCGTGACGAAGGAGGATCTCGCCCCAAGCCGGTCGGTGAAATCGGGTAACAATTCCTCCAATGGTTTCTGGGCGAGTGCTTTCAGCGCGTCGCTCAACTGATCGATGTAGAGGAAGTCGGCTGTGGTTAATTTACCACCTTGACGTTCCGCAATCAGGACAGCGACCGACCCGGAGGCATCGGCGGGGAAGCCGCGCTCGAGTAGATCTTGACCAATGACACTTGGGTAACCAGCGGGAAAAAAGCGAACGTCGTCGTCTCGGCTGACAGTTTCCCAGGCGGGAGCGATCATTTTGAGGGTGACGGCAACGACGATCCAGGCAGCGACAATCCACCATCCGCGACGGACAACCAAGGACGCGATCAGTTCAAACATAAGGGGATTCGCATCCTGAGAGAACGTCGTGGCCGCCAGCGTCGGCCATCTCGACCTAGTTTACCCCGATTCACCGAGAAACGTTGAAGTTCGATGAAGTCACAGAGCGATTTGTCCGCCTAAGTTCCGACAATGCAAGATAATGCACCCAAGTTCCACTGTCAAAGCCAAACGAGTGAGACGATTGTTCCTGAAATTCCAAAAGAACTTGTCACGCGGCCTTGCCGTGCAGACTATGATACATTCATTGGGAAATGCGTTGGGGACGCGCGGAGCGACCCCTACCTAGTCAAGGACTTCTGCTGCCGTGCCCGCTTCATCCGCCCGTGATCTTTCGCGCCAGTGGGTCGATCACCTGGCCGCGTATCGCCGCCATCGTCATGATGAGCACCTCGAGGCGCTCGTTGACGAGACTGTCCGCTTCGTCGGACTTCATCTCGAAAACGACCTAATCTCGTCCAGCTATTGGTCGAAGGCCCCGCTCGCTCGCCGAGTTGCGGTCCTTCTCTTCCTCGTCGATCGAGGGGCAGTGAATCGAACTGTCGCCAGCGGACGACGTGTTTACGAACCGGTCGATACCGCTGAGGTCTGGGTCCATTCTCAGCCAGCGCTTGAGCCGTATTTGGAAGCGACGCTCGAATTGATCTCGGCCCTTCGTAGCGACCAGGCTCGTCGCGCCGCAGCATCACGCCACTGAGCGAGTCCGATCGTGGACCTTTAGCAATCACTCGATCCATCCATCACTCCGGGTTGGATCGTTGAGCCGGGGAATCTTCCAGGTTACAATGCTGGCGTATCGGGCATATCCGATACCCGGCCTGCCCCCCACCTGGATCATTCCTCAATGTTAAACAACCAACCTGTTCTGATCCGAGCATTGATGCTTGCGATGATCGCGGCGTGTCCGACCATCGCTGCGGAACCAACCGCTCTGTTCAACGGCAAGGATCTCAATGGTTGGTCCGTCTTCATCAACCACAAGGTTAAGACGGTTGACGCGAAAGAGGATCCCAAAGCCGTTTTCAAGGTGGAAGATGGAGCTATCCACGTTTCCGGGGAAGAGTTCGGTTGCCTGACAACCAATCAAGAGTATGAAAACTATCACTTAACGGTCGAGTTCAAGTGGGGGACAAAGCGATACCCACCTCGAGAGACGGTAGTCCGCGATAGCGGGATTTTGTTGCATTGTGTCGGGCCAGATAAGATTTGGACCAAATCAATCGAGTGCCAAGTTCAAGAAGGTGATTGCGGTGACTTCTGGATGGTTGATGGCACGTCTCTCGAAGTGGATGGCGTCATCCAGAAACAGTTCAAAAAGAAGAAGAAAGATGCTGAGAAGCCGAGCGGCGAATGGAACGTGATTGAAGTCATTTGCAATGGCGACAAGGTCACAAACATCGTGAACGGAGTTGTTGTCAACGAAGGCTCGAAAGCCAGCGTGGCTCGCGGCAAAATTGCGCTCCAATCTGAGGGAGCGGAGGTTTTTTTCCGACGAGTTGAGCTGAAGCCACTCACCGCCAAATGATCATGAGATCTAGCATTGCCTCGCGCTGATGAACTTAGACACGCGACGTCGTCGACTAAGCCCGATCAGACATTCATCGAGACTCCAGGCCCCGAAAGAGACTCGGGAATTAGTAACCAGCTTGGAACCGAAGAGACACAACAACACGTTGTTGTGTCTCTCAGAGGTTTACCAGAACGCACCGATAAAGAAGTTGAAGTATTGGACCCGGTCACCATCGGCCTTGACGACTGGGATTGCTAGGTCAAATGCCAAGGGGAGGGGCCCAAGAGCGGGGACGTTAACCCGCAACCCTGTTCCTACCGCGACTCGCACGTTCTTCAGGTCGTAGTTTCGTTCAACGGTGCCGAAGTCGCAGAAGATCACCTGCTGGAACATATCATTCGCTGTCCAGGGAAACTGATACTCCGCAGATCCGATCGCCGACATGAGGCCTCCAACGTTGGAGCCATCGACGCGAGGTCCGACACCGCGATACTGGAAGCCTCGGATGCTGCGGAAGTTACCCGCGAAGAATCGTTCGTAGACCGGGGTATCTTGGGTTGTAAAACCCATGAATCCACGGAAGGTTAAAAAGTTTACGCCGGTACCGTCGGGCCTTGTCCAGAGCGTGAAGTACTTCCTCGCCTCCGCAGTGACCTTATTGAACTGAAATGTACCGAACCCCGTTTCGTTGGCGAACTCAAGATAGGAACCCTTGTTCGGCGAGAACGGGTTATTTCGGTTATCGATGAGCAGTCGTGGTCGAATAGTGAACAGGTTTGTATGGCCTTGGGCTGCAAGGTAATCCGCAGGAGCAGGCGTCTTGAAGCCATAGAAATTCACATTCTCAGCACGTGCAGAGATATCCGCGTAGACGGCAGGACCAAACTGCTTACCGAGAGCGACTCGACCCCCTGCTCGACCTTCCGTGTAATCGAATTGGTAACGATTCTGAAGGTACGCTTCCGTGGTGAAGCTAATAGGTTGATTGAAAAGGTAGGGCTCACGGAACATGATATCAAGGCTGTTAATCTGTGTACCTGGCATCACCGAGAGCCGAAACTCTTGCCCGCCGCCTCGCCAGGAATTACCGCTGAATAACTCGGAGAAGGTCCGAGGAACATTCGTGATATCGAAGTTGCGTTCGTGAAGAATGAAGCTTCCCTGGAAACCTTGAAACGAGTTTGCCCCCACACCGAACATAAGTCGTCCGGTGGGTGCCTCATCAACCTGGGTCACGATATCGGCGAATGAGCGGTTGGCAAACGGCTCGTTTCGGTCGGGTGAAGTATTGGTCATGTTCGTCAATGGGAGCTGCGGAAAGCTACCTTTAGGCTCGCCCTCTCCGAGCTCTCGTGAAGGAGCGGCCTGGCGACGATTGCCCCCAAATGGCGAACCCCCGTTGATCAACGCAGGGGGCAAAGGCATGACCGGCATCGTATCGGGGGCTGGGTTGAACATTCCTCCGGAACCATAGGGAACACCCACGCTAGGGCCGCCTGGGGATGGGCCACCCCCTGCAGCGTCCGGCGGACCCAGGGGGGGAGGAGCGCCCGCATCAAGCGGGACCTCACCAATCGAACCCGGTCCGAGATCATCGGGGTTGAGCCTCGGCTGAGGAGCGGCCGCTGGCGGGGGTGAATCTGCAGCGGGACTCTGCATTCGGGTCAGAGGCGTGACCTCGGTGAGGTCGCCCAAGGGAAGTTTCCCATACGGCTCACTTGCCGGTCTCGGATTCAGGACCTTGATATCAATCGGCTTGCCCATTTCGGGCGAGTTGAAGAAGTACTGGGTGCTCGCAAGCCGAGTTCGGAACTTGTCCATCCGGCTCTTGTCCAGTAGCTCGCCCGGTAAAAGGCCAGCCATCACGGCTTCGCGTCGGATGACCTTGTCTTTGGTGTGAACATTGCCTCGGACGATCAGATCACCCAAATAAAAGACGTCGCCTTCTTCGATCTTGTAGACCAGATCGACCATCCCCGGCTCGTCGAGAAATTTGTTCTGAGGGTCAACATTCGCCTGAATGCAGCCTAACGCATGATACTTCGTCAGGAGATTCTTCTGATCCGCCTGGCGGAGCATGTCGGTCATCGGCTGACCCGAGTGCAACTGAAGGCCATCTCGTAGGGCGGATTCGGCGAGCTTCACGTTGCCTTCAAACTTGATCTCTCGGACCTTATATTGAACACCTTCAGAGATGGTGAACGTAATGATCTGCTCACCCAAGGTTTTGCCTGGTTTCGTCGTCGCAGAGATATCAACATGAAAGAATCCAAGTGATGTGTAGTAGTCGATCAATTTGCGACGATCTTCGTCGAGCGTATCTCGCTGGAATTTTCCGCCGATTAGGCCGAGTATCGCCGCCTTGAGCGTCACTTTCGTATAGAGCGTAGAGTCTGGAAAGAAGGCATTGCCGATGAATTCAACCGAGGCGACTTTATATTGTGGACCTTCGAAGATCTCGTAGACGACCTTACGGTCCGTCTCTTTATCCCCCTCAAGGAGTTTGACTTCCGCGAGTTCGAAGCCCTTTTCTTGATAGAGTTCTTTTAGTTGTTTCACGGCCAAGGATGCGCGAAGCACGTCGGCTCTCGACCCTTTTTTCAGGCCGGTCCGTTCTTCCAAGTCCTTCACTTTGACCTTCGTACGACCACGAAACTCGACTGATTTAAGGATGGGCATTTCCTTGACCTGGAAGATCAAGATCATACCATCGCCTTCGGGCGTTTTGTCATAAAACGTCTGCACGTCAGCAAACCACTTTGTTTCGACGAGCGTGCGGAGATCGGCTTCGAGCAATCGCTTGTCCATAGCCCGGCCAACCCGGCTCTTGAGCTTGGCACGCACTTGTTCGGTGGTGATCGAGGAGTTTCCCTCGACCTTGATTTCACGAATGATCTCATCATCCGCTGCGGTTGCCACTGAACTCAGGAAGGACATGACGAGCGCAAACGCAAGAGTCACCAGGGTCGTTCGCCGACCTGGGCTTCGTTCTCGGTTTGCCGATGCCATCCCTGGCTTAGGCACGATCTTCCATTCGCCGAGTGTCATGAGCCATCGCTTCCCATGGACCGAGTCACTCGCAGTGCGTGGCCTAGCCCATCCATGGGCAAGGGACCACGCCCCGGGGTCTCGTACGGGCCGAACTCAAATCAGGGTGTAAGTCAGGGGGAGATCGACTCGACGGGACATAAACGCCGACGCGGAGAGAGTCAGTTCGGCACCTCTCATCGAACGAATTCGAGGAGAGATGCGGGACTTTTACTCAAGTCAACGGGATGTGACAACCCCGGAACTTCCCGCGAGTTGTAAGTTTGCCTCGCCCTTCACTCAGATCTTTGGCCCAGCGGCGATCAATTCAGGGCTAGCGGCCGACTTGTACTTCTCGAAATTTTCAACAAAGAGCCGAGCGAGTTTCGCGGCCGTGGCGTCGTAAGCTGCTGGGTCCGACCAGGTTTGCCGAGGAATCAGGATCTCCGATGGGACGTTCGGCACACTCGTTAACACACTAAAACCGAAAACGGGGTCCGTCGCGGTGGGGGTCTCACCGAGTGTTCCCGAGTGGATGGCGTCGATGATGGATCTGGTGTACTTCAGCTTCATCCGCTGACCAGCCCCGAAGGAACCTCCGCTCCAACCCGTGTTCACCAACCAGACATTTGCGCCATGCTGCTTCATCTTCTCCGCGAGCAAGCCGGCGTATTTGGTCGGGTGCCAGACCAGGAATGGGCCTCCGAAGCAGGGCGAGAACGTGGCTTGCGGTTCAGTGACCCCGACCTCGGTCCCGGCGACCTTGGCGGTATACCCGCTGATGAAGTGATACATCGCTTGATCGGGACTCAGCTTGCTGACCGGCGGAATGACCCCAAAGGCATCACACGTCAGAAAGATGACGTCCGTGGGGTGTCCAGCAATACAGGGGATCTTGGCGTTTCCGATAAATTCGATCGGATAGGCTCCCCGGGTATTCTGGGTAATCGAGGTGTTGTGAAAATCAACCTCACGCGCATCTTCATCAAGCACAACGTTTTCAAGGACGGCTCCAAAGTGAAGCGCCTGAAAGATCTCAGGCTCATTCTCGTTAGTCAGGTCGATTGTCTTGGCATAGCAACCCCCTTCGATATTGAAGATCCCATGATCACTCCAACAGTGCTCATCATCACCGATCAAGAGTCGCTTGGGATCGGCCGAGAGGGTCGTTTTTCCAGTGCCGGAGAGACCGAACATCACGGAGGAGCGACCTGTCAGGCGGTCGGCGGTTGCCGAACAATGCATCGACAGGATGCCCGCTTTGGGCATGAGGTAGTTCATAATTGTGAACACCCCTTTTTTCATTTCCCCTGCGTACTCAGTCCCCAAGATGACAACCTCGCGATCCTCAATCGAGAGGTCGACGCTGGTCTTCGAGGTCATCCCAGACGTGTGCAGATTCGCGGGAAATTCACCGGCGTTATAGATGACAAAGTCAGGGGTGCCATATGTCGCGAGTTCGTCCTTGGTCGGTCGGATCAACATCGTATGCATGAAAAGGGCATGATAGGGGCGGGAGCAGATCACGCGGACTTTGATACGGTGCTCCAGGTCCCAGCCGGCAAAGCCGTCGAAGCAATAGAGTCGGTCTCGCGTGTTGAGATAATCCTTAGCTCGTTCGCGATTAATCTCAAAGCTATTCGGTTCGAGTGCGACGTTGACCGGCCCCCACCACACATCTTGCTCGGATTCAGGTCTGCGGACGATTCGTTTATCCTTCGGAGATCGACCCGTCTTGTCGCCGGAATAAGAGACCATGGCACCGCTCGACGCGATCCGGGCGTCTTTCTCGTACTTGATCGCCTCTTCATAGAGTCGTGACGGAGTGAGATTGTGAAGTACGGTCTTGACAGTGATATCATGAACTTGCAGGGAAAAATCGGTCATCGTGTCACCTCTGGGGGGATCTCAGTGTTGGTGATTGCTACCTAGAGCAGATTCGCCATCTCAAGATCTCGGATTACGAAACTGCGGCGCTTGACCGGTGGCGGATATCACCGAATTCCAGAACCAACCATCAAGGGCAACACGCCGTTTTGCGTCCAGAGTCATTGTGATCGGCACGTGAGCAAAGGACGAGTTCATCGGCGCGATGAAAAGGTTCGTCCGTCCCGACATCGCAGCATCAACCGCGCGTCGGGCGAGCGCATCACAGAGCAGGGCGTCCTCACTATTGGCAGGAACACTCCGTACGATATAACTTGGATCAATGTATTTTAGGTCGACCGGTTCACCGATCCTGTTGAAGTGTTCCAGGATCCGGCCTTTGAGTAAAGGCCCAATGTCGCTAAGAAGGTGGTTGCCCGATGCATCAAATTTATCCTCGGACGGCTCGAAGAGGTCCTGACCAGCTCCCTCGGCAATCACGATGACCGCATGCCCTCGGTCGTTCATCCTATGTTCGAGCGCCTTCAAGAGTCCATATTCACCGTCCAAATCGAACGGGGATTCGGGGATCAGCGTGAAGTTGACTTCTTGACTCGCGAGCGTAGCTCCACAGGCGATAAAACCAGCCTCACGTCCCATCACCTTGACGAGTCCGATCCCGCGTGGATTTCCCGTCGCTTCCGTATGGGCGAGCCGGATCACCTCGCGGGCTTTATCAATTGCAGTCATCAAACCGAAGCTTCGGTCACAGTATTGAATGTCATTGTCGATCGTTTTGGGGATTCCAACGACGGCGAGTGGATACCCGCGTCGCTTCGCCTCGTTATGGATCGCCTGATTACCGCGCTGAGTTCCATCGCCCCCAATCCCGAAGAACAAATTGATCCCGCGCACTTGCAGGAAATCCACCATGACCTTGGGATCCTGACTCCCTCGTGATGTTCCCAAAAAAGTACCACCATCGTTATGGATCTGCGAGACGACCTTCCGATCCAACCAGACGGGAGGCATCCCCTGCTCAGGGTTCAAACCCTGAAATCCATGGCGAATTCCTAAGATCTGCGCGACCTTATAGTTGAAATAAAGCTCATAATAGAGTGAGCGAATGACGTTGTTGAGTCCAGGACAGAGTCCACCGCAAGTCACGATCGCTGCCGACGCTTCCGATGGGTTGAAAAAGAGCTTGGCCCGCGGACCGGCCTTCTCAAAAACAAGATTGAGATCTTTCCCATCGGTGGAGTTGAAGTCGACTTCTGTGCTGTGTCGGATCCCAAGATGATCGGGCACGAAGCCGCCGTGCTTCAGCTCGATCGGGTATCTGAGCGGTGAGGTGAAGGTGCTTGGACCAAGAGACTCGATTGGAATTAGTGGCATCCGACAGTTCTCGGAGGAATCGAAGGTCGAGCCTGTGTGAGTACACAGGCTCGAATAGCCGATGATACAGGTTGTTTCGAGGATCCGTCGAGTGCATCAGAAACCGATCCGAGTGGTAGTCATTTTATTCGTGCTTAGGTATCTTAGAGGATCTTGCAGCAATGCATTCGGTCCGAATATCCGAAATTGGACATCCAATGACGATACGACACGTGACACATTGCGTCTTCGGGTGGGTGGTGTTTGTCTCATGGCAACCCACATCACTTGCCCAAACGACACCCGCTCTCGACAAGATCAACAACGACTTCCGACGTGAGATTGCCGACGCGAACATTCGCCGTATCGATCGTTTAACGACCTTGGCCGCAGCCCAAGCGGGTGCAGAGTCTGATCAAACGTATACTGAAATCTTTAAGCAAGCGATCGCTCAAGGGAATTTTCGAGCAGCGGAGACTGCTGCAATTAAACTTCTCGCGGTTGGGACCACCGATCCCAACGTTGAGTACCTCGCTGGCATTGTCAACATCATGGCCCAGGCAGATCGGGGCTCCCTTGATGACTCGTATGCCAGCTTGGTCCGTGTCATCCAAAAAGAAGCGGCCCTGGCTCGGCAACCTAATTTTGAAGCGAAGACGATCTTGCTCCTAGGTGAAGGATCTACTGGGGCCATGTTGAAAGCGGGCCGAAGTGATCTCGCTCTGAAAGCTTGCGAACTTATCGAGGCGAGTTCGAGGAATCCCGAAGTACGGGAAGTCTTCCACCGCAAGAAGCTCCGTGTCGCCGAGATTGGAAAACCCGCAAGTTTGTTCGAGGGGCTCGACCTCGACGGTAAGCCAATCACACTCGCAGAATTCCGGGGTCGCCCCGTCCTCCTAATTTTTTGGGCAAGCTGGTGCCCGTCGAATGCCTCCGAGGCTCCGCGCTTCATCCGAGCAATCAAAGCCCTCGGTCCTAAGGCACCGGTGGTCATCGGCGTGAACCTGGACGCGGTGGGTTCCACCAAGGACGAAGCGCTTGCGGCAGCCCGACGGTTCGTACTCGACGAGGAAGAGACCTGGCGGAGTATTGCGGACGGCGAGCCGATCGCCAAGGCTTTCATGGCGTCGGACATACCGGCAAATGTTCTGATCTCTGCCGATGGCAAAATCTTCCGAATCGATGTTGCGGCGGACGACCTCGAACGGTCGATCACTGCGCTCAATCCGCCTAAATGACTCATCGAGAAGATAACGACCATGCATACGCTTCAACGTGTTGCTATCGTTGCGATAGCGGGCCTGATTTCCGTTGCCGGTTCTAAGGCCCAGGCCCAGTTCGGAATCGCCCTTAACGCGGATTCAGGTTCCTTAGAACTATTCTATGACATCAACGCCGCTGCGGCCCGGTTGCCGGACCCGACCTATGACCTCCACACCCGGGCCATGAACCGGGCCGCCGCCCAAGATGTGATCATTTCGGAAGAGTTCTCGAAGGGGAACTCCGTCCCCAGTAATTCGTTCCGCGATAACCTCCGTGGTGAGTCAAGATACGGCATTGCGTCGCGAGACACCGCGAGTCGACGCGCAGTGAATCCAAATACAGCTCCCGCACCACGGACAGCCACGGCTCCATCCGCGCCGCCGCCAATTCCTGTTCCGTCTCTCGCCGATTTTCTGAATCGAGAGGGTCGGATGGATTGGCCCCTCGACGCGTCCTATTCGGGGGATCTCGCACAACTGCGTAACGAGGCGGATCGGGAACTCGTTGCTGCGCTTCGCGAACTTCAGAGGTCGGGCAAAGCAAGTGTCGGCGCTATCACTTCAGCTCGGGCAAAGTTGGTCGTTTACGGACAAGGAGCCCTCCAAGAAATTCGCTTGCATCGCTCGACGCAAATTACCAACGGATTTCACGCGTTCCTCATGGCCGTCTACCTCTCGCTCGAAGGGACCGAGAAGACCCCATAAACTGCGAGCTTCGCTCCAGTTACTTGGCCGCTCGGCTCGCCTCCATATGGGCTTTGATCCGGCTCATAAAGGGGGAGAGGTCGTTCTTGTCGATAATCGCCTCAATGAGATAAGCACCCTCAGCGGCTTCCGCATTAACAATTGCGATTCTCAACTGTTCGGAGTCGGTGACTCGTTCTCCAGGGCATCCCAGTGCCCGAGCCATTCCGAGGTAATCCCACGGGCGTCGATCGTAGTACCAATGCGGTCGGTCAAGAGCTTCCAGCATCCCATAGGACGAATTGTTAAGCAGAAGAACGATCGGACGCAGCCCCTGATCGACCAGCGTCGCGAGTTCGGTCCCTGTCATCTGAAACGCACCATCCCCCACGAGGGCGAATGGCCTCCGAGTGGGATCGGCTAGCCCAGCTCCGAGTGCGCCTGGGATCCCGAATCCCATCGACGCATAGTAGCCTGGTGCCAAGAAGACATCAGCTCGGAGTTCGAGACCAATGAACCAGCAGTCTCCCACATCGGTGACAAAGCTATATTTCTTCTGATCAAGGCCAAGGAGTTCGTTGATGATCTCAGCGACTCGCAACGCACCTCCGGTAGTGACCTTCAGTGGCTCGACGACGGGAGTGAAGCAAGGCGTGTCGCGACGCGCGACCTCGGGTAACTCCGCAAGTGCTGAGACCAACTTTGTGATCGTAATCCCATCGTAATTGTGGAACCGAACACGTACACGATCGGGTTCCACGGCGATCAACGAGGACGGGTTGATCCTATCTGTCCAGAAGCCGGTATTCGTGTCGAATCGGAGCACCCCCAGGCTGATCACACAATCGGACGTGTCCAGGAGTTTGCGAGCGCGTTGGTCACCAAGAGCCCCCATATACACGCCCGCAAATTGGGGATGACTCTCGGGGAACGACGCCTTTCCAAGCACGTCGGTGGCGACCGGAAGCCGATGCCGCTCTGCAAGCTGGACCACAAGCTCTGTCAATCCATGTCGGCGGACACCGACACCCACGTAGAGGGCGGGCTTTTCTGCGTTCGCCAACATCGAGCCGATCTCGGCGATGGCTTCCCCAAGGGCCGCCTCATGGAGCAGGGTGGGCGGCTCGTCCAGGTTGAGAAGGCCCGTTGGAGGTTTGACGTCTGACCTTACCCGATCGCGAGGAATCTCCAGGTATCCTGGGCGTTTACGATTGATGACTTGGGTGAGAACTCGATCAATGATCGATGGAGCAACTGCCGGATTATCTAAAATCGCGGAGTCGACAGTCACCTCTTGGAAGATCTTGAGCTGACTTTCAAAACTCTTGACGACGTGGTGGAGGTAGACATCAGGCCGACGATAACTGATCTCCGGGCCACCACTCACGATCAGTAACGGTGATTGCTCAGCATATGCACAAGCGACGGAATTCAACAGATTCAGAGCACCCGCCCCATAGGTGACAAGCCCAACCCCCAAGCCGCGAATTCGGGCGTAGGCGTCCGCTGCGAAACCAACCCCCGGCTCATGAGCACAGACAACGGTCGACATGCCGACCTCGTCTTGCACAGCATAAACTGGCAAGACGAAGTCGCCAGGGATCCCAAATGTGTGGGTCACGCCACGTTCACGAAGCCTGTGGAACAAGTACTCGGTCAAGATCATCAGGAATCACCGCGCAATTTGGCTTCGATGATTGACTAAAACTACGCAAACTTGTTCGGGTGTTCTTGTGAGCACCTCTATTTCGCCACCGGTTCATCAGCAAACATCGACTTGTAGGGGATCTCAAACGCAGGTGCATCGCCCCCAGGACCCTTGAGGTAGTGTTCGAACCACTGGATCATCCTCAAGTGGTAGTCGAGTCGAGAGGCTGCTCGAAGGTTCCCGTGACCCTCGCCGGGATAGAGCACCAACCTTACAGGTGCCTGGTTCAGTACCTTTAGAAAGCGGAAGAGTTCCATCGATTGGCCAGGAAACACGCGAGGGTCATCTTTACCATGAAGGATGATCAAGGGAGTTTTTGCTCCTTTGACATGATAGATCGGGCTATGTTTGAGCAAACCTTCGAAGTCTTCCCAAGGTCGCTTACGCGCGTGGACATGGAACTCTTCCTCGGAGATGTCGGTCGTCCCCGTCTTGGAGATCTTGTCGGAGATCCCAACAAACATCACTCCGGCGGCGAATCGATCGGAGTACCGCGTGGCGCACCAGGCCGTCGCATAACCACCATAGGATCCACCTGTAATGCCAACCTTTGCTTTTAGCGCAACACCTGTCTCGATAAGATGATCAACGGCATCGACAAGATCATCGAACTCTTTGCCGGCCGGGTCACCTTGACCCAACATTGAGAATTCAACCCCCCGGCCAGTGCTTCCACGATAGTTCGGATAGAACACGGCTATCCCGTGGGCGGCCAGGACCTGACCTGGGTTGGCGTAGGTCGTGAGCCAGCCGTTACGGATATGAGCCTCAGGGCCACCGTGGACCGTCAGGACAAGCGGTGTTCTTTGATCCGCCTTCACACCGAGCGGACGGATCAAGATCCCCTCAAGTTCGAGACCATCGCGTGCCTTGAACTTCACGACCTCTTGCGCGGCGAACGTCAGGCCGGAGAGCCACGGGTTGCTCTTGGTGAGTTGTTGGGGATTGGGATCTTCGCGATAAACAATGAATACTTCTGAAGGATGTTGCGACGATTCTCCAATCAAAGCGATGGCCTTGCCGTCGGATGAAGCTGAGAGTGCCGTCACGATCGGCTGATCGTTTGGTGGCAACATGTGGATGTCGCCGTCCGCGATCGTAACCAGGCCGAGCCTGGTCTGGACCCCCTCATCGAGTGTGAATCCGATCTTCTCGTTGTCCATCCAGACGAAGTCGGCCACATGACTTGTCTTGCTCGGTGTGATCTCTTTAGGAGCTCCACCGGTCGCCGAAACAGAGTAGAGGTTGCCGGCATGAGGATCATTCAAACTTGCGGCGGAAATGAAGGCAAGATTCGCTCCGTCTGGACTCCAAAGGGCCTTACCAAGCTTGCCGACATTCTCGATCGTTGCACTAATCTTGCTCGATTCAATGTCAACGAGGGTGATCTTACGTCTCATGAATCCGTCGTCTACGGACGACGACGGTGCCAAAGCAACACAGAGTTGTTTCCCATTGGGATTCCAGCGAAGTTCCGAAGCCGAACCCACAAGCTTAATCGCCTTTGGTGCTGGTGACTCAGGAGCAATTGTCGCAATCCAAACCTGAACGTTTTTGGATCCCTCTTCCACGACGATCTGGTCGAAGCCCATCTTGACCGATTCGGACTTTGACGGAGAAGTCGCTTCAGTAGCAAGGAACGCCACTTCCAAACCCGTTGGACTCAAAGCGTATGCAGAGATGTCCGTCACAAAGCCGATGACTTTTCGTGCCTCACCCCCCTCAATGTCGATTCGATAGAGGCACTTCTGCGTATCCTTACCTCGCTTCGACAAGAACGTGACGGATTTACAGTCTGGCATCCAGCTAAGATCCGAGACATTGACTTCTCCCGTTACGTACCCGCGATCATTCCCTCGCCGATCAACAACATGCAGCTCGGTCCAAGCTGGGCCATCGGCCTCGACCATCGGCTTGCGAGGGATGCTCAAGAGATACGCGATCCGCGAGCCATCCGGTGCCATCGCAACAGCAGTTACCGCCCGGATCTTGGCAACATGTTTGGGGCCAAAGACCTCTTGATCCGCAGCGCCAGCAACGCTCAGGCTCAGCAAAAGTGACGCGGAGACATGGAAAACGTGGCGAACTGATAAAGTCATGGAGACGTCTCGATTTTGTTTATGAATTGGTTTATGCGAGTTTATAGACACGGATCGCATTGTCGTGGAGCAGCTTCTTCTGGACATCGACAGGCCGGTCCTTGACCACTTGGAGGAGTGCTTCGACCCATTGGCGATAGGTGGCCGTCAGGGTACAGACCGGCCAGTCGCCACCGAAGACGACACGGTCCGGACCGAATGCGTCAATGACGTGGTTGATGATCGGCGCGAGGTCGTCAGCGGTCCAAGATCCAGCTTTGGCGGACGCGACAATTCCCGAAATCTTGGCCGTGACATTCGGTCGTTTAGCTAACGAGAGAATGTCCTGCTTCCACTGCGATCGATCGGCGGACTGAACGTTTGGGTTGCCACAGTGGTCGAGGATAAAGGTCGTACCCGGACACGCATCGACCAGTTTCGCCGCGTCGGCCAATTCACTTGATCGCATACAGAGATCAAAACTTAGGTTTCGATCTCCAAGTAGCTTGATCCCCGCGATGAATTTTGGTTCAAGACAATAGCCTTGGGGAGTCGTCTTCGAGTGCAACACCTGGCGAAGCCCCTTGATGGCGGGCTTTCCCTGGAAATGATCGAGATAACTCTTGAAGTTGTCGCTATTCGGCCTCCCTGAGATGACAGCTCCAACCATCGGGGTATCACCACGCGCAATGATACTCATGACTTCACGAGCCTCAGCCAACTGCTGAGACACGTGGACATCAACTTCCATGTAGATTGACTTGACAACGTTCAGATCCTGAACGGCCTTAAGGTAATCACTCATGAGGAATGAGCGGTCGAGCGTCTTGGCGTTCTCAAGCCAGGGGAGCTTAAAACGATCGAGATCCCACAAATGTTGATGGGTGTCGATGATCGGTAAGGGGGCAAGTTCGGCCCTTGGGTCCAGGAGAATGGCCGTGGCGGCCAAGCCGGCGGTCTCGCCCAGGAACTCACGTCGCGTGACGGCATTACGAGTTTTAGTGGTCACAAGTTCAAACCCCCGAAGTGAATCCGCCTGATCATACAATTTGAATGTCGATCGGAACCACATGATTGATCATGTACGTGCGGCGATCGATGGATCGAGTCAGAGGCTGGGTGTTGCCCGCCTTATCTGTTGCGCGGACGGCAAGCCGCATCGGCCCGGTCTTATCGGGTGAGGTCCAGGGATATTCCCACAGCCGCCAGGCGTTCGGTATGTCCGGGCCGAGAAGAGTCGTGGCATGCCACACGGAACCATCATCACTGAACTCCACCTTGGCGATCGGTGAGTCTCCGCTCCAGGCCGCGCCATGAACTCGAACCTTTGTGGATTGTTTGATCCGTTCAAACCGGTTCGGTTGTGCAATCTGCGCTTTCACCTGCATCGTTGTAAGTGACGTCAAAGAAGGAGCGCTGAGTGTGCGATCAAAATATGCGTAATCAAGAGATTGAAAATAACCCTGGTAGGCTTGGTCGAGAACAACAACGCGAGTCAACCACTTGACCGAAGCCATCCCGTACCAGCCCGGTACAATGGCTCTGAGGGGGAAACCGTGTGCTGGGGTGAGGTCTAACCCGTTCATTTGATAGGCAAGTATCACATCTTTGGTCGCCTTCGCCACTGGAATCGAGCGGTCGAATCGGATCTCCCCAGGACTTTTGGGGTCATCGTTGATCGCTCCCGAGTCCGCACCTTCGAGGAGAACTTCGGTCGCCGTCTGCTCGATTCCCGCCCGTTCGAGGATCAGGCTGAGAGGCACGCCCGTCCACGTCACGTTGCCAACAGCCCCGAGGTCCCAAGCGACTCCTCGGACCTTGGGAACCAGACTCACGCGACCGTTCCCAGCACACTCCATCACGGTTGTGACGGTCGTGGAGCTGAGTTTCTTAAGCTCTGCGATCCCGATCGTGAATGGTGACTTCACCCGACCTTCGATCTTGAGAGAGAAGCTCTCTGGCTTAATCTGTGGGACCGGGAAGTGACATCGCACGTACATTTGGTCCGAGGGAGTCACGAACGAATTCAAAGTAGAGAAAGGCATTTCGAAGTTCGGTGGTGAGAGTTCCCTCACGATCAAACCCGCATCTCCCGGCTCTCCCGCCGCAACCTCGGTTCTCGGAACTAAGGAGGAGGCGACCATCAGACTCGCCGAAGTACCGAGCCACTGCCTGCGACTCATCCTTGCCATTTCATCGGACATCAGCTTGACCCCAACTCAGATACAAGAATTGCAGACAGGGAGCATCTATAGAGAATTCCTTAACGAGTGTGCCAGGTCAAGGATCCGTCACGAACTGGTCCGGATTCTGAGACCAGACACTTGCGACCAGGTTACAATTTGGTACGATCTTCATGGTCAGAGATAGGGCGAATTTTCGCGGGATTGATGTAGTGGTAGCCTGGAACCTTCCCAAGGTTCATGTACCGGTTCGATTCCGGTATCCCGCTTCTTGATTTTTCAGCCTGAATTCCGATCTCGTTCAAGCCGCCATGGGACCTTGAGATTGTCGAAGCCCTGAGCGGTTCGGTCTTTGACTCATACGGCGGACGCTCCATTCAACTCACAGCATCGACATCGATGCGAACTGAGTTATGTGATATCTTGACGATTTTCGGCTGATCCCCACCACGCTACATCCTCGTGATCTGTGGGATCGTGTCAGTTCCCTTGCGCTTCAACGAGTCATTGAGATTTGCTCAAGACCGCCTGAGCAGTCTTTGGAGGGGACTCGAGGCTCTCTGCGGGGGTGAATCTATACTGAGCGCCGTATGTTGACTCGCTCGCCCGATAGTACCGGTGGTGGGATTCGAACCCACACGGGAGTAACCCCCCAAAGGATTTTAAGTCCTTCGCGTCTGCCATTCCGCCACACCGGCATTTCAGACATCATGCCTCTCACACAAGCATGCGGTCAAGTCACGATCGGCGATCGATTTCTGGTTCGTTTGCTGAGGCACCCAGACACGCAGCAACCTTTCTCGATCGATTCTCAGCCTCCACCTCGATCATGCGTAGGTCGGGGATCATAGCATGTCTTCCAAGTTCCCGCCGGGGTACTCTCTTGCGAGGAAGTTGGAGATCAGGGCTAATCAGATTCCTTGAAAGCACGTCCCTACTTGGTTAACAGCCTTGCCCACTCTTCGTGAATTGATCCGAAAATTGGCCAGAGCGATATTGGCTCCGGGTCTGGTGGCACTCGCACTTTTGGCGTGGCTCTGGCCGATCGGGCTCGGGGGGATGATGCCGGTCGGGGGGGATGTCACTCAGTTTTCGCTCGGTCTGATGGCCTTCCTGCAAAACTCGATACAGGCAGGCCGATTGCCCTACTGGAACGACCTCTGGGGTTATGGCTTCCCAGGGATCGCCGAGAGCCAGATGGGGGTCTACTACCCTGCCCACCTGCTTCTTTATGGCTTATTGCCCCTGGAAGCCGCCTATACCGCGAGCCTGGTTTTCCACACGATCTGGGCGGGGTGGGGCGCTTCGTGGGCTGCTCAGGTTTTCGGAGTCTCCCGAAGGGCCTCGGTTGTCTCGGGCTTCGCTTTTGGCGCATCTGGCTGGTTCCTTATTCATCTCCCCCACCAGTGGGGAGCGACAACCGGCTGCTGGTTGCCTTGGGCCTTAGGCATCGCCTGGCGGCTCTCAGACAAAACCGGGAAATCCAGTTCTGGACCCCTCCTGCTTGCGGCAGTGCTCACACTCCAAATTCTTCCCGGTCACTTTCAACTTGGATTTGTCACGCAACTCGGGGTCTTCCTGATCGCCGTCTGCCGCCTCCTTGAACGGAATTGGCAGGGAGCATTGAGGATTGCGGGCGGCTTGGTCTTCATGCTGCCGCTCGGGGCTGCCCAGTTCTGGCCGACATTTCAACTGGCAGAGCTTGCCGCCAACCGTCGCGACTTCGACTACCTCTCGGGCTTTGCCTCACCACCGACCCACTTCCTCAGCCTGATCGCGCCATCCTTATTCCACGATTCCCCGCTCTGGCGGCCAATCCTCTGGGACCCGTTCCATGCGATGCCGGAGGAACATTTGCCGTACGTCGGTTTGGCACCACTCTTCCTGGGACTCGTCTGTTTACGTCAACGATTCCGTCATTCCCCTGAAGTGAAGTGCCTTGCACTGGTTTCGTTAGGGATGTTGGTTCTCAGCTTCGGTCCTTACGTACCAGGTTTCTCCTACTTGATCAAACTGCCTGGATTCTCATTTTTTCGTGCCCCAGCCCGATGGGGGCTCGGTTTGGTTTTCGGTCTCAGTATTCTGGGTGGACTTGGGCTCGATCTGGTCATTGGGACAAGAGAGATCTGCCTCGCAATCCGGAAGCTCGTGGGGTTTTCGATCCTTGTCCTTGTTTCCTATCTGCTGGCCTTCGAAGTTGCGCTCATAGCAACGGAGGGCTCAGGCTCGACGATTTTGGTAAGAATTGGGAATCAGTTAGGGCGACTCTCTCCCTGGGATAAGAATGAGGAATTCCCAGCGATCATGGCCCAGGCGAGACGCCCTCAGGTTGATCTGAGAGTCCAAACGGCTTTGGCTCGACAAGGGAAGCTTGAAGAGACGATGAAGAGCCCCAGATTGGTTGATCAACGAAAACGCATCTATGGCTCCGAACTGAAGCTGACGCTCTTGTGTCTTGCCACACTTTTTATGCTTACACTTTTACCGATCTCGGCTGTGCAGCTTCAATTTGGTCTTCTGCTGCTCAGCTTCATCGACCTTCTCCTCCTGGCGCAACATCGTCCCCTCGATTTTTCACCGGTCGGGAGTCTAGCGAACAAGAGCCCGGTACTCGCGCGCTTGGCCGAGTCTCCGAGGGGCATCCGCACGATCGACCCGATGGGGAACCTAGCGATGATCGTGGGAGCAGCACCGGTGGCTGCCTATCGGACCTTGGATCTTTCCGCGATGCCCAAGTTGACAGGACTCGCTCGTGGTCCGCTCACCGGGGGCGTGGCATCCACACAAGTTGTTCGAGCAATGGAACTGATTGGCACGGGTGTTCGGATCCTCGACCCGTTCGAGTTAGCGGAGTTGCAGCGGGCTGGGAGGCTTCCTGCGGGATGGTCCCGACTTGAAGTGATCCAAGATCCCGCACTCGCAGGATGGCTTTTTGGGGTCGATTGGATTCGTCAGAAAGGTGATCGCGCTGTCCAGTTTGGGCTGATTTGGCCTGACAGCGCGACCGTATCCTGGCAGATCGCTCCCAAGGGCCTTCAATCCCTGGAGCCTGGGACCGATGGCTTCTTGAGAATGGCGAACGATCATCGACTTGGTGAAGTCCTGGTCACTAAGCCCAGAACGCCCGAACTCGTCGAACTCGATTTGCCTGCGGATTCGGGCGATTCTTGGGTCATCCTGGGCTCGAAGCTTTTCCACCCAGAATGGCAGGCCACCTGGTCGGGAGAGTCTGGAGCCCGAACCGCGAACCTCTCAGAGTTGTCAGTGCGTTGGCAGCAGGTTGAACCGCCGGAACCTTCTTCGGGTTCTCATCATCTCACGCTACGATATCAAGCCTCAAGCGAACAGCTAGGTCAGAGGATCTCCCTAGGCTCGTGGCTCATTTGGGGATTGGTAATGGCGAGGGCCTGGAAGCTCCGTAGATCCCAGTCGAGCGTCGCACTTGCGATAGAAAGTCCATCAAAATGATTCGAGTCGGCATCATCGGTGCATCTGGATACACATCACGTGAGCTGGTGCGGATTCTACTTGGTCATCCAGACGTGAAGATTACGGTTGCGACGACGACTCAGACGGATCGTCCTCGACTCGACGCGCTCCATCCGAGCCTCGCGAGCCGGATCGATCTCGAATGCGAGCCGTTCGATGCCGACAAGATCGCGTCCCGTGCCGACGTCGTTTTCTTAGGATTGCCGCACACAGCCAGCATGGCAGTGACCCCTGCCTTACGCCAGCGCAACGTTCGAGTGATCGATCTCAGTGCCGACTATCGGCTGACGGATCCAACCGTCTACGCAGACTGGTATGGGCACACGCATTCTGATCTCGCTGGACTCCAAGAGGCGGTGTACGGGCTTCCCGAACTGTTCCGCGACCAGATCCGAGGTCGTGGCTTGATCGCGAACCCAGGTTGTTATACCTCCGCGAGTATCCTCGGCCTCGCACCGCTGGTCCGAGCCGACCTGATCGAGAATGTCGGGATCATCATTGATGCGAAGAGCGGCGTCTCTGGTGCTGGGCGTTCGCCCAAACTTACGACCCACTACCCGGAATGCAACGAATCCCTCTCCGCCTACAGCGTCGGTCAACATCGACACACGCCTGAAATCGACCAAGTTCTTAGCGGAATCCGCGCAGACGGAGCCCCGAAAGTCGAAGTGATCTTTACCCCTCACCTTGTGCCGATGGATCGGGGAATCCACGCAACAATCTATGCGAACCCGAAGAGGCATGTCACCGAACACGACCTGATGGACCTCTTCCGCAGTACTTACCAAAGCTCTCCTTTTGTGAGAATTGTCAAAGGGCTTCCTTCCACGAAAGATTCTTCATTTACAAATTTTGTTGATATTACGGTACGTGTGGTTCGAGGCAAAATCATCATATTCTCAGCACTCGACAATTTACTCAAAGGAGCGTCGGGGGTTGCGGTCCAGAACTTCAATCTCATTACGGGGCATCCCGAAATGACTGCACTTTGTTAAGAATCGCTCGGTGGCCAAGAAGAGGGAGGGGTGTCATCCACTCCCTCGCTCCTGGCTTCGTCGTCCCTAGTAGCACTCAGCCGAACAGCTTTTCGCCGTCGCCGAGCCCACCTTTCAAGGGGACCTTCCGGACTGGTTTGGGGGTCGAAGGATCTTCGGTTTCTTCCACGGCCGCGACTTCAGGGTCTGCTTCAACTGAGACCGGGATGGGTTTGATGCTAAGCGCGATCCGCTTGATGTCGGACTCAACCTTGAGGACCCGGACCTCAACCTCTTGGCCAGGATTGACAATGTCGGCGACGCGTCGGACTCGCCCTGCGCCAAGTTCGGTGATGTGAATCAAGCCCTCGACTCCAGGCTCAAGTTCGACGAAGGCACCGAACTCCATAAGTCGCGTCACCTTGCCCGTGACGGTCGTCCCTCTCGGGTATTTCGACTCAGCCATATCCCATGGGCTTGGCGTGAGTTGCTTGAGCCCGAGGCTCAAACGCTGCGCTTCGCGGTCGATCTTCAAAATCTTGACTTCGACCTCTTGCCCAACGGTGACCGCTCGACCGGCGTCCGTAAGGCGAGCCCAGCTCATGTCGCTGATATGGAGGAGCCCGTCGACACCACCCAGATCCACGAAAGCTCCGAAGTCGCGAACCGAGCGAATGATGCCCTTGCGGACCTGCCCTTCCTCAAGCTCTTTCCAGGTCTTTTCACGCATCTCAGCGCGTTCACGCTCGACCAGTTCGCGCCGAGAGACGACCAGATTCTTTTCCCGCTGGTTCGCCTCGGTCACGATCACTCGAAGCTTTTGATTCACATAAATCGATGTGTCTTCAACGCGATTGTAGTCGATCTGACCGATGGGCAAAAACCCGCGAATTCCATTGACCTCGACATCAAGGCCGCCCTTGTTGGTCTTGGTGACCTTGGCTTCGACAATGAGTCCCTTCCGAAGATTCTCCCAGTTGGCCTCGACCGCAGCACCCTTGAGAGCGAGGAGCAAGAGGCCTTCCGCAGCGTCGAAGTGGTCGGGGACAACTTCGATCATCGAACCGATTTCGGGAGGAGTGTCGCCAAACTGTTCGAGAGGCAGAACGCCCTCACTTTTGGCACCGAGATCGACGAAGACGCTCTTTCCCCGGATCGCGATCACCTCACCAACCTGGGGACCCCGGCGCGACTCTTGACCCCGCGCGGCGGAGTTTGCGACTTCTTTATTTGACGACTTACCTCGAGGAGCGGCCACATCGAAAGAGGTCTCGTCGAAACCTTCGAGGGCGGCTGCGAGTTCCTTCTCGAGATCATCATCCCAGAGTTGCTTGAGCAAGGGCTCCGAAACTCGCCCCTCGGGAGCTGCCTTGACCTTCATGGCAGCGTCGATCTGGTCGTCAACGGGGTTGGGGCGAGTGAAATTGCTCATGGCCATTCATCCATCGGTCGCGCGGACAGGCAAACGGAGCTTCCGGAACGGAAGGTCGCATTGAATAATCTAGCCTGTTCGACTCGTCAGGCCAAGACTTAGGCACCAAGTTCGAGGCTCGACCACAGGCTGGGATCTTCCCCTTGAGGGAACTCACGTCCCAGGCCGGTCAGAAATTCATCGCCCCGTTCAGGGTCGATGACCTGGACATTGAACCCCAATCGTCGATTGGTCTCGGGGTCAAATCCCTGCAGATTCCTCGCAGGGATGAATAGTTCAAGCCGCCATCCCTGCTTGGTCAACGCGGCTCGCGATTGATACGAGTCAGGATCGGGGAGCGGTGCATCGGCCTGGGCTCGGGCGATCTTCTCGGGGACTATCATGACGTCAGGACCCTCACCAGGGCGGCGAGGAAAGAGCATTGCAGAGATCTTGTGACAATATCGACTGGCTCGGTGAATGTCGCGGGTATCTCTCGTATCAACCCATACGTTGATGCCATCGGAGCCTTGGGGGCGCGATGAATCGAATTGGATTCGTCCGGATTTTCCTGTCACTTCTACCGACAATGCGAGCCCCCGGTCGTTCCAAGCGACCCAGACCCGCGACCACCCAGCATGCCCATCCAGCTCTCCGAAGTTCGGCAGGAGGCAAGCCTCAGCTAGGTCCAGGAGCCTCCCAGTCGGGCTGACGCGAGGAATTCTCTCGACCTTGGGCGCCTGAAAGAGGGGGCGGAACCAGAAGGGCTGAGGTATGAGGGTGGTCTTGCGTGTTTCGACATCACTCAAGAGAGTTATCCACATGGGGCTTATTTTGGAATCCCGGCGGTCTCACCAGAACGCCCAGGATCGAACTCAACCCCAGCAAGACGAAGAGGGCGACGACAAAATGAATTCTAAAGAGAAACACGATCCCCAGGCCGATCGACCACGCGGCTGCTTGGAGCCCGCACCAACCTCGCCCCTCGGCGAGCCCTTCGACAAGCGACGAGGCCCCGATCACGAACAGCAGGCCAGGCCACCAATTGCCTATATAGAAGAGCACACCCATCCCCATGAGGAAGACGCCTCCCGACAGCTTATCGGCCTGATCCTTGTCGAAGTGCATGAGTCTTCTCCAGCGATAACTGAGCGGGAACTCTCCGCCATGAGGACTTCTTCGTTGGATCAATCCTGATCTTGGAGAATTTAGAACAGCTCGTCAGGATTTCAACGCTGGGAATGATCTTACTTCGGAGACCCGGTTGGTAACTTGCTCATGAGGCTCACGACCTCGATCGCAGCGGTGGCAGCCTCGGCCCCTTTATTCCCTGCTTTAAGTCCAGCCCGATTCAACGCCTGTTCGACGGACTCCGTGGTCAGGATGCCGAAAATGACGGGGACACCGGTGCTGAGCGAAGCATTCATGACCCCAGCGGCCGCCTGGCCGGCGACATGGTCGTAGTGTCCGGTTTCCCCCCGAATAATACAACCAAGTGTCACAACCGCAACGTACTCACCCGAGGAGGCCAGCCTCTTGGCAATCAGTGGGATTTCAAACGATCCCGGAACCCAAAACAGGTCCACTCGTTCGGCGGGAATCCCATGGCGTACGAAGGCGTCGAGACAGCCGCTCCAAAGAGCCTCGGTAATCAGGCTGTTGAACCGTGCGGCTACAACGGCAAACCGTCCCGCCACAGATACGAGGTCACCTTGATAGATTGGCATAGCAAATTCGTCTAATTCCGACAAAGAAGGGGATGAGGTGATCAGGAGAGATTCATCGTCATGAGGAATTCGCTATTCGTCTTAGTCTTCCGCATGCGACCTGTGAGCAGTTCCATCGCCTCAACAGGATTCATGTCGTTCAGGACCCTTCGAAGAATCCAGACGCGGCGGAGTTCGTCGGCATCAAACAGGATCTCTTCCCGGCGCGTCCCTGAGCGATTGACGTCGATCGCCGGCCAGACCCGCTTATCCACCAGGCGGCGGTCGAGGTGGAGCTCCATGTTGCCCGTCCCTTTGAATTCCTCGAAGATCACGTCGTCCATCCGGCTCCCCGTTTCAATCAGCGCAGTCGCTAAAATCGTCAGGCTTCCGGCGTCTTCGATCTTTCTGGCGGCTCCGAAGAACCTCTTGGGCTTCTGAAGGGCGGAGGCATCGATCCCACCGGTGAGGATCTTGCCCGAGTGTGGGGCCTCGGTGTTATAGGCCCGGGCAAGCCGCGTGATGGAATCGAGCAGGATGACGACGTCTTTGCCGAATTCGACCATCCGCTTCGCCTTCTCGATCACCATCTCAGCCACCTGGATGTGGCGGCTGGCTGGCTCGTCGAAGGTCGAACTAATCACTTCGGCAGTCGGTCCCTTGACCGAGCGTTCCATCTCAGTCACTTCTTCAGGACGCTCGTCGATCAACAGGACCATGACATAGGCGTCAGGATGGTTTGTGAGGACGCTGTTGGCGATTTTCTGAAGCAGCACCGTCTTGCCTGTACGAGGAGGGGCCACGATCAGACCTCGCTGGCCCTTACCGATCGGTGTGACCATATCAACGACCCGCATGTTCAGCTCATCGGCGGTCGTTTCAAGAATGATCCGACCAATCGGGTGCATGGCGGTGAGATCATCAAAACCAACCTTCTCGCTCAGTCGGTCAGGATCCTCGAAGTTGATCGCCTCAACTCGAAGGAGTGCAAAGTAGCGTTCGTTCTCCTTGGGAGGACGAATCTGACCAGCAACAATCGCTCCGGTCTTGAGTCCGAACCTGCGAATCTGACTTGGTGATACATAAATGTCGTCGGGACAGGGGAGATAGTTATAGTCGGGGCTTCGCAGAAACCCAAATCCATCCGGCAAGACCTCAAGTGTCCCTTCCCCATACATCAAGCCATTCTGTTTGACGCGTTCTTTGAGAATCTTAAAGATCAAGTCTTGCTTCTTGAGGCCCGTATATTCGGCGACCCCTTCGGCCTTTGCCGTCCGGATCAGTTGGGGCATCGTCATGCGCTGCAACTCGGTGAGATGAATTTCACCGCGCTTAATATCTTCGTAGCGCTCATGAATCGCGTTGTCGCCGTAGAGATCGTCCTCTTCATCTTCCTGGCTTTGAGGATCGGCAGAGTTGGCGGCACCGTCCGCGAAGGGATTTGTTCCGGATTCAGGCTTGGACGTGGTATACTGGGTCGATTCAGCACGCTGCAAAGTTTGGGCTGCGGTTGCCGCTGCGACCGCCTCGGCTTCCTCTCTTTGACGATTTGCAACCTCGCGATCGGCTCGATCCCTCTGGATGCGGTCCCTCAAGGTCAACCCAACTTCTCGGTCGGGCCTGGGACGGACACTGATACGAGGGTTCGAGCCATCGTGCTCGTCCCGGATCATTTCACTTTTCGTAATCTCAGTTTCCGCCGGCACATTATTGTCGGAGGGAGCAAGGGTACCGTTTGACTTAGGTCGGGGCCGCGAACTACCGGTTGGTTCCCGGCGTGGGCGTGTTTCGTTCGGCATGTTAGGAGGCTCCTCGGAATGGTCATGCAACGGCGGTCGCCATCAGGGCGGGCCGAAATCGGGCAGGGGTGGGGATGGGAGAAGGAAGCTGGAGACGTATTTGACGACGGGTTCACTCAAGCCAACGAGGGTTCACACGTCAGAATCGCCTGATGATTCAGGCCTTACGTTGCGGTTACGCTGGCGGCGGCTCACGAGTATTGCTTTCCAGGCGTCGATCGCCTGAGTGACCAATGCCTCACGATCACCATTATTGACGACATGATAGCTCGCCCCTTCTTGCTTCTTCTCAACCGACCATTGCATCTTGTCTCGCGCCGCGACCGCTTCCCCACTCCAGCCTCGAGAGTCGAGCAGGCGTTGTTGACGGGTTTCACGAGCAGCGCCGACAAAGATGATCGCATCGCAAAGCGAGTCCCACCCTGCCTCGAACAGGATTGCAGCGTCCAAGAGAACAGCCCGAAATCGGTGCCGCCGACTTTCGCGTGAGATCGCCTTATCAAATGTACGCTGCATCGCTGGATGAAGAATTGCTTCGAGGTCTCGTAAAGCCTTCTGGTCCTGAAAAACGATAGACGCCAACGCAGAGCGGTTGATCGTCTCGTGGAGGATGAGCTCGGTGGGGGGCTGAACGACGGATCGGCTAAATCGGGCGACGACGATCTCTCTCTGGGGCGTTTGATCGAGAAGCGCGTGTCCGATCGAATCGGCATCGAGCACGAAGGCTCCATGACCCACCAGAATCTCGGCGACCGAGCTCTTGCCAGCTCCAATGGCTCCGACAATCCCAATGACTGGGATGGGACCATGAAGCCAGGGTCCTCGACGGTAGCCGGACGGTGATCGGCGACGTTCAGGCTGAGGGCGCGCCATCGTACTCATATTCTTGGGAGAAAAGTGATGCGGATTTGTGATTTGAGATGATCGGCAGAGAGTGGAGGGCGAGGCTCAAAGGTACTCATTCTCGCCATCGATACACGGCTCGCACGAACCGGAGCAACGAGGGAGGATGATTCACGCGATAGGGCTAATATGGTCAAGCGGATGGAATGGAACTTCATTTATTAATAACCGAAGGGAATTGGATTCGCAATCACCTTCCCAACTCGCGTCCTGATTTTCAATCCTGCGCGTCGCAGATTGTGCTCGTGGCCGAGCCTGTCAGCCATTAGCCGATGAAGGAGCAAGAATTTCATCCCGCAGGGAAGCCAGCCATTAGCCAGTGGTCGAGAGAGGATTTCCTCCTGCAGGAATGCCAGCTACCAGCCGGTGGTCGAGCGAGGCACGAGCGATACCACCGGACGACCAACGCGATCAAAATGCACACCGGAGGTGTGCCAACGCTGCGGCGGGAGATGCACTGTTGATCCGGTAGTGTCGCTTCGCTCAACCACCGGCGAATTGCGAAGATGCCGCAGGCATCCTTGAAAATCTGACGTAACCTGATGTCCTCATGAGCCTTATAGCCCTGTAAGGGCGGCCACATATCAGCCCACCGGCAACGCCCTGGGGAGGGATGACTTGCGGAAAACCTGCTCACCCACCCGCCCTCCTCTAATCCAAAAAATCTTCGCAAATTCTCCCAAAATCCCCAAAGCCTCTAGCCCCGCATACCGATGGTAATCCCGTTACGTGCGATGTTGCACCCTCTTTACGGGATTACGACGATGTCACGCTCAACGACGGCCACACTTTCGGGAGCCATCCCCGCCTCAAACATCACCAGGCGCACGATTCGCCAGGTCGATCACGCCATCAAATTGGAACGTGAACGGCTTGCATTGTTGCAAGAACGGTCCGAGACCAAGCGGGCATGGCTCATTCGTAGAGCGGATTTGGTCTGGGATGCCGACCATCGCGATAAGGTCGAAGCCCTGGCCTCTAGGATCAAAAGTCAACCAGGCCGTGTCGTCGCTCGACTGACGACCACGTATCACGGCTGTCTTTTCTTGATGAAGCGCTGGAGCTACCTTCACCAGAAAGTGGTCTCAAAGAAGTTCAAAGGCGAGCTAAGTAAGCGTGACCACATGACTGCCCACTGCCTGTTGGGGATTCCTCCCGACGAGTGGGATAACGAGGAGTCTGAACTCAATACCGACGCAATTTCACGTGATGATCCCGAGTGGGAAATCGCTGTTCGGAAACAGTATCGCGAACTCTTCATTCGCGAGTTGCGCCGGCTGACAGAGATCATGAAAGTGCTCGACCTCGAGAACAAGGACGCTCAGGCCAAGGCGAAAGCCGGGGAATTCTTCGATACAGACCCGTTCCTGAATAGGACCGAACGCGAGATCGCCAGTTGCGAACGACGCATTCAGGTCCTGGAAAAGGAGCGGCTGCTGGCCACCAAAGAAGATCCTGAAGTTGAAGTTGCACTGGCAGATTCGCCATCCTCGACCGTTTCCGCCGACGCTGAAGAGGCCCCGGTCGCCTCGCCGCTTTTGTAGATTTTGGCCGCAGGCTCTTTGACAATTCGGAAGATCGTTGACGGCGTGAGGCCGTTTTGGGGCGATCCTGCCCGCCAGGTCCAGAGGATCGACAGGGCGTCTCCAACATCGCCGCTGGCACACCTCCGGTGTGTTTCTTATCGCGTTACGCTACCGGTGGTATCGCTCGTACCTCGGTCGACCCCCGGCCAATCGCTGGCATCCATGCGGGAAGAAATCCCGCTCGCGATGGGGTATCGGTTCAACGTCCCAGTCTAAGTGGGGTGGTACTGAGCTGAGGCAGGTTGTTTTTTGGGGGCGATTCGAAACAGAGCGAGCCCAGCAGACATTTCTGTCTCCAGGGCTCGATTCGGCATCGGTGGTGGTGCGAATCAATTGGCGGGCAGGATGACCGTGTCAATCACGTGGATGACGCCGTTCGAGGTCAGAATGTCAGCCTTCACAACCTTGGCCTTGTCGATGTAGACCGAGCCGTCGGTCACCTTGACTTTGACGGATGAACCCTGAACTGTCTTGACGCTCTTGCCATCGGCCTTGATGGCATCGGCAGCGAGAACTTTGCCTGGGATGACGTGGTAGGTCAGGACGGCGATCAGCTTGTCTTTGTTCTCGGGCTTCAGAAGGCTCTCAACGGTCCCGGCGGGGAGCTTTGCAAAAGCTTCGTCCGTGGGGGCAAAGACGGTGAACGGGCCATCGCTCTTAAGCGTGTCGACCAGGCCAGCAGCCTTAACGGCCGCGACCAAAGTCTTGAAAGAGCCAGCAGCAACAGCCGTGTCAACAATGTCCTTGTCGGCAGCAAATGCGGGGGCAGCGGCAGCGAACAAGACGGCAACAGCAAGCAACTTGCGCATCAGAAAGTACTCCACGGTAAAACATGTTTGGGACATTAAGAAATGACGAATTCCAAAACGTTTGGGTGTCGTCAAATCTCCGCCAAATGTGTTATAACCGTAGAGAACGAGACGTCTAGAGTCCCTCGAAAAGAATCTAGACAATAAATGGGAGAGAGAACCCTGGACTCTCTCCAGTAGGTCATTTGCTGGACTTGGGCTTCGGTGTCTTAGGGACAGCCGATTTAGGTGGCGCACTAGGTGTCTTCTCGACTGGCGGAAGCGGGGGAGGCGAATTCGATTCCGACTTCGCTTTCACAACTTTGGTTGCCGGAGTCGGAGTGGCCTTTTTTGCAGGAAGAGCAGGATTTTCAGCGAGAAGCTTAGGGTAGGGGCACATCTTCCTCAGCTCGCAGCGTGGACATTGAGGTGCGATTTCCAGGCAGGTGTCGTGAACGAGTGCCTCCAAGAGATCGATGAATTCTCCACCCCGGGTCTTCGGGATCGCGCGTTCCAAAGTCGCGCGGAGCGTCGCGTCGTCCACGGCCCCTTCATCCACTCCGAGTCGGCCCAAAGCTCTACGAGCCGGGACATCAATCGGAATGGCGTGACCACCCAAGGCAAAACGGATCACGACAGCAAGCACAAAGTCGGAGGAAAGGGCTTCGTACTCGGAGAGCGTTTTGAGGGCCTCTTTCTGAGGTTTCTTGATCAAGGCATCGAGATTGAACGAGTAAGTCTTCTCGAAGAGTTGCCGGAGGAAACGCCGTAGGCGATTCGCGCGTGCTTCGGAGTCTGGAAAATGCTTGAAGACAACCTGGAGTTCTTCGATCGTGCTCACTCGGACTTCATTCCAGTCGAAGAATTCCGACTTGAAGTCACTGATGACCTTCTCAGCAGCATGACGGGTCGTGCCTTCGCGGCAGATCCCGTAAATGACAGCCTCGATAACTGAGAGCTTCTCAGAGGGCGGACTGATATTGTAATGCTTCTTGAGAGCGGTTTGAATATCAGTGAGTAGTTGGGTCTTACTTGTAATAGCCATAGCCTGGTTCACATCACAGGGGTGGAGGAAAGGTGTCTTGAAAATCTTCAGGCCGTGTCAGTCGCTGATCGTCTCATCTTGATCCCTTGTCGCCTTGTCGGCCTTCTCTGCCTCGATCTCTGCGGATCTTTCGAGCCGATCCTTAGCGATCGTTTCGTCAATCAGCCGTGACATCTCGACCGATTTCGAGATTCCGTCGTCACGCTTGAACTGAAGAACGGGTGTGAAACGAGTTTGGAGTCGCGCGGCCACAAGTGACTGGAGGAAACCGGTGGCTGAGGTGAGCCCACGAACGGCTTGGCTTTTTTCCTGGTCCGAGCCCATAACCGAGAATATGATAGATGCCGAGTGAAGATCATTGGATAATTCGACATGGAGAATCGTAACGCCGCGGACCCGAGGGTCGGAGACTGCGAACAAGATCGCTTCGGACACGACCTCCCGGATGGCTTCGGCCATTCGTAGACCGCGATGGTTGGACATGACGTCAGACCTCGTGAATTGTCTGGGAAACAACAGTGAGTCGGGGGTGAGCACAGAGGGCGTCTATGACACGCTCTAAGATCTCGCGTGCTTCGCGCCGAGAGCTTGCGACCGTCACTACGCCGACGGCTGCTTTTTGGGGATGATCGCCCTCCTCTAGGTCGAGGACGGCCACATTCAAGTGTTCGTGCAACTTTTCCAAGACAGATTGGACCCGTCGCCGACGTTCGCGCGAACTTGACGTATCGAGCTGAAGTTCGACCCGAAGGGCCATCATCTTCATGGAGGTACGCTTTGAGGCTATTCAGAGGTAAGGATACGTCGAGATCGCGTAAACTCATGGAAGAACCCCGGCTCACCGCAGAACGCAGCGAGCCGGGGTGACCAAAAGTTAAAGGGTGCGTCGGATGACGTCGATCCGATAGGCCTCGACAATGTCATCGGTCTTGAGGTCATCAAAGTTGGTGACTTTGATACCACACTCGAAGTTCTGGGCAACTTCTTTGACATCATCCTTGAAGCGTTTGAGAGCCTCAATGGCCCCCTTGTAGATCTCGCGACCCTCTCGAATGACCCGCGCCTTGGCGGATCGTTCGATCGAACCTTGAGTCACAAAGCAGCCTGCCACGGTCCCGACCTTGGAGATCTTGAACGTCTGGCGAACGACGGCCCGACCGAGGTGAACTTCCTTGATCTCAGGCACAAGCATGCCCTCGACCGCTTTCTTCACCTCGTCGGTCACCTGATAGATGATGTCGTAGCGCCGGATATCAATCTTTTTCTCTTCAGCAAGGGTGACGGCCCTATCTTCGGGAGCGACCCGGAAGCCGATAACGATGGCTTGCGAGGCGTCAGCCAGCAAGATATCGCTCTCAGAAATTCCACCGACACCCTTGAGGAGGATTCGGATGGGAACTTCGGCGTTCTCGAGCTTGTCGAGCTCTTTGACGAGGGCTTCGAGCGATCCCTGAACATCGGCCTTGAGGATCAAGTTGAGATTCTTGACCTTCTGCTCTGCCATCCGAGAGAACAGATTCTCAAGCGTGACTGCGTCACGTTCGCCGAGTTGGACGCCGCGTGACCGTTCGCGTCGTCGGCTAGCAATCTCGCGAGCTCGGCTGATGTTTTCGAGAACAGCGAATTTCTCGCCAGCGTTTGGAACCTCGTCGAGGCCGGAGACTTCGACCGGGGTCGAAGGACCAGCAACCTGAATGCTGCGTCCCTTGTCGTCGAACAAGGCACGAACTTTGCCGAAGGCGTCACCGCAAACGATCGAGTCGCCAACCTTGAGCGTACCATCCTGGACAAGGATCGTCGCGACAACGCCACGGCCATCGCTGATCGAAGCCTCAAGGCACGTACCGCTGGCGGGCCGGTCAACATTCGCCCTGAGATCCTTCAACTCCGCGACGATCCCGAGCATTTCAAGCAGCTCAGGGATCCCCTTGCCCGTGGTAGCGGACGTTTTCACGACGGGGGTGTCGCCCCCGTATTCTTCAGGGACAAGTTCTTGCTGCGAGAGTTCGCCGTAGATCTTGTTGAGATTGACGTTGGGCAGGTCAATCTTATTAAGAGCCACAACAATGGGCACACCGGCAGCTTTTGCGTGGGCGATGGCCTCTTGGGTCTGCGGCATAACACCGTCATCCGCAGCAACGACCAAGACGACGATATCGGTGACGTTCGCACCTCGGGCACGCATCGCGGTGAACGCTTCGTGACCAGGCGTATCGACGAAGGTGATCATTTTCCCTTCGTGCTCGATCTGGTACGCACCGATATGTTGGGTGATCCCGCCCGTCTCGTGAGCGGCGACATCGGCCTTACGGATCTTATCGAGCAGCGAGGTCTTGCCGTGGTCGACGTGACCGAGGATGGTGATGATCGGAGGCCGAGGGACCATCTTCTCAGGCGCGTCTTCACGAGGCGCGGCAAGTGCCTCGATCATGTCGTCCTCAGCGGTACGAGGCTGGAGGATTTCCAGCTCCACACCAAACTCAAGGGCGAGCATCTGAGCCATTTCCGCATCAAGATTGGCGTTGATGGTCACAAGTTCGCTGAACGAGTTCATCATCTTGCGAATGAGTTCATTCGCCTTGACGCCGATGGCTTCCGAGAGCGTCCGCATGTTAATTGGCGGAACGATTTCGGCATGGGACTTTCGGGTGAGGGCCTGAGCTGCCCTTCGCGAACCCTTTTGCCCACGCCTTCCTCCGCCACGCCGACGTGTTTCCTCTTCCGTTTCGGCGAGGATCGCATTCACCGGGACGGGTGAGGTGGAGACACGACGATCGGCGGCTCGCTCGTTACGTTTCGCACGCCGTCCTGCCCGGTCTGCCGGGGTACCGAGACGACCTGCGGCTCCTTTACCCTTACGATCCTCATCCTCGTCGATCGTCGGCGTGATCGCCGGCGGTGCGGTGAGTGGAGCCGTACCAGGAGCCGGGGGGCGACGCAGAGCGGGAGCGCCAGAACCCGGAGGCGCTGAAGGTCCACGAGCCGACATTGGACCCGAGCCCGGATTAGGCCCACCTGCGAAACCAGAACGAGGCGCTACAGGCCCGCGATCCCCGGGACGAAGACCTGTACCTGGACGACCAGGGGCAGGAGGGGGGGACGTGCCGAGTTGACCTTGTTGCATCATGGCCCGGAGTTGCTCAGGCGTATACCTGACTTCGGGACGTTGCGACTTGGACTCGGGGCCAGCAGGCCGTGGCGGCTCAGGACGCCGCAGCGGGGCTGTCGAAGGGGCGGCAACTTGAGGGAGCGGGCGACGCGTGACCAACGGGCCTTGTTGCCGAGAAATGTCGTTCCCATCAGTTCGACGAGGAGGAGTCGAGCCCGACCCTTGTCCTGTACGACTCTGGAGTGGAGGAGGACCGCTCGACCTCACCCCACCCGGCGAAATATAGTCGCTGTGACGTAAGGGCGACGGGCTGGTCGGATTGGGGCGAGGATCGTACCCACCCCCCGCAGAGGGCGCACCCTGCTGTAGTCGAGGCGCAAGTGGAGGGCCACCGGCTTGTGGCTGCCCACCCCGGTGTGAAGTGTGACCGGACAGAGGTCCGGCCCCCGACCGAGGGGCATTGGCCATCCCACCACCGCTGACCCGTGAAATGGGAGGGGCACCAGCACCCGGAGCGCGAGGGGCACCTGCGGGGCGTCCACTCAATCCCGTGTTCGCGGGAGCGACAGGCGGCGCGGTGGTCGGATTCGGCGCTGAAGGGGCGCTCGTGAGAGTCGCGGACTCAACCGGGGTGACTGGCAAAGCGGGTGCCTCGGACACCTTCTTGGGTGGAACCGGCGAGACATCGACGGGAGGGACGTCAGTGGTTACGGGCGCGTGGGCCGGCTTGACGGCAGTGGCAGGATGTGCCGTGACCGAAGGCTCAGGAGTGGTGGCCGGGGCAGGCGGCGGGCTAAGCCTCGGCTCGGCGGTCGCTGTCGAGGGGATAGGAGAGATCTCCACAGGGCTGGGAGGTTTGGACTTGGGTGAGGACCCTGGGCGTTCGGTATCAGCGTCGGGGCGGGGCGACGATGTATTGGCACCGTCATTAAGCTCTCGAATCCGGGTCACCATCTCTGTGGAAAGGCCTGCGAAGGTACTACTTTTGACCTCCAAGCCCCATTTTTGGATTCGGTCGAGCAATTCCTGACTCTTGAGTCCGAGTTCTTTCGCCAACTCATGGACACGTATGGACAACGGCGACTCCTCCTGAATTAGCCCCTCTCACCGAACGATTCAGTGAGAAGGACCCGATTGGTCATCTATTGTGGACTTCGCCGGCCAATCGTGCCAAGCCCACTTCCGACGCCCTTACGGACGCCGGGGCGACCGTTAAGGATTCAGGAGCGAGATGTGGCACCGCAGGCAGCGACCGGTGCGTGCCCTGGTGAGGGGCCTCATGGTTTGTTCATGTCCGATTCAATCTCCGGGAAATCAGAGCTTGATTGGGGTGAGCCATGCTCGTCCCCTGTGCGAACTGCTGGGCTTTCCTCGTCTTCCGACGGCTCCACCGCAGAATGGAGGATTTGCCCTTCGACGTCTTGGTCGGCATCACTCGGTGCCGTGGTCACTTCGTGTTGATCGTTCCCGTGGTGGAGCTCGGACGAAAGCTCAACATCGTGAAGTTCGTGGTCTGTGGCCTCATCCTCAGATTCTTCCGACTCGTTGGTTGACTCGTCCCCCAGCAGTTCGGAGAGGCTCGATGGGTTCGGATCCTCTAGCCGTTGGGCTACCGGCGGGGGAGACGTACGTGCTCCCTTGCGACGAGGCGTCTCTTCCGTACTCTCTTCTGCCAGAACCTCCGCTCGGGCGACAATCGCATTGACACGATCTTCGTCCAAGCCTTCAATTGTCGCAATCAAGGCGTCGATTTCCATCACTGAGAGGTCGTCGTAGGAGAGAATCCCTTGTTCCACGAGTCGTTCTGCAAGGTCCGTGTCAACCTGGTCAATTTTCGTGAACAGGCCGACCGCCTTCTCGATCAGCTCGTCGAGTTCGTCGCTGGTCATGATCTCAATGTCCCAGCCGACCAATTTTGAGGCCAACCGAACATTTTGACCACGGCGACCGATCGCGAGTGAGAGCTGGTCTTCACGGACGAGAACAATGGCTCGCCCGAGAAGCTGGCAGAGCATCACTTCCTCAATTTCAGCAGGCTGGAGAGCATAAGGAATAAGGACTTGGAGCGACTCGTTCCAACGAACGATATCGATCCGTTCGCCACCCAGCTCATCAACGATGTTTTTGATTCGCGTCCCACGAACACCGACGCAAGCTCCGACCGCATCGACCTTTGAGTCACTCGACGTGACCGCGACCTTGGATCGGTATCCCGCCTCACGAGCGATGGCACGGATACTAATCACTTGGTCAGCGATTTCGGGGATTTCGAGTTCGAAGAGCCGTCGAACAAAGTCGGGGTGGGTACGGCTCAGGATGATCTTGATTCGCTGAGCGACCTTCTTCACTTCAAGGATCACAGCCCGAACACGTTCGCCGGGGTGGTGGCTCTCACCAGGAATTTGTTCGCTTCTGG
Organism: Isosphaeraceae bacterium; assembly: GCA_025356475.1. GTDB lineage: Bacteria > Planctomycetota > Planctomycetia > Isosphaerales > Isosphaeraceae > JANXSX01. The sequence goes on along the minus strand of JANXSX010000048.1, from coordinate 100,752 downwards.
GGAGAAGTGCGTCCGTCTTGCCCAGATTAACCGTGACCGCACTATTCTCAAACCGTTGAACAGTCCCTGTAATCAGGTCGCCGCGCTGGTCCTCGAATTCTTCGAAGAGGCTATCTCGTTCGGCTTCGCGGATCTTCTGGATGATGACTTGTTTGGCAGTCTGGGCTGCGATCCGTCCGAAATCAGGAGGGTCGACGCGTACGCCGTCTTTAATTGTCTGGATCTTGCCGTTCTCAGGATCAATATGAACGGTGATCTCTTCAGCGTCGGGGTAATGCTTCTTGGCTGCCGTTGCGAGTGCGGATTCGATCCCCTCGAACAGAACATCCTTTGGGATATTCTTGTCGCGGTGAATGCTATCGACGATACGGACAAGATCGACACTCATTCCGACAGACTCCGAGGCGTGACGAGCAGGGCACGACGATCCGAAAGTTACCCGCAAGGCTGAGAACGACTCGGCAAGTCCCCCGGACGGAAGACAGGCGAGGCCGTCGTTTTCCGCCGACGCGAGCACTCCCATGAAAACGTGGGACTGCACGACGCCTGTCGCCAACCGGTGGTGGCGACCAGGAACTTCCTACCACTTACAAAGATCACGACACCATGATGAGAGCCAAGTTAATAATGCCAGAACACTATCAACTTAGGTCAACTCGTTGGCACCGACAGGGATCGGAGTCATTCCAGAGCCAGGTTTGGGATAAACCCTACCTAACACCAACTTTTTCCCACGACCCTCTCCTACCAGTTAACAGCCCGTTGACACGAAAGTCAAGCATCCGAACAATGAACCAGGTGAACTTGTTGCCAACTTTATCAATGGGATCTGATCGAACACGATGCTGCCCCAACCTCACGAGACTTCGGCAATTCGGATCGCTCTTGAGAGTGTGGGATGCCGTTGTACTCAACAGAGGGTAGCCGTATTAGGCCACCTGGTCCAGGCGGATGGGCACCCCACTGCTGACGATGTCTTTCAGGCGGTAAAGTTGTTGATCCCATCAATCAGTTTGGCGACCGTTTATAAATCGTTGGAAACCCTTGTGACTGCTGGTCTTGCGACGAGGCTCCAGGGCGATACTGGCCTTGTTCCTGCTCGTTATGAAGTCCGGGGGCATGGACACCATCATCTCCGTTGCTTGAAAACGGGACGTGTCGATGATGTTCCCATGAATTTCGATCCTGAGTTGATTGCGAAGCTTGATCCTGAGATCGAGTCCCGTCTCCGCCATCAAGGCTTCAAGCTCACAGGATATCGACTTGAACTGCTCGGTTATTACGAGCAAGCCGACTCACGCGAGGTCGAACCATCGTGATCGAGTTGATTGACTCACATGCCCACCTTTACCACAAGCAGTTTCAGGGAAGACTTGAGGAAGTGATCGCCAACGCAAGCCGGGCAGGGGTCGTCCAGATCCTTAGCCTGGGCACGACGGCAGCGAATAGTCGCGAAACGCTCCAGATGGCGGAAGCCCACCCCGGGATTTTTGCAGGGGTTGGGATTCATCCCAACGACTGGGCCACTTCGGAGCCTGGGGACTGGGAAAGGATCGTTGATCTTGCCGCCAACTCCCGCGTCGTTGCGATTGGCGAGACGGGTCTTGATCGGCATTGGCACGATACGCCGTTTGAGCAACAATTGCTTGGTTTCGACCTTCACCTGGACCTCTCAGACCAACTTAAGAAGCCAGTCTCGATCCATTGTCGAGAGTGCGAAGACGAGTTGATCGAACACCTTCGCAAGCGTGGTAAACCAATTCATGGTGTCCTACACTCCTTCTGCGGCAATCCCCAACAAGCCTCGGAATTTCTTGATTTAGGCCTTTATCTTTCATTCGCAGGCATGCTCACCTTTAGTAATAAGAATCTCGACCCACTCCGATTGGCAGCCCAGGAGGCACCGATCGACCGGATCATGATCGAGACCGATAGCCCCTACCTTAGCCCTCATCCATTTCGCGGGAAGCAAAATGAACCGGCCCGAGTTCAGCATACCGCGCTCAAACTGTCCCAGCTTCGTGAAATGAGTCTGGAACTCCTGGCCGAAGTGACCACAGCGAATGCTCGACGCTTATTCAGGCTACCTCTGATTCAAGTGCCTGATTCGTTCACTTAGAGATTAAAATAGCCTAACGTGTTGATCTCATGCGAGGTCGGCTGAGTCCGCGGCATTTGAGGGATCCTCCACCAGGGTGTTGGACCGAGGCCCTCCTCATGGTTAGGATACGAAATCCTGGACTCGGCTCACCTCTCGAAGTGCGATATCGACATGAACCCCACTGAGCCGATTGACAACCCTGAGATGTCTCTCAAGGACATCCAAGACCCGCCTCGAACGCTCTGGCTCTCGCTTCGACAGATTGGACCTGGCCTGATTCTGGCCGGCTCGATCGTAGGGACGGGCGAGCTCATTTCGACCACAGGCCTGGGGGCGGAGAACGGATATTCGCTGCTCTGGTTGATCATCCTGAGCTGTATTATCAAGGTATTCGTCCAAGTCGAACTTGGGCGTTATGCGATTACCCATGGAAAGACGACTCTTGCGGCGATGGAGAGCCTTCCCGGTCCGCGAATCGGCGCGAACTGGATGAGTTGGCTCTGGCTGGGGATGATGTTGGCGACCCAATCTCAGATTGCGGCAATGGAAGGGCTTGTGGGGCAAGCGGCGCATTCCGCCTTCCCGACCGCGTCCGACCGAATCGCGATCGTACTCTCGATGGGATGGCCCGCGCTGGGAGTTCATGTTGGACTCCATCCTGATCATTTTTGGGCAGCACTCACCGCCCTCGCTGCCATCGTTCTCCTGCTTTCTGGTGGCTATAAGCGACTCGAAACGATCACGACGGCGCTTGTGGCTTTCGTAACGCTCATCACAGTCGGATGTGTCGTCGGGTTGGCCTGGACGGAATTCCCCCTGGACCCGGCGGGAATTGCTGGGGGGTTTGAATTTCATCTCCCCTCCAACGGACTTGGCCTGGCCTTGGCGACCTTCGGGATCACGGGAGTCGGAGCGAGCGAGCTGTTCGCCTACCCTTATTGGTGTATTGAAAAAGGCTACGCCCGTTCGGTAGGACCTAGGTCGCCGGATGATGCCTGGGCATTCCGTGCACGAGGTTGGATGAAGGTAATGCAGATCGATGCATGGTTCAGCATGGTCGTCTTCACCTTGGCGACCGTCGCGTTTTACTTGCTGGGTGCTGCGGTGCTAAAGCCTCAGGGACTCGACCCCAAGGGGGCAGCCATGATCGAGTCCCTTTCAATGATGTACGTCAAGCCACTGGGAATGTGGACTCGCGAGGTCTTCTTGCTTGGAGCATGGGCTGTCTTGTTCAAGACCCTCTACGTCGCGACCGCCGCAAATAGTCGATTAACAGCCGACTTCCTGGACCTAAGCGGCATCTGGAAAGCACATTCAGAGAAGTCACGTGATCGGGTCATCCGCTTCTTCTGCGTCGTGTATCCTATGGCGGCGCTCCTGATCTATCTCATGATTGGCGAGCCTAAGGGGCTTGTGAAACTCGGTGGGACGGCACAGGCCCTGATGCTCCCGCTGATCTCGGGCGGAATCCTGTATCTACGCCAGCGCGATCGCGATTCGCGGGTGGCGGGGACATTCTTCTCGGATGTTCTGGTCTGGGGGGCCTTCTTTGCGATCACTGCGGTGGCTGCGTATAGCATCTTTATGGAGTGGATTCGACCGATTCCCTGGGCGAGTTTGATCGGTTGGCGCTAGGATTGATCCGGCTGCGGTGTAGACGTTACCGGGGAGGTACTCTACAACTGGGGAGTGAGTTGCCCTCAACGATCTCCCGAGGTCCGTGTCGTGTTTGAGTTTTTGTTCAAGATTCGTAATTTTTCGCTGCTTTTTGTGGTTCTCAGTCTCATTGTGCTCGGCTTTTATGGGGCGGAACTGAAATACGACCAGTCGATTCAGTCCTTCTTTGCCGATCACGATCCCGACATTGTCAGTTATCGCAAGGCATCGCTCAGCTTTGGTGACGATAACTTTGTTTTTGTCGGTTATGACGATAATAAGCTTTTGACTCCCGGAGGGATGGATAGGGTCAGTGAACTTGCCTCCCAGATCAAACCGATTCCCGGAGTCCTTCGCGTCGAGTCGCTCGACGCAATGCCTCTCTTATGGAAGGTCGACGATCTTCTACTGGGGCTCGAGCGGACCCCTGAATTCGCTCGGCGAATTGCAATCAATACGGCCAAGAGATCGCTGAAGAATTTCGAAGGAGCTTCCATCGGCGCACTCAGCGTCGGCTCGGCCGTTCGAGGGGGTGACGAAGCCTCGGTGGCCGCGATTCGCAATAAACTTATCGAGCATCCTCTATTTTGCGGAACCTTGATCGACCGGAGCGCGACCTCGACGGCGGTCGTCGTCCGGCTCAAGCCCAACGATCAGCAAGATGTTATTGAAACAATTGCTTCGCTTCGCAGGGTAGCCGATTCCTTCTCGGAACGACGGGGTCTCGATCGTCCTACCGTTGTTGGTCCACCAGTCCTCCTGGCAGACGGATTCCTGAGCATAAAAACGGATGGTCGTCGTCTTGCTGCCGTAGGAATGGGGCTGATCGCTTTCGTGATGCTCTCGGCTGTCCGGAGTCTCTGGTGGGCATTTGTCCCGCTCATGGCGGGCTGGGTGGTCTGGCTTGGAACTGAGCTGATCATGGCGAAACTCGGCCTGAAGCTTTCGCTTTCGGGAGGGCCACTGGTTGCCCAAATTATCGTTCTCACTATGCCGGCAGCGAGTCACCTCGCGATTCACTTTCGTGACGACCGCCGACATATGGTGGACCGCAAGGCCGCAGCTCAATCAACACTCCAAGCGGTCTGGGTCCCGATCCTCTGGTGTGCGATCACTGGTGCGATTGGGTATGGGGCTCTGGTCACAAGCACGGTTGTGCCTATTCAGCAGTTTGGTTGGATCATGGGGATATGTACGTTAGTGTCGGCACTCGTGGTAATGCTTCTTGCCCCCGCCGCCATGATGCCCCCTTTTCCGTTGGAGTGGCCGGTTAAATTCGGAACGCACTCGCGTCTTCAGGCGGTGATGGCCTCAGTAACGAATCAAGCTCTCCGCCGCCCTCTCTGGGTGCTCCTCGGTGTCGGAAGCATCGTCTTACCCCTCTGCCTGGGGATGACGCGCCTTCGATATGAGACGAACTACATCAACGCATTTCGCTCGGATTCGAGAGTAGTCACGGACTACAACAAGATTGAGTCGCGACTGGGAGGCATCGGCCTCGTGGGAGTTGTTGTACCGGTCGGCCAAAAACTCGATTCTCAATCCCTGGACCGATTTGCAACGTTCGACGCTCAGGTTGGTCCGCTCCTCAACGACAATCTGACGCCTAGGCCCCTCTCGATATCCACGGTTCTTGACCCAGACGGACGCCTCGCCGCGACCTCGAAGTCCGGATTTGAGCGGCTGATTGCCACGAAACTTGAGTTGATCGAAGCCAGTCCGCAAGCGGAACTGCTCAGGACCTTCTGGAATGCGGAGAAGGGGGAGGCTCGCATCATTGTTCGGATGAAGGAACAGCAGCCGGCTGCGACGAAAAGTCACCTCTTTCAGGCTTCTGTCGAGGCAGCGCGGGGGCTCTTTGGTTCGGAATCCTACCTGACTGGTCTTTCTTACTTGATGACGAAGACCACTCAAGGTGTGATCAAGACTCAATGGACGACCTTTTTCTGGTCGGTGACAGGGATCTTGGTCATGCTCACTCTTGCGCTCCGCACTCCCTTCATGGCTGCCCTAGCGATGTTACCCACCCTCCTCTCAGTTGGTCTGGTCCTCGGCCTGATGGGGTGGCTTGACGTGAAGCTTGATATGGCGACAGCACTTGTTGCCAGTGTTGCGTTGGGATTGTCGGTCGATGATACGTTCCACTGCTTGCTTCAGTATCGTCGTTGCCGAAAGACGATGGGATATCGGGAGAGTCTCGCGGAGAGTTATGCCATTAGTGGCCCCGGAGTATTGCTCTCAAGTCTCGCTGTGGCGATCGGATTCGCAGCCCTCCGACTTAGCCAGTTTGTCCCGTTCATTAACTTCGGAACGATGGTCGGGATCGCTACTGCGGGTAGCACCTTAGGAAATCTCCTCCTGTTACCAGCGTGTCTGACACTCCTGAATCGATTCGAGCGGTCCAGCACGACCTCGGTTGATCCTGGCGGGAAGCTGTGACACAGAATTCGATGCTGCATAGGTATTTTCCCGCAGAGATCATTCGACAAAAAAACTCCAACCTCAACATAAGTTGTGGTTGGAGTTTTTTTAAAACGCAGGAAGACCTAAACAAAGCTCCCCGACTAGGACTCGAACCTAGAACCTAGCGATTAACAGTCGCTCGCTCTACCGATTGAGCTATCGGGGAATCGGTAGAGAGATAATAGCAGCGACGCCTCGTAAACTCAAGCCCCGGGAACGAAAAGTTAGCAAACTGGCGGATTTCCAGCGTGGTCCCGATTCGAGGGGTTAGACTTTGGGTTCGACCTTATCGTCGTGTTGCGCAATCGCTCGTTCAAGGATGCCAACAATCAGAGCGTTCAAAGAGGCCTTGTCTTCTTTGGCCCAACTTGCGAGCTGCTCATGGAGGACTGGTGGCATGCGGATCTGAAAATGAACGACTGTCTCGGGCATCTCTAAACTCCTTGGGCCTAAGGAGATCGTCCCCAGGCGGCCAAATCCTGGAGAGTCGAAAAAGGGGATGAACGTGGTGAGTAAGCGATTCTCAAAACGTAGCTAATAGTGATTCCTGACCGGTCGCACTTCCTACATTCTCTTGAGTAGGTGCGTAGGGGGACAATCAAAGAAATGCACGACTCGACTTTAGGACAGGATAACCTCATCATGCTCGTTGAGATTGGCTCTGGCAAGCATCCAGCGCACAGACCTTGATTTTTTATAGTCAATACGCAACCGATCGCCGAGCCCCCCATGACCGAAGCCGAACAAGAAGATCTAGGTTCTACGTCTGACGAGCCTCGACAGACCATCGTTACGGCAGGTCCAACGCTGATTCGTGACTTTGTGGAACATTGGGGGGTCATGGCTCGCTCCTGGGGTATTAATGCCACCATGGGTGAGCTTTTCGCCCTCCTGTATGTCACCGGATCGGATTGGACCGCTGACGAACTTCGCGAGAGGTTGAGCATTTCACGCGGAAATGTCAGCATGAATCTTCGAGAATTGATGTCTTGGGGGGTCGTCCACAAAGTTCACCGACAAGGCGAACGCAGGGAGTTTTACAGGGCGGAGTATGAGGTCTGGACGCTATTCCGCCGGATTCTTGCCGAGCGGAAGCGGCGAGAACTCGACCCCACTCTTGCACTCCTCAAGGCGGCCGCCGAACGAGTTGGCGATGGGAGCGAGCTCGCATCCGCTCGGGAACGGATTGTTGCTTTGCAACGATTCACCGGGCTTATCGATCGACTAGCCACACTCCTCCTCACACTCGAAGCTGACCAAATTGATGCACTTGAGGATTTGCTTCGTCTTCTGGAGCCAACACCCAAGAGCGAGTGATAGATTCCGAAATAAATTTCGACGCAACCCTTTTCAATGCTGACTGAACTGACTAAAACAATTTTGTGATGCGGAACCGGCATCCCTGACCACGAGCTGACGGGCCCCTGCAGGCCGTCTGCGCAATCTGGGCGGAAGGCGTGGACAACTCACCTTGGGGGTGAGAGCTTGTTGGGGTTCGTTTCTATGCCGGGGCCGCAGTTTGTCGATCCGACAGGCTGTGGCCTCGGTCGATTTCGAAGCGGAATTACCTCGTTTCTTCGCAAGATCATGGAAGCTAACCCAGTCTTCGACTAGTATTTCATTCTCGTAATGGTGATGCGACGACTTTGTCGAGTTCGCCGACGGATTTTGGGTTGTTAGGGACTTCGTCCTGCTGCGGAGATCGTCATGAGCACCGAGTCGGTGGACCAGTATTTTCCAGGCCTTGAAGGAGTGATCGCGAGCGAGACGGCGATTGCGAATCTCGAAGGCAAAGAGGGTGATGGAGGGCTTGAGTACCGCGGCTACCGGATCGAGGACCTCGCGGGTGCCGTGTCCTACGAAGAGACCGCGTTCCTGTTGCTTCATGGGGATCTCCCCACCCGTGTCCAGCTTGCCGACTTTGAGTCTCGGCTTCGATCAATGCGCGAACTTCCCGCTCCGATTGTCGAACTTCTCAAGAGCATTCCAGCGGGCAACCACCCGATGGATGTTTTGCGGACTTCAACCAGCGCGATGGCCCACTTTGATCCTGAAGTGAACGCCAACCCCACCGATCATGCGGCCAACGTTCGTAAAGCAGAACGGCTCGTCGCCCAGATGCCGACCGCCATCGCCTATCGAGAACGATTCAGTAATGGCAAGGATCTGATTCGCCCCCGTGTCGATCTCGATCAGTCGGCCAATTTCCTGCATATGATTCATGGCACCGTGCCTTCAGAAACGATGAGATTCGCGTTCGACCTCTCACTGGTTCTTTATACAGAACATGAGCTGAACGCATCTACGTTCGCAGCTCGCGTGACGGTCTCGACGCTTTCGGACATTTATTCGGGGGTCGTTGCGGCGATTGGCACCCTCAAGGGGGCCTTGCACGGCGGTGCCAATGAAGAGGCTTGGAAAGTTCTTGAGCAGGTCGGGGCACCCGAACACGCCGAACAGTGGATCAAGGATGCGCTCGCTCGCAAGGAACGCATCATGGGGTTCGGCCATCGCGTCTACAAGACGGGTGACCCACGCTCTCGTATCCTGAAAGAGTACTGCCAGAAGCTCGCGGTAGAGATTGGTGACGACCGTTGGGAGCGGATTGCCGAGCCGATCGAGAAGGCTGTGACTGAACAGAAGCACCTTCCTCCCAATGTCGATTGGCCCAGCGCCCGCCTGTATCATTACATGGGGCTCAACATCGACCTTTACACCCCGATCTTCGCGATGGCTCGGGTCGCGGGTTGGGCAGCACACATCATCGAGCAGCTCGATCACAATCGGCTCATGCGCCCGCGTGCACGCTATATCGGACCACCAAATCGATCCGTCTCGTCGATCGCATCGCGCGGCTAGGTCTCGTCGAATTGTATCAGGAACGCAAACGCCCTGTCCCAGTCGAGACGACTGGGGCAGGGCGTAGCTCATTTCAGAGTTACGATCGCTTGACTTGTCTTAGTTGTCCTCTTCCTTCTTGACGGCCGGTGCTGTTGTTCCAGCTCCGGGATTCCTTGGTCGTAGCAACGACTTGAGTGCATTCGCGTCGCGAGCCTCGTTCTCGCCGATCTTCGGGAGTGAGCCAAGTTGGCTGTAGCCTAGGAAAGCCAGCAGCTTATCAATCGGGATCGGACGAATGCCGTTCTCGCGGCAGGCGGCAATCGCCCCGGACTTCTCACTCCGGAACGCAATCACATCAGCCGATTCAACTTCGTCGCTTCTGAGCCGAGTGCTCGAAAACGCCCCTCGTTCGTCGATGACATAGTAGGCATAGGTACTATCGAGTTCGCCGAGAGCTTTTCCAACCCGGGGTGGGGTCGGTACTCCAAGGCTTTGATAGTAGCGGTTAATTGCCTTGATCCCAGGAGCCGCATCGGCACCAGGAGGGACCAGGTCGTAAGCCACCACACCACCAGCCGCTTCGATCAAACGGATCAGATCAGCTCGGTCGTCTTTGCCGTCCCGATTGATGTCAATCGGACCGACCAAGGCGAACTTCTCGGGAGAGCCTGGGCTCCAGGCTGCCGAGTAGACAATATCGCCCATGCTGATGGGAGCAAAAGGCTTCGTCGAACCGGTTTCGATCCGAGCGATGCTGTCTTGCTCACCAACAGAAAGGAGTTCGATCCGGCCTTTCGGCTGATCGCTTGGGACACCTGCCGCGTTCTTATCGAAGATCGCGAATTTCATCTGTGGCCGAGCGCCTTGGCGACGGCTCAGATTGACACGGATCTCGTTTCGACCAAGATCCACGTAGGTAATTCGCCCATCGGGACGGTCGAGGACATTGTCCTTCTTGTCCTTTTCCTGCTGGAGTTGGCTAGCGATCGACCGAGCCTGCTTGATCGTCTTGTCCTTCGCCTCAACGGTCGTGTCGTACTTGCTCTGAAGGTTGGCAATCTCGGTCGATTGCTGCGCCATCTTGGTCTGTGCAAGATCGACGGCTTCGTTCAGGGTTTGGCGTTGCGACTCGTGGAGCCGGTGTTCCTCCTCCAGATCCTTTGCCTTCTTGTCGAGGGCATCAGTCGTCTGATTCAGCCGGGCCAGATTCACCTGGTTTTGGTTTGTCAGGCTTCGTCGGAGGTCGATATCATTGAGGGCGAAGTTATTGGTGATGGTCGACAGGTTACGAAGCAAGCTTGCGATCCGAACCAAGCTGTCCTTGTAGGACTTGTTCGGCTCACTCTGATATTGCTGGGCGATCGAGTTGGCAGCCTGCCGGAGTTCCTCGAACTTGGGATTCGCTTCACCACCAGCCTGTGCTTTGGCGACCGCCTCGTTCAGATCTTTGACGATCGAGTCGAGTTCAGCCCCAAGCGCGGCCTCATCCTTCTTAATCGCCGCTTGTACCGAGGCGTGGTCAGTGATTGCGCCGTAGCCAGCGCGGCTGATCAACTCTTGGTATTGCGTCAGTGCGGTATTAGCGGCAGATGCACTGTCGGTGACTTTCTTCTCGGCAGCCGCGAGTTTTTCGTTCGCGGTGGAAGCAGAAGAGAAACCGAAATAGGTAGTTACGGCGAGGATCACCGACAGCGTCACAAACGCCGCCACGGCAATCTTCAACCCTTGAGAATCATTCGACTGTGGGGGCATTGGGTGGAGGCTCCGATCCAGGGGCGTGTTCGTGCTGAAGACGGTCGAATCGCGCGCACGCTTCCGCCAGTTCGACTGAACTATGACACATACCGGCGAAAAGGCGGACAGATCCGTCCGAAATCATCGCAGCGAGCCGCGAGGAGTATCCTGATTACGTCGACTCCATAGATTTTATGAGTCACGCACCCTGCGGTCAAAGGGTCAAATTCCCAGATCTTCAATTCTTCCGTTCGACTCAACCTACTTTCGCACCTGGTTCTTCGCTTGATACTTTGACACCTTGGCACTCCCTCGACTGGAATGGCGAACGCCCCATGACACCTCGGCCCGTCCTCTACATCATTGATGTCTTTGCTCTGATCTTTCAGGTTTTTCACGCGACCACGAATCGTGAAGGCCGATCGACAATGCATTCTCCGACCCAAGAGCCGACCAACGCCGTGCATGGGGTCTTTCGCGACGTTCTCAACCTGATCCGTGACAAAAAACCAGACTACCTTGCAGCCGCTTTCGACGGTCCTGGCCCAGTTTTCCGATCCAAGATTGATCCTAGTTACAAATCGCAACGAGCAGAGACCCCAACCGACCTGATCCCCCAGATTGATGTCGTGAAACGTGTTTATGAGGGTTTTAACGTCCCCGTTTTGATTCATGAAGGGTCTGAGGCAGACGATATCATCGCGACACTCGCCCGCAGGGGTGTGGAGCAAGGCTTCGATGTCGTCATTTGCACTGCGGATAAGGACGCTCGCCAACTCCTGAACGAGAACATCCGAATTTATAATATTCGGAAGAAGGAATACCTGGACGAATCTGGCCTCCTGAGCGAGTGGGGGATCCGCCCAGACCAGGTGGTCGATTTGCTCGCGCTCACCGGAGATACGGCCGATAATGTTCCGGGCATCCCTGGAATCGGGCTGAAGACCGGTGCAACCCTCCTCCAGGAGTTCGGAACGCTCGAAGGAATTCTCGCGAACATCGGTAAGGTTAGCGGTGTCAAGCGCAAGGAGAACCTGCAGGCATTTGGCGACATCGCGCGTCGCGGCCAGACGCTGATCAGACTTCAAGAGGACCTTGAGCTCGGGCTTAACTGGGACGAACTTAAACTCTCCGACCCGAATTCGGTCGCGCTTCGGGAACTTTGTCGCGAGTGTGGATTTCAGACATTCTTGGCCGAACTACCCGGCGAAGAGCAAACTCCCGAGGCTGCCTGGGCTTACGAATACAAGTTAGTCGACACGCCCGACGCCTTCGAGAGCTTTCTGGAAATCCTCAATCAACAGACCCGATTTAGTGTTGACACCGAGACGACCTCGATCGATCCGCTTCGAGCGAAGCTGGTTGGACTTTCATTCTCTTGGGCTAATGGCGAGGGCTATTACATCCCCGTCCGGGCTCCACTCTGGACCAAGTCGCTCGATGAGGAGATGGTGCTGACCGCCCTGAAACCGATACTTGCAAATTCTCAGGTGGAAAAGATCGGCCAGAACCTCAAGTATGACATGCTAGTCCTGAGCACTTCCGGTATCGAGGTTGCGGGCCCCATCACCGACACCATGGTTCTCTCCTACTTGCTCGAAAGTGGAGAAAAGAACCATAACCTCAACGAGTTGGCCTCCAGGTATCTTGGCCACACGATGATCCCGATCTCGGATCTGATCGGTAAAGGCAAGAAGCAAAGCCGAATGGACGAGGTCGAGCCGAGCCGGGTTGCGGAGTACGCCGGCGAGGATGCTGATGCCGCCTGGCAGTTAGCCGAAATCCTTGCTCCCAAACTTCGTGAGGCTGGTCTTTGGGATCTGTACGCTGATCTCGAACGGCCGCTGATCCGAATCCTTGCGGGGATGGAAGCTCATGGTGTGAAGGTCGACGTCAAGTTGCTCAAGAAGCTCTCGGTCGAGTTCGCGGCCCGGATCGTGACGATTGAAGCGGCTATCTTTGAAGCAGCGGGGCGTTCGTTCAACATCGCCTCGACCAACCAACTTCGCCAGGTCCTCTTCGACGAACTCAAGCTCCCTTCGAAGAAGAAGACTCCGGGGGGAGAGCCGAGCACCGATCAGGAGGTTCTCGAAGAACTCGCAGCGATCCACCCCCTGCCCAAGCTGCTGATCGAACATCGGCAACTCTCAAAACTCAAGAATACGTACCTCGACTCACTCCCGACACTGGTCCACCCCAACGATGGTCGCGTGCATGCCTCGTTCAATCAGGTGGTCACATCGACCGGTCGTCTCAGCTCATCCGACCCGAATTTGCAAAACATTCCGGTTCGAACTGAAGATGGTCGGCAGATTCGTCAAGCATTCATCGCTGGTCAAGCTGGCTGGAAACTGCTCACAGCGGATTACTCGCAGATCGAACTCCGAATTCTTGCTCACTACTCGAAAGATCCAGCTTTGGTGCGCGCTTTTGCCGAAGATCGTGATGTCCACTCGGTCGTGGCAGCCGAGATCTTCGCGGTTAGCGAGTCAGAAGTGACTTCAGCGATGCGAGGGGTCGCCAAGACTGTCAATTTCGGAGTGATTTATGGCCTGAGTTCCTATGGACTAGCAACGAGACTCAGCATCTCTAGAACTGAAGCATCAGCATTCATTGATGCCTACTTCGAGCGCTATGCCGGCGTCATGGGTTTCATCCGGGCGACCCTAACATCCGCCAAGTTAAACGGGCGAGTCGAGACGATTCTGGGTCGACGACGGATGATCTCAGGGATCAAGAGCACAGAGCAAATGATCGGGCAACCCGAGCGGTTTGCGGTAAACACCGTCATCCAAGGCTCTGCTGCGGACCTGATCAAGAAGGCAATGATCGCTGTCGATCGTGCCATCAAGTGCCGAGGTCTTCAGGCTCGGCTCCTGCTCCAAATACACGACGAGTTAGTTTTTGAGGCTCCTGAGCACGAAATTCCCGAACTCCGGAAACTCGTCGAACATGAGATGACGACGGCAATGGAGCTCGACGTGCCGCTCAAGGTCGAAATCGGAGTCGGGGATAACTGGCTCGACGTTGAATGATCACCGTCGTGGAGGTGGTACAGAACGGCCGGCTGTGGGCCCGGCGGTCGGCCTTCGGTCCCGTGTCAGATCACCCGACGTTGCGGCTGGCCGAGGAATCCGAATCCGCGGATCTTCGATTCGTTCAACCTTCAGGTCGTCGAAATAGACGGCACCATAGCCTGCCAGGCCGAGTGTCACCGTGAGTGGCTCATTCGACGGGCAGCGACGATAGAGCACAATCTCGCGCCAGTCGGATAGCAGGTAACAATAGGTGAACTGCATGCTCTCTCCACCCCAGGAATCTCGGACGATGAATCCGCCGATGCCGTCGGTCACGGGTCGAGGCATTTTCACTTGAACCGTGATCCGGAAGAATTGGCCAGGCATGATCGGGACGTCCGGCCTGATCGGCGCAGTCGTCACTGCCGCAACCGGCTGTTCAATTGTCGGGGGCAAGTCGTCGATCGTCCCTTTAATGGCAGCGTCGACCGAGAGCTTGAGAACACCGCTCAGATGATCCGCTTGAGTCCGATCGATCTCGACCTTTGAAGAAACGCCATCGAAGTTGTGTCCTGCATTGAGGTTCCAGCCCTCGGCCTTGAGGACGCTCAAATCACTGAAATCGGCCCCCGACAAGAGATTAGGGCCGAACTGCCCAGAGCGGATGTACTCAATCCACGTGTACTGCTGTGGCAAGGTGTTGTAACTCAGCAAGGGAGGACAGGCGACCGCATTCACCAGAACCGGCAGCAACGCCTCTTTGGGGGGGCGAGTGCCAGGCTTGACCTTGGGTGGATCTTCTGGCTGACCACGTCCGACTCGAACAGCCTTGGTGGTGGCTAGGAACGCATCATTCCAGTGCGCATTCATCAGGATTCGCAGAGGACGGATCGCACGCCTGGATTCCGACCAAGCGACCTCGTAGTCTGCATCTTCGAGCCGCTCCCGCGCAGACTTGATGAACCGTCCGGATTGTTCAATCAACTCGGCCCCCGTTTTCGTCGGGTGGCCTTCGATGGTCAACTGCGTGTTGACCTCAGCCGTCTGCTCCATGCGCCGCTGAGCCTGCTCAATAGCCATTTGCACCGCGCGAGGGCGGACACGGGCGATTGCCGTCTCAAGCTTGTCGATCAGTGCGGTGTCACTCGTGACCAGGACGAGTGCCGACACATCGAGAATCGGTAGGGTGATCTCAAGCCCTCCCGGGCCTCGTTTGCGGACGAGTGGCGTAACACCGCCAGGTGAGATCTCATACGCCTGACCTGCCTCGTTGCCCTGGACGATTACAACGACGTCGTTCTCCGTCAGTTGCCCAGGAACAAACTGAGCATTTCCCCCGAAATTCGTGACGACGAGTAAAGCACCACGTCGGTCAGCGGTTTGGATCTTTGCGACCTTGATCGTGGGGTGGGGGGGAGCCTCGGGGCTCTTCTGGAGCTGGAGCAGATTCTGGTTTGCGCTCGCTGGAATTAGGGGCGGGTCGGGATAATGAGTAGGTGCACGTTCAATGGGGTCGGCCCCTTGAGCGATGATCGACTCGACCAGATCGATCTCCATGTTCAGAAATGCGAGTTCCGTCAGGAGAGGCTGTCCACGGGGGCGAGTCAATTGCGCGTCGGCCTTATACGCGAAACCTCGATAACCGGCGGAGAGTGCTGCATAAGTGAAGAGTCGGAGGTGCTCGGGAGAGACCTGGGGATCTCCCCCGGATGGCGGGGGTTCATTACCCCAAACACCCTCTCGCGCTTGGGCATAGGGCGTACAGGGAATGACCGCCCAATGGAATGCTTCCGCATTACCACGTAAGGTCATGTCGCGCCGAGCTGCTAGATACTGCAAGGTTAGCGAAATGTCGGTTGACGCGGCCCACATCGTCGGCATCGCACCCAACAGGTCGAGATTCTGTGGAACACGTCCGTACTGCGGCCAGAGTGCTTCGATCGTCCCGCTCGTTAAGTTGGAACTATCGGTGGGGTTCTTCCGGATTGAGGAAATGACCTCGCGGACTCGCTTCAGTTCGGCTTTCCGCTCCTCACGGTCGGGAGTCGCTCCGAGCCCCTCACCGAGATGCCAGAACGCGACCGATTGGCGGGCTGGGAAATCCCGAATCAAGGCAAGCGCGGCAGGTCCGTCGAGCGGGGAGTTGGGGTCATTCACTTCAAGCTTAGGCATGATCAACATGCCACTCTCAACCGCCCGTTGGACTCGGATCGGGTCAGCCTCACGAGGGACCGCCAAGACGTCGAAGCCCGCAGCCCTCAATGGCTCAATGTCCGCGCCGGGCGCATCGATAATGGTTGGGACCCAATCACGCCCGTCCTTCTTGAGTCGATTCCGGGGAAGAGTGATCCGCGAGTCGGCTTTCGGACGCGCAGTTGCCACCCCTTCCTCAGCCTCGTCTACGGGTGGCCCCACATCGGCAATCGCGTCGCCCTCGTTGTTCGTCACCGGCGAGATTGTCAGCTCATCAAGAAAGACTTCGTTCTCGCCCTGACCACCGTGGATGTTGATGAGGAGTCGTTCGAGATACGCCCCCTCAATCTTTACCGGCCTCTTGGTCGAAGCGCGAAGGATGCGTGCCTGGCGCTCAACGGCCGTTGGAAAGTCCAAGATCTCCAGCTTACGCCAGCGATCGGCCTCCTCATAAATCGTTCCGGGGATCGTCAGGAATGTCGGCTGCTTCGATTCGGGATCAATATCGTTAGGCAGAATCACCCGGCTTGATAGAGCCACCCCAACACGGTTGGATCGGACAAAGAGCCCGACTCTTAGCCCGGGACGGATGGGTACCTTAGGGATCGCATAACTGTAATAGAGAGCACTTCCAGGACCCGCTTCAAACTCGAAATGCTCGGAGAGCTTGCCATCATGGGCCGCTCGGTCCGAGCGGTCATGGGCGATCAAACGGATCGTGGCATCCGTAGCCTCCTGCCGCCAGGTTGGGCGGTCGGTCTCAAACCCATCACGGAGGATTCCGAGCGGAGCATCCGCGCCAAGACTGAACAAACCCAATACGAGCCAGAAAAAGAGCGTCCTGGATTGAAGGCGGCGCATCGATAGCAGACCTCCGTGTCAGACCCGAAGTCCCTCTCCGAGGAACTTTCCCCATGCAATTGGATGAAATTAGCAGGTCAAACCGAATCCGCGAAGTCCAACCAGCCTTCTGGCCGAAAATGCAACCGTCCAAAATTCCCAGATCTTCAAGTTTACGCAATCCGACTATCTTCTCTAGATTCGCGTGGTATATATCTCTTACCACCAGAGGTACACCATGAGCATCGCGATGAAATGCGAAGAGACGCCGGTCGAACTGGCAGAGCTTCTCGAGCTCGTCCGGGGGCTGCCATATCCTGAACGGGCCGAACTCGAAGAACGCGTTTTGGACGTTATCGAGCAGGCGAGATTCCGAGCGCGAGCCATGGCGTTGGCCAGAGGGGGACTGGAGCAGCTTCGGCTCGAACTCTCCCTCTCCCGGTTTGACCTCGATCTCACCCGAACTGAACGAGACGAGTCACGTGGTCTGGCATGTCGATAAAGGAGCAGGCCTCAAGGCCTCTTCTTTTTCTCTTCAAGTTTGGGAAGTGACAGCCAGCCCGTGACGACGCGACCCACCTTGGCAAGACTCGCACCTGAGCAATTTGCAGGAATGTCTTTTGTTGTATGCCAGTGAGGGTAGTCAAAGTCGATTAAGTCGATCGTGGGAATCCCTGCATTGTTCAGGGGAAGGTGGTCGTCATTGACCGCGCGTCCGACGCGATTGGGGAAGGTTTTTGATTCTTTGAGTTTCGCAGCCACAGTCCAGAGGTCGCGCATCAGGGCTTGTGCAAGGTCGAGGCTGTATTGCTCCTGATCAATCCGAAGATCCTTGTCTCCGACCATGTCCAGAACGATCCCTGCCACATAGTGATTGGCCTTTTGCCCCCCCTCAGCCTCGACGTAACGACGGGCGAATTCTTTCGACCCGAGGAAGTAATCCCCCTGTTCGCCGTACACGAGTTCCTCACCATCGAAGAGAACAAGGTCGACACCCCATGGGGTGGTCGATGTTGCCAGGTGATTGGAAATCTCCATGAGAAGGGCGACTCCTGAAGCCCCATCGTTCGCTCCGATGAAAGGAGCACGCCGCTTCGCGGGATCCTTCTCTTGATCTGGGAACGGGCGCGTATCGTAGTGGGCACCCAGGACGACGCGTTCGGTTCGTTCGGGATACCACGAGCCGACCAAGTTCGCCATCGCCACGGGCGCACCCGAGATCGGGTCCTTTGCGGTGAACGCTTGCTCACTGACCTTGCCACCGGCTTTTACAAAATGCGCAGCGACGAGCGAGCGTTGGCGCGTGTTGGCATCCGAACCTGCAGGTCGGGGGCCCAGGTCGCAAATTGCCTTGAGGTATCCGAAGGCCCGATCACCGTCGACGGGGGCGGCGATTGGGTTGCGAGGGTCCGCCATGGTCGTTCCCAGGAAGAGCCGAGGAGGTGCAAACCCGATCGCCAGTCCGATCCCGATCACCGCCAATCCCAAAAGGAGCGGAGATCGCATTCGGGACACGGATCCAACTTTGGCGTCGTCCATTGGGTGATCTCCGCAGGCGTGGTTGCAGTCCACTAAGCTACTCTAGTCAATTCCACGAAGGGTTGATAGCTCGGGATATGCCGCGAGAAGAGCCGCCAATCGCTCCATGGGCAGGCCAACGACATTGGAGACACTGCCCGTCACAAGTTTGACGAACGGATCGTCGTCTTGGACCCCATACCCGCCCGCCTTGCCTTCCCAACGCCCGCTAACGAGGAACTCCGTCATCTGGTGGTCGGTCATTGGGCTCACTCGGACAATGCTGACATCAATCGCGCCGACCCACTCGTGGCGATCTGCCCGGTACAAACACAGACCAGTGATCACTTTGGTATCACGTCCTTCTTGAAGGCGGATCATCCGCTCGGCGTCAGCGCGATCGATCGGCTTATTGAGGATCTCTCCAGCGACGGCACACGTCGTATCCGCCGCCAAAATCAGTCCGGAAACGTGACGAATCGCAACCGCGCGTGCCTTCTTCCAGGCCAGCTCCGCCACATAGGCGGAAGGGTCAGAACCCGTCTCAGGTTCGGGCTCCTCCACTCCCGAGATTTCGACCGAAAATTGATAACCCGCATCGGAGAGAAGCTGTCGGCGACGAGGGGAAGCGCTCGCAAGAATCAGAGTGTGGTTCATATCGGGAACGATACTCATTCTGGAACCAAAGCCTCAAGCCCTTGCCGTTGTTTCTCGCGAGAGATACCCTCGTATGACGATGATCCGCTCTCAAACCAACCAATTCCAAACATGCGCGACCTGATCCGATATCTGACCGACACCCTCCGCGACGGACGGGAAGTCGTCGTCTGTGAGGTCGTCGAGACCAGAGGCTCAACGCCTCAAAAAGCAGGCGCACTGATGCTGGTCGATCCCGAGGGTCGGCAACGTGGGACCCTCGGCGGGGGCTGCGTCGAGGGAGAGGTCAAGCAGAAGGCGATTCGACTCTATAGCTCCGATCGGGTTGAGTTCCACGAGTATATTCTCGACCACGACTACGCGTGGGCTGATGGACTGATCTGCGGAGGTAAAATGGTGATCCTCGCGGAATCCGCCCGAGGTGAACGCGCATTTGCCTATTACAAATGCTTCCAAGAGCTGCTCGAAGCAGGCCTTGGATTTACCGAAGCCGTTGTTGTGGACGACGAACGAGTCGGCTTGCCTCGGGGGGAACGATTTCTGCTCGACTCCCAGGCCACAGCCGTCAGCTCGCGGTTCGGTTCGGCGATTCCTCCTCAACTTGCCGAGTCGGTCATCCCTCTCGTGCGACGCCCAAAGCCGTCGGTTCGTTCAGGAATTGCACTCCTTCCGACCTTGCCTCGGATTCGACTGATCATCGTAGGAGCAGGCCATGTCGGCCAAGAGGTCGCTCAACTGGCAGCTCATGCAGATTTCGATGTCTGCGTAGTCGATGACCGCCAACAGTATGCCAACAAAGAACGTTTCCCTGCGGCTCAAGAGATCGTCGTCGGGGCATTAGATCAGGTCATCCCCACTCTAGAGATCACGACAAACACGTATGCGTTGATCGTGACCCGAGGGCACGGCCACGATCAGGAGGCGCTCGAACTTCTCGCTCCCACCCCGGCAACGTATGTCGGTTTGATTGGGAGCCGAAGGAAGATCAAGTTGATCTTCGAAAATGTGCGGGATCACGGCATGTCCGAGGCGACATTGCAACGCGTCAAAGCGCCAATCGGCCTGGATATCGGATCGCAGACCGTCCCAGAAATCGGTATCAGCGTGGTCGCGGAATTGATCTCGTGGCGCAACCTTGGGCCGCCAGCATCGGTGACTTCATGATCCCGGCAATTATTCCAGCCGCTGGAAGAAGTCGGCGGATGGGCCAGCCTAAGCTGATCCTGCCAATTGAGGAGGTCCCCTTGATCGTCCGGACGATCCGTGCGCTTCAAGGCGGTGGAGCCAGCCCGATTGTTGTGGTCGTGCCACCGGACGATGTTCCAGGGGCAGGTGAACTCGCGGAGGCAGTTCTCGCAGAAGGGGCCGAACTCCACCGACTCCGTGAGGAGACGCCCGACATGAGGGCGACGATCGAACATGGGATCGACTTTCTGGTCACTCATCTCCACGGATCAAGCCCGGACGCATTTTTGATCGCACCAGCGGACTGCCCCGACCTCTCCGAGAATGTGACTCGGCAATTAATCGCCCTCTTATTCAGGCATCCAAAACGAATCATCGCTCCCACATATAACGGGAAACGCGGGCACCCGATCGTCTTGCCTTGGAGTATCGTCTCGCAGATCCGCTCCCTTCCCATAGATCGGGGACTCAACTCCTTAATTCAGGGTCATCCCGACCTGATCGAACTTCCCGTGAACGATCAAGGCATCCTCTGCGATCTGGATACCCTTGAGGAATATCAAATTCGACTCGCACAAAGTTCATGGATTTCCTCGCTTTAGACCACTCGACCCTTTCAAAATCCCGTCGGGTACCGCTAGACTAGGACAATCGTCGAACACCTGTTCTCTCGACCCGAATTGTCGCTTCCCGAGGTCTCCCCCGTGCGATTATTCTCGACAACTTCGAGTCGACTCGTGGCGTTCTTCGTGCTCCTGATATTGTCGGGTTCAGCACGTGCGCAGCAGAACCCAGACAAGCAGGATCCAGCGGATCAGAACTCGACGGAGCAGATTCCAGGCGTCCAATCGCCGGAAGATGATCGCCTCAAGTCAATCGATGAAGAAGCCAAGCGGAAAGAAGCAAAAACGAAGCCACCGTTTGAGATCTTCCGATCTCAGATCGCTCCTTTTGACATTCTTCCATATGTAAAGCCGAATCATTGGAGTACGCTCAGCCTGGAGTTGCGTTCGAATCTAGCGAACTACGAAGGATCTCTCCAGAGCGCACCCGTAACACTCCGGGGTCAGCCCCAATCCGTCACCTTCAAGCGGGACGCTCGGCTGATCAAAGAGCAGAGATCACGCCTCAGCATGCAGGTTTTTCTGCCAAGAATTCCCAGAGAATTGGGTTTGGAGCTGATTCGGCCCGACCAGATTCGCGCTGATGAGACGACGGTCGCTAATCTCAGGGTGCTCGAACCACACCAGATGTTGGTTGTGATCTTGAGCCGGAAGGCAAATGACTCTTATGCCAAATGGACAAATTTAAGGGCATTCATGCCGACATCTTCGGCCGACGATGCATTGTCGGCTGAACGTCAGCGCTATTATCGGCTCGTCTTGCCCCAGGAGCCCGACAAGCCGGTCCTTTCTCCGCATCCGCTGACCTGGACTGTGATTAGTCACGTGATCTGGGATGGTCTAGAACCGGAACTCCTCAGCCCCGCTCAACAATCGGCGATGCTCGACTGGATTCATTGGGGGGGACAGTTGGTGTTGGTCGGCGGTGCAGGTCCGAACTTCGCCGCTCTTCGAGAGAGCTTTCTCGGGCCTTATTTGCCTGCCGATCTCTCTGGATCAAACTCCCAGCTCTCCGAAGCCGATCTGAGGCCGCTCGCACAGGCATATCCCCCTGTGACCAAGCTCCCCGATCCCGAGGAACCTCAGCCCGAACCATCATCTCTTAAAGATGCTTACGAGCTATTCGGAAAACGCTACACAGCACCTGTATCGATCATTCCGGCCTCCAATCGACCTGTCTTCTTGACGGGTCTCGATCCCAAGCCGGGGAGTACGGTACTCCCACTGGGAGCCGCTGGCGATAAACTCATCCTTGCAGTTGAGTCCAGAGTTGGTCGTGGGCGGATCCAGATGTTGGGCATCAATCCCACCGATCCTGCATTCATTGCATGGCCCGGCATCGACACATTCGTCCGTCGATTCTTGTTGCGAAGGCCGGAAGAACCGATGGTTCGAGCCCTGACTCGCCGGGACGGGGGTCTTGAACCTCCCCGTTATCAGGCTCTGAGTGGCCAAGACCTCAGTTGGGTCCGTTACCTTAGCCGTGATCTCGGCTCTTCGATCGTTCCCCCGTCGAACAACCCGGATCCGCTTGTTGGAACCTCACCGGGGCCGATCCTTCCGGCGACAAATCTGACGAGAGGACCGGTTGGCGCACGAGTTTCGGGGATGGGATTCACCTCGACCAGAGTCTCGGATCTCCCTCCCCCACCCCCATCACGTCCCGTTGGGGATTGGGTTGACGATGCACCCCTTCCGCGTCTCTGCCGTGACATGCTCGAAGAGGCTTCAGGATTATCAATCCCCAGTTCGACATTTGTGTTCAGGGTCATTCTCGCCTACTTACTAGCTCTGGTTCCGCTGAACTGGTTGGTCTGTCGATATCTGCTCGGTAGGAAGGAGTGGGCGTGGGCAGTGATTCCGGTCCTCTCGATGGGCTTTGCGATTGGGGTCGAACGAGCTGCCTCATTCGACCTTGGGTTCGAAGCGGCGTGCGACGAGATTGACATACTGGAGATCCAGGGAGAATATCCGCGAGCACATCTGACTCGGTTCGGCTCCATCTATTCGTCGTCTCGAGTGCAATTCGCAATCACCTACCCCGACGAATCGACCGCGCTTGCTCTGCCGTTTGATAGTGGTCGCTCGCTTCGAGGTGAAGACATCATCGATTCAACCTTCCAGACTCAGCCTGTTCCGTCGCTTAGTCAGTTTCGGGTTCAACCTCGAAGCTATTCCATGTTTCGCGCAGAACAGATGTGGGCCATGGATGGGTCAATTCGATTGACACTCGATGCAAGTACGCGATCAATTATCAATGAGTCGGAGATCGACCTACATGATGCCGTTCTGCTGGACGGGTCGGATCAGACCTTCGTACTCGGAGATATTGCCAAGGGTGCGAGTGTCGTAATTGGCACGGAATCGAAATCGTTCCCATCCTCAACCTCTGCGAAGGGACCGCTTCAGCCCGACCAAATCATCAAATTGATCCACGATCAGAAACTGAGCCGACCAGAAGAGCAGGGGACCCTTCGACTGATCGCATGGTCGCCTGGCACGAGGGCCGGCCAAGAGATTCTGCCTGCTCTGGATCGATCCAGAGGGTTCACGTTGGTCGTAGCGAATCTGAGCCACGGGTTACCGCCGAGTCCAGATGGTCCTCAGTTTGATGCACTCGCGCGAGGGGCCGATCTGACACCGATCTCGGATCCTCCGAACCAGTCACCCGGCTCTCCCAGTTCCAAGGTACGTCAGTTCCAGATCAGGTAGGCTCAAGACCTTTCGGATGCCGCTTGCTCGACCTGAAATCACACGCCAGGAGTCGTCTTCTCCATGATTGAGGTGATCCACTTCACCAAGCGTTACGGTGATTTCATCGCAGTTGATGATCTAAACTTGTCCATCGGTCGAGGTGAAGTCTTTGGCTTTATTGGGCCGAACGGTGCGGGCAAGAGCACGACCATCCGGTTTCTGGCGACTCTCCTTCGACCGACGTCGGGCGAGGGGCGAGTTGCCGGCCACTCTGTGGTCACCGATCCGATGGCCGTCCGCCGCGTCATCGGCTTCATGCCCGACGACTTTGGTGTCTATGATGGCATGAAAGTTTGGGAATTCCTCGATTTCTTCGCCGTCGCCTACGAAATCCCCCGTGTCCAGCGCAAGCAGATTATCGGCCAGGTTTTGGAGCTTCTCGACCTCACCCATAAGCGTGATGATTACGTAAACGGCTTATCGAAGGGCATGAAGCAGCGGCTCTGTCTGGCGAAAACTCTGGTTCACGACCCACCCGTCCTGATTCTCGATGAACCTGCATCTGGACTTGACCCACGTGCTCGCCTTGAGATGAAAGCTCTCTTGAATGAGTTGAGAGGGATGGGCAAAACCATCCTGGTCTCTAGCCATATTCTCTCTGAACTCGCCGACTTCTGTACCTCGATCGGCATCATCGAGCGGGGCAAGCTCCTGGCTTCAGGCAGCATTCAGGAAATTCAGAAACGGCTGAGATCGCACCGGGTTCTTCGCGTCCGGGTGTTAGAAGCCCCAGAACGTGCCGCAGAACTTCTGCGTGCGGAAGAAGGAATTCGCTCGGTCGAGCACTATGATCACACAATCACAGCCGAATTCGAGGGCGAGGACGCTGACCTCTCACGGTTATTGAACCTCTTGATCGGCGCCGGAGTAGGGGTCCTCTCCTTTTCCGAGGAGCCATTGAGTCTTGAAGAGGCGTTTATGATGATTACTAAAGGCATTGTCAATTAGTCAACTCAACATCATTTTAGATCAAGGTCCGGAACCACGCGATGATTTTCCGCGATAATCCCGTGCTCTCGCGCGAACTCCTGGTCAACTTGCGTTCGCCCCGCGCGTTTGTGCTTCAACTACTCTACGTGTCGTTCCTGGGCTTAATGGTCTACTTTGCCTGGCCTGCCGGCGCAGCGGGCGCGAAGCAGGTCAGCGCGGGGGCTGCGACGCGTCTATTCGACTTGTTCTTTCTCGGCCAGTTCTTCCTCGTCGCGCTCGTCGCCCCAACGTTCGCATCGGGAAGTATCACTGGTGAGAAGGAGCGCAAGACATATGAGATGCTCCTAGCAAGTCCGCTCGACCCGAGCCGGATCTTGGTCGGTAAGCTACTCAGTTCACTGACCTATCTTGTCATTCTGATTATATCAACGCTTCCCTTGATGATTCTCTGTTTCTTGTTGGGTGGGATCCTGCTCTCAGAGATCGGTCGTGCATATCTGCTTCTCATCCTTGCCGCAGGGACGTTCGGTCTGCTGTCCATTGCCTGCTCCAGCTACTTCCGGCGGACTTCATCTGCTTTGGTTGTAAGCTACCTGATCATCTTGCCGTTGGCGGTTGCGTGTATCTGGATTACGCGAACCGACAACATGCTCTTTCGTGATTTTGTCTCCATGTCCGTGCTTCCGCCCTGGTGCCTGGCTATCTGGACCGTCTTGGTTATCTTGATCAATCGCCGCCTTCTGCGCCCGCCCGATGTTGGAAGTGAAGGTCGAGACGTTGTCGACGAAGATCAGGAAATGAAGTACGCCATCGGTGTTGTGATCGACCGCGACCTGTTCCCGGACAAGTTATTTGCCCCTGCAAAGCGGCTGGAACTGATGCCCGATGGGACGAATCCCGTCCTCGACAAAGAGCTCCGTAGCGAGATCTTCAGCCAGGGCACATTGATGCTCCGAGTTGTGATCCAAGTAAGCATGTTGCTCTCGATCCCATTGATGGCTGCACTTCTGTTCCTGAAGCCACAGAACTCGGGTTATTACGTTTGCTACGTTTTGACCTTCAATATGCTCGTCGGCCCCGTCTTTTCTTCCGGCAGCATTACCCAAGAGCGTGAGCGTCAGACGCTTGCTCTCTTGCTGACAACCCTTCTCACACCTGGGCGAATTATCATCGCCAAGTTGGCAGCGGCACTTCGAGTCTCGACCGTCCTGACGTTGCTCCTCTGCGAGCAGCTCCTTCTCGCCTACGGTCTGATTCAGGAACTCCGCGACCGCTTTTGGTTCCTGTTTGTGTATCTCGCAATCATCTTGATGACGTGTCTTGTGACCACGACGATTGGGCTGATGTGCTCGTCGCTTTCGCGTAAGACCTCGGTCGCCATGGTCATGACGTATCTGGTGCTTCTCGTGCTTTTTGCTGGTCCAGTAGGACTCGTAAGATTCCTTGAAGGCTTTACGAACATCCGAGAAGATCGGCTCGCTGCGCTTACGATCACCAGCCCGTTCTCGGCTGCCTTGAGTGTTCCTGCATATCGAGCCCCGTTCACCCTAGCGGCCACGAGTGCTGCGACCAATCCTTCAATGCTTCCGCCCCCTGATCCCAACTGGATCCAGCTCCCATTCACAAATGGTTGGTCTGTTCCGGTTTGGCTCGTATTCCTCGCGATTTATCCCCCACTCTGTTTAGGCTTCTTCGGCATTACTTACGTCGCCTTCTGGCTCCGTTGGTGGAAAGCAGGGGGATCGGCCTGAGGTCATGTTGCATATTCGTTTCATGATGACCGCGATTCTCGCCTTCGCACTCGGTGCCACCCTCGCCCGCGGGCAGGCCGCCGAGCCGATCACGCGAGCATGGCTGCGGGGAGGACCTTGGAGCGCCCGTATCAAGATTGTCGCTGGGAACGAACTGACCGCGATTGCCTTGGTCGGCGGAGTCTTGCTCCTCACCCAGCGGTTCTTGGGCACCAGGCCGATTTCAACCTGGGGCATCGGTCGCTGGATCTGGTCCGTCTCCGCCCTCTTTGCCCTCCTAAACCTCTCCTCGACAATGTTGGTTCTCTTGTTGACCGAATACCGACGTTCTGGTGTATGTCCCGCTCGTGAAATCCAAATTCGTATGATGCATGCGACATGTACCCATCAATTCTTGGACCAGTTTGTTTGGGCGGTCCCCGCGCTCGCGTTCACTCGAAAAATTGCCGGGATCGTGGGGAACGATGAATTGGATGTATGGGAGTTCTCGGGCCGGCTATTCGGAGTTCTCATCGTTGTCGCATCGTTGACGGTCAAGATGCTTCAAGCGTTGTTTCTGTAAGACGCCCTTCATCGAGATACCACATCCGATCGGCCCCTCGGCTCAAGGTCGCCACAACTTCACGAGTTGCGATCGGTGTCTTCTGGCTGCCGAGCCGACTCACCACGATGCGATAAGTGGCTTCTACTGAACTCTGCCCACCCCCTTTATCGGACTTGAACTCTGCAAGTTGGAATCGGAGGAAGCAGCTCCATCGCGTCCCTCCAAGCGTGAAGACCTGCTCACGCCAGTAGTTGCGAAAGCTCGTCAACGAACTGAAGTCGGAGGTGTCTCTCCCCTTGGAGCTTAGCAGTAGCCACATTCGACGATGGTGCGGAAAGATGTTCGAGAGGGCTCCATAGTAGTCTCTCACCGCTTGTTCCGGCGTGAAGCGAACCGGGCGTTCGAGCGTGATGATGATTGGGTAGGCCACTAGAACAGTGGTAATAGATCCAATGAAGAGCAGCATTAAACCAAATGTGAGTCCAACAAGCTGATACGCCTGCCAAGTGATGATTGCAAAAATCAGTACCACCAGCCCGACACGAATCAGTGCCGGCCCCCACTCCCCGAGCCGAGTCCAGACTTGCCCATTAGGGAGCGGCGATGCGGATAATGACCCTCTCTCTAGGCGGTGAGACCGGCCTGCTCGCGGCTCTTCGAAGACCGAGTCAGCGCGAGTCGGGGTCCGCTTGGGAGGCTCTACCGCTTCCAGATCGTATGAGATATCAACTGAGTTCGGCAGCGGTTTACTCGGGGTCGCAGAAGCTTCACTTGGAGCCTCTTCAAACATGCGAGATGCGTCGGCAATGGCACGTTCTGGCTCGGCGGGATCGATCATGTTTCAGTTCCGTATTCAAGATCAACTCGCGTGCCAACCGCCGTTCACTTCGATCGTCTGACCTGTGACATAGCTCGCCAGATCTGAGGCGAGGAAGAGGACGACATCGGCGATCTCGCTCGGCTTGGCGAATCGACCCCAAGGAATGGACTTGATCATCTCGGTCCGGACCGACTCTGCGATTTGAAGGGCCAGCAGCGTCTCGACAACACCTGGAGCGACCGCGTTCACACGAATCGATCGGCGAGCGCATTCCCGACTGAGGACCTTAGTCAATGCGTGGACACCTGCCTTAGCGGCGGCGTAATTCGACTGGCCATAGAAGCCAACATAAGCCGCGAGGCTCCCCATGTTCACGATCGAACCTCCCTCTCGGAGAATCTCAAGCCCGAACTTGCAGCAGTGGAACACCCCCGAGAGGTTCACATTGATCACAGCGTTCCACTCGTCCAGACTCATCTTCGCGATCGAGCGGTCACGGAGGATTCCCGCATTATTGACAAGGATGTCGATTCCTCCAAGCCGAGTGGACACCCGCTCGATCATCCGAAGCACAGAGTCCGGGTCCGCCACGTTGCCAGCCTCAACCCAGGCTGAGTCAGGAGATCGGAGGTTCAGTTCCGTGGCGATTGTTCCGCAGTCCGACTCGGTTTTGCCACCATCGAGCCCAGGGTGGTTGAGGATGACCAGGCTCCCCGCCTCATGGAGTCGGCGAGCAATCGCCTCACCGATTCCCTGGGAACTCCCCGTAATTAGCGACACCTTGCCAGTGAGGTCGATTTGGATCGGCATTACAACCTCCGAGAGAGCTCGCAACAGTCCCGAGCCCAATCCTAACCGATACCAAGTGTTTCCAACAAAGGGATCAATACTCTCACCATACGCATGGGCGATCATTCATGAAAAACACCCGATTCGTCGGTGTTTCACGCAAGGGGTTATCCAACCAGACAACAGGGTTAAGTCTGTGAAAGTCGCTCAGGATCTAGGGATTCAAATTGTGTGATCCGAATAGCCTGGTCAAGAAACCGGGCGATAATTTCAAGGTTCCCGCCCATCGCCTCAATGTAACCTCTTAACGTACTGAGATACATATCGGTGCGACGTTCCAGCTTTGACACCGCCGATTGGTTGATATGAAGCCGTTGGGCGAGCGCTTTCTGTGAGCGTTCGCGAGCTACCCGAATCTGGCGAAGTGTTCCCTCCTCGGCGATCAATTCCGCTGTTCGTTGTCGAATAGCGTCTTGCCTTTCTTTAGGCAGTTTGTCCACGTAATCGTCCAGGCGAATTACCATAAGATCCTCATCGTTCGAGACGCTTCAAATGTTGCCAGAAGGATGATCTTATCCTAACTCTTTCAATCAAAGTCATAAACTCGGATGGGGAGGTTCCGCAGATCCAGGTAGGGGAACGCGCAGGGACGTGCCCGGCTCACTTCGTTTCCCGAGTCACTGAGCTTCCGTTGGCAGTCATCAGATTTGGGCCTCGTCGAGCCCATGTCAGCCATTGATCCTGAAGATCGCGGGGGTTCTTGAATCCATAAACTCGTTGAAGTTCGACTTCAGTTCCATTTCGCTGGCTGGCCTGGAGGAACTGGACAAATTTGCCAGGCGTCCCTCGCTCAACTAGAAACTTGGTGAGTGACACGCTCTGTGCATAGTAGACGCTCCAGAACTCTCCGTCGGGGTAATCCATCACCATCAGATCGGTCACCGTGAAGAGCCGCCCCGACTTCAAAGGTTCATCAAGATCGTTGGCTCGAAGAGTTTGCTCACTGGTCGGCTCCGAGAGCACCGCCATTCCCTCATCCGCCCAGCGCGGGATTTGTTGAGTTGTGAACAAATCCGCCAAGACGACATGCGTCACTTCGTGAGGAAGGACTGCGGGCACCAGCCCTCTCGCGCCGACTCTCAGGTGGATCTTTCGATCATGAATCCGTCCATCGGTGACACCCATCGTCGAGAAACCGGGCGAATCAAGCGGCTGCCTCGTCTCCTGGCTGTACACTTGCGCGGTCGGATAGAGAAAGATCTCGCAGCGAGGGACCCACGGACTCGAGGAGCTCGCCCCCGACCACTTACGGACCTGCTCCTCACGTGTATCCTCAGCGACTCTTGCAACCTGCTCGGCGAGCCCTTCGTCTGAATGATGAATTCGGAAGTTCGTCGTTTCGATCACCTGGTCCATCCCGGTCCTTGATCCCCGATTTTGGGTCAAAGGCACGGGCGCAGGCTTCGCGATCGGGGCAGGGGGGCTGGTGGGATTTGCACTCGGAGGAGACTCAGGGGTTTGACCTCGGATAATGACCGGCTCGTTTTTGGATGCCACTTGCTTCAAAGCCGATTTGCCTGATCCTGGAATGCGCGTAGCGGCGCGTTGTTTGAGGTACTCGCCAAAAAAGTTCAACGGACAGAGTTTGCGGATCTCTTCAAGCTCGGTGTCGATTGAATCCCACTCGGTCGGCGAGCTTGGCTTGGCATTAATGCGCTGGACGACCGCGAACCATCGGCAGTAGGCCCATTGTTCTTTTCGCCCCTCGGGGAGCTGCTGGGTCGAGGCAAGGCCAGAGTAGATTCGACCGGCCTCGGTGTACTTCTTGTCTCGGTAAGCGACGTCGGCCTCTTCGAGTGAGAAGGCAGGCTTGGTGGCCGGTTGCGCCACCTGTGGTTCGGGGGCGACCTGGACTCTTGACGATAAAGAAGGGAGAGGATCGATCGGACTATTGGGTATCGATTGGATGGTGGCGGACGGGGCTGCGGGAGGAGCTTCCACAGTCAGAGCAGCGGGAGGATCGATGCTTCGGCTTGTAGGCGACTCAGCGACAACCTTCGGAGTCGACTTCAGCCGACTCAGGATGGCCAGGTCCTCACGAAATACGGCAGCTTCCGACTTGCGACCGGCGGTTTCCGCTTGTGCGGCCGCCGATTCGTAGGCACGTTTGAGGAGTAGAACGATCCGTGACCGTTCTGCTCCGGGTTCACTCAGAGCTTCTTCAAGAACCCGAACGGCAGCTCGACCATCATTCAGGTTGAGGAGCTTCTGAGCCTGTTCCAAAGCCTCGGTGGGACCCGCAAAGGACCTGCCCCCGAGGGTGAGACCGAGTGCGACGGCAAGGATGGCCGAGGTCATTCGCTTCATGACATCCATGTCCTATCCAACGCGTGGACGACCGGATTTGCATTCGGTCGACCTCATCCGTGAGGTGTGATCTTCGTTGTCGTCGAGGCAGGATCTTGGGGACGCATCATCAAAGGACCGACCCCACGACCGGGGAGTATGGACCAGCTTCATGGAACCGTCAAGGCGAGCCCGACAGTTGGGTGTCGAGACTTGAGCAAATCTGGTAGTCTCCTCGTAGGAGAGTGCTATGCGGATCATTGCAGGACTGCGCAGAGGACATAAATTCGACGGCCCTAATGACGATGAGACACGTCCTACAAGTGACCTCGTCCGGGAAGCCATTTTCAATATCCTCGGCGAAGCCGTCGAAGGCTTGTTGGTTGTCGACCTGTTTGCGGGGAGTGGCGGCCTTGGACTCGAGGCGCTGAGCCGAGGAGCTGAGCGAGCGGTCTTCGTTGAAAAGCATCGGGTGAACGTTGCTTTAATCCGCCGAAACCTTGCGACGCTTCGATTTGAAGACCGGGGCCACGTGGTCGTCAATGATGCGTTTCGCTGGGCCAAGTCGATGACCCCGACGGCTGGCGAGCCGGTAATCATCTTTATGGACCCCCCCTA
Source organism: Isosphaeraceae bacterium (assembly GCA_025356475.1). Taxonomy (GTDB): domain Bacteria; phylum Planctomycetota; class Planctomycetia; order Isosphaerales; family Isosphaeraceae; genus JANXSX01. The sequence continues at coordinate 69,372 of JANXSX010000048.1, read as the reverse complement.
TCGTGAATTTGAACGAAGCCCAGAACGCATCCATGAGACTCTGACTGGCCTGGTAGGGTCACTTCCGGCAGGTTCCATCCTCGTTGTTGAGTCGAGCAAGGGAATCGTGGCCGACGAGATCCTCCCAGAACCAGACTTGTGGGACCTGCGGAAATATGGGGGCACTCAGGTCGCATTTCGTGTGCTCGACCAAGAACCAGATCGCCCTGTGACTGTTGAGCCCGGTGCCCACCACGATGTTGAAGTTCGACCTTCCGACGAATCCTGACGTCGTCCGCGAGTTTGCAACCTCGGTGGTGAGGACTCTCCGGAATTCTGGGCACGTCGCATTCTGGGCAGGCGGTTGTGTCCGGGACCTACTGCTTGGACGAGTCCCGTCTGATTACGACATTGCAACCGACGCCACGCCTGAGCGTGTGATCAAGCTTTTTCGAAGAACCAGCCATGTCGGCATCAGCTTTGGGGTCGTCCGGGTCCTGGGGGACGGCAGATCCTTAGAGGTTGAGGTGGCGACGTTCCGTTCTGACGGAGAATATCTCGATGGAAGACGTCCTGAAAGCGTGACGTTCGGCTCTGCGGAGGCCGACGCAACGCGTCGCGACTTCACAATCAACGGCATGTTCTATGACCCAATCACATGCGAGGTGATTGATTATGTCGGCGGACTTGAAGATCTCGAATCAAGGCGGCTCCGCGCGATCGGCAATGCGGTTGAGCGATTCGAGGAGGATAAGCTTCGTCTCCTCCGTGCCGCTCGATTCGCAGCCCGCTTCGACCTTGCGATTGATGGGGCGACTCGCCATGCCATCGAACTTATGAGCCCCCGGGTCACGGTTGTCGCTGCCGAGCGGATCGCTCAAGAGCTTCGACGAATGCTCACTCATCCCAGCCGAGCCCAGGCGATGAGCCTCGCTCGCGACTTGGGACTTCTCGGGGCCATTGTTCCGGCAATGCTCTCTGTCTCAGATGAACAGTGGACTCGGACGTCAAAGGCACTCGCAAGACTGCCAGCCGATGCGGGATTCTCAGTTGGATTCACCATCTTGGTCGCCGACCTCGGCGTTGAGGAGGTCACCAAGACATGCAACGAACTTCGACTCTCCAACGAGGAGCGACTCCTTATTTGCTGGTTGGTCGAGCATGCGGACGCAGTGGACAGTGCGAATCTGCCACGCAGTTCCAAGCTCAAACGGCTATTCGCCCACTCGAACTTCCCAGAGCTTCTCAAATGGTGGCGAGCTGAAGGCCAGGCGAAGGTGCAAACCGTCGAATTTGTGGAACGATATCACCATGACTTGCCCGACGGTCCGATCGACCCCCCACCGATCCTCAATGGTCGAGACCTGATTGCCCAAGGGTATCAGCCCGGCAGGAGTTTTAGCGGAATCCTCGAAGCGGTGCGAAATGCTCAGCTTGAGGGCGCAATCGCTTCACGCGACTCCGCCCTCATCTGGGTCCGAGATTATCTGAAAGCCGTGGACGAACGAGGTTGAGGCTTAGCGGATCTCGTCGGAAGGGGGGATGATGCTCGGCAGTTCGAGGCGGCGGGCACCCGCTCCGGTGAGCATCTGAAACTTCGCCTGGGTGGTTTGAGAGAGACCGTGGATCTTGATGAATCCCTGTGCAGCCGACGAGTCGTATTGATCGCCTTCGTCATAGGTTGCAAGTTCATGCCGGTAGAGGCTGTGTTCACTCTTGCGGCCACTGATCGCGGCATGACCTTTGAAGAGTTTGACACGGGCTGTTCCGGAGACGTATTGCTGATTCGAGACGACGAACGCCATCAGATCCTGATGGAGTGCGCTGAACCAGAGTCCGTTGTAGATCAGGTCCGAATACTGCTGGCTCACGTACGTCTTGAATCGAAGGGCTTCCTTCGAGAGCGTCAAGAACTCGATCTCGCGGTGGGCTTCGTGCAGCACTACCGCTGCCGGTGCCTCATAGATCTCGCGAGATTTGATGCCCACGAGTCGGTTCTCGACATGGTCGATACGACCAACACCGTGTCGCCCAGCGATCGTGTTTAGGCTGGCAATCAGTTCGGCGGCCCCCATTGCCGTCCCATTGAGAGCAATCGGTCTCCCCCGCTCAAACTCGATCGTGACCTCCTCGGGCTCGTTGGGGGCGAGTTGGGGATCGACCGTCCACTGAAAGGCGTCCGAGGCCGGCTCGATCCAAGGATCTTCCAGGGTCCCCGCTTCGATCGAACGTCCCCAGAGATTCTGGTCTGTGCTGTAAATCGACTTTTTGGTCGCCTCAATCTCGATGCCGTGTTTGTTGGCGTACTCGACCTCCTGAGTACGGGTCCACTTCCATTCTCGCACAGGTGCGATGATCTTGAGGGCTGGGTTCAATGTCTGGAACGTCACGTCGAATCGAACTTGATCGTTGCCTTTGCCGGTGCATCCGTGTGCCACTGCCACAGCACCATGCTGCTTGGCCACCCGGACCATAAGTTGGGCGATCAAAGGCCGACCAAGTGCGGTTGCGAGCGGATACTTTCCTTCGTAGAGAGCCCCAGCCATCAGCGAGGGGATGCAGAAGAAGTCAACGAACAGGTTGCGGACGTCCTCGGCGATCGCCTCGACCGCGCCTGTTCGAAGTGCTTTCTGACGGATCGCCTCGATATCCTGACCTTGACCTAGGTCGCACGTGTAGGCGATCACATCGAGGTCATAGGTTTCATTGATCCATTTGACGGCGACGGAAGTGTCGAGGCCGCCGCTGTACGCGAGGACAACTTTGTCACGTGCCACGGGATGGGTTCTCGATTCTGGTATGAGGGCCTTGAATTCAGATCAGATCAGAGCAGTTATTGGAGGAAGACAGCCCTCAAACACTGCAAACCCGCCAATCCATGCTCCGGCTCAGTTGCAACGTTGATTCTGACTTCGCTGGTGTTGATCAGAGCGATGTTAATTCCCGCATCGGCGAGCGCCCCGAACATGCGGGTGGCAACCCCCGTGTGGGTTCGCATGCCGACCCCGAGAACTGAGAGTTTTGCGATCGTCGGTTCGACGACAATCCGCCCGAGGCCGCTATCGGCTAGGGCTGCCCGTGCTCGTTCCGCCTGTTCGGAGGGAACCGTAAATGAGAGGTGAGTATTACCATCGCTCCCCGCGTTCTGGACGATCATATCCACAAAGACGTTGGCGAAGGCGATCTTCTGGAAGACCTGAGCCGCATAGCCTGGGCGATCGGGTACGTCGAGTAACGTCACGCGGGCTTGCCCTTCGACGAGCTCGACCCCGGACACGACCAGGTCTTCCATTCCCAACGAATGATTGAGGGCAGTGGCAGGAGAATTATCACTCGCTTCGGCCTTCTGTGCCTCTTTACTCTTGGGTGAGTAAGGTCTGGGAAGGTCTGCGGGAGCGCGGTCGAGGGCAAACGCGCGATGGACGATCTTGAGGGCTCGGGTCGCCGATTCTCGGTCGACCAGCACACTAATCTTAATCTCACTTGTTGTGATCATTTGGATGTTGATGTCTTCATCAGCGAGCGCCTGGAACATCGCAGTCGCTACGCCCGTGTGGGTGCGCATACCGAGCCCAACAACGGAAACCTTCGCGACACCGGCATTGTGAGAGACACTGGTTGCCCCAATAACCTTGGCACCTGCCTCTGCGGCTCGTAGGGTCTCGGCGAGTTCGCTGGCGGCGACCGTGAAGCTGACCTCGGTCCGAGCGTCGGTGGAGACATTCTGGACGATCATATCGACCACGATGTTCGACTCAGCGATTCGCCGGAAAATGGCATGAACCACGCCAGGATGGTCGGGCACACCGTGAATCGTCACCCGCGCTTCGTCTTTCGCAAGCGCAGCTCCGCTGACATGGACACCAAGCCGGCGGGCTTCGGACTCGTCGACGATCCATGTCCCGTTTGTGTCTGAGAAGCTACTCCGGACGTGGATTGGGACACCATACTTCTTGGCAAACTCGATCGAGCGCGAGTGCATCACGCCTGCGCCAAGACTTGCGAGTTCGAGCATCTCGTCGTAGCTAATCCGATCAATCTTGCGGGCTTCGGGCACGAGGCGTGGGTCGGTCGTATAAACACCATCGACATCGGTGTAAATTTCACACCCATCTGCGCCAAGGACGGCTGCGAGTGCGACCGCAGTCGTGTCCGAGCCGCCGCGACCCAAAGTGGTGATGTTATAGTGCTCATCGACCCCTTGGAACCCCGCGACGATCACGATCTTCCCCTCCTCGAGGGCTTGTTCGATCCGCTCGGTCGAGATGTTCCGAATCCGCGCCTTCGTGTGAAAACTATCCGTGACGATACCGATCTGTGCACCGGTGAAGCTGATCGCCGGAACACCCAGAGATTGGATGGCCATCGCCATCAAGGCAACGCTTACCTGCTCGCCGGTTGAGAGGAGCATATCCATCTCACGGGCGGGGGGTCGCTCATGGATCTCTTTAGCGAGCGCGATCAATTCATCCGTAGTGTGGCCACGCGCGGACACAACGACGAGGACCTGGTTCCCCGCCTGATGGGCTCGGATCGCGCGTCGAGCCGCTGCAAGGATCTTGTTCGAATCCGCGACACTTGTGCCGCCAAATTTCTGCACGACAAGAGGCACGATAGTCCACTCCGAAGCGGTTGACGGAAGAGGTCAGCCGCGCTTGATCAAGAACTGGTCCATCAGGCGGAACCCCTGTTCCAAAAAGGGGAGACCCGCCTGGCTCGCCGCCACTTCATCGTACGTGAATCCTGAACCTCCAAGCCCGACCCCCGCCATCGCCCAAGGGACCGGAGCCCGGTCATGGGCACGAGTATTGAGCATTGTCGAGTGGTCGGGGGTAATCAGTATACGGTAGTCACCGTACTCTTTCAGGGCGGAATGCACCGGACCTACAATCTCGCGATCCATCCGCTCCAACGCTTCGACCTTCGCGTCGGCTCGCCCCTCATGGCTCGCCTCGTCGGGGGCTTCGACATGAATGCAGACGAGGTCGTGATGCTTGAGGGCCTCAATCCCATATCGTCCCTTAGCAGCATAGTCGGTGTCGAGATAGCCGGTCGCGCCCGGGACATCGATCCGGGTCCAGCCCGCGAGCATGCCTACCCCTCGTACGAGATCCACCGCCGAAATGATGGCTCCATGAAGTCCATGGAGTTCAAGAAATGACTTGAGTCGAGGTGCCTTACCTTGTCCCCACAGCCAGATCGCGTTCGCGGGACGTTTGCCAGCCGCGATTCGTGCCCGGTTCACGTGATGATCTGTGACGACAGCGAGCCCAGCATTCATCAATGCGCCGAGGAGTTCTCCTCCTTTGCCCTTTGGGAGAAATTCGCTGGCCGGCTTGTCAGGAACATCGTGAGGAGGGGTCGTTAGGGTCGACTCATCGAACGGGATCTCGCCAGGTTGGCCTCGATAGATCATCAGGTTTCGGTACTGGACGCCCGCATGGAATTCGAGCCCAGGACGGCCAAGAGCCTGATGCAGGTCGGCCATGATCTGGCGGCCTTCTTCCGACGAGATGTGTCCGGCGGTGAAGTCGGTCATCAGCCCATTGTTGATCGTCATCAGGTTGCAACGGACCGCCCAGTCATCGGGACCGAGCTTATGGCCCATCGCAGCCGCTTCGAGCGGGGCTCGGCCCGTGAAGTAGACTTCAGGGTCATAGCCAAAGAGGCTTAAGGTTGCGACGTCACTCGCAGGGAGAAACCGGCTCGGGACGTTCGAAGATCGACCAAGGACCCCGGTCCGGGCGATCTCGTCCATGGCTGGAATCTTCGCAGCCTGGAGCGGTGTCTTACCGCCCAAGCTTTCGACTCTCTCGTCGGAGGCACCGTCGGGAATGATGATCGCGTACTTCGTGGCCATCGTCAGATCCCGCCCTAATACCGTTGAGGCCGTCCACCAGATACCCGACGTAACGTGCTTATTCTTCGACACCGAGACAAACGGAAGGCGTTTTGACCCCAGAAAGCCGGTCAATTTCCGCCAAAGCCGAGTGGAGTTTCGACTCAACCGCAATGTGAGTCATCACAACCAGCGGCACTGAGGAGTCCTTGGCATCATCCTCACCAGGATCATGTTGGATCACGCTGGCGATACTGATCCCGGCATTCCCTAGCCGATCGGCGATCGACCCGAGCACTCCTGGCTTATCGGCGATCGAGAAGCGTAAATAGTATCTCGATCGAACCCCGTCTGAGGAGGCGAGCTTGGGGGCGGGGGAGCCTTCGGGCCAGAGATTGAGTGCGTCGAAAGTCAACTTCGATCGACCGACCACGACATCAATGAGGTCGCCAACAACGGCTGAGGCCGTCGGCATTGAGCCGGCTCCTCGTCCGTAGAAGAGGGTGTCACCAACGGCATCGCCAACGACGCGTACCGCATTGTAAGGGCCACGAACTTCGGCCAATGGAGTTCCCAACTTCACCAGCGTGGGCGCGACTCGGAGTTCAAGGCCACTTGGTGCATACTTGGCAAGTGCCAGCAACTTCACCCCGTAACCCAGCTCGTCTGCATATCGCAAGTCGGCAGATTGGAGCTGGTCGATCCCTACGCGCGGAATCTGCCGGGTCGTGACGCTCGCGTCGAATGCAAGCTGGGCAAGGATTGCCAGCTTGTGGGCTGTGTCTGTTCCGTCGACGTCGAGTGTCGGATCGGCTTCGGCATACCCGAGTTCCTGAGCCTTAGCGAGCGCTGTCTCGTAGGAGAGCCCGTCTCGTGTCATGGCCGTCAAAATGAAGTTGCAGGTGCCGTTAAGGATCGCCGCGATGCTCAGGACTTGGTTCGCCGCGAGTGAGACGGCCAAAGCGTGGACGATCGGAATCCCGCCCCCGACCGAGGCTTCAAAGGCAACACAACGCCCGTACTTTCGCGCCTGAGCCACAATCTCCGGACCGTGCTCTGCGAGGAGAGCTTTGTTCGCCGTGACAACGTCCTTGCCACGGGCGAGTGCTTCCAAGACGTAGGTCCGGGCCGGCTCGAGGCCCCCCATGACTTCAAGGACAACCCGGATCGACGGGTCGTTGAGAACTAGTGACGGGTCCGTGACGATCTTGGAAGAATGGACGAAATCGCCGCGATCCTTTTCTGCATCACGTACCAATGCCGTCTTCAGCGTAATGTGACGACCCGATCGACGCGTAATCCGCTCCGATGAATCATGTAGGATCCGCGCTACGCCTGAACCGACCGTTCCCAGGCCCAAAAGGCCGATCGCCAGAGATTCCATCGAAGATTTCGCTACGCCTCAACTACAAACGAAAAAGTCCGCGATCGATCGCGTAAGCTTCAATTACAGCATGATTTCGCTCCCAGGGCGAGAGCAAAGTCCTCGATTTGCCCGCCTGAATGCCCACTCCCTCGGCTCGGGATCCCACCGATATTCGTTCGAAACTGGCCTGGTGGGCGTTTAGCAGTGCGGAGAACCCCTCATCGGAGGATCGCCAACGCACCTCGAGTCACCCCGTACTGGTTGGTCGCCTTCAAGTCTTTCCAGAGCTTTCGCGAATCCCGCCGCCCTTCGATGGCATCTCGGTAGAGCTGGACGATGTGTGCCACCTCTTCAGGACCCTCGTCGAGGAACTCAATGCGAAGATGCTGAGCCCCGTGTCGCCTTAATCGTTCCAATGACTCACCCGCCGACTGCGGGACCGCATTGTAGAGGGTGTTCCGACAACCAATATCGGCTTTGAGTGGGTGGTCGATGCCCACACGGTCTCGGAGCTTGACGTCATGGACATCGCAAGGACGTCCGCAATTGGTATGGTCTGTCCCCGGAGACAAGAACGCGCAGAAGACGCAATGTTCCATGTGGAACATGGGGATCCGCTGATGGATCACAATCTCGAGCTTCTCGGGATCAGTACGCTTGAGAAGCTCCTCGAGCTGATCAACGCTCAAGTCGTAGGAGGCGGTGACGCGTTCGGCTCCCTTGCCGAGCAAGAATTCGACGGTCAGCTCATTGGTTGCATTGAGCGAGAAGTCGGTCACAAACGGTGTCGAAGTCTCTGCACAAAAGGCGATCCCTCCTGCGTTCCGCACGAGCAGGCCGTCGGCTTGCTGTTTTTCGAGGTAGCGGAAGATCGGAGCTTCCCCCGGCTTCTCAATTCGTGGAGTCGCGAGATAAATCTTCGCCCCCTCAGCACGTGCAGCGGAGATCGCCTCGCTGTACAGCTTGATGTCCTGAAATTCTGCGTAGAGAGATGTAACACCGGCTCGGGCTGCTGCCACAAGTTGAGGGGTCGAGCGACAAAGCGCCGACAAAATTGGGTTCGTTTCGCTCCGAGCCGGGACAATTCCCCGAAGTCGAGGCAGCACAGCTTCCTCAGCGATCCGGGCTGGATGATGCGAAGTAGCGGCTTCTCGATCCAGTTTCTCGATCAGGTCGCGACGAAGCTGGTTCAAGACGCTCTTGGGGACTATCGGGGTACCTTCAAGCAGTACGTTGATTTCGCCAACTTCATAGATCGTGCCCCCGAGCCGGCCCAGTTGTTCCGTAACCAGGTCACGAGTCGTCGGCTGGTGGATCGCCGTTTCAAGCCGATGATCGGACGTGGCCGTGGCCTGAAATCCCGTGGCAGATCGAGCTTGAATTTGGATCTGTTCTCCGGTCACCGCCCGGACCTGAAAGTCGATCTTGACCAGGCGACGGGGGGCTCCCTCGTAGGATTGCTGAAGACGACGAGTCAGTTGGGGATCGTCGGTTTTCCAGATCCGCTGACCGACTTGCAGTTTTTTCAGGTCGAGGTCATTGCGGCCAAAGCCAAGAAGAGCTGTACCTGCCGACGAGCCGCCGGGGCGTTCGCTCCCATCGGATCCTTCCACCTGGTAGACTCGGCCACCTTGTTCAATGACCTGGTCATCTCCGTCGAAGACGACGCCGTCCCCCTTCTTGATCGGAGCTGCGAGTGTGAGTTTGACCCGGTCGGCTTGGATCGCGGAGACCCTCCCCAGGAAAATCCCTCGCTTCTTCGCGTAATCGCCTCGAACGAGCACCTTATGGTCGTTGCCATCAAAGAACCCGTGACTGAAACCTCGTGAGAATGAGAGTTCCATCTCTTGCTGATCGCGTGGGGTAAACGTAACCTCGCCGCCAGCCCATGCCGTATCGATCGCGGTCCGGTAGTGCCGGGTAATGTTGGCCACATACTCCGGTGTCTTCAATCGCCCCTCGATCTTGAGGCTCGCAACTCCCAGCTCGATCAGCCGAGGAACCAAGTCATAAGCCGCCAAATCTTGGGGGCTGAGCAGAAACTTGGTTGCCCCTAGATCTTGAAGAATGCCATCGGACACAATCTCATAAGGCATCCGACATGCCTGGGCGCATTCGCCGCGATTGGCCGAACGACCCCCCAAGGCTTCACTCGTCAAGCATTGGCCCGAATAGGCAACACAGAGTGCGCCATGCACAAACACTTCAACCGGCAAAGTCGCCACGGTCTTGATCTTATCGATCTCGGAGAGGGACAGTTCCCGAGCCAGGATCACCCGGCTACATCCCAGTTCCTCAGCGAGCCGAATCCCTTCCTCACTCGTGATCGACATCTGTGTCGACGCGTGAATCTCCAGGTCAGGTGTCACCGCCCGAATCAAGCGAGCCAGGCCGAGGTCCTGCACAATGACTGCATCGACACCCGCCTCGGCGATCATCCGCACAACCCGTTCGAGCTCCTCGAGCTCGCTCGAAAAGACGAGCGTATTCAGGGTGATATATCCTCGGACGCCCCGTCGATGCAGTTCGGTCATGACGGTTCTGAGATCTGCGTCATCAAAATTGACAGCACGAGCCCGGGCATTGTGACCGCGAAGACCGAAGTAGACTGCGTCAGCCCCATTCTCGACCGCTGCACGCATGCAGGTGAGATCGCCTGCGGGAGAGAGGAGTTCTGGTTTCCCAAGTCCACGTTGCGACGGAGAGTTCATAGCACCTTCAAGTAGGGACCGAGGCTGACCCTGGTCGATCTCAGCTTTGTGATTAGGATCTTGTTGGCTCTGATTATCACTTTTTCGAACTCGAAGCTGCAAGTTGAAGGCGAAATACCCATCCAGGTACGGCGACTCTTCGGATGACGCCTACTTGGTCGGGGCCGTTCCACTATCGGATGTCTCCTTTGCCTTGATCTCGTCGAAGAAATGTTTTACACTACAAGCGTCGTAGTTGAAATAGTCGTAGCTGAGCTGCCGAAGCTCTCCGCCCCGCCCCGATCCTTCCTGCCCCACTGCTCTTGCACTCACCCCGATTTTGATCGCGCGAAATGGGAGTCGATCTCACCCCATTCGTTCGTTCAGGTCACGCTGGCAAGGACCCCCGCATGCCCGCTCTCCGAACTCCCCAGTGGATTATTCGCAAGCTCCTTCCCCTTTTATCATTGACTAGCCTTGGAGCGGTCGCCGTATCCGCAGGCTGGTTCAATTCCCGACCGACTGGGCCTCGGATTGCGGATCTTCCGTTGGCGGTTGTTCGGCGAATGGATATGGGTGCGACCGTGATCGCAGGTGGTCGGGTTGAGAGTCGTCACCAAACGGTCATCGAATGTGAACTCGAGAATCTCGAGATCAAGAGCGGCGACAAGACGTTCGTAAAGGGGGGGGCATCGACGATCCTGAGCGTCGTGCCCGAAGGAACGGTCGTCAAAAAGGATGACATTCTCTGCACGATTGACTCGTCGGATTACGAAGAGGCGGCTCGTCTTCAAGAGATCAAAGTCGAACGCTCAAGGGCCCAAACCGTCGCAGCCAGGCTAGATGTCGAGGTCGCTGAGATCGCGATTAATGAGTTCCGAACCGGAACGATGGCGCGGGAAATCGCTGAAATGAAGGGCGAACTCGCAAATAACGAGAGCGAGATCGTCCGTGCGAGACAGAGACTCGACTACACCGAGCACATGGTGGCCAAGGGCTATGTCCCCAAGAGCCAGCTTGTCACGGAAAGCATCGCACTCACGAAGTTCGAGGCCCAATTCAGCCGACTCCAACGCGAGATCGAGAACCATCAGAAGTTCTTTGCTCCGCACTCCCTAAAACAGCTCGAAAACAAAATCCAGATCTCGAAAATCATCTTGGCTAATGAAGAAACAGGGCTCGAACGACAGGAAGAGAAATTATCGTCCTACAACAAGATGATCCGGATGTGCCAGATTCGGGCACCCCATGATGGGTTTCTCATGTACTTCAACCCAAAAATGTTTGGCGACGACCGCAATTATCGGGTCGAAGCCGGTGCCCAGGTCCGCCAACGGCAGATACTTTTCATTCTCCCCGACCTGGAGCAGATGGATGCCGTGGCCATGCTCCACGAGTCGATCGTCGATCGGATCCATCCTGGGATGCCGGCGCGGGTCCGGCTTGAAGGGCTACCAGGCCGATCGATCGAAGGCCATATCACCGCCGTTTCTCACCTCCCCCTCGCCAACGGAATTTTGACCGAGATCAAGCACTTCGCCGGCCTTGTTCGACTCGATGCCGTTCCCAATGGAATCCGACCGGGGATGACAGCCGAGATCGAGATCGTCACCGACCGAAGGCGTGAGGTTCTCGCAATCCCGACAGACGCTGTGGTTGTCGAAGGAGATCATGGGGTTTGCTATGTCGCCCATGAAGAAGGAGTTGAACGACGCGAGGTAAAGCTTGGAGTCGCAAACAATCGCGATCTCCTGGAAATCATGAGCGGCCTAGACGAGGGCGAGGAAGTCGTACTCAACCCGATTCATAACGAGAATCTGGCCGCTCTCATCCATGAATATCCGCTTCATACGGACGCCGTGAACGCGGGCGCGGTCGCCGCTGTCCATTAAACGGAACTTGGTCAAAATAGTCAAGCTTGGGGAAATGGGTTGCCGATCATCACAAGAGGGTCTGTTCTTCCGTTCTCTCTTGATGGTGAGGCTCGTCGATGGCCAAACGAGGCGCACCCTCTGCTGCGGGTGTAGGCGGATCATCTCCTCTCTATAGTTCGTTGATCCTGGTTGGTTCTGTTGTGTATGCGGTCGTCCTTCTCGTGCAGAAGGGCCGGATGTCTTGGCCACCCTATCAGCTCCTGGCGTCAACTTTCACGCTTTTCGGATGCGTCGGTCTGGCTGGTCCGCTGATCCTCGCTCGACGCGAGCCGGGACAGGCGTTTCTGGGAGAGCTGGTCTGGCTCGCGTGTGGCATTTTAATCTTGGTCTATGACCTTGCGTCGATCTCAAGAGGCGATTGGCGAACCTCCACCTGGCCAACTCCCCTCAGCCCTCAGACCCTCGGGCTCGTCGCACTTGCAGTACTTCTCGCAGGGTGGCGGTGCGGAATTGCGGCCAAGAGCTGGACTTGGACGAATATGCTCGGCCTCCTATTGGCCCTTTTCTGGGTGAGTATGGGAGTCTGGACAGTTTGCTCAAATGCAACGACTCGCTCGTCTGCGGTCGCGAGAGCGTCCGGGTCGCTTGACGGTCCCTGGTAATCCGATTAGCCTAATTGATGGTTCGGGAGGGAATTCGTCATCGAATTCCTCGCAATTCCCTCGCGGGGCTCTGCGCTCTCTATACCTACATCCATTGCCTGCGGTCGGAGGTCTCCCCCTGTGGTTGAAGATTCGAAGTCCCCTGCCATCGCCACACCTGAAACCTCAATCGACGGGGAGTACACAGCCTATCGAGCGATCCAACCTCTCGCTTCGATCTCCCTCGTCTTCGGGATTTTCTCGATCCTCTGCCTTCTCGACCTGAGCTTCTGGCCGCTTGTCGTGATTGCCTTGGCATCGAGCGGGGTGGCGATCCGTCAAATTCGTAAATATCCGGATCTTTTGACGGGTCAGACTCCCGCGAAAATTGGGGCTTCTCTGGCGATCGGATTCTTGCTCGCCGCGTCCAGCATCAATGTCACGCAATACATGATCAATCGGACTCGGGCGAGCCAATTTGGAACCGGCTTCGCCAAGGTCCTTGCCGATGAGCCGCTTGAGACCCTGATCTGGTGGGAACTTCCGGCACAAGCGCGGCGATCGAGCACGCCAGAGGAAGCGTATGAGAACATGGTCAAGCAGGCTCCGAATCCTGAGCTGCTCAGACCCAAAGTTGACCCGCTCAAGAGCCTCAAGGCGCGGCTCGCTTCCACGCCAAACCAGGTGGTCACCTTCCAAGGTGTCAAAGAGATTCGCGTTGAAGAACTCAACGTGCTGGCATCACTTCTCTATGACGTCACAGGTCCAACGTCCGAAGCCTATCCTGAGCCTAAGCAGGAACTCCTCGTATTTCTTAAGGGCAATAATGCGAGTGGAACCTTCGAGTGGAGTGTCGAGTCGCTTCGGCTCCTTGATGGCAATGAGTCGCGGGCTCTGGCCAGCTCTCAACCGGTTCCGCCGCCCGTTCCTACAAAATCGAAGATGCCCTCCGCCAAGTCCGAAGCCAACCCTGAGTGACCAGAAGGTCACCATGTTTGCCTACTTCGTTTGCCCGTAGGACGCGTGACAATGGGCAGTCTCCCAGAGCACAACCTCGACGACAGGCAGCTTGGCCTCTCGTGCGTGATCATAGATTAGCTTGGCGATGTTCTCTGCTGTTGGATTCAGCTCCATGATGAAAACCCGCTCACCGCGCTCCTGGAGAAGCGGGAGGAGCGGGTCATCCTTGCAAAGGATCATGTTGTGATCGAGATTCTCGTCGATCCAACGTTGAACCATAACCTTGATGTCGGTGAAGTCGACGAGCATTCCACGTGAGTCGAGGCTCTCCCCCTCTAGCATGATCACAGCCTTACCATTATGGCCGTGAAGATGCTTGCACTTGCCTGAATAATTCAGCAGCCTGTGTCCGTAGCAAAATTCAATCTCGCGGGCGACCCTATACATGCTGTCTCCTGAGAGGCGCGACTTTCGTGAGCGACCAAGATCGCGGATTCATGGTGTTTTGCAAGGCAGTATCAGAGAATCATAGATTCGAGCCGGGTTGCCATCAACTCTCGAAGGGTTGTAGATACGAGAGTTGAGGTTGCAAAGTGCTACGCAGTATGTATGATAGGATTTTTCGACTCGGTCGTCGATCTGGCAGCGATTTCTTCTGATCCGACCGCACTTCGTTAGCCTGTCCGTCCGGGAGAGCCTCACTGATGGCCGAGCAGACCTTGACGTACGACGTCCGCACCCTGCTGGACCGCACTCCGTTTGACGCCGCCGCGATTGCTGACCTTCGTGAAGCCCTTGGCCGCGATCCGTCGCGTTACCGAACTCTCCGCGATGCTGTGGCAGTGATCCGCGACAAGTATAAGGGGGCCTTGATCCCCGCCGAATTCCAGCTCCGTATCGGTGTGGGCGAGGTCCTGCTGGGCCGCTACTTAGTTGGTGTCGATCATCTCCAGAAGGCTGGCGATGTCGGGCTTGCTTACTATTTCAAAGGGCTCGCCCAGCAGAACCTCCAGCGGTTCCCGGATGCCGCCACATCCTTCGACTTGGCCGCCAAAGCCGGTTATGACCCCCGCAACTCAGAGCTTTGCCGGGTGGGTGCCCTTCGTCGCTCGGGTGATGTTGACAAGGCTCGCGAACAGCTCGCCGCCCTTGAGAAGCTTGCCGGCGGGTCTGCGGAATTCCACTATCAGAAGGGGAGTTTGCTGGCTGTCGATGGCGAGCTGGTCGCTGCAGCCGGCGAGTTCGAGAAGGCTCTCTCCTTGGACAGGACTCATACCGGGTCTTTGTTCGAACTCGCATATATCAATGACCTGCAAGGAAATGACGCCGAGGCGCTCGACTTCTACAGAGAATGCATCAAGCGGCCTCCCGTCCCGCTTTCGGCCCTGATCAACCTCGGGGTGCTCTACGAAGACCGGATGGAATTTCGTGAAGCTGAGAAGTGCTACCGGCAGATCCTCAACTTTGAGCCGAATCACCCACGGGCCCGCTTGTTCTTCAAAGATTGTCGCGCCAGCCGTGACATGTACTACGACGAGAATCTCGAAAAAGACAACGCGATCAAGCGTCAGTTGATGGAGATCCCCGTCACCGACTTCGAGTTGTCGGTGCGGAGTCGAAACTGCCTGCGGAAGATGAATATCCGGACTCTCGGTGACCTGACGAGAGCGACCGAAGTTGCCTTGCTCGCCTCCAAGAATTTTGGCGAGACCTCCCTCGCTGAGATCAAAGAGATGATGCACTCCAAGCAACTCTGGCTTGGTCTTGCGTTGGAAGGGGGCCAGCACAACACTTCCGCTGCACCCGAGCCGACCCAGGAGCTTTCCCAGGAAGAGAAGGCGATGCTCGCCCGACCGATCGGTGAGCTCCAGCTCTCAGTCCGGGCTCGCAAGTGCCTCACCAAGCTGGGTATCTCCACAGTAGGGGAATTGCTCTCACGCACTGGGGATGAGTTGCTCGAGTGCAAGAACTTCGGTGTCACCTCGCTCAATGAAGTACGCGAGCGACTCACCGAGCTGAGCCTCAAGCTCAAGAACGAGTAATCCGTTGTCTGGTCGTCCCGTGTGGTTCGAGACCACCGTCGTTGACAACAGCGGTAGCTCTGCACGCCGGGGGGTGTTTCACACCCCTCACGGCTCGGTCGAGACGCCAATCTTCATGCCCGTGGGCACCCAGGCCACGGTCAAAGGCTTGCTCCCCGACCAGCTTCAGTGGGTCGGTTCCAAAATGGTCCTGGCCAATACTTACCACCTGGCGCTCAGGCCAGGTGAGGCTGAGATCGCAACCATGGGGGGGCTACATTCCTTCATGGCATGGGACGGCCCGATCCTCACGGATTCCGGCGGATTCCAGGCCTTCAGCCTTTCCTCTCGAACGAAGCTCACCGAACGAGGTGTGGCGTTCAGGTCTCACCTCGACGGGCGGCTCCTCGACCTGACACCCGAGCGGGCGATCCAGATCCAGCAGGATCTAGGTGCCGATGTCGCCATGTGCCTCGACCATTGTCCTGCGCTTCCAGCAGAGAAAGCCGCGATCGCCGATGCGACGGAGCGAACCGTTCGTTGGGCGAGACGTTGTAAGGACGCCCATACTCGCCCTGATCAGGCACTTTTTGGGATCGTGCAGGGGGGGGCTCATGAGGACCTCCGAGGCTGGTGTGCCCGCAACCTGATCGAGATTGACTTCGATGGGTACGCGGTGGGAGGGGTCAGCGTCGGCGAGTCGCGTGAGGAGATGCGATTGGCTCTGGAGGCTTCGACCCATTTACTTCCGGCAGATAAGCCACGCTACCTGATGGGGGTCGGTCGTCCCCAAGATATTCTCGAAGCCGTGTCAACGGGCATCGACATGTTCGACTGTGTCATGCCGACCCGTAACGGACGCAACGCGACCTGTTTTTCGGACGAAGGGCCGGTGAAGCTGCGTAACGCGACAAATCGGGGTGATTCCCGACCGATTGAGCCTGGTTGCGATTGCCCAGCATGCCTCCAGTTCAGTCGTGCTTACATTCGCCACCTGTTCGTCGCGGGTGAGATGCTTGGCCCGATCTTGGCGTCAATCCATAACCTGGCCTACCTTCACCGTCTCATGCGGCGAATTCGCGAGGCGATAACGGCTGGCCGGTTCGTCCAGTTGCGATCAGAAGTCCTAGGCGCGTTAGGACCATAGAGGTTACATTGCTCGGATGGTCGGCAACCGCCTCGTTTTTCCTCTTTCTTCTCGGAACTCGGAACGCTCCCCATGCTCGGTTTGTCTTTGGCCATCTCGACCATGATCCTAGCTCAGGCAGCGGGCCAACCGGCCGCCCCTCAGACGACGACCCAGTTCCTGGCGCCGATGCTGCCCCTACTGCCAGTCCTCTTCGTCTTCTACTTCCTCATGATTCGTCCCCAGCAACAGCAAGAACGCAAGCGCAAAGCGATGATCGACGCCATGAGCAAGGGCGACGAAGTGCTGACCGGGGCTGGGATCTATGGGACGGTGATGTCGATCAACAAGGACGAAGACAAGGTCGTGCTGCGTGTGGACGACGACCGAGGCGTGAAGATGTCGTTCAGCCGGTCGAGCATCGTCAAGGTTCTCGACTCCACTTCTTCCAAGAAAAGCAAAGACAAGGCCGTCGAGTCCGTCTAACGGACCGCTCGGACTTGCATCCAGCGCGGCCGTGTGGCCTGCGTCGACTTCGTTAGACCTGTCGCCTTCGACTCGAAACCGTCGCGAGGCTTGCTACATTCGTTCGCGAGCAACGGGCCGCAAGGAACTCTCATGAATTGGCTGAAGAATTTCATCGGATGGAAGCCCGCCCTCATCATTGGGTTGACCCTGGCGGGAACCGTGCTGTGCTACCCACCTCGGGAAAAGCTCAAACTCGGTATCGATCTCTCGGGCGGAACCATCCTGGTCTACGAGGTTCGGACCCAGAACCTGCCGAGCAACTTCAGCATTGACGAACTGATCGGTGCCCTCAAGAAGCGAGTCAACCCAAACGGCGTGCTCGACATCCCGATCCGCAAGGTCGGTGGAAATCGCATCGAGATCATCCTTCCGGAAGCCGACTCCGAGGTTGTTGACGAGGTCAAGCGTAAGCTGACGACCGTCGGAGCGCTGGAGTTCCGAATTCTGGCCTCGCGCAAGAACGACAAGACGGCCATCGACCGGGCCATGAGTAAGGAAGGCTTGAGCAAACCGCCCGCTCGATACCTCTGGGCGAAATTGGGCGGAACTGTCTCAGGAACCAACCCAACCTTCGACAAGAGCCTGCTCACGATCGCCGATGCCTCGAAGCGACTCGTCCGCGACGTCTATTCAAATGCACGCATCGTCCTGACCGGCAAAGATGCTGCTGGTACCGAACGCACCGAGTCATTCGAGGTCGTGGGCAATACAAGTAACACGTTCATTCTGAGCGCGGTGCCCAAGTCGCTGATCTCGATTACCTCCTATCGTGTCGATCTCAACCCAAGTGACATTCAGACCCCGCTGCCGGGTTCGGAACTCCCAAGCGATCATATCGTGCGGGAACAAGAGATCGCCCCAGGCGTGACAGAGCGATACATCCTCGTTAACGAGGATCGCCAGAACGTCTCAGGTCAGTACCTTGCTGGGGTGAATGCCACCCAGGACGAGCGCCTCCAGCCTGCTGTGGGTTTCAAGTTTGACCGGGTCGGTGCCCGCAAGTTCGGAACACTCACTCGTGAGCACCTCCCTCAGCAGGACAGCTTTAAGTTTCAGTTGGCGATCTTGCTCGACAACTTGGTCATGTCCGCTCCCTCCATCAACAGTGAGATTCGCGATTCCGGCATCATTGAAGGGGGGGGACAAGGCTTCCGTCAAAAGGATGTAGCGCGACTTACGGAGATCTTGAACGCAGGGAGCCTCCCCGCCAGTCTCAACCCCGAGCCTCTCCAGGAAGATAAGGTTGGGCCGACCCTGGGAGAAGACACGATCGCCAAGGGGGTCCGGGCGATCTGGATCTCAATGCTGGTGGTCCCCATCTTCATGATTGTCTACTACCGGGTCGCCGGAGTGATCGCGGTCGTGGCACTGTTCATGAACCTGATCCTTCTCCTTGGTTCGATGGCTCTCTTCCAGGCGACTTTCACACTACCCGGTCTTGCGGGGTTGGCCCTAACGATCGGTATGGCGGTGGACGCCAACGTGCTGATCTTTGAGCGAATGCGAGAGGAACAAGAACGTGGCGCGGGGATGTCGCAACAGATCCGTAACGGGTTCAATCGAGCTTGGCTACCGATCTTTGATGCCAATCTTGCCACGGTCCTCTCCGGCTTCGTCCTCTATTATGTGGGGACCGAAGAGGTCAAAGGTTTTGCAGTCACCTTGATCATTGGCTTGGTTTGGAATCTCTTCACCGCCGTGTTCGTCTCGCGAGTGATCTTCGAATTCTTGTACAACAACGGCTTCCTCAAGAAGCTCAAGATGATGAAGATCATGGAACGACCGAACATCGACTTTATCGGTGCTCGGAAGGCCTGCCAGCTTGGGTCGTTAATCGTGATCCTGATTGGGCTTACGGCCGTCTTCCTTCGCGGAAATGGCCTGCTCAATATTGACTTCACGGGTGGAACGCTTGTCACGATCCGACTCAATGGCTCGGACCCACAAGTCCAGGCTCTCAGCCCGAACGACCGGTCCGCCTTCGTACGGGAAAAAACCAGCGTTCTCCCCGACGTGACGGTGGAGAGCCTGAACGTCGCCGGTGAGGCGACCGGACTCCGCTTCAATATTCGTACGACGGAACAGGCTGAAAAGAAGGTTCGGGAGGTGGTTCTCAGCCAGTTTGGACCCGCACTCCAACGCGTCTCCACAACGGTTGGAACCGTTACCCCCATTCCTCCGTCGGATCCCAAGGCCAGTTCCACTCTGATAAGTCGGTTCGCCGGTGGCCGTGAGTACCCGATCACACTCAACGTACCCCAACGCCCTAGTGTCGTTGCCGCATCCTTCGTCAAAGTTCTCGATGCGGCTACGGTCCTGAATCCAACAACCCGTTTCGAGGTCCTCGATCCCAAGTCCCCCGCCGGAGCCCCAACGGACTTTGAGGCTCCGAACCTCGTGATTCGGACAGATCTTGAGCCAGAGGTCGCCGAAGCTCAACTCAAGGCGCTCTCAACGGCCCTCTCGAACGATCCAAACCTGTTGTTCGAACGGCTCACAAACTTCGGCGGAGTGGTCGCCGGCGAGACGAAGACTCTGGCGATTCTCGCGAACTTGGCGAGTTGGGTCATTATCGCGGCCTTCCTCTGGTTCCGCTTCAAGAGCTTGACGTACGGACTGGCAGCGATCGTGGCGGTCATTCACGACGTGCTGATTACGCTCGGGTGTGTCGCTGCCACATTCTGGCTCTCGCAAATCCCGATCTTCGGACCAGGGCTTTTGCTCGCTCCGTTCAAGATCGATCTGCCGATGGTCGCCGCTTTCCTCACCTTGATCGGGTTCTCGGTCAACGACACGATCGTCGTGTTCGACCGAATTCGCGAAATCAAGGGAAAGACGCCGATCCTCACGGCCAAGATGATCAATGATGCGGTGAACGAGACCTTGAGCCGGACGATCTTGACCGCCTTGACCGCGTGGTTGGTTGTGTTAATCCTCTACGTCTTCGGTGGTGAAGGCTTGCATGGTTTCGCCTTCTCGCTGGTCATCGGTCTGCTCTCGGGAACGTATAGCACGGTGTACATCGCAAGCCCGATCCTGATCGACTGGGCTGGCGGCCCCTCGACCGAGAAGCCGAAAGTCGTCCAGGGCGAGTTGGCCGGAGCTCGCTGAGCTTCTTGGATCCATCTTGGCGAATAGAGATCTTCGAGCCCTGGCACACGACAACATCGTGTGCCAGGGCTCTTGCTATTGTCGCAAGACCCGACCGCCGTGGATGACTCGAATGCCTCCAGGGGTCGCGACTTTGAGCCCCCCCGTCGCCGTGATCCCAGCGCCGATCCCCACCAGGCTCTCACTCTCCATCGCGATCTCAATGCGTTTCCCACGAAGTGAGTCGAAACGGTTAAGTCGATTCTCGAATTCGTCGGATCCATCTCTCAACCAAAAGAGTGCTTGATTGAAGTCGAACGCGATTTCGCTGAGCAATTCTTCCTTGGTCGGCAATGGAAATGTGGGGTGTCCCCAGACCGCCTGGAACGTCGTCGCCATGCGGGCGACCTCGGGCGGGGCCTTGCTCAGATCGGATGTTATGTTGAGGCCAAGCCCGAGGATGATCCTTGGTCCGCATACCGACTCGACGACCTCTGGGAGGATTCCGCCCAGTTTCTTGCCACCGGCCTCAATGTCGTTCGGCCACCTGAGTTCAACACTCGGCTTCGCGAAAAACAAGGCGTCCAGGACTCCCAACGCAAGGGCCAATCCAACGAGCGGATACGCCTGACTTGGGATCCCGTGGTCCTGCGGGTTAATCACCAACGTCGCAAGAATGCTACCCTGATCGGACCACCAACGATTCTCGCCTCGGCCCCGACCTTTGGTCTGGGCACGAGCCACGATCAACATTGGGAGGAGTTCAGGCTGGTCGAGGAAGTCACGCGCGACATCATTGGTCGACTCGACCGTTTCCAGGTCGAGTCGACTGCGAAAGAATGACGCATTCGCAAGGAGTTGCGGGATCATTGCAACCTATTCGGGTGCGAGTCGAATGAGGAGGTCACCCGTTGAGACCTGTCGACCAACCGCCGTGAGGACCTCCGTCACTCGACCGGGCTTCTCGGCGTAGAGCGTGGTTTCCATCTTCATCGCTTCGATCGAGAGCAGTTTTTGTCCCTTGCGGACCATATCGCCAACGTTGATTGAAAGGCCCACCACTAGACCCGGCAATGGAGCAGCAACCTGATTCGAGTCGGCAAGGTCGGCCTTGGGAGCCTCACGAACCGCCGAGGCTAACGAAAGATCTTTGACCTCGACTTCGCGGGGCTGACCGTTCAACTCGAAGAAAACCGTCCGCTTACCATCCTCGTGCGGGTCACCAATCGCGAGCAGTTTGAGGATCAGGGTCTTGCCCGGCTCGATCTCGACAGGTGTCTCTTCACCGGCTTCGGGGCCATAGAAGAACAGCGGTGTACTAAAGATTGAGGTGTCGGCGAAGTTGCGTTCGTGCTTGGCTAGCTCCGGGAAGACTTTGGGGTAAAGCAGCAGGCTGAGCGCGTCTTTGATGCTGGCCTCACGTCCCAACAGCGTAGTTGCCTGAGCCTGGGCTGCTTGGAGATCTGCTGGAGGCATGGTCGCACCAGGTCGTCCAGTCAGTGCAGGACGGCCACGTAACACACGTTCTTGAAGGGCCGTTGGCCAACCACCAGGAGGCTGGCCCAGCCGTCCTTCGAACAATTCGACGACACTCTCGGGAAAGGCGAGTTCACGGTTGGGGTCAACGCAATCCTCGGGGGTGAGGTTATTGGCGACCACGAAAAGAGCCATGTCGCCGACAACCTTCGAGGTCGGTGTGACTTTGACAATATCCCCAAAAAGAATATTCACATCTGCATAAGCTTTGCAGACATCGGGCCACTTGGCTTCAAGGCCCAGTCCTTTGGCCTGTTGGTAGAGATTCGTATATTGCCCACCAGGCATTTCATAAGCGTAGAGGTCCGCAGAAGGAGCCCGGAGCCCGGTCTCGAAAGCAGAGTACTGGTTACGGACCTCGTCCCAGTACCGGCTCATCTCGATCAGGACAGCGGGATCGATCCCCGTCTCCCGTTCGGTAAACCGAAGCCCCTCAACGAGCGCATTCAAAGAGGGTTGCGAGGTCAGGCCCGACATGGATGCCACGGCCCCGTCGGCGATATCGAGCCCGACTTCCGCCCCTTTCAAGACACTTGCCGCCTGGCCACCCCCAACATCGTGTGTATGGAAGTGAATGGGCAGACCAACTTCATCGCGAAGAGCCTTGATCAGCTTCTCAGCGGCGAACGGCTTGCAGAGCCCCGACATATCTTTGATTGCGATGAGGTTCGCCCCCATCTTCTCGAACTGCTTGGCCAGATTGACGTAGTAGGCCAGGCTATATTTGGGCCGGGCGGGATTAAGAATATCTCCAGTGTAGCAGATTGCAGCCTCGCAGAGGGCCCCACTATCGCGGATCGACTCGATCGCCACCTCCATATTCGGCACATAGTTGAGTGCGTCGAAGACACGGAAGAGATCGATTCCCGACTCGGCACTCTGTTTGACGAACTCCCTGACAACATTGTCCGGGTAGCTTGTGTAGCCGACGGCATTCGAGCCTCGCAACAGCATCTGGAACAAGATATTGGGGATCGCCTCTCGGAGCTGGGCGAGCCGATCCCACGGATCTTCCACAAGGAACCGCATTGAGGTGTCGAACGTGGCCCCCCCCCACATCTCGATCGAGAAGATATTGGGAAGCAATCGGGCGTAGGCCGAAGCGACACGAACCATATCGAGGGTTCGGACGCGGGTCGCTAACAGCGATTGGTGGGCGTCTCGAAAGGTCGTATCCGTGACGAGAAGAGCCTTCTGGGCTCGTGCCCATTCGGAGAACTTCTCCGGCCCTAGCTCTTTCAGACGTTGGCGTGTTCCTGCCAACGGCTCGGCTGATGCATTGAACGCGGGTACCGTAGGCTTGGGGGGAGTTGTGTAATTTGCGGGCCTCGTCACGCCGGGAAAACCGTTGACAGCGACATCTCCGACGAACCGAAGGAGTTTCGTCGCCCGATCCTGAATGACAGGGAAGTGGAAGAGTTCGGGGGACTCGTCGAGGAATTTGGTGGTCGCCTTCCCATCAAGGAACACGGGATGTTCGATGACGTTGAGCAAGAAGGGGATATTGGTCTTCACGCCGCGAATCCGGAACTCCCTCAGGGCTCGTTCCATTCGCCTGGCCGCATCGACGAACCGCCGACCACTCGCACAGATCTTCACAAGCAAGGAGTCGTAGAACGGTGTGACAATTCCACCAGTGATCGCCGGCCCGCCGTCGAGCCGGAGTCCAAAGCCTCCGGGAGATCGATAATGGGTAATCCGACCGTAGTCCGGGGTGAAATTGTTTTCGGGGTCTTCCGAGGTGATCCGGCACTGGAAGGCGAATCCCTGAATCTGGACCGAGGCTTGATCCGGCAAGTTAATCTCGGGATCCGCAAGGGTCGCGCCTTGGGCCACGAGGATCTGGCTCTTGATCAGGTCGACGCCCGTGACGATCTCGGTGACCGTATGCTCGACCTGGATTCGGGGGTTAACCTCAATGAAATAGAAGGAGTTGGTGTCGGCATCGACCAGGAACTCGACCGTGCCGGCATTATCGTAGGCTGTCTCCTGACCGATCTTGATAGCGGCGTCGCAGATGGCGTTCCGCAAGGTCGGATCGATGTTAGGGGCAGGAGCGATCTCGATCACTTTTTGATATCTGCGCTGGATGGAGCAATCGCGTTCACCAAGATGGACGAGATTCCCGTGCTGATCGCCCATGAGCTGAACTTCAATATGCTTCGCCCGACGGATGAACTTCTCGATGAAGACATCCGGGACTCCGAAGGCGGCTTGGGCCTCTCGACGTGCCTGGTCAAGCGCTTGATCAAGTCCGTCGACGGACTCGACAACCCGCATCCCCCGACCACCGCCCCCCATTGAGGCTTTGACGATTACCGGAAAGCCGAGCTTTTTGGCAAGTGCCCGGGCATCCGGCCCGGGTATGACTGGATCGTCGGACCCGCCCAGTACAGGAACGCCCGCCTTAATCGCGAGCGCGCGAGCGGAGACCTTGTCGCCAAGCATGTCAAGAATTTCGGGGCTCGGCCCGACGAACGTGATTCCCGCCGCAGCACATGCGCGAGCAAGCTGGGCGTTTTCCGATAGGAATCCATAGCCGGGATGGATGGCATCGACGCCCTTATCACGCGCTAGCCCCACGATCGAGTCGATATCGAGATACGTCTTGATCGGCTCGCCCGGACGACCAATCTCGTAGGCCTCATCCGCCTTGAGACGGTGCATTGCGAAACGGTCTTCGTGGGAGTAAATCGCCACGGTGCGGATGCCCAGCTCGTGAGCCGAGCGGAAAACGCGAATGGCAATTTCGCCGCGGTTGGCGACCAGAAGCTTGCGAATCTCGGGCATCGTCAATGATCTCGTCTATCGACCGGCAGCGCGTGGTCTATCAAGCCACGTTAGTCGATAGACTACCACGCTTCAGCGATTTGGAAAGGTGCGGCTCCACCTCACGCAATCAATCGTCAGCTTCGACCGGGTTCTCGAGCCGACCAATCCCAGTGATGGATGCCGTCACCAAATCTCCAGGCTTCAGATAGGTACCGCTCGACGAGCCCACGCCGGATGGTGTCCCCGTGGCTATCAAATCGCCAGGCTCAAGTGTGACGAACTTGGAGATGAAGGCGATTACCGCCGCAACCGGGAAGATCATCTGACCTGTTGAGCCATTCTGTTTGAGATGTCCATTGACCTCAAGTCGGATGGAGAGATCCTGTGGATCGACAATCACATCCGACGACGTGATACACGGGCCAACCGGACAGAAGGTGTCGTGCCATTTCCCATGCAACCAGTCAAAGAACTTATCGCGTTCTCGCGGCTTCCGGTCGGGGTTCGGTGTGAACTTGCGATCACTAATATCGTTAACAACGGTATAGCCTGCGACATACGAGAGTGCCTCGCGTTCGGACACGTTTCGACACCTTCGTCCGATGACGACCCCAAGCTCACACTCCCAGTCGACATGGTCCGGAGAGATCCTCGGCAAGACAATCGGACCACCGGGATGGGTCAACGTTGTCGTCGGGGGCTTCATAAAAACGTAGGGGAATGTCTCGTTCCGTTCAGGGGCAATCCCGCCTCGTTCCACCACGTGCGCCGCATAGTTGCCAGCTAGAAGTAGAATCTTATTCGGTGTCCCGACGGGAGTGAGCAGAGTCACCTCATCCATGCTCAGCGCCAGCTCATCACGCACGTCTGGACTGAGGTTCCCGACCCAGGAGGCAAGCTCACGCGTCGCCAGGTATGAAACGCCATCCGGCGGAAGCAAATCGAGGAGATTGCTCGTGCTGCTCAGCAGGAGCTCGACCCCCAACTCCTCACAGTAACGCTCTGAGGCCTGGTCGATCGGGATCACGAAGTCATCGTCGTAGAATCCAGAGAGAATCATATCCCCGTCGCTGAACCGACAAAGTCGCATGGCCGACCTTCCTGTTTGACAGAAATACCTGGACCTCGGACGCAATTCCAAAAGTGACAGCAGAGTTGTGTCAACCTAAATACGAAACTCGTCCGGGTAGAGTCAACCGAGACGAAATTCCAACAATCGCTCACTCGCGATTCCGAACCCCTCTCCCTACGGTTTTCAACAATAACTCGTCCGCGTCGTCGGGGACTGTTCGCAAGTCGAACCACACTGATCCTCGCTGGATCCTGGCCACGATCGCCGGGTGGGACAGTCGCAAACTCCTGGCCCATGCCTCTTCCGACACGTTTTCCGGAAAGGGGGGAGAAATGCGCACAGCAAAGGAGCTAATGGCTTGCCCCGGCATACTTCCTCCTCCGAGATAGGCCTCAGAAGCGATCGCGTCGGCGCACAAGCCGTAGTCCATTCTCAATTGATTCGCCAAGGTTTCCGCACGGGACTGGAGTCGGTCAACGGACGTGTTTAACATCGCCCACAATGGCACTTTTTGATTTCCTAATCCATCCAAAATCAGGCGGAGCGTGGTCTCAAGAGCCGCCAAGATTAATTTGTCGACCCGGAATGCACGCATGAGTGGATCTGATTCGAGCCGGCGAACTGCCGATTCGGTTCCAACAGCGATCCCGCATTGAGGCCCTCCGAGCAGTTTATCTCCCGAAAAGAGCACAAGGTCCGCCCCGGCTTGTACTGCAGCTGATGCCGTGGGATCATCAATACTCGTGGGCAATTGTCCCGCACAGAGAGAACCACTGCCGATGTCGTCGATCAGGAATAGGCCTCGTTGTTTTGCCAGCCCAGAAAGTTCGTCGAGCGAAGCGGCCTCGGTAAAGCCAATGATCCGGTAATTGCTTGCATGCACACGTAGTATTGCCTTGGTCTCAGCACGGATTGCACGCTCGAAGTCGCTGATCCGTGTCTTGTTGGTCGTTCCCACTTCCCTAAGCCTCGCTCCCGAGACTTCGAAAATCTCTGGGAGCCGGTAACTCCCGCCGATCTCGACCAGTTCACCGCGTGAGACGAGAACTTCGCCACCTGCCGCCAGAGCACGAAGTGCGAGAACCGTCGCCGCAGCATTGTTGTTGACGACGGTCGCAGCGGCCGCCCCGGTCAACTCCTTCAGTAAGGACTCGACGTGCGTTGTACGACGACCTCGCTGGCCCGATTCGAGATCAAGTTCTAGGTTGCAATATCCGTGGCTCACGCGGCTGGCGGCCATGACGGCATCCTCAGCGAGCGGTGCCCGACCGAGCCCCGTATGAAGCAGAATCCCGGTCGCGTTAATCACTTCTCGCAAGCCCGATCTTGGTTGTTCGATGCGGTCACTAACCCTTGTAACGAGTCCGGCTTGACTGGTCTCGAGGACCCGTCCTGCCAACACCTCGGCACGCACCTCACCCAGAACATCTCGGACGATCCGGGTGAGCCGGACAGGCCCAAACTCGTCGCGAGTCTTAAGAAGGTCGGGGTGTTCGAGGATCGCCTTTACTGAAGGGATCTCACGGAGGATGTCGTTCTTAGAGCGATCGAGACTTGCCATGGGGAACTCATTCTGCGGGCATGATGTAGGAGGAGTTCCGCCGCCTCTGATCGCCGTCACGAACGGTGAGTCCAACCCTGTCGAGGTACTCGCCGAAGGGAACCGCGTACTTTCGAGTTGTCGCCAGCAAGTCACGCAAGTCGGCCATTGTCATCGCCTCGTGATTGTGAAAGTATTCGGAGACGGTCGAGAGCATGGCCCGCTCGGCATCTCCGTCGAGATAGAGATTCGCGTCAAGTTTCAGGAGCCTACGCTCTTCGCAGAGGAGTGAGAACAGGTCTTGAACCGTCTGTTTGGATCGATTCACCCCGGTTCCCACGAAGCTTGCCATCTCAGGAGGTGCCAGGCCGGCGTGGTGGAACGATTCCGCGATCTCCGTCCTGAGCCGTCGCTCGGCCTGGGTCAGTCTCGGCTCATGACCCGCGAGGGCGATCGAACCTTGATCCTTTATGATCATCCGCGATTCGGTCATCCGATCAAGGATTGCGTTCAGGATCGCTCGATCGGGAAGGTCGCTCATGGCAGCGAACAGGTGCGTGATCGGCAGGGAAGAGTGGCGGGGTGTCGCTTCGTGGAGCCGCGTAAGCGACTTGATGACGCGTTGTTCGAGTGCGCTGACAAATTCCGACGGCATCAAGACCGTCCGATGTCCACCCGCTGGAAGTTGGACGAGTCCCCCAGTCGCCCGCATGCGAATCGTTCGCGTTTCGAGCTCTTGTTGACTCAGTCCGGTCGCCCCAACGAGGCGCAGGCTGGACCTGGGGTTCAGGCCGGCCTGGCTAAGTGCGAAACAGATCCGAGCCTCTGGATCCGCCTTCGCCATGGTTCGGACATCACGGATCGCATTGAGCTGCTTCCGCCGGAGACCTGGAGCGACAGGGTCGAGAACACGACCGCCGGCCACAGTCGTTTGCGGGCTTTCCTCGCGGAGCACGAACGGCTGGCCGAAGACCGCCACCACCGGACGAGCCAACCGAAGTTGGCCGTAAGAAGGGATATCGGTCCCCGGCGCGACACCCTCGAGGAGCGACAAGACGGCAGTGACCTCTTGAGTTCCCAAATGAAGCCGATATCGGCTGCGATGCTTGAGTGGGCGCGAGGCATCGCGGGCCGCATGCAACTCCACGGTCAGAATTTGAGTTGGTTGGAGGTAGCCCGGTGTCGCAATCTCATGCCCGCGAGTCACATCCGCGTGATGGACGCCTACTAAGTTGATCGCGGCGCGGTTCCCTCGCCCCAAGCTGTCAACGAGTTGGTCATGTCGGTGGATCGATCGAACCCGTACCGGCCGGCCCTCTGGCATGAGTTCCAGCAGGTCTCCAACCTCGACTCGCCCTCCGGCAATGGTTCCAGTGACCACAGTTCCATGTCCGGCGATTGTGAAGGAGCGATCGATCGCCATTCGAAATACGCCAGTGTCCGCCACTGACTGCGACTTAGGGATCAGTGCGCTGAGCCCGGCTTTGAGGTGATCGATTCCTAGCCCCGTGAGCACTGAGGTCCTGACGATGGGCGCATCATGGAAGGGGGTCCCAGCGAGTAGAGTCCGGATATCCTCCTCAACGAGGTCGAGCCATCCGTCATCGACGAGATCTGACTTCGTAAGAGCAACGATTCCTGAGCGAACCTGGAGGAAACGGAGGATTTCGAGGTGCTCCCGAGTCTGGGGCATGACTGAATCGTCCGCCGCAACGACAAGGAGAAAGGCATCGATACCGGTTGCGCCAGCGAGCATGTTCCTGACGAACCGCTCGTGCCCAGGCACATCGACCAAAGAAAGCTCAAGCTCGCCCAGATTTAAGGCAGCGAAACCGAGGTCGATCGTGATACCGCGTCGTTTCTCCTCCTCAAGGCGATCCGTATCCACCCCAGTTAAAGCACGAACGAGTGCCGTCTTTCCATGGTCGATATGCCCCGCTGTCCCAACGACAAGGCTCATGATGTTTCCTTTGGCGTACCGTTTGCAAGCAAGTAACCCCTCTTTATCACCCAGCCATCTCCGCCTTGGAATCAGGAAGGCCACCAGCCTCATCAAATTGAAGTCCGGAGCGATTCGCAACTTTGCACCGAGATTTCCTGTCGGGCAATTTGATACGATTACGACATTGAATTCAATGCCTGCTGATTGATGTTTATGTTCGCTTTGACCGGAGTAAGAGATACCACTCACGTAAAAGTTGGTCTGAAATCGCTCGTCGTAACCAGTTCATTTATTGCAACATACGTCGAGTTTGCGTTCCCTGGTCAGATGGAAGATTTCATGCAACATGACACGATTCCGACTTGACCAAGGCGGAAAGAGAGCCCATACTGCTTTGAAGTAATCTGACTCTAGCTAGCGACGAATCACAGTTTGTTGTTCTTTGTTTGTTGAGCTGTGAATCGTCCTGAATAGGCTCTAAGAAATCTGTGGCGAGTGATTGGCTGGAGATTCCACCACGATTTGACTTCTTTCG
Source organism: Isosphaeraceae bacterium (assembly GCA_025356475.1). Classification (GTDB taxonomy): domain Bacteria; phylum Planctomycetota; class Planctomycetia; order Isosphaerales; family Isosphaeraceae; genus JANXSX01. Next base: position 39,861 of record JANXSX010000048.1, on the reverse strand, counting down.
CGCGGCTCAGTTGGTTTTGGACGCGATGCGTGAATGGGTTAATCAGGATAGCTCTTTCCTATGATCTTCTCCGATGCATTCCTACGAATTTTTGCGATTTCGTTCATGGCCTGCGTGGTTGCGACACCATATGTGTCTCGACTTGCGATTTGGCTAGGGGCGATCGACAAGCCGGATCAGTTTCGGCGGATCCACAAGGGAGCAGTACCTCGCCTAGGTGGGCTGAGTTTGGCCTTTGGCATTATCGCAGGGATTTTAGTCGTAGCTTGGGCTGGCTACCTGCAGCCTTGGACGATTGTCCCTGGGTGGTCTTACACGTTGACATCGATCTGTATCGCGGTTGGCATCGTCCTAACAACCGGAGCTTGGGATGATACGCGAGGCATGGGGGCTCGGCTGAAATTGCTTGGCCAAGCCTCCGCAGTCGTCGTGCTTTACATCGGTGGAGTACACATCGACTTTTTTGACCTCCTTTCGCTTGAAGTGAATTTGACTTGGCCGAGCTTTGTCGTCGGCCCTGCCGGTGCATCGTTCGTCCTCGCGCCTCTCAGCCTTTTTGTAACGATGTTCTGGTTCCTGGCGTGCATGAATATCTGGAATCTGATCGATGGAATGGACGGCCTGGCATCTGGAGTCGGATTCCTGGTGAGTGGTACGCTTGCACTGGTCGCGATCCACAACTCCAACCTGGAAGTCGGCATTTTCGCGGCCGCGCTCGCTGGGAGTTTGGCCGGATTCTGGCTGTATAACTGGCATCCTGCCTGCATTTTTCTCGGTGACAGCGGAAGCCTCTTGATTGGGCTACTGATTGGTGTGATCGGAGTGCGTGGGTCGCTCAAGGGCCATTCGACGATCTCGATCTTGTTCCCGATCCTGGCGATGGGTCTGCCGATCTCGGACACAGCTATGGCGATCTTTCGCCGTTGGGTCCGAAACCTTCCCTTGACCACAGCCGACCGCCGCCATATCCATCACTTACTGATCGGCATGGGGCTCGACCCACGTCTGGCGGCAGTCGCGCTCTACTGCTTGACGGGGTTCTTGTGTGGGGTCGTATTTCTCGGGGTCTACTTCAAGAACGAATTTGTCGCGGCGGTCCTGTGCATTACAGGATGCCTGGCCTTCCTGCTGGTATTGACCAGTCGTCGCGATGAGTTGAAGACCCTCCGGGCAGACTTCCGCGCTCGTTTGATCCGTGGTCGTCAAGAACGGCAAGCGGCCAAGGTGACGTGGGAAGCAATTCAGCGGATCGAACTCTGCCCGACCGTAGAGAGCATTGCTCGGATTGTTGAGGGGACGACAACTCAGTTTGGTTGCGACACGCTGAGCATGCATTGTGCTCGAGATGGCAAGACGGTGTTCATCTATAACCCCAAGCCCGAGTTGGAGGCCGTGATCTCCGCACCATTGGCGGGGCCAACGGCGACTTTCCGACTCTCAAGTGGGCAAGACTTATTGCTCACTGTCTCGCTCCACCAACTTGCAAATTCGCAGGTGCCTGCGGACATCGCGTTTCGTTTTCTCCAACGTCTCTCGCTTGCGACTGCTGAGCGGATCGAACGACTGCTCGATAAGCCAGTTTCCTTGCCGGTCGTTGAGACGACAAAACTGATCCTTGAGCCCTCGAAACCCAAGGCTTTTCCTTATCTTGAAGATCAAATCGAATCGGGGCGAACGACAAAGATCTCGGCCTTGGGCGTCTCTCGCGAGTCGCACGTGTTCAGCCGGCTCATGTCTCGGTTCCGGGGAGAAACGGGTTGACTCTTGAACTTTGGCTCGAAATCGAGTACTGATCAGGAAGTCTCAGCACGACTTGCGATACAAACTTAGATGCACCCGCGCGATCATTCACTCATGATGAGTGAAGGAGACGAGATTCATGGATCGAATCCTTCCGTACCCCGCTCAACCAAATTTTGGGCAGGATGATGCCAAGCATCATCTGACTGGGGTTCGTCATACTCCGCTTGCTCCAGGGCACTTGGCTGACACCTATCCCCCTAAGTCCGCTTCCGACTATATCCGTGCCGTCAGGCAGCGGATTTGGCTGGTTCTGATTGTCGCTGTCCCGGTCGGCGTCATCGGAACGATCCTCATTCTGAGAATGGCCCCGGTCTATCAGGCGCGAGGCACTCTTACGATCGAGCCCCCCTCGCAAGATCCGATCGTCGCCGGGCTGATCGCCACGGATTACCATCCCCAAGATGGCGAGGAGAAGGTCAAGTACTTGCCGAACGAAATCGGCATCCTCCGGTCCGCTGAGCTTGCCAACGCGGTTTTGGCCGAACCTGGGATCGTATATCCCCCGGGTGGCGACCCAGCCCAGGAGCTCGCGAACTCGGTCGGGACCAAGCATTTTCCCGGCAGTAATCGAGTTGAGATCACCATGGATGGTCCTGACCCAGCACGGGTGGCCAAGACCCTCCATACCTGGCTTATCGTCTTTCAGCGGCAGGCGATACGTGAACATGATCGCAAGATTCAGGACGCCAAGTCCGTTGCCGAAGAGAGTCACAAAGTAACAGTCGCGAAGCTAGCGGATTTGGACACCCGGATTCAACTTGCTCTGATCGGTTCGACGACCATCGGCCCAGGGGGCCGCAGCTTACTTGAAGGTCGCTTCGAAACCTCGAACATGGTTCTGATGCAGAAGCGGGTCCAGTTCGATAACCTCCAACGCGAGGCACGCGCGGCCCAGATCTTCCCCAGCCAGCGAGGGCTCGGTAGCTCGGGGGATGCCCGGGCGGAGTCCAAAATCGCCGAGCTCGAAGAACGCCTTCGACAACTCGACATGAGGCGTGACCAACAGGTTCGAGTCATGCGACCGGGTCTCATGCCGATCGACCCTGCCACTCGAGCGGCCGATGCGCAAGCGAATGCGATCCTTAAGCAGATCGCTACACTCCGGAGGAGGCCCGAACTGGCAACTGGTGATCCTTTCGACTTCTTCGTCCAGTCTGCACAGCAAGAGATCCAGTCCCTGGAAGAGAGTCAGAAAGAACTGCTCAACTTGTATCAGTCCGCAGCTCCGAATCATCAGAAGTTTCTCGGCATGCTCGAAGAGCGAACCGACATCCGCCAAAGTCTCGTCGAGGCTGAGAAAAAGCTTTCCAGCTTCGAGTGGCTCTCTCGCACTCCGAGAGACTTCATTCACATCCCGGACGTCATTCACCCTCCAGTCCAACCGATCAAGCCCAACCGTCCACTTTACATTGCCTTCAGTATCGTCTTTGGCCTGATTTCCGGGATAGCACTCGTCTGCATGTTTGAGCATATGGACCAGTCGGTCAAGGTTCCTGAGCAACTTACAGTTGGCTTGAGCCTCCCTCTTTTTGGCGTCATCCCTCGAATCCGCCGAACCTCGGAAATCCAACGAGGTGGCCACCTTTGGACTGCCGGGGCCCCAGGTTCGGTTGAGGCCGACGCTTACCGCAACTTGCGAGCTAGCCTGGTCGGCCTTCAGGGTCCAAATGGCCCGCTTGTCACGCTCCTGGTCACCAGCGCCAAGGCGGGTGAAGGTAAGAGCACGACAGCGCTCAACTTGGCGGCCACATGTGCTCGGTCGGGCGAACGGACTCTGCTCGTCGATGTCGACCTGAGGCGGCCCAGCCTTGACCCTGTCTTTCCTGATGAGGACGGGCTTGGACTCGGCCTGGTCGATGTCCTCAAAGATGACCTGCCCTGGTCACGCGCTGTGATCCGGACAGACATCGGAAACCTTGACTTCTTGCCCACGGGTGACACGACCAAGATCCCGATCGAGATTCTCGGGACGCGTGAGATGCGTCAGCTACTTGCCTCGCTGGCCGAGAGCCACTACGACCGGGTCATCCTCGATGGGCCTGCGATTCTTGGACTCGCCGATTGCCGGATGCTCGGCCAGATGGTCGATGGAGCGCTGTTGGTTGTTCGGGCAGGCGCGATGGAACTCCAGCCCCTCAAACGAGCGAAGGCGATGCTCGAACAGTCCCGTGTACCGATCGCTGGGGTTGTCTTTAACGGGCTTGCAGACGACCTCCAGAACTGGTCGAGCTATGGCCCCGAGATCAGCGGATCAAGCTCAGTTGCGAGACTAGGTTCAAGACGAGCTGATGTGTCTGCTCTGGCCAATGCAAACTCATGATTGCCCCTCACCACTGGGACGCATCTTCACCTAGGTGACATTGAGGAGACATCCGTGAACGGTCGTCAGCGATACTTGGGGCTGCTCGACAACTTGCTCGCACTCATCCTGATCGCGATGGTTCTAGGCACAACCCTGGCCTTCGGGGGCCGGGTTCCCTGGGCCAAGCCGTTGATTGGTAGTCTCGCGGCCTTGTGGGTACTCGGCTTATCCGGTCGCATGATGCTTGTGGGCACCTGGCAAATCCTTAAAAGCCCTTTAACAGGGTTAGGGATGCTTGCGGTCCTACTTGCCATTGTCCAGATTGTGCCGCTGCCTGCCTCGATCGCCGCTCGGATTTCCCCGAAAGCGGCGGAGGTCTATTCGACAGGGATCTTGCCGACCCCCGCTTCAATTGACGACCCCCAGCGCGAGCCGATCGCAGGAGCTTCGACTCGGTCGCCATCCTCTATCGATCGGTCCGCAACGTTGAGATGGACGTTTGGTGCAACCCTCTGCATCGGTGTCTTCTGGGGTGTCTCCCACTACACAGACAGACAGAGCAGACTCTACCTTGTGTGGGGGATCTTGCTCGCCGCGCTGGGGATCAACTCTGTGCTGGCGGTGATTCAACTGACGACCGGGGCGAATGGGCTTTATGGTTTCATCCAACCGGGGGGCGGTCACCTCTGGGACCCGACCCAGGCCGATCTCCTAAATGCGCCCGGGGCGAGTGTGCTCCGGGCCATCGCATCACCAGGGGAAATCGGGTCGAGTTGGGCTTTGCCCAGGCCAGACCGAGTCTTCTTGATTGGGACAACCCTCGGCGGATCTGGAGCATTCCTCGGTCTTGCCGCGTTGGGATTGCCTCTCTCCCTGGCATTATCACTCCAGATTTTGGCCCCGAGGGGAAGTCGCGAGACGCTCTCATCTCGTCTAAGTGTGCGGGGTCATGGGGGACTGTTCGTGGTCTTGTTGGCCCTACTCTTGGTGGCAGGGATTCTCACGGGAGTCTTTGCAGGCCGCTGGCTCGTAATTCCCTTCGCGGCGAGTCTCGCGATCGCGGGCTTACCTGCTATGGGAACGCGAGGTCTGCGCTGGTCGGGTCTCGTGTTGACGACGTTCGCAGTCGCCTCACTTTGCCTCGGGGTAGCAATCGGTCGATCGAGCTGGATCGAGCCCGGTATGAAGACACTGACGGAATCGGGTTCGTTCTCGGACCTTCAGGCCTCATGGGGTGTCACCGCTCGGGTCATCCGCGATTATCCGCTCACAGGCGTTGGCTTGGGCGGCTTCTCTGCGATCGAGCCGTTCTACAAGCGTCAGGATGCGTCGTGGTCGACCTCGTCGAGCAGCGTCTTACAGTGGTGTGCGGAAAGCGGTGTCGCGGGGATGGGGCTACTCCTGATTGCGATTTGCTGGGGATTGTGGCGACTTCCGGGCTCAATCCAACGGGTTGGCAGAGCGGATCGGTCACTCGCATTCGGCATGCTAGGCGCAGCGGTCGGGTTTGGTGTACTTTCTACATTGCAGTGGACAATGGAACTGCCGTCACTTGCCTTATCCGCGAGTGCTCTGGGCGGAACGTATAATCGGTGGCTGGCCGGTGGAACCGACCTGTTCGTTGAGCATTCTTGATTTCTGCACCTGATGTGCGAACGTGGCGCGACTCATGGAGGAGGCCCACCTGCGATGCCTGAGACGACGCTTCTCCAGATTCGCGGATCGACCGACTCGGAACCAACCCGAGTTGTTGAACTCCATGGCCTCTCCGTGCGAATCGGTCGGGGGCCCCAGTGCGAGGTGCGACTCGCATCACCGGAACTGGCACCGGTCCAATGCCTGCTCCGACGCCGAGGGCCTCACTGGCACTTGCACCCGGTCGGCCCCAAGAACTACGTCTGGCTCGAAGGTTCGATCCTATCGAGCCAGCGTCCCCTCGATTCGGGGGCGGAATTCTCGGTCGGGTCGTTCCGACTGACCTTATTGCCAGTCGTGACGCAAAGTGGCGAGTGGGATGCCCGGACTCCTGCCCCCGCCGAGCCGGAACGCGACGACCCCCGCTCTCGCTGGGCCAAGGCCCGCCTGGAAGAACGGCGTTGGGAGGCTCGCTGGCGTGCAGTCGGTGAGCGGGTAAAAGCCGAGGCGAGCACGCCGAAGGCTCCCACAACATCGAACCTATCGGCAGTCCCCACTGCGATTGCTCGGGTGTCATCAAGGCCCTCGCCCGCTCCTAATAAGTCTGCTCAGTTGCCGGCGACTGGTCGAACTCTCGGTGCGGCCTTTGCATTCGTTCCTGACGAATTCTTCCGGACTCTCGATCGTGACTCCTTCGACTCAGAACTCGCTGAGATCGTCACGACTCTCATTGATGTTGAAGTGGTCGAGACACTCCCTGAGCAGGCTCCGGCCATTCCCGTCGTTGAGGTTGCAGAGACGTCGGAACCGATCTCCCTGGACGCGCCGCAGTCGCTCGTCGAGATAGAAGATGACATACTCTTGCCTGTGACGGAGTTGGAACCGACAATTGCGACGATCGAGTCTCCGCAAGTCCTTGCGAGGGACTTGATCGAAGTCCAGATCCCGGTTCAAGCCCGATCCATGCCGGATCCGCCGCTCCCTGACTTTGTCAAAGGGCCGCCGACCGGGGTAAGTGAACCCGTCTGGAACTATCGAACGACAGCCGAGGCTCGTCGAAGCGACCCGCATCAATTGGAAAGGCCCACGGGGGCACCCCGACCTCGCTCGCAAGGGGAATGGCCGAGCAGCCGTTCGATCCTCCCGAGGGAAGCCTCGTCCATCACGTCTCCTAAGGCTCGGTCGATCAAGTCGGAGGTGGAACTCACGGTCGAGGTGGAACCCTCCCAGTGGAAGTTGCCCCGATGGATGGTGGCCCCATTTGTGATCCTGGCCACAGTCGGAATTACGACACTTGGCCTCTTCCTGACGTTGCAGTGGGCAATCGACGATCTCTCTGCTGGCAAAACCTACGATCAGTTGCTCGCAAACGTGCCCAAGTCGGCGCTCGATACCGCCGCCCTGGAGTTGTCTGCGAGTGTCTGGTGGCGAACCAGTGCGGCCAACACCCACATCCGGGCGGTGGCAATTGAACGGGCTACCGAGGATCCAACCCAAGCACGGCCTTGGCTCCAAGCCGCTCGATCGATTACCCCAGTCCATGCGGCAAGTCGTTTCACCGAAGCGAAGCTCGCCGCAGACAATGGTGAGCAATCGTCGTTGCAGACCTCAACAGGCTTGAGTCGGGATGTGATTAGCCTAGCCTGGACCGGTCGACGACTTGCGGAGGCCGGTAAAATCGAGGCGTCGCTTGCTGCTTATCGAGCCGCGCTCGACCTGGCCACACGTTGTTCACTCGACCGACTTCCGCCCCCCAATTTTCTCGACGACGACCAAGTCCGGCGCTACCAGCTCCCGTATGAGAGTCTGATCACGCCGGTCATTCGCGACATGGCAGACCGGCCCGGTTGGACGATCGAGCAGTGGGTGACGGCTGTGCCGGATGTCGCCGTCGCCAAACTCGCCCTAGCTCGAGTGCTAGGTGATCGAAAAGATCTCGAAGAGTCTAAGGCGCTTACCGATGCACTGGAGCCGAGCCGTGAGGCCGTACCCGCTTCATCCATGGATGACGCAGTTCACGCGGAGGCGTTAGCCCTCCAACGCAACTATACCGAGGCCAGATCGTCATATCGAGCGGCCATTGAACTAATGACCGACGCGGCGATCAAGAGATCTTGGTGGATGAATATCGCCGAGATTGATCGCCGCCTCGAAGACCGCAAGAGTCGCCGCGACGCACTCGAAGCGGCGAAATCCAATAACCCACACGACGAGATTACGCGTCGTGCTGTCGATTTCCAAGAGCTTGATGGGCGTCCTGTGGTTGAGCGACAAACCGCTTACACGACGCCAAGGGAATCGCATTAACGGACCCCCTGGGAGTCTGAAGGAATCCACGTCTCCCCGAGTTCGGAAGGACCCGCAGCATGTCAACCGCACCCCTTGCACCGACTTCGAGGCGGATCCCGCCCAGAGGTGATTCCGCGCTAGGGACGTCACTCCCTATCGCACCGACTATCGCGATTCCTCGGCTGGGGGGCATTTGCTGCCTACTTCTGCTCGGGATTAGCTTCCGCGCCAGCTTGACTCACTTTGTCTGGGCCTGGACCACCGACGAGAACTATTCGCATGGCTTCTTGGTTCCCCTGATCAGCGCCTACTTTGCTCGTGAGGCTTACCGGCGTGGCCCGATCGCCGATCGACCTGCCACGGCCCTTGGGCTCACGATGCTGATTTTCGCGGTAATCGTGAACTTGGCGACCGTGATCGTCCCAGTCCCGTTCGTGGCCGACCTTTGCTTCATTATTGCTCTTGCCGCCGTTTGTACGTTGTTGCTCGGCGTTTCGGCAACCTATCGGTTCAGCTTTGCAATCGGCTTCTTGATCTTCATGGTCCCCCTGCCGCTGGCCCTCTATTCGATGGTCGCCTCGCCGCTTCAACTGCTCGTCAGTCGATTCGCCTCGCGATTACTGGGAACTCTTGGGGTGCCGGTCCTGTGCAATGGCAACCTGATCACTCTCCCGGGTGACATCCAGATGTTCGTGGCTGAAGCTTGTAGCGGAATGCGTCAGCTCACTGGCTTCCTGGCTTTGACAACGGCGGTCGTCTATATGAGCCAACGTCCAGTCTGGCATCGTTCGATTCTCGTTCTCTCTTCGATCCCGATCGCGATGGCGGCCAACGTGATTCGGGTGACATCGACGGGGTGCATCATGTACTACCTTGATCCTAAGCTTGCCGAAGGGACCTACCACACGGTCGAAGGGTTGTTCATGATGGGATTGGGGCTGGCGATGCTCTATGCTCTGAGCGCAACACTCGACCAAATCGCCTCGCTGACTGAACCAAGTCCGCTCTCAGCGGGGAGCGGATCATGATCAAGGCAACCCACCGTCTCGTCTTATGCCTCGGAGTTCTCGCAACAGGAGTCGCAGGTCAGGAGGTCCTTGAAAGGACCTCACCAACCGAGCGCCCTGAACTCCAAACTCGACTTGCAACAGTCCCCCTCTCGCTGGGAGACTGGGTTGGTGAGGATGTTCCGGTCGATCCTCATATTCTCAGCGAGTCTCAGGCCGACGATTGGCTGAACCGCAGCTATGAGAATCAGGCTCACCCCGGCTGGAAGCTGATGCTCTGGATCAACTACTCGAAAAATGGCCTCAACTTGAGACATTCTCCCGAAATTTGCCTTCCCTCGGGAGGTTGGATCAAGACTGAATCGCAGTCCAAAGTCTTTGAGGTCCCGCAGCCTTCCAGGGCTCCTTTACACTTGACTCGTTTAGTGTATGCGCAAGGTGAGGTTTCCCAGAGTATCGGATTTTGGTACTACATTTTCGGTGAAGGCTCTTTGGAACAGTTCGTTCGAGGCTTGCCGATCACCAGTCGGAGCAGTCACGGACGGACAACGCGGGGCTCGGGAATGACGGTGGAGATCTTCTCACCGGGTGAGACCGACCCTGAAAGCGAGTCGCTTCGCTCGTTCGCTCCTCTGCTTCTTGACGCCTTGGACCAGGTCTTGCCTTCGACTCGAGCCGAGTATTTCATCCCCTGACCATCGGTGGTCTGGGGTCCCCAAGGATGGGGTGTTAGTGACCGTCATTACTCAGGATTACACCATGAAGAAAGCGCTGCTCACGGGCATCACCGGCCAGGATGGCTCCTACCTCGCCGAGTTCCTGCTCGCTCGTCCCGATTACGAAGTCCACGGACTTGTGCGTCGGTCGAGTTCCCTGAACAGGCAGAGGATCGATCACTTATTCCATACGGATGGCAACGCAGGACGCTTCCACCTCCACTACGCCGATCTTGCCGACGCCGCCAATATGTCGGCTTTGATGGAATCGATCCGCCCGGACGAGGTCTATAACCTTGGGGCACAGAGTCACGTCCGCGTCTCGTTCGATCAGCCGCTTTACACCGCCGATGTCGTCGGGCTCGGGACTCTCAGACTGCTTGAAGCCGTTCGCGTCCTGAACCGCTCGAAGCCGGTCAAGTTTTATCAAGCGTCAAGCTCTGAGATGTACGGCTCGGCCCCGCCCCCACAAGGGCCTGGAACGCCGTTCCATCCTCGCAGTCCCTACGCCTGCGCCAAGCTTTACGGCCACTGGCAAACGATCAACTATCGCGAGTCTTATAACTTGTTCGCATGCTCCGGGGTCCTCTTCAACCATGAGAGTCCTCGACGTGGCGAGTCTTTTGTGACCCGCAAAATCACGCTCGGGGCGACCCGAATTAAGGAGGGTCTCCAACGCAAACTTGTGATGGGGAACCTCGACGCCAAGCGTGACTGGGGTTTTGCAGGCGATTACGTTCGAGCGATGTGGTTGATGATGCAGCAGGACAAGCCCGACGATTATGTCGTCGCAACAGGCGAGACCCACTCGGTTCGTGAGTTCCTTGAAATGACCTTCGGGATGCTCGACCTCGACTACAACGACTTCGTCGAGTTCGACCCACGCTACATGCGTCCCGCAGAGGTTGATGTTCTCCTAGGTGACGCGTCCAAGGCACGCGAGGAACTCGCCTGGGAGCCTGAAATCGACTTCCCAACACTCGTAAAGATGATGGTCGAGCACGACCTGGAACTCGCCCGGCGCGAGAAGTACGCCCTCGGATATCAAACTGCCTGACGTCGTTCGATCGACCGATCTCCGGAGGAACTAGCCCTCCGGAGATTCGAACGACCTCAACCATTATTGAGTTGCAACCTGAGGAGTGGGACATGTCCAAGGATCAGGACCGGGCGACCGCGAAGGTCGTAATCATCGGGCTCGACTGCTGTGAGCCGAGCCTGGCGTTCGATCGCTACGCCGCGCGCATGCCCAACTTCACAAAACTCAAAGAACGAGGCGTTTGGGGCAAGCTCAAGAGTTGCGACCCACCCATCACCGTCCCCGCCTGGATGTCGATGATGTCGAGCAAGGATCCAGGTACACTCGGATATTACGGCTTTCGAAACAGGGCGGACCATTCCTACGAGAAGATGACGACAGCGACCTCACTCGCAGTCAAAGAGCCTCTACTCTGGGACTACCTCGGTCGAGCCGGTAAGAGAGTCGTCTTACTCGGGGTCCCACAGACCTATCCGCCGCGACCGGTGAACGGCTGGATGATTACCGATTTCCTCACGCCGTCGATTGAGTCGAACTATACATATCCACCCGAGCTCAAGGCCGAGATCGCTCAACTCCCGGACGTTCATCCCTACGAGTTCGATGTCAGTGACTTCCGTACCCCCGACAAGGGGGCGATTCGCGACGCGTTGGTTCGGATGACGCGTAAGCGGTTCGCACTGGCCAAACACTTGATGACCACGAAGCCGTGGGACTTCTTCATGATGGTCGAGATGGGAACGGACCGCGTCCACCACGCGTTCTGGCAATACATGGATCCCGAGCACCATCGCTACGAGCCGGGAAATCCCTACGAGACGGTGATCGAGGACTACTACGCCGAGGTTGACGAACGAATTGGTGATCTTCTGGAAGTGATTCCGGCTGATGCCACCATTCTGATCGTCTCCGACCACGGTGCCCAATGCATGGACGGGGGAATCGCGCTCAACGAATGGCTGATTCAACAAGGCTACCTGGTCTTGCATGAGTATCCTAAGACTCCCTCACGCCTGGAAACGTTAAAAATCGACTGGGCCAAAACCACAGCATGGGGTTCAGGTGGCTACTACGGTCGGCTTTTCATCAATGTCGAAGGTCGTGAGTCCCAGGGGTTGGTCCCTGCCAGCGAGTACGAAGCCGTCCGCGACAAGCTGATCTCGGAGCTCGAAGCACTCGGCGATCATCATGGCAAGCCCATCAACACCAGGGTCTTACGGCCCGAGCAACTTTACGCGGGCGAAGTTCGGGGCGCAGCTCCTCCCGACCTGTTCGTCTACTTCGGCAATCTCCGGTGGCGATCCGTCGGGACGATCGGGACCGGGGAAATCCATACGTTCGAGAACGACACTGGTCCCGATGATGCGAACCACGCGGAGCAAGGCCTCCTGGTCGCCGCCGGGCCGGGCATCTCGCATGCCGGACCGATCGAAGGGCTCCAACTGATGGATGTTACCCCGACCGTGCTGAGTCTTTTCGGGATTGATATCCCTGCGGACTTGCAGGGACATGTGATCCAAGAGATCGCTGGGGCCGAGCCTGCCCTGGCGTCGGTCTGAGACCGCAGAATCCGACTTGCTTCATGAGATAACACCTCGATCAAGGACGATCGCGTGCCAGCCACCACGCTTACGACCACCCGAACTCCCTCTCGCCCGGAGCGGAATCTCCCGTCCGTTCTGGTCGCGTGTCCAGACGCTCGACCTCCCGCCTATCAGGCTGTGGTTGGGCTAGCCCATACCGGTCAGCTTGATCGGTTCTTGACCAGCTTCTACGACAAGGGACCGGGAGCGCTCTCCCGACTTATCGACAGGTGCGCTCCGAGCACGACTGCGGCCTACCAGCGATTCTTGACGCGGAGACGTCATCCGCAGATCCCCACCGCACGTGTACTGTCCCGACCGAGCGTCGATCTTTCGCTGGTGGCAGAGTCGAAGCTCACGACGTGTTGGCCGGGAGCCCGCCGCTATCTGGCTCGACGCCGGACCGAGCGGTTTGATCGACAGCTTGCCAACGTCGTCAAGAACCATGACCCCGAGGTCTGTTTCACCTTTAGTGATGTGGGGTCACGGCTCACGCTTCCTGCATGTCGAGAGCTTGGGATCCCAACAGTCCTGAGTATGGTCACTGGGGATGTGCGCGAGGAGTGCGAAGTCCTCGAGCGAGAGGCCGCCCGTGCCCCGGAATGGTTGCCGATCTATCTGGGAGACGGCAGACTCGACCGTAATGAGCTTGATTGGTTGCACGCCCGAAGGCTCTCAGAACTGCAACTGGCCGATCGGATCTTAGTCCCTTCTGAGCACATCGCCGCAACACTCGCCCGGCTCGGTACGCCTCGGGAGCGAATCCGGGTCGTTCCTTACGCTGCGGACACCCAACGCTTTCAGCCGCTGCCGGACAAGCTGCATACACAAGAATGCATCTTTCTCTTTGCGGGTGGCATTACCCAGCGCAAGGGTATCAAGGACCTGCTCGATGCCTGGAAGATGGTCCGCCGGCCTGGCTGGCGGCTGCAACTCCTGGGCCCACTTCCTCGCGATCCAGGTCCTCTTAAGCCATTTCTGTCCGAGGTCGAACTGCTCGGGCGGGTCGGACACGCGGATGTCGCCAAAATCATGGCGAATGCCGATGTGTTTGTCTTTCCTTCGCTCTTTGAAGGGTCGGCTGTCGTGACGTATGAAGCCTTAGCTTCGGGTCTGCCTTCGATCGTCACAGCGAACGCGGGCTCGGTCGTGCGAGATGGAGAGGACGGCATGATCGTCCCGTCTGCCGATCCAGATCGACTGGCAGACGCGATGCGACGGTTGGGATGCTCGGCTGAACTCCGAGCGATGATGGCGAGGTCCGCGCGTGAGCGAGCCCTGGAATTCGACTGGCCTCGCTATCACACGGCCATCGCTCAGGCCTGTTCCGAAGTCAGTCGGACCTCGCGGAGCTACTCCAGATGAAGCGAATCCCTGAGCTTGACGGCCTTCGCGGGGTCGCTTCGGTAGCGATCGTCTTGTTCCACCTCTGGTTCGTCCAGGCATCGTGGCTCGGCACGGCGGTCGACCTCTTCTTTGTGCTGTCCGGATACCTGATTACGGCCATCATCCTCAAGAATCTCAACGCGCCGGGGTTCCTAGTCAACTTCTCGATGCGGCGTGGACTGCGGATCTGGCCGATCTATTACCTCTCGCTGTTCGGGTTGCTCGCCTTCCGTCGCTGGCTCCCGGACCCCGGCACGGTTGAAGATCTACCCTACTACCTGACGTACACCCAAGGGCTGACCGAGCTCTGGGCAGGTCGCGAGCCTCACTTCATCTACGCGTTCCGTCATACGTGGACACTCGCGATTGAGGAGCAATTTTACCTGCTCTGGCCAGCCCTGTTGCTTCTGGTCGGCCGGCGAGGTCTGGTCCCGCTCTCGGTCTCGATGATCCTGATCGCTCTGGCCTCGCGGCTTGGGGGGATCTCTCCTTGGCTTTTGCTGACACGCTGCGATGGGTTCGCGTTCGGCGGCTTGCTGGCAGGTCTGTTGATCGATTCCCAAGTAGAGGGCAGAGGCTATCGCATCCTCACATGTCTCGGGCTAAGTCTCCTCGGGTTTGTGCTCCTGAGCCTGCCTCGGATGGGAGCGACAGGCCTTCCCTTCCTGGTCGATCCTGCGGTCAAACCGCTCTGGATTAACCTTGCCTACGTCGGGATCGTCGGCGCTGTTGTGCAGTCGAGCGGCTCGCCCTTCCTTGCTGTGTTCCGGCATTCTTGGCTGGTTTGGCTGGGGCAGGTTAGCTATGGACTCTACCTCTATCACCATATTCTCTTCGAGATTGTGGATGGTGCGATGGCCGCGCGAGGGCTCGAGAAGAACTTCGCTGTCGACCTCCTGAAGCTGGCCGGTAGCCTGGCGATGGCGGCTGGCTCTTGGACGTTGATCGAACGACCGATCCTGGCCTTCAAGGATCGATTTGCCTACGACCGAACGCCCCAGGCAAGCCTGCCGATCGTATCCGCACCGGGGACCATCGTATGAGTGATCAGATGCCCGTCTATGCGATGGCTGCGATCCTCATAGGTCTATTCTTGTTCGACATGGTTCGCGGCAAGTTCGACCCATTCGCGCCCGTATGGCTCTTCGTCATCGGGTTCGCGCATGTCTATATCGTTCAGGCCATTCTCTATCGCGAGTTTGCATTACGTACGCGTGGTGATGCACTCGTCACCGAGGCGAATACGCGAGCCCTCTGGGCCTTAGTCTGGTTTCTGGCGCTCTACCTCAGCCCGATCGGGGGAATGGTCGCTCGGTTTTCCCCGCGTGCGCCTAGGAACTGGTCGACCCCAATGACAATCGGGATCGCGCCGATCTTGATCGCCTGGGGATTGTTCTGTGCCTGGACGTTCCGCAACTGGACGAATGCCGATGCCTCGATGGGGGGCGAGCCCGGCTACCTGGAACGATTTCCGATCCTGCTGCTACTGGCAGGCATCCTTCTGATCGTCAGTGGTCGGGCGAACGGCGTCTCTCGTCCAATCCTGACCTGGAGCGGGATCGCGATCGCGTCGCTCTACGTCTTGATCTGGATGTTCAACGGACGACGTTCGCATTCCCTGTTCGGAGTCCTGGCATTGGTTTGTGCATATTACTCCGCGCGAGAGAAGAGGCCATCTTTCGTGGTCCTAGCGGCGACTGGTTTCGTGGGAGCAATGGCCGTCACGTTGTCGCTCGGCTGGCGGAGCAACCCAAATTACGACCGCACCGTCGGCGGTTTTTTCCAGTTCGTTGGCGACTTCAAACCGACCGACATCCTCTCCAACCTTCACATCGGTGGGAATGAGACCGGTTCGTTCACGAGCGAGAAGCCTGAGAGTTACGAGACTGAGGAGTACGGCGGATTCTTGCTGATGATGGATACCGTGCCGATGAAGTCGGACTATGACTACGGGGAGCCTTATCTTCGAGTCTTCACAACCTTCATCCCTCGCCCACTCTGGCCCTCGAAACCGGTTCACGGGCGTGCCCAGTGGATCGCAGCTTGGCAGGCGGGGTCGGAATCCGAACGCGACCCGTTCTTCACAGGACCCGCCATCGGGATTCTCGGGGCTACCCAACTTAATGGTGGAGCCCTCGCCACGTTGATTGTGGTTGGTGGGCTCGCGCTGCTCTTGAGGTCGGCTTACGAATATTACCGCCTCTATTCGACAACACCGTGGGCTCAGGCATGGTGGTCGGTCACCTATTTCAACGCCTGGTTGATGACAGTGAACGACGACCCGTTCGTTTGGTTTTACTATGTTTATGGCTATAGTGTTCTGCCGCCGATGCTCTGTCTCTGGTTCATTTATCGGTCCAGCGAAGGGAGCCGAGCTCCCGTGAGCCTTCCCTTGGGGGGAGCCTACGCATGAGATCCTTGGCCATTTCGTTCACGAACTTCGGACCCTATCACCTCGCCCGCCTGCGAGCCCTGGCCGAAACGTTGGAAGAGCAGGGGACAAGGCTGATCGCCTATGAAACGGCGGGAACCGAGGCGCGATACCCCTGGATGACCGAGCGGAAGGACGAGCCTTTTGACTGGGTCACACTCTTTCCGAACACCCCCTTAGAGACCTTGTCATCAAGGGACTGTGCCCAAGCCATCACTTCGGCCCTGAGTGCGGATCCACCTGATGCCGTGGCGATCGTGGGTTATGCAAGGCCCGAGTCGCACGCGGCCTTGAAGTGGGCGGAACGTCGAGACCGACCGAGGATTCTGCTTTCCGAGAGTCAGGAGATCGATCATCCTCGGGTTTGGTGGAAGGAAGCCATCAAGCGGCAACGCGTCATGAGATATTCAGCCGGTTTGGTGGGGGGGCCTCGCCATCGCGACTACCTCGTCAAGCTCGGGATGCCAGCCAGCCGGATCGTTCTCGGCTACAACGCTGTGGATAACGAGCGTTTTACTGCTCTCGCAGACCAGGCCCGGGAACTCGGGCGTCAGAGCTTCGCGATCCCATCCAGACCTTTCTTCTTAGCGGTCAGCCGATTCGTGACCGAGAAGAATCTACACTCGTTAATTGAAGCCTATTCACAGTATCGCGACCGTTCAGGTGACTCCTCAACCTGGGATCTGGTGATCTGCGGCGGAGGCCCGTGTCAAGCGGATTTGGAACAGTCGATCAATGCGACTCCATATGCCTCATCGATCCACTTGCCTGGTTTCCTCCAGGATCACGCGCTCGCTCCTTTTTATGCCTTTGCATCCGCATTTGTTCACCCCAGTGTGATGGAGCCTTGGGGATTGGTTGCGAATGAGGCTGCGACATGCGGGGTTCCACTCCTCATCTCCGACCGGGCAGGTTGTGTTGAGACGCTCGTCCCCGAGCCGTTCGGCACAACCGGGTTCCGATTCGATCCCCACAACCTCGACCAACTGACAGACTGCCTCATCCGAGTCACGGCTCTCGACGAGTCCGAGCGTGCGGCCATGGGTGAACGAGCCGCGCAGGTTGTCTCTTACTGGGGACCTGATCGGTTCGCGCGAGGTTTGATTGACGCCTGGGAGTTGGCTGAGTCGATCAAGAAGCCGAATCGATCCGCATCGGGAGTTCATCAATGAGTCTACAACAGCGAAATCCCGTAATTCGATCCAGAGCGACGACACAGCGAGGAGGCTGGCTTCACCTCTGCAATGGGCTCGACCCGGAGCGGGACGGTGGAATGGTCCCTAGCATTCTAGGGATGACCCGAGCCTTGGCCGAGCAGGGGGGACAAGTCACGATTGTGACTCCCACACCTTCACGGTTAGGAGAGACTCCGATCAGTCCTGCGCTGACTCTGCGAGGGCCAGAAACGGACCTGGAAGCAGCCGTTCGCTCGGCGGACGTGGTTCATATGCATGGCCTCTGGCAAGGGCATACCCGACGCGGATGTCGAGCAGCCATCCAAGCACATGTTCCCTACGTCATGGCAGCTCACGGGATGGTCGAGCCCTGGGCCCTCAAACATAAGGCGGTCAAGAAGGCCGTCTATACTGCACTTGTGGAGGGGCCGAACCTCCGCAATGCGTCATGTCTTCACGCGCTCTCCCGTCCAGAGATCGGTCATTTACGAGCGATTGCCCCGCGAACTCCGGTCTGTCTCGTCCCAAATGGGGTCGATCTCGCCGCTCTGGAAGATCTGCCGCCTCGGAGTGAGCTCGAGTCGATCTACCCCGAGCTTCGTGGCAAGTTTGTCGTCCTCTTTTTCGGGCGTTTGCATGCCAAGAAAGGGCTGAACCTGCTCGCGGAAGCACTCGGTATCCTGGCAAGTGATCACCCCGGACTCCATGTTGTTCTTGCAGGTCGTGATGATGGCTCACTGAGCCAATTTCAAGCTATTGCGCAAGAGCGTAAGGTTACGAGCCACGTCACATATGTGGGCCATGTTTACGGGGAGCGGGCCAGACAGGTTTGGGGGGCTGCGGACGCGTTCGCCCTTCCCAGTTATAGCGAAGGCTTCAGCATGGCGATCCTTGAAGCCCTTGCCTGCCGCCTCCCCGCCTTGGTGACGACTTCCTGCCACTTTCCTGAACTTGCCGATGCCCAGGGAGCGCTCGTGGTTGAACCGGTCCAGGCCGATGTGACCTTGGGTCTTAGACAGCTCCTTGAGATGTCGGATACCGAGAGACAGGCACTGGCGATGCGGGGTCGGGCCTTAGTCGAACGCCGTTACACGTGGGATCGCCAGGCTGAACGGCTTGGGGATGTCTACCGATGGCTCGCTGGCGGTGGTCCTGCTCCTGACTCTGTCGTCTTGCCGGGAGAGTCCACATCATGTCTTTGAAGCGAGTTCCGATCAGTGTGATCGTCCCTGTCAAGAACGAGGCCCAGAATCTGACCCGGTGTCTTCCTGCACTGGCATGGGCCGACGAAGTCTTTGTGGTCGATAGCCAGAGTACCGATCAGACGGCCGCGATTGTCGCGGAACACGGCCGCGAGCTCGTCCAGTTTCGTTTTAACGGAACCTACCCCAAGAAGAAGAACTGGTCACTCGACACCCTGCCATTCCGACATGAGTGGATCCTTATTGTGGACGCCGATGAGGTTGTCGTGCCTGAACTCGCCGAGGAGGTCGCTCGTCGGACTCAGGCCGATGAGGCGGACGGTTTTTACCTCAACATGAAGTATTACTTCTTGGGCCGACGCATCCAGCACTGTGGCTATGCCGAGGCCTGGAACTTGCGCCTCTTTAAACATAAGCTCGGCCGGTATGAACGGATGCCGGTGAGTCCGGGTGCCCGGACCGGCGACAATGAAGCCCATGAGCATGTCGAGCTAGTCGGGCGAGTTGAGCGGCTGGTCCATGAACTCGACCACTTCGCCTATCCGACAATCAGCGAGTTCGTATCAAAGCATGATCGCTACGCGACGTGGGAATCCGAACAGTTCGAGCGGTTTCTCCACGATCCGGTCCCCAAGACGATCGGGCTTAGTAAGCAGGTCAAGCGGCACCTTAAGAAAATCTATCTGCGGCTGCCATGCCGACCCTTGGTGAGGTTCACCTACAGCTATATCCTTAGGCTCGGCATACTCGACGGTCGCCCCGGCCTGATCTTCTGCTTACTCCTGGCCTATTACGAGTTCCTTTGTGGGGCTAAGGTCTACGAGCGGAAGCTCGCCCAAGAGGGGGCTGCCACCGGCGAACCAGCCAACCCTTGTGGGCCTGCTCTTGCGAGTACGGCCCGATAAAGCCGATCGAGTTCATTGGCTTCCCGGGTCGGGTCGAGGTCACGAGCGACGAGTTCTCGGCCCGCATCACCAAGCCGCCTGGCCGTGTCGGTGTTCGACAATAAGGCGAGGATCGCGGCAGCCAGTGCCTGGCTATCCTCAGGATCAACCCGAATGCCGGTCAATCCCGGCAGCACGAGTTCGCGGTGGCCGGGAACGTTAGAGGCAATCGACGGCACTCCGTGAGCCAAGGCATGGGCCAGGCTTCGACCGGTAGTCGGGGCGATCGAGGTCAAACAAAATAGGTCCAGAACGTCCCAATATCTCAGCCCGACCGCCGGACGCCCAGCGAACGTCACTCGGTCAACGATCCGCAACCGATCGGCCCGGCGGCGGAGGTCGACTTCATCCTCACCCTGCCCTGCGATGACGAACTCCGCATCGACCCCAGCGTCGAGGACCCGACGCGCAGCGGCCAGGAAGGTCGCGAATCCTGAGACGGAATTCAACGCACCGGCAGCCCCCACAACCGGGAGTTGATCACGTCTCCGAACTCGTTCCGAGGGAGCCGAACCAAGGCTGATTCCAGGTCGGATTACGTTCAGGAGCTGGGCCGGGACCCCGAAAGAGGATCGCAGCTCCTCCGCAAGTTCCTCAGCAGGGACGACCAGTCCGAAGCAGTGAGAACTCCCGATCCTGAGCCGATCGTCAGGGCCTGGGAAGTCGGTGACTGAGAGCAAATAGGGCACATGCCAACGCTCAGCGAGCGCCAGCCCGGCATCCGCAAGAGTGGGGTCGAGCACGTGGAGCAGGTCCGGGGTCTGGTCATCGGACAGGTTCAAGCCTCGAATCACCCATGGGAGCATCCATCGACTTTCAAGGCCATTTGCCTCGATCCAGCCTGGCCCGCCACCACTTCCCAGGACCTGGACATCGAGCCGGCATCCCCGGAGCCGATCGACCAAAGCGACGACTTCTTGTCGTTCTTCGAGGGTCGATAGTCCGCCGGTGACCAGCAAAATGTGCGGCTCGTTGTGCATTCTCATCAAGGACTCTCCCTACATTGAACGGTAACAGAGTCCATCAATGGCTGGCAGTCCAAGATTCTGGGGGCGATCCAATTTTCCGAGATCGATGACGAAATTGGATCCGTAGGCGAGCCAAGCGTTGGAAAGATGGGCTCAATCTCTTATAATTTCTGGAATAGGTGACAGTGTGCCTGGCAGATCCGGCTTGCTTCTAAGGACCTCGCATGAATTCATCCGAGACTGCTGAGTTGTCACCTCCCACGGTCGACGCATTGATGGTGATGCTGAACCGATTGCTCGATAACATTGGCACGGTGGTGCTCGGAAAGCCGGAAGTCATTCGCCTCGCGGTAGTCGCACTGCTCGCTGAAGGCCATATTCTGATTGAAGACGTACCCGGTGTCGGCAAGACCCTCCTTGCCCGGGCCATCGCCGCGAGTATCGACTGCTCCTTCCGCCGGATCCAATTTACCCCCGACCTGCTCCCTTCCGACATCCTCGGCTCGAGTATCTACAACGCGGGAACCGGCGAGTTCGTCTTTAAGCCTGGCCCGATCTTTGCTCATATCATTCTGGCCGATGAGATCAATCGGACCACACCCCGTACCCAAAGCGCCTTGCTGGAAGCGATGGGTGACCGGCAAGTCTCAATCGAAGGCAAGACCTTCGTCCTGGACGCCCCGTTTCTCGTCCTGGCAACTCAGAACCCTTATGAATTTGAGGGGACTTATGTCCTCCCCGAGAGCCAGCTCGACCGGTTCATGCTTCGCTTGAAGATGGGTTATCCGATTAGATCCGAAGAGCGGAAGGTGTTGACCAGCCACCGGACCGGCGAGCCGGTTGAACAGCTCAAGCCTGTTCTGACCGGGGATGAGGTCGTGCAACTTCAACACGCGGTTCGCCAGGTTCGGGTCGATGACTCGATCGCGGACTACCTCCTCGACATTGTCCATGCGACCCGACAAGGTGAAGATCTGAACGTCGGAGTGAGTACCCGAGGGGCCCTGACCCTCTATCGCGCGGCCCAGAGTCACGCACTTGTCGATGGTCGCTCGTATGTGGTTCCTGACGATATCAAGAGCCTGGCGATCCCCGTCCTGTCGCACCGGGTGGTTGGTAAGTCGTTCCTCCAGGCCGGTGAGTTTGGAGCCGCCGAGGCGATCATCCGCGACATTGTGGATCGAATTCGCGTTCCGTCCTGATCTGAGCCCAAGCTAATCGGGAGTCGGATGGAATGGCCTCACGACGAATTGTGACTCGTTTCGGTCGCTGGGTCAGCCAGCGGCTCCGCTGGACACGTGAGGGCTGGTTCTACTTATTGGTCGCCCTCGGATTGCTATGCACCGGGCTCTATCAGCAGATCAACCTGATCTTTCTGGTGGCAGGCTTGGCCTTCGGCCCGTTGGTCGCCTCGATCCTGATTAGCTCGGCAGTCCTGCGTCGACTTCACGTCACGCGGAGGTTACTCACATATATGTTCTCGGGCGAACCGCTCCAGATCGACTTCACCCTGGAGAATCCTAGGAAGTGGACTGCCGCCCTGGCGATGACCGTCGAGGATCACCTGTCGCCGGTGGATCGGACCATTCCTGGGGCGGTCGGTATGACCCCCCGCGTCTTCTTTCCACGCGTCCCCGCGCGCGAGAAACAAAGGCTTCGGTGGCAAGGGCCAACCTTGAAACGGGGCAAATACCACTTCAAAACGATGGAGTTGATCACTCGGTCCCCATTCGGCCTCTTCGAACGTCGAGCCGATGTTGGCGACACGGATGAGTTGATCGTTTACCCCGAAGTTGGCCAGTTGACCAGGCGCTGGTATCTCCTCCAAAAAGAGGCGACAGAGACCAGACGCGGCCAACGCCACGACCGATCAACCCAGCAGCAGGAGTATCATGGACTTCGCGACTATCGGTCGGGCGACAGCCCGCGCTGGATCCATTGGCGAACCTCGGCACGCCTCGGCCAACCGATGGTCAAAGAGTTCGAGCAGCAGCACGAACAGGACCTCGCAATCCTGATCGATCCCTGGCAACCTCGCACCCAGGTTTCCCAAGGTCAGCGTGACTCGACGGAGGAAGTGATCCGGTTCGCCGCGACCGTTTGTCTGGAGACTTGCAAGCATCAAGGGCGTCGCCTGATCCTGGGTTGGACAGGGGCTACCGCTGGAGTCCGTCAAGGTCCAGCCTCGGTTAAGTTGCTCCACGAACTCCTGGAGCAACTTGCGATTCTGAGGCCCGCGACGGAAGGTTCACTTGCCGGATTGTTCGACGCTTTACCCCCAGCGGTGCTCCGCGAGGCTGTGCTCATCATCGTCTCAACCCGGCCGATCAATCTACTTGAAGAAGTTGAACGATCGGCCCGGCTCGCGGGAACTTCAAGCCGCCCCCTCCATGGACGCGTTGTCATATTTGACGCCTCCAAAGGGGACTTGCACGATTTGGTGAAGTTTACGCAGTCGGTCGCTTCGACGATGCCGTCACGCCGCCAGATTGATGACAGCGTCTTCGATCGGGTCCGGTCGGGTGGATCTCACGAGATCCAGTTGCCCGATGCAGGGTCCGCAACTCATGCATCCTCGCCGAGCCATGCGGTCCCAGCCAATGGTAAGGAGACCCATCAATGAGCTTCCAGACGATCTACCGGCTCAGTTTCTACACGATGTTGACCTTCGCTACCCTTGTGATGAGCATGGACGCGACGGATGAAAATCCCTTGTCCCACATCTATCCAATCGTCGTCGCGATCGCGTCGATGTTCGCGATCACGACCGTGGATCGCAACTCCAAGCTCGGCCTGGCCCGTGATACAGCGAATGTCTTGGCTCTTGGCACAATGGGTTTGGTCTACTTGGAATATAAGTACGACAACAATTTGCTCTTACTCGCAGTTGGTCATTGGCTGGTCTACCTCCAACTCATCAAGATGTTCTTGCCTAAGAGTGTGGAAGATGATTGGTTCCTCTTCCTTCTGGGCCTCATGCAGGTATTAGTCGGTGCGGTCATGAGTCAGAGCGACCGTGTCGGGATGGCGCTATTCTGCTGGATCATCTTGGCGATCTGGGTCCTGGGACTCTTTTCGCTCCGTCGAGATGCAGAACGGGAGAAGAGCGCAGAGGGAACATCGGTCCAGCCGATGTTCGACAAGCAGGAACCCTACCCCGGCCTTTTCGACCCTGCCTTCCTCCTCGCCGCCCTTCGAGTTGCTGGCGCAACCCTTGCATTAGGTGGAATCATCTTCCTGGCGATGCCACGTCGCAGCGTCATGGGCACCTCCAAACGAGGCGATACGACCGCCAAACACCTGACCGGTTTCGATGATGAAGTGAAGCTCGGCCAGCTTGGCGAGATCCTCGAAAATGACAGCGTGGTCATGACGATCGAGCTCTCTGACGAGAAAGGGGAACGGGTTGTTCCCGACGAGGATATCCTCTGGCGAGGAGTGACACTCACCCATTACGAGCGCGGCCACTGGACGCGACCTCGGTCGATGGGCGGAAGTTTTGCGGTCGATTTCAATCGCAAACGTCGGGGGATCCAGCGTAAAACCATCCGGCAACAGATCAAGCTTGAACCCACCGACAACCGTGTCCTCTTCGGGCTTAGGCCCATGCTCGACGCCAGCGCCAAGAACCGACTTGCACCTGACATCATGCAGGCGGACGGAACCCTCGTACGAGTCCAAGACGCACGCCTCGGCGGCCTAGATTACGAGGTCATCTCGTCCAACGATGAGGATCCCGTTCAGCCGGGTGAGGCGTTTCCTAACGAGTTGCGCCTGGCGACTTTGATAGGACGTGGCACCGCGGATCGACGGGTGATTGCGATGCCCGAGTCCCTTCGGACACAACTCGCGGCTATCGCCGAGCCTGTTGTGGCTTCGATCCCCGCAGAGAACTGGACCGCCCGTGCGAAAGCCCTCGAATCGTATTTGCGTGACTCAGGGCGGTTCAGCTACTCCCTGGTTATGACGGATGTGGATCCGAGCCTAGACCCTGTCGTCGACTTCCTCGTCAATCGAAAGTCGGGACATTGCGAGTATTTCGCGAGTGGCCTGGCACTTCTTTTGCGATCGATCGACATCCCAGCACGCGTTGTGAACGGTTTCAAAGGGGGTGATTGGAACGACCTGGCACGGATGCTCATCGTCCGCCAGAAGCATGCTCATAGTTGGGTTGAAGCCCTATCTCCCCCTGAGACTCGGATCAGCGAACAAGGGGAACGCCTGCCGATCTGGATCACCCTCGACCCGACCCCCTCGTCGGAACGCGCTGCATCGGTCGCCAAGGTTGGTGGCTTTGGCGGCAACTTCCGTGAGGTTGGCGACTTCATCCGCTATATTTGGGTCTTTTATATCGTGGGATACAACGCAGATCGCCAGAATATGCTGCTGTATGAGCCGGCCCGGCAGCTCGCTGCTGAGGCCCAGCGCGGCTTTCTTCTGATCGCTCAGTCACTCCGAGAAGCGAAGGAATGGCTGTTCCGTTTCCCGGACTTCCAATCGGTCTTCAGTATCCGCGGCGGAGTTGTCTCTTTCGTTCTCCTCGTCACACTTGCGATTCTCTTCAGGATCGTGCGTTGGTTCTGTCGGAAGATCTATCGTTGGATGCGTGGCCAGCAGGTGACCGACCCTGCGCAGGCGATTGGTGTCGCCTTCTACCGGCGCCTCGCCCAACTCCTCAAAGAGTATGGCCAAGAACGCTCGTCCGCTGAGACTCCTCAAGAGTTTGCCCATCGCGCCTCGCTCTTCCTATCGGGAGCAGGCATGAACACTGCGGAAGTTGCTGATGTTCCGCCGCTGATTGTGAATGCGTTTTATAAGATCCGATTCGGAAACCAGGAGATCGGTACCGAACTCCTTGCCAGCGTGGAAGCACGACTTGAAGCCTTGGAGCGAAGCCTCCGGCCCGCCGCTCGAGCTTAATGAGCAGGGGATGGTCGCCACACCCTCGCAAGCTACATTACCTCTGTAGAAGTAACTCCCTCAATCGACGCAAGGCGTTCGTAGGACGGTCCCCTCACGGAGCGAGCTATCGGGCCGATCGAGCTGGTCTCGATTCGACCTCCAAAGGGTGTTTCGATGTTCACGCGTGCCGTAAACACGTTGAGAGACATCCAAGAGTGTTTCCCCTTCGAGTACCCGGGTGTATTCGCGCTGGGTGCCTGGATGAGCACCAGGGCTCAGCGGGGGAGACGGTGTGGATGCATCGCGTGTGAGCGAGACACGAGAGGTGCGGGCTGTCGTTGGTGCGGTGAGGGCCGGCGAGGTCTCGACCGGTTCGGCGGTGCCAATCGCGACTTTAAGTCGGGCCTCAGGCTCATGAAAGAGAACCGCGACGAGTGCCACAAGCGCGAAGCTGATCAGAATGCTAGGGGTGGAACATTGGCGCATGGCCATCATCTCGAAGGTGCAAGTCGCGAAGGTGTTGTATCGATATCATCGTCAGCCCGATGCTGGGACTTGAGACAATCCTCAAAATACCCGCCGATCGCTTGTCCAGCCGACTCCACAAGGTTAGCCTCTGGACGCGTTTCCGAGGAACATTAGGCAAGGTCGGAGCCCACTATGCACCACCCCTGGACGAGACGAACGATCCTAGCGGGGGGCCTCGCCAGTCTAGCCTTGCCTTCACTGATCCATGCCGCCGACCCTTTGCGTAAGACCTTCGAGCTTCGAGAAAACGCTGGCCTCCGTCGGTTCGGCTTCCCAGTGCATACGCTCGTCCCCGATCTCGACCCCCAGGCTGGGCCTTATCGCCTCACCGTCAAAGGGAAAACTGTACCCGCTCAGTTTGAGATATGCACCGATCGTGATGGAAAGACCCAACTTGCACTCGACTTCAATGCCAGCCTAGGCCCCAATGAAATTCAGACGTATGAGATCGTTCTGAGTGACTCTGAGCACCTCACGCCACGTGGCAAGTCACTCCAAGTCTTTTTGGGTGGGGAGAGCCTCTTCAATATGGGTGGCTTGATCTGGGGGTTCAAAACGGGAGGGGAGGGGCTCTTGTCCCAGGTTGGGAAAGGGAAGTTGGCCTACCTTCGCGACGAGTCGTTCCGCTTCGATATCACCGTGGGATCGTCGCCTCTGAGTGTGATTCGTCAACCAGGAGTGAAGGTCGAAGTCACTCGAAGCGGTCCATTTGCCACCGGGTTGAGACACTCGACAACGGTTGAGGACGCAGGTCGTGGGCCGTTCCGTTCCACGATCGACATGACACTTCCAAGTTCCAAGAGCTGGATCGAAGTCGATTGGCAAGTGGATGATCCCAAAGGCTTGGTTGAAGGCATGAGCCTCTCGGCGAACCTCTTGGTCGGCGAGGGGCCGACATTGGTCGACTTCGGTGCCAACAACACGGTCTACACCGTTCTGAAGCCCGAGGAAACTGCAACCTTATCCTCCGACAACTCAACCAGGACTGCGAGTTGGGTGGTCAAGAGATTGGATGGTCAGGGGACCTCGACGGACCTCGCTGTTGGGAAATCCCCTGCCGAGGGGTGGGCCCACGTCATGGACCGGACCCGATGTACGGCGATCTCACTGATGGGATTTGGCGACATGAGCCCGAAACATCACTTGATCCAAGTCGACGGAAAGGGCAAAGTCACGCTTCGGTCCTCGAAACTCCCCTCAACCCCCGGTGTGAGGCGGCTCAAGGCTTGGTTCCACTTTGTGCCGATGCCTGTCCAGATCGGAGCGTTGACCAGTCCCCAGGCGATGATGAATCCGCTACAAATCTTTTGGTCGTCATGAACCGACGTCCATCGTAGACCGTATCCTACAATAGGTTTGTGATTTGCTGACCCCGAACTCCTTCGGGGGCTGATAGCTGATCTTGTTGGGGTTTGGTGAGGCTTGTATGATGACCTCATGAGGCTTTGCCCAGGCCCCACGCCGGACTGATGGAATACTCCTTACCTCGGAAGCGAGTCCCATGCGCCGAGTCGCGATTCGTCCCCTGGCGTTGTGTGCGATTGTGGCCATCCCGGCCGCAATGGTTGGGGCCCAGGCCCCGGCTCTGAACCCGACCTTGGTCGATAAGTTCACTGCTCGACAAGTTGTTCAAAAGCTCGAGCGCGGCCATATGGCCAAACCGACGATCGACGACGCCATCAGCAAGAAGTGGTGCCGTGCCTTCCTCAAGGATCTCGACCCGCAGAAGTACTACTTCCTCAAGGCGGATATCGACGAGTTCCTCAAGTCCGAGACCGACCTTGATGACAAGATCCGCGAAGGCGATGTCGACTTCGCCAAGGTCGTCATTGAGCGCTGGATCGCCCGTTCCGACGAGCGATACAAGGTCGTTCAAGATCTGCTCACCAAGACTCCCGACTTCACTATCGACGAAGACTTTGTTGATGATGTCGACAAGCTAGAATATCCTGTTGACGCCGCTCAGGCCGCCGAACGTTGGCGCAAGCGGATCAAGCTCGACTGGCTTCAGGAGAAGATCGATGGTGCCAAGGATGAGGATATCGTCAAGAAGCTGACGATCCGCTATCGCGACCGAAACCGGAGTGTCCACCAGCTCACTACCAGTGATCTCCTACGCATCTATCTGACGAGCCTGACGAACGTTTTCGATCCTCACTCGTCGTACATGCCGCCGAACGATTGGGATAGCTTCAAGACCAATACGTTGGTCCTGTCACTTTCCGGTATTGGTGCCTCGCTATCGACCGAAGATGGCTTCGCAGTGATCAAGGAATTGATTCCCGACGGACCCGCCGATAAAGATGGTCGGCTTGGGGTCGATGACAAAATCCTCGGAATTCAAAACGAGGACGGCACCGAAATCGACTTCGTTGAGAAGAAGCTCGATGATGTCGTCAAGGACATTCGCGGCAAAGCCGGTACCAAGGTCCGGCTGATCATCCAGCCGAGCGACACCAAAGACCGCAAGATCTATGAGCTGGTCCGCGCCAAAGTTGACCTTAAGGAATCACACGCCAAGGGGACGATCATCCCCGCCAGGGGAGCCGACGGCAAAGATATCATGCTCGGTGTGATCAGCTTGCCCGCCTTCTATGGCGACACGATCGCACTCCACCGCAATGAAGCGGACGCTGTCAGCGCGACCGCCGACTGCCGTAAGCTGATCCGCGGTTTCAAGAATGACAAGGTCGACGCCGTGGTCATCGATTTGAGAGGTAACGGAGGCGGTCTCCTTTCGGAGGCCATCACCCTCTCGGGCCTGTTTATTGACCATGGCACGGTCGTTCAGGTCAAAGACGTCAGCGGAGTGAAGGCTCTGGAAGATGACGAGGAAGGGACCGAGTGGGATGGCCCGATGGTTGTTCTTATCGACCGCTTCAGCGCCAGTGCCTCGGAAATTTTCGCCGGTGTGATCAAAGACTATGGACGGGGCCTGATTGTCGGCGATGCCAGCACCTTCGGCAAAGGGACCGTCCAGCAAATCGTCGAGATCAACGAGTCGTTTGGTGCCCAGCGAGGGATGCCCAAGATGGGGGCGTTGAAAGTCACCATCCAGCAGTTCTACCGCGCTAACGGTGAGAGTACTCAGATCAAGGGTGTGCCGTCGGATATCCATATTCCATCGCTCAAGGACGTTTCGGACTTGAACGAAGGCAAGATGGATAACGCGGTCAAGTTCGACCAGGTTGAGGCCCGGCCGCACGACATGTATAACCGCGTCCCGAGTGATCTGGTCTCCCAAGTGGAAGCCCGGTCTGCCGAACGTCGTAAGAACGACCCCAAGTTCAAAAAGCTCGACGAGGAAATCAAGAAGGTCTCCGAACGCAAAGCCCGACACGCCTTCTCGCTCAACGAGGCCAAGTTCCGCGCAGAGTTCGTTCCTGAGGAAGATGGCGAAGAAAAGCCCAAGGACAAGAAGAAGAATCGCAACCGATTCGGCGAGAAGCCGGTTTGGGAAGCGAATTACTACAACGATGAGGTTGTCCGCATCATCTCGGACTACCTGACCATCGGGTCCAAGATCGTGGCCCAGGCCCCGGTCCGTGCAGCTCGGGTTCCTAACTGAACTGATCGGTCAACCTCGAACCTTGCTCAAACCAGCGCCCGGTCCTTCGTCTCACGACGAGGGATTGGGCGTTCCTCATTTGAAGTGCCGGCACAATCGGTACAAAGCCCCATTGGGTCTGTTCGGTATCGTGGGTCGGCGGGTCTCCGTCCTCCCATTGACCCCCAATCCCCCTCTAGGTCCTGTCGCTTCTTCAGAAAGCAAGCGAGCGAGCGTGTCGCCAAAATGGGTGCATGCAGAGGCCTCACCTAGGTGCATCCTGAGAGGGTGCGCCTGAATCATCGATCCGAATTGCCAAAGACTTCGCTTCTCATTCTGTGCTCAGGCGAGCGCATGGGCCCGCTTCGTCTGATGCCGCTCATGGGCGAGGAGCATCCGACGACACCGACGATTCAGAACCGAAGCGGGAGGCTCCGGGACCAGACTTACCTCGGGTTCCGCTGCCAAATTGGGTTTCTTTGGCACCACGGGCTTGGCAAGGACCGGAGCGGGCGGCGGTGGCGGCGGTGGCGGTGATGAGGGAATCGTCTTGGTTGGCGGGACCGAAGGCGCAGGGGCGACCCTCGTCACCTCGGTCTGAGCCTTTTCGAGGATTTTCAACGATCTCGCAACCTGACGCTGGGCGTTTGACTCCGACCGTCGGAGTTGCGTCAGAGAGAGGTCCGTGTCGAGCCCAAGCCCGTGGACATGCAGATCGCGGAGGACCACTGTTTCCGCTTGGTCAAAGACCTGTTGGGCTTTCAGGTTTTCGAGCTGTTCGAGGAGAAAGGCCCGCGTCGCTGATGAGTCCTGAAAGATCAACTGACGAGCAATGCCTTCGCGATTGGGCTTGGGCGTCCCCAGCAAGTTGAGTGTCTCTTCCGTCAACGCGTCGCACCAGTATGATCGGCCATCGCCCGGAACCGCCAAAAGCAGCCGGTCGAACTCGCCTGTAAGCCAGGCTCGGCCCCAGGGTGTACGCATCAGTTCTGCCCGAACGCGAGGCGGATTCCGCTTAAGGGATTCGCTCAGACGCTGGGTCTCAAAGATTCGGTCCTGAACCCAGGACGGGCCAGTGTCGTTCGCGATATCGACAAGGACGATTCGTCGGTGTCTCTCGACTGCCTGGCAGTTCTCGACCCGAATCGATCCGACGACCGCCTGGCCGAGATGATATTCCTGGACTTCGTCTCGGGGAGAAAGGGACTTTGCCCAAGACTGGTAACGACTCTCATACTTCGCCTGAAGTTCTTCGGGAAGCAGGATTTGTGCCAAAGCCGCGATCGCCATCGGCGAGATCGCAGCGGCTCTCGGGAGTGAGGAGTCGGTTGTGGTTGTGGTTTCCGGTAGCATGGGTTGGCTCCAAGGAGGTTGACCTCGCCGATCCGGTAAATTCCACCGAATCAAACGGTCAACCTGCACTCAGAGATACCACATGAATTGCAAATAAGCATTGCGTAATCGGAATATTGTCCGATTATCCGGCGGATTCGCTCTTGGGAACCGATAGAGGTCATCCTTGAATGGCGATACCGACAAAAGTCCCGACTGGTAGCCTAGGGTGGAGAAAAAGAATGCGAAAGATCGGCTGCAACCCAATGCGCCTAATGGCTTTACGGGGCCAAGATTGTCGATTTTTCCATTAATCTCGTCCGATGAATATGGACAGGCGTTCCATTTTGTCGGTGACGTCATAGTAGCCATAATGACCCATCACGGATCGAAGAGGTCGCTCTTATTCCTCAACGCTGACTGGGGGATCTGGGGAATTCAAAGACGACAGCACGAACTCTTTCCGATCTTTGAAGGAAATGGATCATCTTCAACTTGATCTCCGAAGGCTCGAACGATGTCGGTGTGCCAGACGACGTCTCGACCTTGATCCTGAATGGCGGTGGTACTTGGACTCGCGCCTATCCGAACGGCGCCACGATCCAGTATGGCTCAAGAGGTCGCGAGACCTTAACGCTTAAGTTCATGCCATTCAGGTCATCCCCACTCGATAGATACTCTCGGATCTGTCCCGCCCGCCTCCCACCGAGAACGTAATGCGTAAAAAGGCCTAGAACAACCGCCTTGGCTGTCCTGGGCCGAATCTTAGGAACCAGGCTGAGTCGTGAATCGTGACCAGGTCCTCGGTGGGTCGGTCACGACACGCTGGCGATGAAAACTCCACCTGGGCTATTCGCGATCACTCGACCGAAGAGATCAGTCAGCCCAGTCACTCGCAACTGAGCAGCCCCACTAAGTCCGAGCCGCTTCGAAGTTGGTAGGAGAGTCACCGTGGTGCCGTTGTAGGAGGCACTCTGGAATGTGCTCACAACATCATCTCGAGTGCCGAATCGGCGATCCCGCCCTGCCGTAGCGACCTTAAACAAGCCCGCACTGATGCCGGGCGGTGTGTTGATTTGCCCGTCAAAGACGACGGTGAATGATGTGATCACACCACGCTTCTTATTTGCGGTCACATGCACAATATGGACAATCGGGCGAGGTGCAACACTGACTCCCACATTTGCTGCGCCCGACGCGCCCCACTTATCAGTCACGATGACCAACGGAGTGAAGACACCAGCCGAGGTATAACGATGCGATAGCGTAAACGAGCGGTCGGGATTCAGTGCCAGGGCCACGCGACCCGTTCCGTCCCCATAATCGACACTCGCGGCCCAAGGACCGCTACCGGCATCGGTAAAGTGGCCGGTCCTGGTAAAGGTGTCAAATTGAGTCAATCCCGCTGCTCCACCCTCAAGAGTGACACTCGGCGGATTGTTCAGAACGCTCACGCTCACAGTACGAGACGCGAAAAGCTGTGGTGAACCCGAGTCTGTCACGATTACTGTGATCGAGGAGGTTAGGGGGCCACCCTGAGGCGTCCAGCTAACCACCCCGGTCGTCGGATCGATGGTCGTTCCGATCGGGCTTGCTGCCCCCAACGTATACGTCAATGTCTGCCCAGAGTCAGGGTCGTGGCCGATCGCTTGGAAGCTGAGGATGGACCCCTCCGCAACTTGCAGGGGGCCGATCGCATCCAGGGTAGGCGCGAGATTCGGGATCACAACGGTCGTTTGTGCAGAGGACGTTGAACCCCCCAAACTCGTCACTGCGATGGTGACAGGGTAGGTGCCGAGTGTGTTGTACGTCTTCGTACCCGAGACGTCGAAGCTGCCAATCGCGTTGGCGGAGAGGGTCGCCGGGCTTGTCGTACCGTCGCCCCAAGAGACCAAGGCCGAGAGATCACCAACGACTCCCTGCGGATTCGAATCTGTGATCCGAGCGAGAAGTCCAGAGATTGTCCGCGTACCGTCTTGGGGAGCTGCGGGTACGATCTGGGTGGAGAGCGGGGCGTCAGTCACCGTTGCTGTGCCGGAAGCGGTCGCGTTCGTACCGGCGGTTGCGTCATGGATTGTGACCAAGAACGGATACGTTCCGAACTTACTGTAGCTCTTCGAAGCCCGAACTTCGTAGTTACCGCTCGCCGCCAGAGTCACAACGCCAGGCGAGGTCGTGCTATCACCCCAAACGATCATTGCCGAGTAGTTCGCCGCAGTGTAGGGGACGACAGTCGTGAAAGTGGCGAGGGCCGAGGTGATGGAACTCCCCTCGACCACATTCGGATTGATCGCATTGGCGGTGATGACTTGGTTCTTGACGGTCACCGTGATCACTTGCGTGTCGAATCGCGTATTTCCCGAACCTTGGCGAACACCCACAATCACATGAACATCACCAACGAACCCAGCGTTGGGGGTGACCGTCACGACATTACCGCTAACGCTGGTTTTCGCATTCGCCGTCTGATCAGTCACGGCGGCGGCATAAATGAGTGCGTCGCCTTCGAGGTCGGTCCCTGAAAGCGTGATGTTTAATGGCGTATTCGTTGCCGTAACCGCGTTGCCGACCGGCCCAAGAATTGGCGGGTCATTGTTCGAAGTGTCCGAGACTGAGGTTGCAACCAGGGTTTTGGTATCGTGGTTCCCATGCCCATCGTCGGCAGTAACGGTGATCGTGGATGGGCTGGTGTTTGTCGAGTCGAGAATCAAGACGGCATCGGTCGGGTTCGAATAGATCGACGCGCTGGTGATGACCACGGGAGTCAGGGGTTTGTTGTTCGCGTCGGTGGGGACCGACTTAATCGCGTTCAGAACGTTATTGCCCCGAACGAGCTGGCCGAAGATCGTATGATTAAAGTCCAGATATCGTGGGGTACTCGTCGTGATGAAGAATTGCGAACCATTGGTATCCTTGCCCGAGTTCGCCATTGCGAGCTGGCCGTAGCCGCTGAAAATGGCTTTGGGATTGAACTCGTCGTCGAACTTGAACCCCGGCCCACCGGTCCCATCTCCGTTGGGGTCGCCAGCCTGAACCACAAAGGAAGAGATGATCCGGTGGAATGTCAAATTGTTGTAGAAACCGCTGTTCACCAGGCTCACAATCGTATCGACGGTCTTGGGAGCAACTTGGGGTAAGAGCTGAAGCGTGAGGTCGCCGAAACCGGCGACGGTGAGCTTGAGATCGATCGTACCTCGATAGATGCGACCGGTCACATTGCCATTATCGCTCTGCACGGAGTAATTCAGCGTATAGCCATCGGCGTCGGAAGCTGTAATCGGCACGATCAGGGATTTGCCCGAGGGAACCGAGACATCGGCGATCGGGTCAATCGTCGGTCCGGTCATTAAGAGACGCGACTCAAGTCCGTCAAGCGAAGCCAACTGCCAATCGCGACGTCGTTTCCTGGCCATGTCGTGAAAACTCCAAGTCGAGCGAACGCGAATCGGGTGGTTCCAAGGGAGCCAACATCTGCATGCACGCTTGCAGGCTTAGTTCGTCGTCGGGTGACTCATTGTTCATCCCTATTCGGCAGAAGGCAACAGTCTGCTCCTAAGAATCATCATCAATCGGCGACGGAAGATGACGATCCGGGGAGGTCGGTGCAATTGGTGGGCGGATTGTTGACGCCTGGAATTCTTGCTCAGCCGGTCGAGAATTTGTCCACCTAACACCGGCACCCTTCGGTAGACTGAAACCCGGTCCAGCCCGTCGGCAGGCGGCGGGCTGACGACCCAGTGACTCGATATCCGAAACCCCTTGACCTTCTGATCGCAAGACCCGGGTGTCGGCTCTGAATGTGCGCCCCCGCACCCGGCCACTTTGACGAGATACCATCGTTCCATTCGATCACGGACAATGATACACATTGATGAGGAGATCCTTGCCATGAGAAGCAGCATCGTCACAGTCGGGGTTCTGGCCTTTCTCTTATCCTATGCCCCCACCTTAGTCCAAAGTGCCTCCGAATCTCCTGCGAAGGTCTTTGCGGACCATAACGATGTCGGCGCAGTACTCCATCCTGGGTCGGTCGTCTTCGACGTGGATAAGCAGAGTTATACCGTGGCCGGGAGCGGCGAGAACATGTGGTTCGCCAAGGATGCGTTCCATTACGTCTGGAAAAAGGCCACGGGCGACCTTTCCGTCGCGGCAACGATCTCCTTTCCGGAACCGGGCAAAGATCCCCATCGTAAGGCTTGCCTGATGATTCGACAGAGCCTGGACGAAGACTCGGCTTATGTCGATGTGGCCCTCCACGGCGACGGGCTGACCTCGCTCCAATTCCGCGAGTCCAAAGGTGCGACGACTCATGAGGTTCAAGCCAATGTGTCCGGCCCCACCCGAGTAAAATTGGTGAAGCGGGGCAAGTATGCGACCCTCGAGTTCGCCAACACGGATGGTCCCTTTCAATTCTCAGGCGCGGCGGCCAGGATCGATTTCCAGGAGCCGTTCTATCTCGGAATCGGCGTCTGTTCGCACAACAAGGATGTCATCGAGAAGGCGGTATTTGAGCGCGTTGAGATCATTTCACCACTCCCTGCCTCGACAGGCGTGCCGACCCTCTATAGTACCCTGGAGACGCAAACACTCTCGTCAACCGATCGTCGAGTCACCTACGTCACCCCGACACGCATCGAAGCGCCCAACTGGTTGCGCGACGGCAAGAATCTCGTGTTCAACGGTGGGGGCAGAATTCTCAAAGTCCCCGTCACGGGAGGAACTCCCGAGTCGATCGACACGGGTTTCGCGACCCGCTGCAACAACGATCACGGGCTTTCACCCGATGGAACATTGCTTGCGATCAGCGACCAGTCGCAAGGATTGAAGAAGTCGTTGATTTACACACTGCCGATTACGGGTGGAACGCCCACTCTTGTCACGGCAACAGGCCCTTCCTACTGGCATGGTTGGTCGCCTGACGGCAAGACGCTGACCTATTGTGGCGAGCGCGGGGGCGAGTTCGACATCTATACCATCCCTGTCAACGGAGGGAACGAGACCCGGCTGACCTCCGCCAAGGGATTGGACGATGGGCCTGAATATGCACCTAACGGCATGTCTATCTATTTCAATTCCAACCGGACCGCAACGATGCAGATCTGGCGGATGAAGACCGACGGCGGCGACCAAGAGCAGGTGACGACGGACGACTTGAATAACTGGTTCCCACACATCTCGCCCGACGGTCAGTCCATGGTATTCCTCTCCTACGAGAAAGAGGTCTCTGGCCATCCGGAAAACAAGGACGTGACTTTACGTCGGATGAATCTGACAACCAAAAAGATCGACGTTCTGGCTCGGCTCTTCGGCGGCCAAGGGACCATCAACGTCCCGTGCTTCTCGCCCGACGGTCGCAAGATTGCTTTTGTGACATATCAACTCATCCCGTGATAGATTTTGCCTGATTCCATCGGAAAGAAACGACCGGGCGGGTCAGACTGAGAGGAGTTGACCCGCCAGTGTTTCGCTCGACAGCCATGGCAACCTTGCGAACTCATCGCTTTGCATCCACTGTGGGAACCGTGGCCGGATTTGTTAGAGCGGCAAGCTTATCTTGAATGCTAGCGACCTTCATCCCCGCTGAGGTACTCGTAGGATTCAGACGGAGTGCGCATCGGGCTGCATCGAGTGCCTTCATCCAGGCCTCCTCGATCGCGGCATAATCGATGACCTCAGCCTCCCAGGCTGATTTCGATTGTTGCTCGAAGGCATCACACAGAGTCAAGTGGAATACAGCCTCGTTAGGATCTCTCAGGATCAGTCGTTTCGCCAAGGCTGAGAGACAAGCACTCGTCTGGCGTGCCTCATCCAGGCGGAATGCCTTTCGTTGCTCGCTAGCTATCGACACCGCAAGAACGCCTATCCGCTGGACTGTGTGAGGAAAAAGGTAAGGGTAAACGCCGAGAGCCTTGCATCGCGATTCGATGACCTCAATGATCTCTTTGGCGCGGATGTCCGGGTCGGGTCGTGTTTCAGGATCGCTCTTAAGACCTGAATCCGCCGGGAATGCTTGAACACTGTCGGCAATCCAGTGCGCTACTTTCACGACGAACATCTCCGGGAGGGGCTTGTCGGCAGAGAACCTTTGGATTGCAATGCGAAGTGCCTCGTACGCGGCATCATCGGAGGCACGTTCGACCCCGATCAGGGCTGCAAAGAGCCCAATTTCAGGGTGATCCTTGCCATCATTGTTCAAGCGATCAAGCATTGCAATGTGTGAATCCATCAGAACCCGGCCGGACTCTTTTTGACCCTTGATCCCTAGGAGTGAGGCAATGGATCGGCGCGCCCCATCAATCAAGAAGATCGCGGGTAAACATTGCGCGTCTCGAACCTCTCCGATCAACACTTCTTCGGCTCGCTGATACCAGGCCAGGGTCACGTCAGGGTCGTTCTCTACAACGCTAACAATTGCGAGTTCTATCAGTATGCGAGCGTACGCGAGCTCGTGATCAGGATCGTAGGAGATTCTCCTCTGCCCTTCCAATAATTCGAGGGCGTCCATGAGTAGCTCGCGTGCTTCGTCGTACTTCGCTCGCCTGCGATAATCGATGGCCAACTGGCATTCGAGGTCGCAGATCACAACAAGGTTCGATGAGGCGGATCCACGATCCTGGCGTAACTTCAAAGTGAGATTGCGGATCACGTTCGACGACTTCTTGACCCTCTCCGACCATAGCATTTGCGGGGTGTCGACTTCCGTCATCAGAAGACCGACGAGTTCTCGCACCGCCAGCGAAGTCGATTTGTCGCTCTCAAGGGCTCGCCCCAATGCGCGCTCTGCGCGAGAACGCTGTGCCTCCGAGTCTCGCCAGAGTGTAAACAGCCCCACAATGCTTGAGCTCACCGTGAGTGCAAAAATGGTTAAGAGCAAGGCGAACGCCGGTCGACGTCGGCACCACCGCCTTGCATGCTCAAGCTTGGAGACCGGTCGCGCTCGGATTGGAAACCCATCAAGCCAGCGTTGGAGATCCTCGGCGATTGCTGCGGCCGACGCATATCGCCGATGGGGACTCTTATTCAAGCAGGTAAGCGCAATGGTTTCGAGGTCAAGAGGGAGGCGCGGGACAAGTGTACTCGGGGCGGGGGGTTCTGCGGATCGAACCAGGTCGAGAGTCTCGATCACCGACGAGGCCTGGAATGGGGATCGACCGGTCAAGAGGGTGTAGAGTGTTGCCCCGAGCGCGAAGATATCGGAGTGGGGGCCGATCGCACCGTGATGACCGGTAATCTGTTCGGGGGCCATAAACGACGGGGTTCCGCGCATGCCGATCTGGCCATTAACTGTCGGATCTGGATCATCACCGAGCCGGGCTATGCCGAAGTCGGTGATCATCGGCACAACCTGATCCCAAGGCGCGTCGGTGGGGCCGTCGAGCAGGATATTCGACGGTTTGAGGTCGAGATGAACCATCCCCGCCCGATGCAGATATTCCACTGCCCGAGCGACCGTTACCATCAGCCCCGCCGCAACCCGAGGCTTGAGAGGACCAGAGACGCGATCCGCCAGACTCCCCCCTGCGATCAAGTCGAGGACCAGGTAAAGACAGCCGTCCTGCTCTTCAGCTTGATGGAGTTGGACGATGTTCCGGTGTCGAAGCCTTGCGATTGCCTGAGCCTCGCGGAGCCAGTGCTCGCGATCCTCTGCCCCGATACCAACTCCGACACTGACAACTTTGATGGCCACGTGGCGAGCGAGCTGCGGCTGCCACGCCTGATAGACGACCCCCATTCCGCCGCGTCCAAGCTCATGCTCGATCACGAAGCCAGGAATTGTCGGAGGCTGTCTCGTGGGACCTAGCCGCGCTGGCCGTTGAACCTCGCACGCTGACGAATCCCCGACCAGTCGTTCGAGTACACCCTGACATTGGGAGCACGTTTCGACATGGACTTCCATCGCCACGAAAGCCGTCGCATTCAACAGATCGTGTGCGAGCAAGCCGAGCGTCTCAGGCGAGGGGCACAGGGACATGACGGCACCTTGAGAATCGTTGCCCGGTTCAAGTAATCGCTACTCCGTCCGACTCCCGCTGAAGAACCCTTTGTTCCGCCAAAAGGCGTTGGCCCTCCTCCCGGAGCATCCGCCCTACCCGCTTCTGTGCGGCAAACGCTGCATAGTAGGACAGGCCCTGCACCTGTGAGGTCTCGCGGATCGCTTGACCCTGGACGGCGATCTGCCAGAAGACCTGCCACGTCCGATCGTCGACCCGTCGTCGCACGGCGATCTGGACCTCCTCAGCAAGGAGGAGGAGCTGCGGACGTTCTGATCCCGCGCCATCTTCGCCATCAAACTCCACTATCTCTGATTGCAAAAAAGCATCGACTTGCAAGTCGCTGAGCGACTGCACAGCCTCCGCCTTCTGCTTCCGAAGTAGATCAATCGCTCTCGATTGACAAAGCCGACTCAGCCAACCGCGAAAGGTTTTCCCTGGGTCGTAACGGAAGGTCCGCATGCGTTGAGCGAGTTCGATCCACACCCTCTGACCAAGTTCTTCGGTCGATTCCGGGCTCAAGCGGTATCGGCGGCAGGTAAACCGGATCACCGAGTCGTAACGCATCACGAAGTCGAGCCAAGCCTCGTGGTCACGCCAATTGCCCAGCCGGTTCAGAAGAGTCGGATTGGTCGTTCCGGCATCCTGACAGATCATCGACGCGACCTCGGCTAGGGTTGGGTTGGCGGATTCGTTCGGATTCGTGAGGACTCGAGTTAATACCCTTCGTATAGCTTTAGGAGGGTTCCGAAGTGGCAAGACTGTATCAAGATTGCGTGCATCCTGCACCAATGTTGAAAGATCGCAACTTCGAATCCTGAAACTCAACTGGCCAGGGTGACTGTTAGTCATTTTGGGCCGGATTCTTTGATACGCAGCTCGACCTGATCACAGCCCCACAGAGTTCCCTCTCAAAACAGTTTGCAATTCGCTCTCATCTTCTGAGATCCGCATCAATCCGGCATGAGTCATCACCAAGCTCGTGTCAAAACAGGAGTTCTTTACCGATGAAACTGATTTGGAACTTTCGAAGTATCGGCCTGACGATCGTGCTCCTCACCGGGCTCACTCCGCAGTCGAA
>JANXSX010000026.1 GCA_025356475.1 Isosphaeraceae bacterium | reverse complement strand
AGTAGCGACTTGTCAACAAGTGCTAAGGCAATCTCGGCGGAGACTGGCCTTCCAAGCTGGTCAGTTGTCGTAATGTCTACCTCAACCTCCTCGCCAGGCAGGACGGTTGGCTTGGTCGGCTTGATCGTGACCTTGAGGTCGCGTTCGACCTTGATATCGAGCTGAGCATGATCGAACCGGACATCAACCATCCTGGCAGCGGTCAATGAGAAGTTAGGGAAATGCTCGCCTGCGAGCGTGAACTTGACCGTGTTCTCACCCTCCTTGACGGGCACGATCTGATACTTGATGATCCGATCAGCTTCCCAACAGATCAGGGCCGGGCCAGGCTTGGATCGGGAGTGGAGCGTAATCGCAGCTTCTTCGCCAACCTTATAAGTCTGGCGATCGGTCAAGAGCCGGAGCTTCGTCTCATCCTTCGCGCCAGAGATCATCACTTCATGCGTGGTTGTGATGATATTGCCGAATTTGTCGGTGCCGAAGCCTCGGAGCAGGTATCGGCCCCCTTCCGCATCGTCGATGACGATCGAGGCCGTTACCTTTCCGGTCTTGGAATCGGTCTTCACGTCGAGGGTCTTGACCTCACGTTCCGCCCCTTC
Source organism: Isosphaeraceae bacterium (assembly GCA_025356475.1). Taxonomy (GTDB): domain Bacteria; phylum Planctomycetota; class Planctomycetia; order Isosphaerales; family Isosphaeraceae; genus JANXSX01. The sequence goes on along the minus strand of JANXSX010000026.1, from coordinate 30,541 downwards.
AGGGCTTTCGGTTCCTAGCCATTTGAGGACCGAAATCTTAACGGGTTGGCCAGTCGGCTTGCCATCAATGCCGTTCGTGACGATGCTCAGGGGGATCGCTTCGCCGTCGAGGTAGATCAGCCGAGGCGTGCTCAAGCCCATGTTGAAAGCACGAACCGCGAGGAACGCACTTGCCGCCGCTGCAACATTGTCCTGAGGGAGTCGGGCAGCGAAATTCAGCGTTTGTTCTTCAGAGAAAGCCTCGGTCGCAAGCTCGAACGTAAACTTGCCCATGGCGTCGGTCTTGCCGGTGAGGGTCCGCGTGTCGGGGAGCGAAACTTCGATCGGCCGATTTGCCAGGGGTGCGCCATATTGGTACTTGGCGATGAGAGAGGCTTTGATCGTTTCGCCTCGGAAATAAACCGTCTTGGTCAGGTCGAAGCTGAGGTCTACCTTTTCGAGCTTGTACTGCTGGACCTGGAAACTGCCGTCGAAGTGGCTTTTACCCGGCTGAAAAAGCCGGATCGCGTACACGCCGACTGGGGCGGAGCTATCGAGTTCGATTGTGTCGCTGAAGCTGCCGAACTCGGTGAGTTTGACCTCTTTGGCGAGCAGGAGACGACCGCGACTATCTCCGACTTCGAGCTTATACGTCTTACCCGAGGGGTTTGTGTATTGGCCTTTGTCGGTCTCTCGGACGACACCTCGGACATGAACCGTAGAGCCGGGCCGATAGGCTGGCCGATCCGTCGAGAGGTAGGCGCGAGCGCTCAAACCTTGCGCGACCAACTGCGGAATCCCGACTCCAGAGCCCGCGACGTTCTCTCCGTCGATCACGAGGACCTGAAGGTGTGAGAACGGATCACGAGGCTTATCCCAGTTCGCCAGCCAGACCCCGTCTTCGCCGGTCTTTCCTTCGAGAATCACGGACTTCAAGTCGGAGAGTAAGACACGAACATCTTTGCGACCCTTGCCTGTTTTCATATCCTGAACAAACACAAGCTCTTGATCGCGAGAAGACTTCATGATCGCATCAATGTCGCTGCCAACAACCAACGTTGTCGCCTGCAGATATTTCTCATCGCTGACCTTCACGACGTAAACACCGGGGACTTCGAGCTTGGGAAGTTCGTACGAGGTTTCGATCGGCTTGAACTTGGCGAAGCCTTTCACCGGGGTGGTCCACTCGGCGTCGGGAGCGACCAGGCCGATGTCGAGCGATTCGACTGCGGTCAGCGACTGCTTCTTGCGGAAATAGGCTTCGGGGTTGAGCTTATATGCGGTGAATGTGAGTGTTTCGAGGTTTCGCGTGGTGATGTCGAGCTTCGCGGTCTCGCCCGATCGATAGGCTCGGGGAGTAATCACAGTAAGGACCCTCGACTCCATGACCGCGATCCGCTGGGCGGCCTGCGTCTTGAACGGATCGACCAAGATTTTGCGGAACCGCTCGATGGCCTCGCTCGGGTCACCCTTAGTCGTCTCGTAAATGGAGGCAATGTCGAACTGGGCGTGGGCGGCGGCGGGGGTGTTCGGGTATCGACTGAGCAGGGGCTGCCAAGCTGCGATCGCGTCGTCGGGTTTCTTCTCGGTAATGAAGCTGTTGCCGATCAGGTAGAGAAGCTCCGGAAGTCGCGTATCGAGTGGATTCGCGGCGATAAACGCGTTGAATGCGGCTCGTCCTTGTTCAAATCGTTTTTTCGTGAAGTGGTCGGTCGCTTGGGCGAGCTGAGTGTCTCGGATCGCCAGTTGCGACTGAGCCGACTGGGGGCCGTCCGGATATTTGGCGAGGTAACCCTGGAACGCCTCCGTCGCTTGCTCGAACTTCTGTTGGCCGAGCAGAATCTGACCAATTCGGAAGGTTGCAGTCATCGAGTAGCGGGCAAGTTCCTGCTTTGCAACGTCGGTCGTTGCCTTGAAGCCCGTGTTCTTCAAGAAGGCTGTATAGGCGTCGAGCGCTTGCTGGCTCTTGCCTCGAGCCGCGTAAGCCTGACCAATCAAGAACGCCATCGGAACCGCTTTTGGCCCAACAGGGTAAGCTTCGAGGTACCGATTCGCCGCCGCGACGCCCAAGGTGAGTTCCACATCGTTGTTAGGGGCACCAATCGAATAGGTGAACGGAATCAGGTATAAGGCCTTACCGCGAATTACTTTCAAATCCGCTTTGTCCTCCTTTTCGAGGTCACGAGCGAGATCTGTGAGGGTCCGTCGCGCTTCGATCGGCTGAGTCCGCTGCTGGGCTTCACCTTGCTCAAATCGAGCCTCAAACCGAGACGCCGACTTGGGGTTCTCGCGAAGGAACAACCGAAAATCAGCGTCCGCTCTCGGATAGTTGCCTGCGGCGACACTCGCTCGAGCCATCGTGAGCAAGAGGGTTCCCCTCAGCTCGGCCCCCTTGGCCAGCTCGCGAGCTTGAAGCAAGAGGGCGTAAGCCCCTTCAGGGTCGGGCTTTTGGATCAGGTCGTCGGGCTTCAAGAGGCCGCGTGCGAAACCGTGGTACACCTCCGCCAATCGGTCCTTTCGCTCGCTGGCAAGCAAGGTCTCAGCCTCAGCGCGAGCCAGGGCCTCAGCTTCGGCGAATCGACCGGCACCGAGTTCCAGAGTCGCCAATTCGAAACGGAGCTTTGCCGCCCAGGGACCTTTCGGCGACGCGTCGAGTGCAGAGCGCAAGGATTTTCGGGCGTCATCGACCTTGCCACTCAGCCGCTCAACCACGCCAGTGATCAGCGTGTAATACCCTTTGTCATCAAGCTTTGCGGCGGTCCCGAGTTGCTTGAGTGCCGCAAGTGCAGCTACGTATTTACCCTCTTGGATCGAGCTCAAGACTTCGCCGGGAAGGACCGGAGCGATCGGAGCGATTGCCAGGTGGGTCGGCGGTTTGGGAGGGTCGTCCGCAGGGATCGACCAAGCCGTCGTGGCCGCAAGCAGCCCCACGAACACCGTCAATCCGCGCCGCTGCCACATCTTCCGTCGATCCATGGCTGAAGTCTCCAGAGAGGAGAGAGAGGAGTCCGCCCTTGCTTTGACGCTCGCAAGTGAGGCTTCGTTCCTCATCATAACGAACAGGAGTCCGAGTTCCTTAGAAATTGGTCGGAATCTTTGAGAAGGTTTATTTCAAGAATTGCGAGCGTGTTAATATCGTGATGCATCAACAGCTTGAGGTTAGGCTCCGCTTCTCACCAAGACCCTCTGATCGCTTTCTCGATCGACTCTGTGATTTTCCTCGAGGTGAAGCGAATCATAAGGGTGAAGGCGGCCCTTGACGTGCCTGCCCAGAAAGCACAGGTGACGATGTCGGAACCGACCTGCCATACCGAATTCCTGACCCGGATCGAAGCGCACAAAGCCATGCTTTTCAAGGTCGCCAATTCGTATTGCAGGAACCCCCAAAACCGCGAAGATTAGACTCGTTCCCACGGTCCTCCGTGGGAATGCAGTCTGCGACGCTCCTGCGTCGTTTCCGATCCCGTACCGCGAGTGAGATCGTAGTGCCAACCCCGGCCCGGCGGACGAGTGCTTCCAGGACTCAACCGGGGACGCAGGAGCGTCCCGGACGGCATTCCCACGGAGGACCTTGGGAACGAGTTTTGGTGCGTGATTCGTAAGTCAGAGTCATTCGTGAATGGGCGAGAAATCGGGAAGTTGTTTCGGCAGCATTCCTCGGCGTTGTGGTCATCAAGCATCGTTGAGTGAGTGACCACTCGTCCTGTGCTCTTGACACCAACGGTGTCAAACATCAAAGCGAAGGGTCGCGGAGCGCACCCGTTGGAAGGGTTCGCGAGCCATCTTCCCGATTGCGGGAGGGATGGAATCTGCTCGGGTTAGCGAAAAGTTCTCATTTCTGGTACATTTTTCTGGAATCACACTCCGTAATCGCGTGTTTTGTGGGGTCACGACAACGGTCGGAGGCTCTTCTCATACTCTTGGAACAGGTTTCATGGCCGATAACCATGCTTTTGACATCGTCAGCGAGATCAATGCCTTCGAGATGCATAACGCCGTGGTTCAGGCTCAACACGAGATCGCGGTGCGCTATGACTTCAAGGGGACCAGGGCCTCGATCGAGTACAACAAGACCGAGAACAACCTGAAGCTGCTCGCGGATCATAAGGGTCAGCTTGAGACTGTGATCCAAGTTCTCAAGGAGAAGATGGCCAAGCGAGGGGTGGCGGTCAACACGCTGAAACGGGGCAAGATGGAAGAGGCGACCCACGACTCAGTGCGTGAAGTCCTGACCCTCCACACCGGGATTGAGACCGACGATGCCAAGAAGCTCGTTAAGCAGATCAAAGGGCTGGGCTTCAAAGTTCAGGCGCAGATCATGGATAGTAAGGTCCGGGTCACTGGCAAGAAACTCGACGAACTCCAGGCTGTGATTAAAGCCCTCAAAGATGAAGGTCCCGAGTTTCCTTTGCAGTTTACCAATATGACCTGATCGGAAGACTTTGCCCTGTTCGATCGACTGCTAGGACTGGTCCTCCAGGCGACGTGCCGTCCCGAAACGCGTTGAGCCCTCCCCAGGTCGGTGCCGATCCATTAATAGCGACGAGGCTAGGCCGTTTGGAAGCGGTCTCTTTGGGAACGCTCCGGTACCAGGAAGGGTCGGCGACTTATGGGCTTCATGAGCGGACGAGTCAGCTACGTTCGGTTCCAGGTCTCGGGCGAGAGCCCGCTTCCGTTCGATGAGGACCTGCTCGAAAAGGCAAGCCTCCACACGATCGGCAAGCATGGCGGAGCCGAATCCGCCGACGGGATGAGCTTCGGTTGGGCGGGGGGGGAACACGTCCTCGACACTACGCTTGACCTTGGGAAGAACGTCCTCAACGACGCCCTGCACATGGCGATCCGAGTCGACACCGACAAGATCCCAGGCAGCTTGCTCAAGGCGTACACGACGATCGAGCTGGCGGCTCGGGCGGCGATGAATCCGAGCGGGAGGCCCACAAAGGCCCAGCGTACTGAGGCCAAAGAGGCCGGCAAGATCCGCGCAGAGGCCGAGGCCGCCGACGGTCGATATCGCCGGATGAGCCACTCGCCAATCCTCTGGGACGGCCAGTCAAACATCCTTTATGCAGGTGTTTCGAGCCTGGGCGTGCTTGACCGGATCCGGACCCTCTTCCGCGAGACCTTCGACCGGACGCTGGACCCGATCACCTCGGGGTCCCTCGCCATGCAGACGGCCTTGATCCGATCGGGTACCACTCCGTTTGACATCTACCCGTCGGGCTTTGTCGGCGAGCCCCAGTCGTCGCTGGCATGGGCCGACCCCGAAGCGCCCGCTCCCGACTTCCTGGGCAATGAGTTCCTGATGTGGCTCTGGCATTCGTTGCAGGCCGACGGCGACACGATCCCGCTTTCGGACGGTTCGGAAGTGACGGTCATGCTCGCCAAGACCCTGACGCTCGACTGTCCTCGAGGCGAGACGGGCCGAGATTGTATGACGGACCTTGGGCCCACTAAGCTCCCCGAAGCGTTCCTCGCCCTCCAGTCGGGCAAGCTGCCGCGTAAGGTCGGGATGATCCTGGTCCGTCACGACGCGCAATATGAGCTGACGCTCCAGGCCGAGTCGCTTGCCGTCTCAGGAGCCCTCCTTCCCAAGATCGAAGGGGCGACTGGCGACGATCTCAAGGTCGCTCGGGTGGACGCAATCCGCCACCTGGTAGAGACCCTCGACCTTCTGTTTGAAGCCTATAGCAATCAGCGGACCGGCGCAAGCTGGCCGGGCGAACTCGGTCGAATCCGCAACTGGCTGAAGGCGGCTTGATACCGATAACGGGCCTGAGTACGGTTGGATTTGATTCATGTCCACACTGCGAGAACCTCGCAGTGTGGACATTTTTCATGGAATCGGTTGCAAAATTGACGTGGCACGGATCGTCGGAAGCCGTAGAATCGGAGGAATCGGTTCTGTGTTTGGTTCAACAGTCTGACCCGAGAGAGTCTAGGTATCATGCGCCACCTTGTCGGCCGCCTTGTTCCCACCGTTTTGCTTGCCCTGACGGCCTCATCCGTTCCAGTCTCCGCGCAGACCGCCCCAGCCAAAACGGCGGCCCCAGCACCTGTGGCGAAGACCGCCCCGGCCCCCAAGCCGATGGCCGATCAGGTTGTCGCCACCGTCAACGGTGAGCCGATCAAGAAGAGCGAAGTCATCCAGATCCTTTCGAGCTATTCGCTCCCGCCCGGCAAGGAAGAGGAACTTTATAAGGCCGCGATCAATGCGGTCGCGAACTTGAAGCTGCTTCAACAGTTCTTGGTCTCCGCGAAAATTGAGGTCGACTCCAAAGAAATTGAGGCGACGGTCAACAAGGCTCGCGAAGAACTCAAAGCCGATAACCGGACCCTTGAGGAGGCACTCTCCACCAACGCGATCACCCTTGACGAGTTCAAGGCCCAGCTCGCCCAGAGCGTCCGCTTCAAGAATTACGTGATGTCCCAGGCCACCGATGCGGCTCTCAAGAAGAACTTCGAGGCCAATAAAGACCTCTATAACCGCAATCAGGTCCGTGCCAGCCATGTTTTGATGAAGCTCGACCCCGACGCGCCCGCTGAGAAGAAAGCGGAAGCGGTCCAGAAGCTCGTCGCCATCAAGAAGGATATCGATGCCGGTAAGCTCAGCTTCGCCGACGCCGCCAATAAGTTTAGCGAGGACGACGGCAACGTTCAGACCAAGGCCGGCGGCGATCTCGGCTACTTTCTGATCAAGGGCCAGTTCGACGAGAAGTTCACTCAGGCCGCCTTCAAAATGAAAAAAGGGACCGTCTCCGAACCCGTGGAGACCGTCTTCGGCTACCACCTGATCCAGGTCACGGACCGTAAGGATGGGCCTCCCGCTGATTTCGAGGCCAACAAGCCCTTGATCACCAACACGATCGCGGTCGAACTTCAGGAGAAGATCGTCGAGAACCAGCGCAAGGCTGCCAAAATCGAGATCAACCCCATGCCCGCCGACTTCTTCCCCAAAGCCCCCGCCGCTGTCGCTCCCACGACCCCACCGGCGACCGGGAAGCCTGCAACCAAGAAATGATTACAGGCTTAGCCCAGACACGGGATCCATCGCCTCCCTTCTGACACGACTTCGTGACAAAGGGGGGCAGCCAATTAGAGATCACTCAGGTCGAGCCGACCCTCTTGGGCGAGTTTGGCGAAGCGATCGAATGTGGCCCGAATTCCGATTCCTAGCTCGGTTTGGGGCAAAGGGCCGAACTGGGCTTGGAGTCGGGAATCGTCCAGGTCAGGTGCGATCGGCAGTTGGCGGCTGCCATGTGTGACCTTGCCTGCAGCCTCGGGGATCACACGGTCGATTGCGGCGACAAAGGTCTCAATCGGAACGACCGCGCCTCGAACGTTGTAGGATTCCGCTCCTTGGAATGGGTCGGAGAGGACTTTTAAGAAAAGCGCGGCGATGTCGCCGACGTATTGGAGATCTTGAACTCCACCGTATGTGATGTCATAGGACCGTCCGGCGGCAACGGCCTTGATCGCCTTCGTCGGTTCGCTTGTGACCCCGAAATCGCGCCCGACCCCGTAAACTGTCCATGGTCGAAGGCCGACGCTGGTGATCCCTTGATCGTTCCAGTAAACCCGAGCATTCAGCTCGTTGCAGACCTTGAAGGCTCCATAATGGGTCAGCGGTGCGAGCGGCACGAGGTCTCCGATTGGCCCGGTCGAATCGGGGCCAACAGGCCCATGGACGGCGGCTGAACTTGCATAAACGACCCGCTCAATTTGGCCCTTGAGCGCGACCGCAGTCTCGAAAACAGCGAGCGTCCCAAAGACGTTGACTCGGGCTCCGAGCATTGGGTCAGCCCTACAGGTTGGAACCTGCAAACCTGCCAGGTGGAGCAGGTGAGTGGCCTCGACCCGTTCTGTCGCCGCTCTTAGGCGGGGGAGATCGGCCACGTCGCCGGGCAGAAAGTGGACGAGCGACCTCTGTTCTTCGCTGAGCAAGAGATCGAGCCGGTGGGTGTCTTGCTTCAAGTCATAGATCCAGACCTCTTGGCCAGCCTCAACCAACTGCTTGGCGACCCAAGCCCCGATACATCCGTAGCCGCCGGTCATCAAAACGCGCACTCGTCGATCCTCCTGAACACGACCCGGACCATCGCAGCATGATCTGAGATCATGACCTCCCCTACGTCGATCGGCAAGCCGGACGAGGTCTTGATTGAACGCTGGATCTTGAGCTCCAGACAACTCCAATGGCACACTAGAATAATATCACATGAGGATATATGGCGACATAGAAAATGAAATGAAACGGAACTGAATTGCTATCGATGACGTCGAAAGACGAACCTTGACGTACTCCGTATGGGAAAGCACATCAACCTAAGAGATTGTCAAGATGTAAGCATGAAGATCGAGAGAAATTTGATAATGCCGCTGAGATTTCTGTGAATTGGCACGCGATTTGGACGAAAGCATTCGCTCCCTGCCGCGAGAAATGTTGATTATTTGGATCATCAACCTTATTTAAGGTCCAAGCTCTTGTATCTCGTTCTAGAATTGATCAGAGTGCTAAGGTCATGTTCTGTTCACCCCGCCAGCTTTCCCCGAGAGGCCCAACCTCTATGCGAACCCTCGAAGATCGACTCGCTTACCTTGAGACTCGCAACGCGATCCTGGAGCGGACCGACCGAAGGTGGCGAAAAGTTGGTATAGTCGGCGTGGTTGGGGCAGGCATTGGGATGTTCATGGGGCAAGCCTCGGCCCCGAAGGCTGGTCCGCTGGTGGGAACGTCGTTGTCGATTGTCGATGCCCAAGGCAAGAACCGGGTCGTGATCGGTGTGAATGAAGGCGGGGCCGGGATCGCTTTGCTCGATGAAAAAGGGAAGGAACGCTTGGCGATCGGCGAGGGGAAGAACCCCAGTCAAGGGGATGGAACCGGTATTATCTTGTTTGATTCATTGTCGCGCCCTCGGCTGAGCATCGGTGTGGGCGAGCGGGGCCAGGGGATCAGCCAGTTCGACGAAAATGGCAAGCCTGCTCGCTAATTTCGGGGTCGTCTTGACGTACGAGTTCCAGCCGCGTTTACTAGGATCAGTGTGACGCGTTCTGAGTTCGTATGACGCTAAGCGATCTGAGAGCTTGCCGCAATGCATATTCCCGACGGTGTCTTTGAGTCACCCGTCATCGTCTCGACCAGCGTCCTGGGGGCGCTCGGTCTTGCGTACGCATGCTCACGACTGGGGGACCAGCTTCGTGAGCGAACGATTGCCTTGATGGGGAGCACTGCGGCCTTCATCTTCGCTGCCCAGATGGTGAATTTTCCGCTCTTTCCGTTGCCCATCTCCGGGCACTTGTTAGGTGGGGTTCTGGCGGCGGTCTTGCTCGGACCTTGGGCAGGAGCAGGGGTGATCGCGGCTGTGTTGCTGGTGCAATGTTTGCTTTTCCAGGACGGGGGGCTGACCGCACTCGGGGCCAACTTCCTCAACATGGGCTTGATCGGCTCGGTGGGGGGCTATGCCATCTACTCCCCAATTCAGCGCGCCTTCGGGGGACGTAAGGGAGTGCTGATTGGGGCCATGCTCGCCTCGTGGTTCGCGGTGATTTTGGCGTCAGGGGCGTTCGCGATCGAGCTGGCCGCCTCGGGGAATCGGGCCGATTTCTTCCGAGTTTTCGGACTCATCACATTGGTCCATGCAGGGATCGGGCTGGGCGAGGCGATCATCACAGGACTTGTCCTTCGGGTAATCCTCCAGACCCGCCCAGACCTGATCGGGGACTCGGTTGAGTCACCGGCACGAGGAATCAAGTCATGGGGCAAGGTTGCTCTGGGAGGCTTCGCAGTTGCCGCTGCAGTCGCGATCTTCCTGGCTCCGTTCGCGTCCTCCGAAAAAGACGGCCTTGAGTATGTGGGGACGGCGATGAGCTTCCTCAACGAAGAGGCCCCGGCAGTCGTGGCTTCGCCGATCCCGGGTTATGCGATGCCGGGTCTTCAGAACTACGAAGGACTGGCGACCGCGACAGCCGGGCTTGTCGGAACAGCGATCGTGTTCCTGGCTGGTGTTTCGATGGCCAGCGTGTTTACCTCGACTGTAACCAAGGTGGCCTTGGATGAGGTCTGATCGGAGCATCGCCAGCGGACCTCTCGCCGGTGTCGATGTCCGGATCAAGCTCCTCGTCAGCTTCGGCTATGTGCTCACAGTAGTTGCCACCCCACTCGGTTGGTGGTGGTTCTTCGCCGCTGAAACAAGCCTACTTCTGCTTGTCTTTGTTCTCGCCAGGGTCTCATTCCGCGAGTTAGTAGGCCGTTGGCTCGGTTTCTTGTCCCTGGTTGCACTGATGGCATTAGCAGTCGCTGTCTCTCACCCTCTGCGTCCTGAAATCGGATTAGCATCGATTTGGGGAACAATTCTGCTCAAGAACAGCCTAGCGTTCGGAGCTTTGTTCACACTGTCACAGATCACGCAGCATCACATTTTGTTGCATGGGCTCGGTCGGTTAGGTTTGCCCAAGCCGCTGGTTGCGACGCTCCAATTTATGTATCGATCTGTCTTTATCCTTCGCGATGAGTTTGATCGAATGGCCAAAGCGCGGCGGTCGCGAAGCTTTGGCAAGAAAAGCTGGGGCGACTGGTCATCGCTCGCGGGCTTGTTGGGAAGGCTGTTCTTGCGTTCTTACGAGCGTTCGGAGCGAGTCCATGCCGCGATGTTGGCGCGGGGTTGGGATGGCACGGTCCGCACTCTCGATGGAGCGGACAGTCGATGAGCGACGACTCAACGACCCCATGGGCAGTCCGTGTTCATGATCTTACTTACCACTACCCCGACGGCCGAGCAGCCCTTCGGGGGGTCGACTTGAATGTTGCGGAAGGGGAATGCGTCGCGCTTGTCGGCCCGAACGGGGCAGGCAAGAGTACGTTTTTGTTGCACCTCAATGGAATCCTTCCCGAGCGTGGTCGCTCGGTCACCGATCATCATCATGGTATTGATTTCGGTCATAAAACCAAGTTGCATGCGGCGATATGGATCAATGGTATCGAGGTTTCACCCGCCAACGCCCGTGAGGTCCGCCGCCGCGTGGGGCTCCTGTTTCAAGATCCTGATGACCAACTATTCGCCGCGACCGTCCTTGAAGATGTCGCGTTCGGCCCACTCAATCTGGGATTCTCCAAGATCGACGCCAAGCGGATTGCGCTCGAATCCTTGGCGCGGGTCGAGCTTGGAGATGCAGCCGATCGGATGCCGCACCACCTCAGCTTCGGCGAGCGGAAGCGAGCCTGTTTGGCCGGGATTTTGGCCTGCTCACCCTCAATCCTCGCCCTTGACGAGCCGACCGCGAACCTCGACCCCCGAGGTCGCCGCGGCTTCATCACCCTGATGCGAGACCTTCCCGGCACCAAGCTCATCGCGACCCACGACCTCGAAATGGTCCTTGAGCTTTGCGAGCGGACCATCGTCCTCGACCGAGGTCGTGCGGTGGCTCAAGGCGATTCAAGAACAATTCTTGGTGATTCTGCGCTCATGGATCAATATGGGTTAGAAGTCCCGCTGAGTTTGACAATGAGGACGAAAATTTCTTGAATCCAAGAACAGTCGCTCGCTAGGATCGGCTCTACTCAGGAATTGTCATGCGCCGAACAATTGAGGTTTCATCCTCAAGAGCTACGAATCAGAAGCGACGGACACTTTCATCCACCGTGCCAATCCCCTTGGATACCGATGCTTGGGATCTAACCGTACGCGTCAAACTCGGGCTTGACCTTTCTAGTTTTCTCAGGCCTCCGCCTGTGATCCGACTGTCGCCCTGCCTGCGTGTAGAGTAAAGTTATTACTCAATATTCCCATTCTTGCGTTCGCAAATCATTATTTGACACGTCTGAGAAACTCGCGAATTCCATCGATGTATCGTGTGATTTTATCTTTACTATGTTTAATTTCTCCTGGGTTATGAACTGCCTCGTTTCTCATTCCACCCCATGCCTCCACCTGTTTACCGTCACTTGCATCGTAGAGATTGTCAATCGTTTTTCTGGCCTGGGCAACCGCTGCGTTGAATCTCGAAATCGAGCCCACGCCTGATATGGAAACATCGTGCTTATGACAGTAGCCCCGGAGATGCGTCTCCAAAGCACCTCCAGCGATCACCATAGCCGCCGCCGATCACCATAGCCGCCGCGTTGAAGCCATCCACAAGCAATTGGTCGGCTTGATCGAGCAGCTCAGTCTCAGATTCGACGCGAATGGCGTCGATCAGGGACCCGATCCGTCCGGAACAAACCTGATTAGCCGCCCCTTCAAAAACACCTATCAGCTCCTCCATGATTTCACCAATATGCTCATCAGAAGTGATAATTTTATCCCATGATCGACGATTCGGATGGCGTTCGGAAAAGATAGCCGCCAGAGCCGCCTCGGCCTCGGTCGCCCATGCTCTAGCCTCTCTTTCCTTATGTCGCTTGTCGTAATCCGCATGTTGAATCGAACCTCCGAGGCTCCCCATCCAATTCCCGTTCCGACTTCGTACGTCGGCAAAGTCGATATGCGGGTAGCTAAATCTTCAAACCATTTCAGGATCTCTTCCCTTCGCATGATTCTATTTCGTAATGTTCTTCGGATGACTGCGGCGATTCAAAAACAGCCTCTTTCTTGTCTGCCATAAATTCTTATTTTGATTGTATTCCAGTGTTCTCGCGACTTCCAGAGTCTAGCGCGGTTTTCACCGGCATTGCACACGAAGAAAAGTTCTACAGCCAAAATCAAGGACTTCTTTGTCTTAAAACGTGTGCCATCCGAATGAAAAACCGCTCTATGAGGCGAGTATTGAAGGATCAATGAGACAAACAAACTTAGGGAGTGGCCATCAGGATTTCCTTTCGGGTGGAAAAGGGGATGTTCGGATTCCTGAACGCAGACTCGGCTATCTAAGAATTAGAAGTGGAAGGAAGGCAGTTCTCAGCCAATTGGGACAACAACTTGCGATCTCCCATAAAAAGAACCAGGAGTGTTCAACGGGGAATGATGCTCTCTCCACTCCCTTGCGAGATCGCAATCCTACCGGCTTTTAAGTCGTTCCAGACTTCGGTTTGACCGCTAGGCCAGAGGATCGTGAGCCGGTCGATTTGGTTCGCTCGACCGAGCCCAATCGAGATCTCGTCGGACGAGGTGCTCAGGTAGGAACCTCCGGCCACGAGCTGGCGGACGGTTTTGTGGCCTTGAAACTCGGCGGTGAGCTTGGCACCGATTGGCTTACTCTGGATTCCTTTGAGCCTGATCGTCACGTAATGGCCCTGGCTGGAATTCTTCAGGACGGTTGGTGATGCGTTGATAGATGTGAGTATGGCGTCGGGCCTGGAATCGTGATCAAGGTCGCCGACAACGAGGCCTCTCCCCAAGCTGGAAATTGCGTTTGTTAAGGATGACTCTGTGAGCCGACCTTGATGGTTCAAGAGGAGGGTGGGACGCATTTCGTAGGGGACACCCAGCCGAGCTCGATCGAGGACGTGTCCGTTTGCCTGAAGAAGGTCGAGCCGGCCGTCGCCATCGAAGTCTTCGAGAACGACACCGAAACCGAGGACCGGGCGCGTTGGAGCAAGGCCGAGTGCGGCGGAACGGTCGGAGAAGCCACCGCTGGGCAGAGCCTGGAAAGCCACGGTCGATCGGCCCAAGAAATTGGTGACGACCAGGTCGGGGAGCGCATCGCCGTTGATATCGCCGAGTGCGATCCCCATGGCTGCGATCGCTTCGCCTTGCCCGTCGAACGCGACACCCGATCGCGGGGCAACATCGCGAAACTTGAGGTTTCCCAGGTTCTCGAACAGTCGACACGCGGAGCCGTCATTGGCGATAAAAATGTCGAGCTTTGAGTCACCGACGAGGTCGGCGATAAGAACGCCCAATCCCCGGCCGTCCGGAAGGTCGAGGCCTGCGGACTTGCTGATCTCTGTGAATGTTGCATCGCCGTTGTTGCGATAGAGCCGGTCGGGCTGAGCGCGAAAGGCCTCCGGGCCGCAGAAGTCTCTGCGCCCGTCGGGAGCTGCACAATACGGGGCGAGCTTGGGGTCGTAGTCCACGTAGGTGACGACCATGAGGTCGAGATCACCGTCGCCATCCAGGTCCGCGAAGGCGGCGGACGTACTCCAGAGGTCCGAAGTCAACCCCGCTCGATCGGTGACATCAGCGAACGTCCCGCCCCCGAGGTTGCGATAGAGCCTCTGACCACGCCAGCCGGTGACGAACAGGTCATCGCGACCGTCGTGGTCGAAGTCGCCGACGGCTGTCCCCATCGCATAGGGAGGCCCAGGGGCACCCGCAGTCGTGGTGGTATCGACATATGTGCCATCACAGCAATTGCGAAAGAGTTGTGAAGGTGAGTTGTGATCGCCGTTCAGGTCGTCGATTCGGTTGCCCTTGCAGAAGTAGAGGTCAAGCCAACCGTCGCCGTCGACGTCAATCAAGGCAAGGCCGCCTCCCATGATCTCTGGTAAGTCGTGTTTCCCACGCGAACCGTTTTGATGGCGGAATGTCAGCCCTGGGACGTGCTCAACGACACGGAGTGGGCTCGGTGCGGGGTCCTCAATGAGGATTAGGCAACTCAGAATTCGGAGGTACTCTAAGAATTGCATGGCATTCATCAAAAATTCCCTAGCGCTCGGCAGTTGGTGCGCCCAATCGGGCAAAACGGGTTTTTTGCGGTATTCAACTGCTCTCGTTTTTCTAGTGTGGAATCTTTCACGGTTTTTGCCCTAAAGGGGCACGACAGATCAGCCTAGGGCATCGCCCTAAGGAAGGCGATCGTGCCTCGGGAAAACCCCTACGACACCCGCCCATCCCTCCCCTGGGCGATGCCCAGGGCTGGTTTGTGGCCGCCCGTTTCAGGGCGACAAAACTCATCAGGACAAGATGTTACGCCAGATTTTTCCTCCTCGGCCACCAGAGACCAACACACAGGGGGGCTAAGTTCATTGCTCTGGGAACGAGATTACTCAGAACTTGCCATCTACCCAAATTCGCGCACCAACTGCCGAGCGCTTGGCAAAAATCAGGACCCCCGCGCTGACGACTCCGCAACTGCGTCAACTGATCGCCAGCGTGATCGAGATGCACCTCAACGTCAACAATCCATCGGTGCAGGCCCGCCGCCGCACACGGTGGCTACGCCGAAACGAGCGCGCACGGCATTGGTATCATCATTCTCGTAAGATCATGCCACGATTGAAGAACGAACTGAAATTGTGACGGATATATTAGAATTAAGCAAACATCAGGTCCCGCATCAAGATCCTGAGTGATCAAATCCTTCTTATTCACATCAAAGCAAATAGAAGAACAGATTGTATCATATGGAAGCTTCGTCAAGTGCAAATACTTTTTGATAATTTTCAGAAAAATTTCGTTGACAACTATTGCATACCTCCCGAGCGTGTCATATCGTGAGATCTGCGGCTACTTGATTCGATGAGTGGTCAACCTCGGAACCGCGACGATCGCTTTCCATTTGCCCATGTTGGCGGACCGTTCCAAGTGTTTTCCAGAGGTCTCTGATCTCGGCGAATCGTATCATGTGTGTCGCGTAAAGTGTTGCCGTATTCGCATCAAATGCTTTCCCACTTCTAGGAGCTTCATCGATGAGACGGTCGCATTCCCCACCTTGGCAGGGACGTCTTTTGCCAGTGGCCTCTTGTTTTCAATCGCTTCACCAGTCATAGCACAGCAACATAAGGCGGGACCCACAGGAGGTGGTGCTCCGCCAGCGCAACATCAACCAGCGCAACATCAACCAGCGCAAAATCAACCAGCGCAACATCAGCCAGCGCAACATCAACCAGCGCAACATCAACCAGCGCAACATCAGCCAGCGCAACATCAGCCGCCGGCACAGCAGCCATTTGTCCGTCAACAACCAGGTCAGCAGCCGCAGGTCCATCAACAACCGGCGCAACAGCCACAAGTCCGTCAACACCCGGGTCAGCAACCACTGGTCCACCAACAGCCGGTTCAACAGCCAGCACCTGGTAGTCAGGCTCTGCCCAATCGTATGCCGGCACAGACACCAACCGGCCATCCGGCAAACGCACTCCCGGGCCAGACCGCACAGCATCCCAAGCCAGGCCCCGGACAGACACCAACCGGCCATCCGGCAAACGCACTCCCGGGCCAGACCGCACAGCATCCCAAGGGAGGCCCCGGACAGACACCATCCGGCCATCCGGCAAACGCACTCCCGGGCCAGACCGCACAGCATCCCAAGGGAGGGTCGGTTCAGCCGCAAGATGCGTCGAAGCAGCATGTCGTGCTGAAACCCAAGGACCAAAAGCAGCCGATTCCAGTGGGTCGCCACAATTTACCTGGCCAAATCGATCCGAAGGCTGGCTCATCGAAGACGCCGTTGCTAGCGGACGCAAAGCGGCCTCTCTCGCATCGTCCCACGCTTGGCCATGTCCCGGCGGCAAAGGTTGCGAACGGCCTGAACGTTAAGCCGGCCAAGGGCGGAACGTCCGTCAATCGGCTCAATGCGATCGTTACGAATCCTAGCCCTGCTCTTTCTCTCACCGGCGGTCAGACGGGCCGGGACTCGGCTAACGTCCTTAAGGGCCAGATGGTTGGCAAACTTGACACTCCAGCGAACGCATCTCCGATCGTAAAGAGCGACCTCGAAACACTGCGTCAGGCGGTGCAGAATGGTGCGTCAGCCGACGAGGTCCGGGCCGATGTTGACAGGCTCAAACAGGACATGGCCGCTCAAGCGTCGGCCGGCAAGCCGGTGGTCGGTGGTGATGCCTTGATCCAAAAGGCCGATCAACTGGCGACGCTGTCGAGCATCAGCGATCAATTGGCGCAGGGACCGCCGCCGCAAGATCTGCCACTCCCAACAGGGGAGACCACGTTTATTAGTAATCCGATGCTACCCCAAGGCCAGATGGTGGTGCTCGGGCCCGATACTGTACTCCTTGGTGGTGGCTACGTTCCACCAACGACTGCCACGATGCTTCCTTACAACGGATTTGAAGGCGGGGGAGGCGGCAACGTTGCCGTCTGGACCGGTACAATGTCCGGGATGGGGATTCCTGTTCAGGCCGGCTATCCCTTGACTGATGTTGAGCCGCTGATCATGCCGACGTCGTTGACGGTGGCAGCAAACACGGCGTTCATCCCCCAGCAGCCGGGCTTAGGGCTGCTACCAGCGCGGACGCAGCCGTTATTGGGGCAGCCGCAATTTGCACAGGCGCCCTCAGTTCGGGTCGTGATGGTCAATACACCCGACTCAGGCGGAACGATTACCTACGTTGTCGGGGCCGAGCGCTACACGTTGGAGCCGGGCTACGAGCAGGAGCACGAGCTTGACACCCCCCCGATCATTGAGTTCGATCGCGGCGGATCGTTCGGGCTTGCTCGCTATACGCTCCAACCCGTCCGCTATGCGTTTGTGGTGGGTGGCCGTGGCTGGGACATCCAGCCCAGGGATTACGAGGCGACCCTTGACAACCGCGACAATTCCAATGATTTCCACTTCAT
The DNA here is from genome assembly GCA_025356475.1 of Isosphaeraceae bacterium. Taxonomy (GTDB): domain Bacteria; phylum Planctomycetota; class Planctomycetia; order Isosphaerales; family Isosphaeraceae; genus JANXSX01. The sequence continues at coordinate 13,109 of JANXSX010000026.1, read as the reverse complement.
GCGCGGTACTGAGCCCGATGTCGTACCTGCTCGCCAGATCAGGCTCATTCGCTACACTTCGCCGATCCGCGTCTCCTTCGACCGTGGCGATGGTGCGGAACCTGCCTTGAAGGAACTCGGCGACGGATCGTACAAGATTGGTGTCGACGCCCGAACTGGCCTATTCGACCTGTTCCCAGGTAACGATGGTGGCCAGTCTGAGAATGTTGAGGTACCACAGGATGCTGCCGACGAGCCTCCCCCGCCGCCACCACCAACGCCTTCGGCACGAGTTTCCAATAACCGGTCGTAAGAGAGTTGTGACATGCGGCCTTTGGCGGACCTTCGTGGACCGTCAAAGGCCTATGTGCAGGCAATTCGCCGGGAGGACCGATAACAGCATCGCACGTTTTGTAGTCGGTAAATAATCGGTATGCGTTGCTGCATCGACCACGGCACCGGCGTCGTGATCGGCGAAACGACCGAGATCGGTGATGGTGTAAAGATCTACCAAGGCGTGACGCGTGACGCTTGGCGCTTTGAGCTTTCTCCGCGATGAACAGACCGGCGAGATCCTCCGCAACGTCAAGCGACACCCCACCATCGAAGATGACGTCGTCATTGATGCGAACGCCACGATTTTGGGCGGAAAGGCCGTGATCGGCTCATCCGCCTGGATCACGCGAAGCGTCGAGCCTTGCACCACCGTGACAATCGAGAGCACCCGACTCAAATACCGAGGAACCTCTCCCGATTCCGAGCCTGAATTCGGCGGATTGAATTATCATATCTAGACCTGTTGCCGCCGGAAGGCGTTTCTAAACGAATCTTCGGGAGTTAGCAGCCCGCCCTGACAAATGATGGAATCTTGACGCCGAAGGCGTTGCATGACAAAGTAAAGGGTCGCGAAGGGAATGGGCTGGATTTCACGCCTTGGAACGCTGACGCAACAACTTTCCTGAATTCGAGACCCCCTCCACCCGGAAATCGGGAAATGTTTCGTCAGCGTTCCTAAGACGAATATTCATCGGGAGTCTGCGACGATGAGGAAGTTGTTCGGGGCATTTGCCCTTTCTTTGATGACCATCCTGACAGTGGCCAGTTGGGCTCAGGAAAAGCCTCGCAGGCCGGGGCCGATTGAAGGGGGCTTTTTGCTCCCGAACGGTTGGAAGATCACTCCCGCCGGGACCCAGGTTCCTTTGACCGACCTTCCGCTGAACATCCAGCCGACCCCCGATGGCCAGCATGTTCTCGTGGCGACCAGTGGGTTTAACGAGCATACCTTGAGCCTGATCAACCTGGAAACTGCCAAGGTTGTGGATCAGGAAGTTGTTCGCGAGAGTTGGTTTGGGCTTGGTTTCGACCCAGCGTCGGGAATGATCTGGTGGTCGGGCGGAGCAGGCGAAAACTTGCACCGATTCTCCGTGAAGGAGGGCGAGCTGACTCGCCAAAGCGAGGCGGAACCGGCTCCAAGGGGAAAGAACCAAGGGGGCGGTAAGAGCTTCCTGAGCGGGGTGACTTACGACCCCAAGACCTCGACTCTCTACTCGCTGAACATCGACGCGGGGACAATCACCGCGACTGACCCTACGGGAAAGGCGAAGCGGGTTGCAACCATCGGCGGTCGTCCTTATGACGTGGCCGTCGCCCGCAATGGGTCGCGACTCTACGTCTCGGACTGGACCGGCAGGCGCGTGCTCGTGCTTGATCCTGCCGACCTTCATATTGTGGCTCGGATCGCGGTCGGCGAGCATCCCAACCAAATCGCTCTTCATCCCACGGACGACCGACTTTTCGTCTCCTGCGGGTCGAGCGATTGTGTCTCGGTGATCGACACGAGTCGAGGGATAGTGACCGAGACCATCATGATCGGGCTTTTCCCCAAGGCCCCCGAGGGAAGCACGCCCGATGCCTTGGCGGTCTCGCCCGACGGTGAGACCCTTTATGTGGCCAGCGCCGATAACAATTGTGTCGTGTGCGTTGATATCGAAGAGCCGAACTTGAGCGATGTTAAGGGCTACATTCCGACCGGTTGGTATCCGACCGCTGTGGCCGTCAGCCTCGACGGCAAACACCTGCTCGTGGGTGTTGGCAAGGGAAATCAGACCAAGCCGAACCCGATCACGAAGGTCGAAGATAAGCAAGTCGAAGGGGCCACGAAGGGGGTTGCCAAGCGGGCTTCGCCGTTCCCCTACATTGGAACGACGCTCTCAGGCGCGCTTTCGATCGTCACGATTCCCGACGAGAAGCAGCTTGGCGTATACACCGACCAGGTCTTTAAGAATTGCCCGTATTCGGACAAGCTCCTGACCGCCGCTCCCTACCCTCGCAAGACTGCGATCCCGACCAAGGTTGGTGATGCCTCGCCGATCAAGCATGTCATTTACATCATCAAAGAGAATCGCACCTATGACCAAGTTTTCGGCGACATCCCCAAGGGGAACGGTGACCCTTCATTGACCATGTTCGGTCGAGCGGTGACCCCGAACCATCACAAGCTCGCCGAAGAGTTCGTTCTGCTCGACAACCTTTACTGCAACGGCCAGGTCTCTCGCGATGGTCACCCCTGGTCGACCATGGCTTACAACACCGATTACATCGCTCGCGACTGGATGTTGACCTACTCCCGACGTGATGGCGTGGACGATGACGAGGAAGGGAACCTGGCCAACGCCCCGTCAGGCTATCTCTGGGACGCGGCTGCTCGGAAGGGGGTGACCTATCGAAGCTATGGTGAGTATGGGAAGCGAGTGAGCCAACCCGACGGTACGACCAAGATTGAAGGGGCTGTCCCCGGCCTCGTCGGTCATATGTGCCCCGATTTTGGTGTCCCCAAGAACGGAGTTCGACCCCGCGATACCGACAACGTCGAGACATTCTTGGCCGAGTATCACAAATTCGAAGCCGAAGGGACTCTCCCAGGCTTGATGATCTTGAGCCTGGGCGAAGACCATACGACCGGGACATCGCCGGGCACATATACTCCCGCAGCCTGCGTGGGGAGCAATGATTTGGCGCTCGGTCGGCTGGTCGAAGCGGTGACCAAGTCAAAGTCGTGGCCCGAGACGGCCATCTTCGTGATTGAGGACGATGCCCAGAACGGCCCCGATCATGTGGACGCCCACCGGACGGTTGGGCTGGTCATTAGCCCTTACACGCGCCGGAACCATCTCGATAGTACCCAGTACGGCACGGTCAGCATGATCCGGACGATGGAGCTGATCCTGGGACTGCCGCCCCTGAGCCAGTACGACGCTGCTGCAACTCCGATGTTCGAGTCGTTTAATGACCAAGCCAACCTGGCCCCCTATAGCCACCTGCCTGCCCAGATTGACTTGAACGCCAGGAACACGTTGCTCTCGTATGGTGCAGAACGGTCATCGAAGATGGATTTTTCGGAATTTGACAAAGTTGACGACTTTGAGTTGAACGAAATCCTCTGGAGAAGCGTCAAAGGGGAAGACGCACCGATTCCGCCGACTGTCCGTCGTGCGATCGCGTTCCGGGCGGTGAAGCCAGCCCGTTGACAGAGACCTTGATGATTACGGGACACGGAATCCGTGCCCGCGACGAAGGCGACCCCTTGAGTTCGGGTCGCCTTCAGTCGTTCGAAGCTCACCGAGGTGGCTGAACTGGCCAGGGCATCCCGGAAACTGGCGGACTCGTCCAGAGATAGGGAGCCATCCAGCGCGCGATCCGGGGGTTGGCGATCGCATCGAGCAAGGTGTGGTTTCCCTTGAGCTCGGTCTCGACATCACGCTCAACGTATCGGCTGGCAAGTTCACCAAGTCGGTCAAGGTCCTTATTCGATAAGCCGGTGCGGCCCATGGCTTTATGCATCCCCGACTGGACGAGCAGGGGGTATAAGCTCAGGGCTTCATCGCGATGGTTGGTCAGGTCGAGGTAGGCTTCACAGGCTTTGAGGGCCTCTCCTAATCGGGCACCCGGGTCGAGCCAGTCGCGGTCGATCGCGCCCGCCAGGACAATTGCCCGGATGTGGAGGTCTGCTCGTCCAGCCTCAAGACCAAAGGAATCCGCGAACCGGGTGTCTTTGAGGATACCCCCCGCGAGCAGGTGGAGCGTGGCGGCCACGACTCTTCCGCCGTACGACTGACCCAACAAGGTGATTCTGGAGCCACCCGGGAAGGCTTGGAGGAACCTGGCCAGGTGCCAGGCTGCGTCAAATGCACGTCTCCCTTTTTCGTTGACGTCTCGAGTGTCATTGCGATAGACCCGTTCCGCCGGCCAGTCAAAAGCGATTAGAACGGTGTCGGGGGTGATCGCCTCATGACGCTGGAGCCAGGAGTGGGTCCAGAGGAGAGCCCCTAACGCCGAGTCTTTTGTGGTCAAGTTCCCCTGGATCTGGATCAGAACCGGGTGACCGATCGTGGCGTCGAAGAGTTCAGTAATGCTCCGCTGTTGGAGTTCACCGGTCACGCTAATCCGGAGGACTTTGATCCCGGACCAGAGTTCTGTGCCCATTTCCTGAACGCAGTCGCGGGTTTCAACGACCCAAAGTGACTGAGTTCGATCGGGGCGAGGCTGGAAGTGATCAAGGAGGACAAATGGCCATCCTGTACGTGTGTCGAGCGCTCCACCCAGAAAATCGTTTCGGGAGAACCGCCCCTGGATGCCCGGTCCCGAGGCACCAGGATTGAAGAACGTACCTGACTTGGGGCGGCCGTTTCGGGGGGGCAGGCCTGGGGGTGCTACCGAGACCGCCGGCGCTGGCCCGAGCGGCAAGGGCAAGGGGACAGCCTCGATCAACCGAGCTATAGGGGGCAACTGGGCGATCGGTGGAATCGCTTCAATTGGGGGCGGACGGGGGGCAGAGGGTGTCTGCGCAATGGCTGAGAGGCTCGCCAGAGTGGCTGGAAGGACGAGCCATCGAACCCATCGCGACATCGCTCACTCCCAATTCGATCCATTAAGCTAGAGACTACGATCGTATCGAACCAAAGGCCCTCGCGGGTTGAGCCGATTGTCGAGGCTCTCCCAAACTTGCAGCGATCCCAACCTAGGTCGAGCAGGTCTTGGAGTCCTCGGCGCTTTCCTCGCCGGGGGTGATGGGCTACTCTGTGTTCAGGTTCGCCCTGATGTTGGGCGTCGTATGGTCACGCCAGAGGTCCGCCGCGCGCCATGTGTGGAATTGCCGGCTTCATCAATGGTGGGTCGGTCCTCGCTGACCGCAGGATTCTTGAAGCGATGACGTCAACCCTCGCGCATCGAGGGCCCGACGGCGATGGGTTCTACACAGAAGGGCCTGTGGGAATGGGCCACCGTCGGCTTTCGGTCATTGATGTCGCCGGAGGTGCCCAGCCCCTATCGAACGAGGATGGGTCGGTCTGGGTCATCTATAATGGCGAAATCTATAACGAACCCCAGCTAAGACACGGCTTGATCGCGCGAGGACACCGCTTCGCAACAAAGTCGGACACCGAGTCACTCGTTCATTTATATGAGGAGATGGAGGAACGGCTCACAACGCAGCTCAACGGGATGTACGCCTACGCAATCTGGGATAGCACGAAGTCCAAGCTCGTTCTCAGCCGAGACCGGATGGGCCAGAAGCCTCTTTATTTTGCGAGGCTCGCTGACGGCGGGCTGGTCTTTGGCTCGGAACCGAAAGCCTTGCTGGCTCATCCCTCGCTGAGTCGAAACCTCAACCCTGATAGCCTCGCGCGTTACCTGTTTTACGAGTATCTCCCAGCCCCATTCTCGATCTGGAGCGGAATCGAGAAGCTGCCCGCAGGCTCGACCCTCATCTGGGAAGCTGGCAAGATCCGGATCACCGAGCATTGGATCTCGCCCGAGCCTGATGCTGACGACCCCAACCTCGTGACGAGCCCAAGTGATTTCTGGGACGAGTTTCGCGCTGCGGTGGGACGTCATCGCCGCTCCGACGTACCGCTTGGGGTCTTCCTCTCGGGCGGAATCGACTCCTCGAGCGTGGCGGCGGCCCTCGCGGAGTTGGAAGATCCTGCAGGGATTCATACCTTTTCAATTGGATTTGACGACCCGAGCTTCGACGAGAGCGGATATGCCCGCGCTGTGGCCAAGCATCTGGGAACAACCCATCACGAACGCACATTCTCAGTCGATGACGTGCTCAATTTCTTGCCGGATGTGGCCACTTGGCTCGATGAACCGCTCGGCGACGCCTCGATCTTGCCGACGTACTTGCTCAGCCGGTTCGCTCGTGAGGAGGTGACCGTCGCGCTCGGCGGCGATGGTGCCGATGAACTGCTCGCAGGGTATCCAACCTTCAAGGCGGAAGAGTATCTGGCCGTCTATCAACGTTTGCCCGCATTCGCGCGTAGATTGATCCGAGGTTCTATTCATAAGCTACCAGTCAGTCACAACAACATCAGTCTCGACTTCAAAATGAAGCAGTTTCTCCGTGGGACCGGAGTCTCTCCCGCTCTTGCTCATCAGCGTTGGCTGGGCTCTTTCAGTGGCGACGAGATCAACCTGCTCCTGAACAACGATTCCGGCTCGAAGGTGGAGGCCGATCACCTTCGATTTGCCGAGAACATTGCCCATACCCAGGACCCATTGTTCCGATCATTGAGACTTTATCAACAGACATACCTTGCTGAAGATATTCTTACAAAGGTCGATCGAGCGAGCATGGCGTGCAGCTTGGAAGTCCGTGCCCCTTTTCTAGATGCGAAGCTCGTTGATCTGATCCAGAGACTTCCTTCGGACTTGAAGTATGGACGTGGGCAGACGAAACGGCTCCTCAAGCGAGCACTTGCCGATAAGCTGCCTCGGTCGATTTTGGATCGACCCAAGAAGGGATTCGGAATCCCTGTGGCGCGGTGGTTGAACGGGCCATTAGCACCGCTCCTGGACGAGCTTTGTCATCGGAAGCGGCTGGATCGACAAGGGATCTTTCGATCTGAAATGGTGTCACGACTGGTGGGTGAACACCGTGGAGGGGTATGCGACCATCGTAAGCCGTTATGGACGTTGTTGATGTTTCAACTTTGGTATGACCGTTGGCTCGATGGGACCGCACTGATGGATGCTCGCGGATGAGAATTCTGGTCGTGTCCGACATTCACGCGAACTGGGCTGCTCTCGCGGCAATCAACGAGCCCCATGACTTGTGTCTCTGCCTCGGCGACCTCGTGGACTACGGGCCGGACCCTTTTGAGTGCGTGCATTGGGCGATGAAGCACGCCACATATGCAATCCGAGGGAACCACGATCACGGTGTCGCCCAAGGAGTTCCAGTCGTTGGCGATAAGGGCTATCGTTACCTGACCCGCGTCTCTCGCCCGCTGATGTGGCAGGCCCTCGGCGCCGAGGAACGCCGCTACCTTCTCCAACTCCCTTTAACCCAACGGTTCGTTGTCGATGGCAAGCGGTTTCTCTTGGTTCATGGGACTCCACGCGACCCACTTGACGAATATCTCATGAAAGAGCCAGAAATCTGGGCCAGGCGCGTTCGCGAGAGCGAGGCCGACATCGTTTGTGTGGGGCACTCGCATGTTCAATTCAACCTCAATGCGGGCAGCACCGTGATCCTGAACCCCGGAAGCGTCGGCCAGCCTCGCGACGGTGATCCGCGGGCAGCCTACGCCATCATTGATGGCTCGAAAATCGAGCTCAAGCGGGTCGAGTACCCGATCGAGGATGCGATCGCACGTATGGAGGCTTCCGCACTCCCTGATCTGGCCAAGCAGATACTTGCTTACTCGTTACGCCACGGCCGGCTGCCGAACGTCGCGGCGTCCGAGCTGGATCTGCCATGAAGCAGGCCAACCTTAAGCTCTTTCTGAGCCTCTACGCACTCCAAGGTCTCATCGTTGCCTATTTATTTAATTTCAACAAAAATTACATGATTCGATGTGGAGTATCCCTGCCTGATGCTTCATTGGTGGAAACCGTCGCGCTCTTGCCCTTGGCGTTCAAATTCCTGGCAGGACCCGTTTCGGATAAGTACAACCTCCTGGGATTCGGCCACCGCCGGCCCTACATTGCGTTAGGGCTACTTGCCCAATCGGCGGGCCTCGTAGGTCTGGCCCTGGTTGATCCGGGAGCGAATCTGCACCTATTCGGAGCGATGGCGGTCCTCGCGGTCTTGGGTCTCTCGATCAATGATACTTGCTGTGATGGCATGGTGATTGATGTCACCGAACCTGCCGATCGGGCCAAGGTCCAAGGGTGGTTATGGACCTCTCGCTTTATCGCCGCCACCTTGGGAACACTCGCATTCGGGTTCTGGCTGCGTGATACTGGGCTGTTGCTCGCCCCTCGGGCCTTGTGGGCGTGTGCGCTCTTTGGACTGGCCCCGTTCGTCCTAAATCTGTTCGCTCGTGAGCCCAGCACACGCGACCCCTCTGAGAACTTTCGTTGGTCGGCACTGAAGGTCATGATCGAGCCGAGGTCGGTGGCCTTGCTTGCGTTTGGAATCATCTACGGCATGGTGAGCATGGGGGTCGAGATCAACCTGAGCGTCTTCTACACCCGAATGACTCCGCCAATCCTTGACATCGGTGAGCTGGGGGCGATCCGCAATTTTGGAAGGGTTGCGGGTGCCTTGCTCATGCCATTGGCTTGGGTCAAGCTTTCGCGGGCAAATGTCCTGGGATGTGGAATCCTACTTTTGTCCGTCTCGATCGTGGGGCAAAGTATCGTCACTGGACGCGGAAGTGCGGATGCGTGGACGTTTCTGTTTGGCGTGGCCAACGGCTGGTGCGATGCCTTGTTCGCGACACTGGCCATGGAGTCGTCGTCTCGGGTGCTGGCCGCGTCAACCTTCGCGCTGTTCATGGCCGTGACGAATCTGAGTGTGGTCGGTAATCTATTGTTCGCCAACTCCGTCGTCCTGAATGGGTTCCCCCTGACATTTCAAGCGGCTGGACTAATTACGCTTCTCTCCCTGATTCCCGCATGGTTTTTACGGAAGCCTCCATCCTCATTCTTCCGAGACGCATCCAATGTGGCGTGAAGTTTTTTTGATATTCGTACTCGTTGTAGTGAGCTTGGCGATCTTTTATGCCATGATCCCGTTGCTTTGCCGACCATTCTGGGCTCTCGTGCTTTGGCCGCACTATCGGATCGTTGTACACGGTCGTGAGCATATCCCTCATTCGGGACCAGGGGTGATCGCGTCCAATCACGTGAGTTGGCTCGATGGATTCATCGTGACCGTCGCGCTTCCTCGACGTGCCTGGTTCATGATCTTTGCGGACTATGTGAATGGGCCGTTGGTCCGGCAATTGGTCGGTCAGCTCAGGATGATCCCTGTAACAGCCAAGGGTCCCAAGGCGCAAAAGGCTGCAATCCAAGCCGCGCGATCGGTTCTCGAGCGAGGTGAACTTTTTGGAATTTTCCCCGAAGCCCAACTCAGCAGGAACGGACTCCCCGCCCCCTTCCTCCGAGGTCTCGAAGTGATCCTCAAAGGATTCGACGACGTGCCGGTGATCCCGGTTGCGATCGAGGGGATGTGGGGGAGTAAATTCAGCTATTCCGGTGGGGTGTTTTTCAAGAAGAAGATGCAGCCGTGGCGACGGACGGTCGTTGTCGTTTTCGGGCCCCCGGTCGTGAAGCCTGTCAATGTGTTTGAGGTCCGCCAGGCCGTCCGCGAGGTCGGGGTCACGGCCTATTCGTTGATCAACAACCCTCCTCCTGCCGAAACGATTGATCCCTCCCTCCCGAGCCTGCCTGGACTCACAGTGAGTACGAGCGACTTCAAACAAGGGACCGTTCGCCAGGCCGGTTGGAAGCCGGGCTCGGTAGGTCAAGCCGATCGAGGCGTGGCGCTTCGGGTCGTCGGCTCGCTTGGTGAGCGACTTAACCCGGATCAGGAAGGTCGTCTTGAGGCCCTCACCGCCAAAGTTCCAGTCTGGACCGATACCGGCCATCGCGCTCGGATCGATCGCGGCGGGTTCGTTAGCCTGGTTGAACCTGCCTCGCAGGAAACCGCAGCAACCAACGCCAGAGCGGTCTGAAACGTCGCCCCCCGTGTCCGTTCAGCCCGGAATTACGAGGGGCGACCTTTTTGGAAGCTGCCCAGGTTGCTCTCTGACGGTCACGAACTGGGTTTGGCAGTTCTGACTTTGCCCATCGATTTGTTACGCTTTGGCTTGCCCTCAGATTTCGGAACGTAAGAAATGGGCTTGAGGGCGTACGTCAACTGGGCATTCTTCCACATCCGGGCAATGTCACGCTTCACCACGGAGAGCTCGCGATCGATGAGGATCAAATCCGCGTCCGGGTAGACTTCCGGAAAAAGCGTGATCATCTCGCGCATGTCACGCTCCTCAATTTCATGCACGGCGATCTGCTCGCGAAGCTTCGCGATTTTGCTATCAATGTAGGTGAGCGCACGGCGACGGCGGTCAAGACGCTCACTCAGATCTCCGGGAGGCGAGTACGGCTGAGATCTCTTCCCGTCTTGAAACGGACTTCCGGTGCTATGGGCTTCCAGGATTTCACGCTCTTGAGCGAATTCGGGCACGTAAAGGTTCGGCCTCGCGAGCTTTGCAAGGTATTCCCACTCGTTGAGAAGGTAACGGCACCCATGCAGGCTGGTGCTCAATTTCTTGATCACCCAGTGCGGCCTCTGGTTGCGATGCTGGGTGATGTCAGCCATCTCAGACTCGGCCTTGACGTCCCAGAGAATGCTGCCGGCAAACCGTGAATTTCTTGCCGCACACAGAGCGAATGCATAAGTCAGATTATCCAGTTTCGCGAACAGCCCCTCATAGATCCGAACGTGCCCCTCAGGCGCAGGTGAGTGTATATTCTCATCCTGAATAAGGGTCCTCGGGATGAACTTGCCGTCCACGAGAACTCCGAGACACTCCTGTTTCATGGGCAAAGACATCGGTCAAGACTCCAGAAATGAGGATGTAACGATCTCCACTCCCTAGATATCGGACCCCAGAGGCTTGCGGGATGAGAAAAAACATGCGTAAACGGGATGTATTTGAAAGATTATTGCTGTTCGTCGACACTGGTGGTCAGTGATTGATCAGACTCGTAGGCACAAACTCCTTCGCGTGAGGGTTGCTTACATTCCACCCCCCAACTCGTCTCGAATGGTGGGCATGTACTTTTCGGCGGCGGCGGTGTTCACCAAGACGACTCGGTCTCCTTCGTTGACGATCTTTCGATCGATCAATTCTGGCAAGACTGCCAGGGTTGCAGCCCCTTCGGGCGACCATGCGAACCTTCGCTCGAGCCACTCCTGACGAATCACCTGGCGGATCGCGTCGTCGCTGACGGCGAGGGCGCAACCTCCCGAGTCGCGGACGATTCGTAAGACGTGGATATGGCCGAGGTTCTGGGCGACATTCAAGCCGGTTGCAACTGTCTTGCCAGGGGGGAGGGGTGTGATGTCGGGATCTCCGGAATCAAATGCCCGGACGATCGGGGTCGTGGCTTCCGACTGGACGCAGACCATCCGAGGTCGTTTCGGCCCAACCAGGCCCAAGGCCTCCAACTCATTGAACGCCTTGACCATCCCCACCACCCCGGTCCCGCCCCCAGTTGGGTAGACGATCACGTCGGGGAGCTGCCACATTCGACTGCTGAGCCGGTCGCCGCTCGGCTCGGCCATCTCTAAGCCCAGGGTTTTCTTCCCCTCGGTGCGCCAGCCGGGTTCCTGGAAGGTGGCGACACTGAAGTAGCCAGCGGGGACGTAATGCTCACGGATCCGCTTACCGCAATCGATAATGGTGCCTGGGACTAGCTCCAGCTTTACATTTTGCGGGTAGAGCTGGGCAAATGCAGCCACCTTGGCGAGGACAGGTAGATCGGTGTCCGGCGACATCACGATCACAACCTCAAGGCCTGCCGCGACGGCATATTCAGCCAAGGCATCACCGGCGTTTCCTTGGGTCGGCACCGCCAATCGTTTCAACCCGAAGGCCCGAGCCATCGAGACCGTCATCGCCATCCCCCTGTCCTTGAACGAAAGGGTTGGATTCGCCCCGAAGCCCGGGTAAGGCTTCCCTTCGTCCTTAACCTCAAGTTCTAGGCTTAGTCTTGAGGCCAACGGGTGCTGGTATGGCAACGCCGGCGTGTTTCCTTCGTTCAAGTTAACAACGTGGAGGGCATCGTCGGGGTCGTTGATGTCGAGTGGAAGTAGCCCTCCGAACCGCCAAAGGTTTTTTCGCTCAGGATTCCACCAGCCGTCAGCCCCTTGTTCGCGCCGGAGCCGTTCGAGATCCATCACGATCTGAATCGGCCTCCCGCAGGCCGTGCAAAGGTTCATCAATTGGTGGGAAGGATAGACGGCAAGGCAGGCGGGGCAGTGTAAATGGGAGACGTAGCGCATCGCGGAGAGCCCCTGGAAGGTCGGTCGCAGGTCGATCCTTTCTGATCATCGCGATATCGACCGAATAGACAACAGATTTCGGGCGTCCAATCTGATAGTACGGCTGTGGGCGAGACTTGTTACAGCCCGCAGCTTTGAGGTGACCCGACCTCAATGAATCCGGCGCGGTATGCTCGTCATGATCTCTGACCTGCGCCCGCGGTTCATCCGCGTTCGGGATACCCTGAGAATTGACTCCCGACTCCTTCCTTGGAAAGGTGCACTACGATGCAAATGTCCTCTTGGCTGAAGCCCGGCATTCTTGCCGGCGGCCTTCTAACTCTGGCTTCTCTATCCCCAGCCTTGGCTGCAGATAAGAAAGCCGATAACGCTGCGAAGAAATCTGACCCGTCGTTTGTCAGCCTGCTCGACGCCGCTCGTGATGGGCTCGTGACGGTCGACGCCGAAGGTGCCGACAACGGTAAGATCAACCTGGCGATCACCAACCAGTCGAACCGTCAACTCAACATTGTTCTTCCCCCGGGCCTCGTGGCTTCCGGTGCGACCGGCCAGTTCGGCGGCGGCATGGGTGGTATGGGCGGCGGCGGTGGCGGTGGTATGGGTGGTGGTGGTATGGGTGGTGGTATGGGTGGTGGTGGCATGGGTGGTGGTGGTGGTATGGGTGGTGGCGGTATGGGTGGTGGCGGTATGGGTGGTGGCGGTATGGGTGGCGGTATGGGTGGTGGTGGTATGGGTGGCGGTCAGCAACTCGTCATGCCCGCCTCCAGCGGCATGATGCAGCTCGCCCGCATGATCATGTTCCTGGCCGGCGACTACGAGTCGTGGGACCAGCGTG
>JANXSX010000025.1 GCA_025356475.1 Isosphaeraceae bacterium | reverse complement strand
AACTCGCTGTTGAGCGTGGTGTGCCAGACTTGTTGACCCGTTGCGCCCGCCAGCGCATAAATCTCAGCTCCGTTGTCGATCACCACTTCTTGATGGCCATCGCCATTGATGTCGGCAATGATCGGTGTCGCGATCAGTACCTGGCCTGCGAAATTGGCTGGTTGGGCGACCCAAAGCGCAGTGCCGTCGGGACGAATAGCGTGAACCTTGCCGACCCCATCCGCATAGACAACGTCAAGTTGGCCGTTTCCCGCCAGATCGGCCACAACCGGGGAAGAATAGGAACCCGCCTGGACGATTGCAGGGTTTGCCGTCTGGTAGGGCCAACCTGGCAAGTCGTTGCCGTTTGCGTCAATCGCGTAGACCTTATTCCCTTTGCCGGGATAAAAGGGCCCAGTCGCCGCAATTACTTCAAGCTTACCATTGCCGAGCAGGTCGGCGACGACCGGCGACCCTTGGATCACCTGGTCGGTTGCCTTGACCCAAACCCGGCGACCATCGGCGGAGAGGCAGACAATTCGACCTCCATTATCGTAGAGGTCGCCGAAAGAGCTATCCCCGCCGAAAATGACCTCGGGTTTACCGTCGCCGTTCAGGTCGGCGATAACCGGGGCAGTGAACACCGTATCATCGTTATTGAACTGCCAGTCAAGTGTGCCATCAGAGTGAAAGGCGGTGACGGTGAAGTTGCGAGAGGTCACCACGATCTCAGGGTTACCGTCCCCGTTGAGGTCACCGGTGGCGATCGCGCCGTAGATGCTGTTGGGATTTGTGGTGATCGCCCCGTAAAGCACCGAGATTTGCTGTGGCCAGCCAGGAAGGACCGCGCCCGTTGCGGCATTCCAGCCGAAGATCTTACCCGTATTCGTGGCTGCGAAGATGGCGGTCCCGCTTGGCAGACTCACGACGACCGGTGTGGAGTCGATCTGTTCGCTCGCTCCCGGGTCGAACGAACGATCGATCACAAGATTGTTACTGACGCTATCGAACCGGTAGGCGTACAACTTGTGATCGCCTCCGACGGCGAGCACATCTTGCTTCCCAGAACCATTGATATCTGCGGCGACTGTCGAAGCGAGGAACGTTCCTGACGAATATTGCCAGGCGCTTGACGCTCCCGGCAAATTGATCAAGCTCAGTGGAGTCGGCAGGGTAAGGTTCAGTCGCTGTTCCAACCGTTCCAGGTTGAGTTTTACGCGTGGTCGATGGCTCATTCGTTTTTGCTGGCTCATCGGCGTTCAACCTCAACACATAGAAAGTAGGAGTGTCCGGAACTTTACGAGAAGCGTTGTCAGATCAGGTTTATCGACAAGACGTAGGGTGCGAGGCCGGGTGTTCACGGGTGAGGTCCAACCCTCAACCCTCACGATCCGAATCTTTGTGCCGACCGGTCTTGGAACGGCCTCGGAGAGCCGAAGCCTGGACCAAGTCTGGTTCCGAGGTGACCTTGTGGAGATTGGCACGTTGGGCCATCATGCGCGCGAATCGTAAGGATCGGGTTAGGTCAAGCTGAGGGAGTGGCCATGGACGGCACCGGAATCTCCGAGATCGAAGATCGTCATGGTCGCCGCATCACGATGCGTTTGGTTGCGCTCTGTCTTGTGCTTTTATCATACGTCGCTGCGATTGCGATTGCGACCTCCCCGCGATCGAGTTCGATGACGACGATGTTACCGGTACTGGGCGACCCCATCATGCACCTCTGGATCATGCGTTGGAACAAAGCGTGTCTTCTGGAGGGGCATTCGACTGTAATCGCGCCGGGGGTCCAAGCGCCTGTTGGACTCCCGCTCGGCCTGATGCCTCCGCTCCATTTGCAATCGCTCGAGTACATCGCTCTCTCAACGTTCTTGACCAACGATATCTTGACTTACAACCTGATCTGGTACTTCGGCTACCTTTTGACCGGCATGGGAGGGTTCGGACTCGCCTGGTCGGTGACCCGGAGTGGTCCCGGTTCTTGGTTGGCCGGTCTCTTGCTGATGATTAGTACACCAATGATGCTCCATGGTGCAGGTCATCTGGAACTGATCCAGCTTGGCTGGTCGCCTCTCTTCCTGGTCGTGTGGTTGAAATTCGTCGAGTCGCCCACCATGCGCAGGATGTTGGCTTCGGTTTTGATGTACCTGATGGTGGTCATGAGTGCACCTTATTATCCTCTGTTCATGATTTTTCCAGCCGCGCTTTTTGTGATCCAGCAGGCGTTGAAGGCTCGGAGTTCCCCAGGTGTCTGGGCTTGGACTCGAGGTCGGCTCGGTTGGCTTGCGGGTTTTTCGGGGCTGGTCGCCCCATGTCTCGTGCTTTTGTTCTGGAACTACATTTGGGCTGGCCAGCATGGGTACGCTGTGACCAGGTCGAAGGCCGATTTTGAGGTGGGCGGGACTCCGATCTGGAGTTACCTGATGCCGACGAACTTTCAGAGACTTGGCCAGTTGCTCCCCTTTGATGCTTATGCGGCGATCGGTTTGCCATGTGAGCGTGGGTCGTATCTCGGACTCAGCCTGATCGGGTTGCTGTGCTATGCCGCCTTCCAGAAAGTGTCATTCGCAAACGCTCGGTTCTGGTGGAGCGCGTTCGCCCTCACAATCGTCCTCTCCCTCGGCGCAAAATGGCACTTCGGCAAGACCGAGCTCGATCTCCCCTCGTCGTGGCTGCTCGCCTGGTTCCCACCGTTCCGACTGATCCGCATGACCGCCCGGTTCAACCTCTTCGTGGTCATGTGCGGAGTTGTGATCGCATCGGCTGGGTTAATGCATCTCCTCGCCCGAGTACCATCTCGCAGCCTTCGAGTCTCGATCTGTGCAGGGTTGGCAGCATTCGCGCTGGTCGACCTGCCGCTAAATCCCTACTTCACGTGCCCAATGCCCGCGATGCCGCTGTGTTATGAGCGGATCGCGGAACGCGATAAGAATGCAACCGTGTTGGAGATCCCCCAGCTCAGTTCGGCGATCGGGATGGCTTGGAATCCGATGCTCTCCTACTGGCAGACGATTCACGGACTCAAGTCGACAGGGGGTGCGACCTCGCAGATCAATTATCCCTGGGACGACCTGATGGCCTGGAACTCGCCATTCACCGCTTGGGATTTGGCCAACCCCGAGTTCCTTGCAAAGCCCGACTCCATGTCGATCGGTGTCGTGAACGGGATCGGTTATCGCGACTACGCCTGGCTCTACCTCAAGGTTCACGACCTCCGATTTGTGGTCCTCCACAAATGGCCGTCAATGTATCTCGACGCCCCGATGGCGCTGTATCTCGATCCGCTCAAGTCGATCCTTGCCGACCTGACCATTGATGATGACGCGACCACAACCGTCTACGATCGAGACTTGCTCGGTCCTCC
>JANXSX010000167.1 GCA_025356475.1 Isosphaeraceae bacterium | reverse complement strand
CGTTCCTGGAGTTCTCGCTCGATGGTGAGCGGAAGGTTGGACGCCTGGGTCTTGACTCCGATGAGGGAGTATCTTGTCATGGCTACCACTCTGAAGCAGATTGCTGCAAACCAGGCCAATTCGGCCAAGAGCACGGGTCCTCGGACCGACGAGGGCAAAGAACGCTCACGCGAGAATGCGATTAAGCATGGAATGGCGGGGGCCTCAATGGTCCTGACCGCGGACCTGCGCGAAGAGATCGAACGCCGACTGATCACGATGGGGCCGACCTTGGCGACCGGCGATGCACTCGGTGATTGGTTTGGCGCGCAGGCAATTATGGCCACGGCCAAAATCGATCAAATCCAGGCAGCCGAACTGAACGAGCGGGGTCGGATCACCGCCGATGCGCAAGGCGAGGGCGAACGGTGGCTGGGAGACCAGGTGACCTCCGTCCTATTCCTCTCCGGCTCCGTAAAGCGACGCCCGGAACGGGCCCATCACGAACTCTTGCAGACCATCGCCGGTTGCGATTGGCTCGACCATCAATGGCTCGGCCTGCTGATGGCCCTTGACCCCGAGATATCGGCTTCGTTCCGGGGAACTCCCGAGCCGGGCTGGACCGAAGATCAGCGAAACCGAGCTTTGGACCTCGCGGGGGTCTCGCCCACCAACCGAATCGCCTACCACGCTCGGTTCGCCAAGGTCGCCGATTCCGCGACCTTCGCCCAAGAGCAACGCGAGCTGATCGCCAAGGCTCGCCCGCTGGCCCGAACTCGGGACTCCGAATTGCGAGCCGATGCCCAGGTCGGCATCAACCTTGAACGCCATCCCGACCTCGTCCGGATCCGCCGCTACGAGGCGAACGCCCAACGCGACCTCAAAACCAGTCTGGCCAAACATGCCCACATTGTAACGCGACTCATCAATGATGCAAAATCATGCGAAATGATGGTTGAATCCTCGTCTGAGGCTCCGGTGGAAGCCAAGGTCGAGAGTCAACCGGAGCCACCTCAGCCAGAAAATCCAAGTCCCATTCCGATCGCAGTGCCGAAACTTAAGACCGAGGAGCCCCTCAGCGAAAACCTTCGCGCTGACGTCCCTCAGGCGAGTGCGACCCATGGTCCGGTCGGCAATCGTCGCCTCCGTCGGGCCATGCTCGCCAGGGACCGAAAGGCTGCGGCTCGCCGATGAGCGAGGGGTGCCGGAAGGAGGTTTTCTCCAACCCCACTCCCCCGGAAGCTGCTGACTAAACGAACCCATTGGCAATTTGGATCGATTGTAACGCCCGCGAAGCTGGTCTCTCAGGAAGAAGGCGTACAACCACTCTTGGTCAGCAAGGACGTTGAGAGTGGTTGTCGCGCCGTCTCCTTCTGAGACCAGGGTTCACGGACTCTATCGGGCCACAGGATAGTAGAAGTACGTCCGCGTGGCTGGGTTGTAGTAGAGTTGGTATCGATACCCATCACCAGGCTCATACGTCTGACTGGTGAGGTAAGGTGCCGCCGATGTCGTCATGACCGGTGCGGTCGCATATCCCGAGGAATAGCCGTAGGTTCTTGGGGCATATCCCCCATATCCATAACCATTGCCGTATCCGTTTCCATAACCGCTCAGACGCAGGCCGCCCCCGTAATAGCCACCATTAGAGTAGTGATGGCCCCCTCCGCCTCCGTAGGAAACATGCCCGCCACCACCGGAGTGATGCCCACTCGAAACATGCCCTCCTGAGTGCCCTCCACCATGTCCTCCCCCGCCGTGACCCCCTCCTCCGCCATGTCCACCACCACCACCACCGCCGTGCCCCGCCAGTGCAAGTGGAGCCGTGAGGCTCAGGGCCAGTGTCGCCACAACAGCCGTCCGAGCCAGCTTCGAGATCCCTGCGCATCGTTGCCACATCGCCGTTCTCCTTCAAGGAAACGCCAACCATGTTGGCTCACCACCTCAGGTCGAAACGCGTCGAGGCCTCAACAATCTTGATTACGTCGGTCAAGCTCTCCTGGATCTGAAGTCGTGCGATGTTTCTCAAAATCAACACTCATCTGTGTGACGCACTCGTACACACATAGTTTATGTATACGTGATATTGCCACTATTTCATTCATGATATTCAGCAAGGTTTTTTCTGACCAGTTCCTTACGGTTTCACCGGCTGTCGACGAAATGTCATCAAGGTCAACCGACTGCCGGATTCTGCTGTGAAGCTCTTGGGCCTGGCCAGGTCCGGGCCGGCCATGCAGATGGTCAGAACATCACCTTCGAGCTTATAGATCCCCAAGACTCGCTTATCTTTCGAAGGGCCACCGTCTGGGATTACATCGAGCGACTTGGGATCGGTCGTGGGATCGAGGACAAGTGAGGTCCCCGCGAAGCTCTTGCCCTCGCGTTTCCAGACCACGTGATCCCCTTCGACGATCCGGACGATCGACGAGGCGATCTCTTTGGGGGTCTCCTCCCCATCGCGGACAAAGGAAGTGACCGCCCAGGTCCCCTGGTGCCTGGCCAGCTCCTCTTTGGCCAGGTCGGAACTCGGGATGAGGAGAAGACAGGTCAACTGTGTTAGGATCGCAAGCATCAGGATTGATCCTCAAGAAGAGCGGTACAGCGGATCGGGCCTATTCGCCATGACGGTAGGCCGAATCCACTCAGGGCGTCAACCCTTGGTTCGTCCGAGAACGAGGCTTCTCCATGGTGCTTGCTCACGTCATCTTCTTCTGTCTGGGACTCGCGCCCACACCCGATACCGTGGTTTATTCGAACGACTTTAACGGCAAGCTTGGCTCAACTTACCCGGAATGGGCGTCGTCGAAGATCGCCTTTGAAGGCCGGTTCCTCATGCCAGGGAAGGGGACCCTCCCACCGGAGAAGGTCACGAACGTCGAGTCACCCAAGGGAAACGTTCGGTTCCTGGGCGAGTTCGGTGGCCCTCGAATCGACCCGACGGCGAGGACCCGGGTGCGTCAGTCGGTGACCCTTCAGCTCAAGGATCTGACGCCCCACAAAGGGGTCAAGGTCGAATTCGACCTCCTGATCCTCAAGTCGTGGGACGGCAGCAGCCCAATGTATGGGCCGGACCGCTGGAAACTCGCGGTCGAAGGGGGTCCGACCCTGGTCGAGACCACGTTCTCGAACAATCCCAAGCTCGACGCCGATAGGAGCTTTCAGGACTATCCCAAGCCCGGCAGCAAGCAGATGGAGGGCTCCGCAGTGTCGCGGACGTTGGGCTATCAGTTCTTCGGCGATAGCATTTACAAGCTTTCCGCCACGTTCCCGCACCAGGGGGAAACTCTGACGCTTGTGTTTTCGAGCGACCTGTTCGAGGGCAAGGGAATCGGCGATGAGAGTTGGGGGCTCGACAACGTGGTCGTCAGGACAACGACGGACGAACCCCTCCAAAACGACGGCAGCCCTCGCGACTGAAGTCGCCAAGGGCTGCGTTCCGCATTGTCACGACATTTCCACCAGCTTCAGCGGTTCGAACACATGGCCGGGGGCAAATTGGCCGCCTCGACTCGTCTCAAGAGGTTCGTCAACCACCGGCAAAGGCTCGATCTCGCATCCACTGGGTACCGACGACGAAGCCGGGAAATCCGCCGCGCCAGAAGCTCATACGCTTCCGCGTCGGCCATGGGGTCATTCATGACCTTGTGTGCCCGAAGGGCCAGCGATCGCACCGCTACAGCCAGTTCCGGAGCATCACACAGCGTTGTCTCAATCCGTTCGTATGACATTCATCTTTTCTCACAAAGGCTCAGACCCTTCAGAACC
The DNA here is from genome assembly GCA_025356475.1 of Isosphaeraceae bacterium. GTDB lineage: Bacteria > Planctomycetota > Planctomycetia > Isosphaerales > Isosphaeraceae > JANXSX01. The sequence goes on along the minus strand of JANXSX010000167.1, from coordinate 878 downwards.
TCGGTCCCATGCCGAGGGTGAGTCTGACATCGTTACTATTATACCACCTAGACAACATTCGCTCGACAGCGGTTCACCTTGGACCAAATCCCGGAAAAAGGACGAGCACGGCTCACACCTCTACTGTAGGTCGAATTTCGCCGCCAATCGGGCGACACATCAGACGCCGAACCAGATCCATTTCTTCAAAGCTCTTCCAGAATTCGCGAGGGCTTACCTATCCCTCCTGAACCGCATAAAGTCCGATTGAGGGGTACGACCTTGGCGTCACCTTTCTTAGGTTCGAGTTCAAAGGGCCCGACAACGTTTCGCTGAACCCTATTGAGGTATCAGCGTCGAAGGTCCCCCGAACGGCTAGAGATTCTCACATCCGTCTTGTGGCTTGGCGGAGGCAAAGCGCTAGGTCTCAATACTGGTCAGATCCGACCACTTCCCCGCCTGTCCTCGTACCCAAGGCCTGATATACCCCAAGGTTGATACTCAGCCTGAGGAACTTCACCGAGCCATCGCCAAACAGATAGTTCGAGCCACCACTGTGATAGCTCATGGAGTTGCGATCGTCGAAATTCGGGTTATTAATCAAGTACGCGGACTGGAACAACGTAGTATGCCCGTGATCGTCAACGGGATCTTCTTTGATCGCACCTGGCCAGAGAGTCTCAAGGTCAAAATGATTGGACGAACCGATGACCGATAAGTAAACGGCGTTGGTGCGTTCCCCACACGCAAGCGTCTGCGAGAGACCGTCGGTCACGTCAGCGAACCGAGTTCGGCTGTTCCGGCTGAACATTCCCTGTCGGTCTTCGGGCGTAAGGTCCAGGTCGTTTGGGCCGAAGTTCGCCACGTAACTGGACCTGGCGTAGCGAAACCCCTCGCGT
>JANXSX010000113.1 GCA_025356475.1 Isosphaeraceae bacterium | reverse complement strand
CACTCGACCATTCCGAGCACCCCACCACTCGGTCAGCGATGCCGGTCTTGTGGGAGGAGGGAGTATCCCTCAACCCGGTGAAATCTCACTCGCCCATAAAGGTGTTTTATTTCTCGATGAATTGCCGGAGTTTAATCGAAGGACACTCGAAGTCTTGAGACAACCACTCGAAGATGGGCATGTGACAATCAGCCGAGCCCTCCGAAGCACCACGTTCCCCGCCGAGTTCATTCTGGTTGCTGCTATGAATCCATGTCCATGCGGTTATCGAAGTGATCCACGCAAGGCATGCACATGTAGTCCACCTCAAGTTGAGAAATATTTGAGTCGGATCTCGGGACCGCTCCTTGACCGGATCGACCTACATGTCGAGGTCCCCGCAGTCCCATTTACCCAACTCTCCGAAGCGCCGCTAGGCGAAACCTCTCAGCAAGTCCTAGCCCAGGTCACCGCCGCGCGAGCTCGTCAGACAGAGCGATTTGGTGGCAAAACTCCTCACGTCAATGGACGAATGACTCCCCGGCAGGTCCGCAAGTTTTGCCTCCTTAAGCCCGAAGCAGCCTCGTTCCTCAAAGGAGCGATGGAGGAGTTGGGCTTGTCCGCGAGGGCTCACGACAAAGTCTTACGAGTCGCGAGAACTCTCGCCGATCTCGATGGATCCGAAGCCATTCAAGGGAGTCATGTCGCCGAGGCAGTCGGATATCGATCGCTGGACCGAAGTGTCTGGGCAGGGTAGCTTCTAACATAACCTCAAAATCTATCTGAGTAGCCACAGGTCGGCGAATCAGGCGAATGGCGTAGATCGTCCGTTTGAATCACTTGCTCCCCACAGGATACCGGACGTTTTCGGATTAGAATCACTCGACTCATTGCACGAGATCCGTGGTTCCATATCCCCACTCTGCCGATCGCCATTCCCCCCCTGTTGGCAGAACACTGAGATAGAACGGTCAAATAATTAAGGAAGATGAAGCCATGAGCGAGCCTGACCACGGCACGCTGACCGAAGCCATCAAGCTTGCAATTAGTAAGCTCAAGAAGTACCAAGGCCGGTCATTGGGAGAGCAGAACACAAAGGCCTCGCTCATCGAACCTATTCTTGAGGCCCTTGGATGGGACGTTCGAGACCCAGACGAGGTACACAGGGAATATAAGCCGACAACGAGGGATAGTCCCGTCGATTACGCGCTTACGATTCTGCGTAAGCCGAAACTGTTTGTGGAAGCAAAAGGGCTGGGAGAAACACTCTCTGATCGCAAGTGGATTGCTCAGGTTCTGGGTTATGCAACAGTCGCGGGAGTCGAATGGTGTGTCCTTTCGGACGGCGACGAGTACCGGGTCTACAATGCAACCGCGCCCGTAGATGCTGAAGAAAAGCTCTTCTGTAGCATCAGGCTCTCGGCGAACAGTGCAGATGAAGTTGCACAGACGTTAATCCTGATCTCGCGAAGAAGCATGGAGCAGAACATTCTCGAGGACCGTTGGGTTGGTCATTTTGTGGATCGTCGAGTGAAAAACGCCTTAACGGCGATGTTCGCCAGGACGGATCCCGCTTTGGTGCGACTTATCCGGCTGAGAGAGCCAAAACTCAACCCGAAAGAAATCGTCGAGTCCTTGCGAAGGCTCGAGATCCGAATAGATTCAATGACACCGACTCAACAACCGTTTTCATCAAAAGGAAAGCAACCCGTATATCAGGTTCAAATACCCTCAAACTTTCGCATGAAGAAAAGTGGTGAAAAAGAAGCAACCGGGAAAAAGGCCTTTTTCGGAGTGACTCTACTCGAATTAATCGAGGCAGGACGAATCAAGTGTCCCTTGAAGATCTCTCGCCACTACAAAGGGCGTACCTTGCAGGCTGTCGTGCATGCCGACGGAACCGTCGAGTTCGGCGGGGAACGATTTCCCTCTTGTTCGACTGCGGCGGAAAAAGCTCGCTCAGTTGTCACAGGACTTAAGATGCATACGAACGGTTGGAGCTTCTGGCAGATCACTGATGCGGGCGGAAAGAAAGTTACATTATTCGATATCCGAGAGAGGTACCTCGGATCGAAGGCTTGAAGCCCTAAACCCAAATAAGGAGTGATGAGGTTTTGTTCGGCGACTTTTACAGATCATCCATTCTCTCATGAGAGTCAATAATTTTTCGACAATCGCACGTGTAAGCCCGAACGAAGTCGGACTTACACGTGCTGATACTCTGATAAATGTACTCAACAGGCTCAGTACGAGTCGGAACTGATGACTTCGCCCTGTGACCGTGAGCCGAGCGACCAGACCACTGGAAGAGCGGTCGTGGACTTGAGGAAGCGAACCGAACCATCGCACATGGCGATATTAGCTCCTCCGGAGTGAAAGCTGCTCATGCCGAACATCCCGGTGTTGTCGAAATCGCCGTTACCCGTGGTTCGGTTACAGTTGGGGTAGGGAGGGTTCGGTGCCAGAAGGGTATTACCTAAGGTTCGACCGAACATTCCTGTCGCCCACTGCTCACCGATAAAGCTCCGGCCTCGGGCGGTCTTGGCAAGGCTGGCACAGTTGAGGAGCCAAGCCTGAAGTTGCGAGCCGCCATAGGGCATGTTATTCGAAGGAGTGTCGGCACCGCCTCCGATGCTTGAGTCGCCGATCTCGATCACATCTGAGGGGACCGAAAGGATCGCGTCGTTGTTGTCGCCTGAGCGCCACTCGCCGAACGCGATGGTGTTGGAGGTTCCGTCAACGATATCGCGATTGGCGACACCAGTGCCGTTGTAACCGAACACACCATTGCACTTGTTCGTGACGCCGCCAGCTTGCCACTGGGTGCTCGAACCAACCGACGCGAAGTAGTTATTCGTTGGCGATGCGACGCCAAAGAACGTGCCAGGGTAGAGGGGTGACGAGGGGCAAAGGAAAGATGAGATCCGAGTGCGGATCGAGGTCGTGTTGGCCACGTACCCTACGTAGTTAGATGTATCACCCTGGTTCAGCAGGTTGAAGTTGATCGAGTCATAGATGGGCTTCTGCTCTAAGAAGGGGAGCATCAGGGACTGAGGGCTCCAGGCTCCCCACGTTCCGCCGACGGTCCCACCGATGCGGGTCGCAGGATAGGCGCCGGGGAAGCATCCGTTGGCAGAATCGTAATTCTGCATGGCCAGTGCCATTTGCTTGAGATTATTGATGCACTGGGACCGGCGGGCCGCCTCGCGAGCAGCCTGAACTGCCGGCAAGAGCAGAGCGATCAAGACAGCAATGATGGCGATGACGACCAAAAGCTCGATCAGGGTAAAGCCGGTCCGAAACGGACGACCCTGAGAAGAATGACGAACGATGATCATAGCGTGCCTCGGGAGAGTCGTTGAAAGGATAAAAGCGACTTCAGCAAAAAACGGCGGCCAAGCTCGACGAGCCATCCGCAAGTCAATTACTTGGTGTAGTTCGACGGATCGCCCGAACTCGTATTAGCGCCTTGCGGACCTTTGCCATCAGACTTGCCCGGGGTTGGCGGCGGAGGCATATTGTCCGGGAACTTCACGAGAGGAATGTCGTTACTGCTCGTGCATCCAATCGCGA
>JANXSX010000105.1 GCA_025356475.1 Isosphaeraceae bacterium | reverse complement strand
CGCGATCGCCCTCTCCCGGGGAACGCTGACGAAATAACCTCCCTCTTTTTGAGCCGATCTGCTCACGAGTTTTGGTACGTGATTCGTAAGGCAGAGTCATTCGTGAATGGGCGAGAAATCGGGAAGTTGTTTCGTCAGCGTTCCTCGGCGTTTTGGTCATCGAGCATTATTGCGCGAGTGACCACTCACTGGACCATCTGTCCTGTGCGATTGACACCAACGGTGCCTAACATCAAAGCGAAGCGCACCCTGGAAATGGGTCTACCCGATTGCGGGAGGGTCGGGGTCTTGGTTTTCGGGAAGTTGTTTCGTCAGTGTTCCAGAGAAGAGGTGAAGACTCACGATTCGCGATATTCTTACGAATCTTCCCTAGTAGCCGGGCCATTCCTCGCGTAAGGGACCCAGGGTGGGATTCGTTTGTGAGTCCCAGACTTCGGCAACTCCAGCGGGCAGGGGCGGGACATCTCGGCCGAGGAACCTGGCGACGACTCGCGCGATTCGGTCGGCGGCGTGCCCATCTCCAAATGGGTTGAAGTATGGGCCTGGGGGCTCGGGATCTTGGCGGACCTGGTCGACGGCAGCAACGATGGCGGATCGACTTGAACCAACGACGCAGGCCGTCCCCCAGGCAACGGCTTCGGGACGCTCGGTGGCCTCGCGGAGGACGATGACTCGCTTGCCAAGTGACGGGGCCTCTTCCTGGATTCCCCCCGAATCGGTCAGGATTACCCAGCAGGCTTTCATCAGCGCCACAAACTCCGCATAGCCGATCGGCTCGATCAGATGGGCGCGAGGATGGGCGGAAAGGTGAGCCTCAAGGGTCGGTCGGACGGCGGGGTTGGGATGAACCGGCAAGACCACACTGAGATTCGGGTCGCGGTCGAGTAACTCACGAAGCGCCTGGCAAATCTCGACCAGGGGCGCTCCGAAATTCTCGCGACGATGGGTTGTCACCAGCGCAAACCGCGTCGTGGACAGAGAGACGGGCAGGGGGATTTGTCGCCTCGCGACCATCTGTAAGGCATCGATCGCCGTGTTGCCGGTGAGGTGGATCGTCGCCGGAGCGATGCCCTCGCGGATCAAGTTGGCGCGGGCGGCCTCGGTGGGGGCGAAGTGGAGGGCGGCGAGCCGCGCAGCTAGCTCCCGGTGCTTTTCCTCAGGGAACGGAGCGAGTGGGTTCCCCGTCCTTAGGCCAGCCTCAATGTGACCAAAAGGGACCTGGCGGTAGTAGCACGCTAGGGCAGTTGCCAGGACCGTCGTCGTATCTCCAACCGAGAGAACAAGATCGGGCTGTTCGTTTGCAAATTGAGCGTCGAGCGCAACCAAAGATCGGCTGGTCAGTTCCGCCAACCCTTGCCCAGGTCGCATCAGGTCGAGATCACCGTCTGGAGTGAGGTCAAAATCCGCAAGGGCTCGATCGAGCAGGTCGCGATGCTGCCCGGTCGTCAAAATCCGCAAAGTCAGCCCAAAATCACCAGTCCGAAGCCTAGCAATGACCGGGGCCATCTTGACGGCCTCGGGCCTGGTGCCCATCACACAAGTGACCACCGGTCGAGCCATTCCCGCAAATCCCCCCGCTGCCGCGACTTGGTCCATTCGCGTCAGTATCCCGGTCCAAGAAAAAACCCACAACCCGACTTGACGGCCTTCCCTTGTTTCATACACTTGATTCAAACGACCATTTGAAACGCTCGAAAGAAGATTGAGGTGTGTGTAATGTTGAGCCAAGATCCCACGAAGGCGAAATTGTTAGAAGCGGCGGGAGAGGAGTTCGCGCTCAACGGGTTTGAAGGGGCGACGATTCGGGCCATTTGCGTTCGGGCTGGAGTGAATCAGGCTGCGGTGAACTACCATTTCCGCAGTAAGGAACAACTGTATGCCCAAGCCGTGATCGCGGCCCACCAGTGTCGAACGCACATTTCCGACGAGCTGCCGCTGGAATCTTTGAGCCCAACCGAAGCATTGAGGCTGTACATTTATTCATTCTTAAAGAATGTTCTGGAGATCCAAACCGACGGTGCCACATGGCGAAGCGAGTTGATGATGAGGGAGATCCTTCACCCGACCGAAGCTTGTGACGCCCTAGTGAAAGAATCGATTGGCCCGCAGTTCGAACGGCTTCGCGAGATCCTTGGTCGGACCTGTCCAGAGGCGGATGACACGCGCATTCATGTGATCGGGTTTAGCATTGTTGGGCAGTGTTTGCACTATAAGATGGCGAACGCGGTCTGCCGGCGTTTGATGACCACTGAGCGTTACGACCAACTGAATCTCGATTATTTGACCGACCATATCACCGGTTTCACGCTGGCCGCGCTCGGCCTGGCCACTCCTTTGGACGGGGCAGGCAGCCCGGGGTCGCTCGTCCAGTCGGCAAGTTCGGAGGTCCTCCAATGACCTGGATCGCGCTCAAGATGTTGACGGGCGATAAGCCCAAGTTCTTCGGCATCGTGATGGGCCTGACGTTCGCAGCACTATTGATTACCCAACAGGGCTCGATCTTCTGCGGATTGATGCTTCGGACCGCTGCGCAGATCACCGATATCACAGGTGTTGATCTTTGGGTCATGGACCCATCGGTCCGTTTTATCGACGACACCAAACCAATGCTTGAGAGCAACCTTTATCGGGTGCGGGGTGTCGATGGTGTTCGCTGGGCGGTGCCGCTCTATAAGGGAAACGCGAGAGCGAAGCTTACCCCACTTGGCCCTGCCGGGAAACCTGTCAACGTCATTGAGCAGGTGATTTTGCTCGGACTTGATGATGTATCGATGGTAGGGGCACCACCGCCGGAACGGATTCTCGCGGGCAAGCTGATCGACTTGCGGCAAACGGATGCCGTGATTGTCGATCGGGTCGGCCTTCGGAAACTCTTCCCTGCGCTCAAGGGGCAGGTTCCACCACATCCCGACGAACTTATCGGCAAGTTCGAGGCGGACGGGGTCACGCCCAAGAAGGACATTCTCCCCAGCTTCATTGGTCAGGAACTCGAGATGAACGACCACCGGGCGGTGATCGTGGGGATTTGCGAGGCTACCCGCACCTTCCAATCCAACCCAGTCGTCTATACGACCTACACCCGAGCCAAGAGCTTTGTCCCTCGTGAGCGAAAGCTTCTCTCGTACGTACTCGTTCAAGTGGAACCGGGGCAGGACCCCACAAAAGTTGCGGAAAACATCCGGGCGCGGACCAGTTTGGGTGCAATGAGTAGCGATGAATTCCAGATGCTGACAATTAATTACTATCTCAAGTATACCGGAATCCCCATCAATTTTGGGATCACTGTCTTCCTAGGTTTCTTGGTGGGTACTGCTATCGCTGGTCAGACTTTCTACAATTTTACACTTGAGAATATCAAACAGTTTGGTGCTCTCAAAGCGATGGGCACAACCAACACGCGAATTGTTGGGATGGTTCTCGTGCAAGCCGCAGTTGTTGGCCTGCTCGGTTATGGGATCGGCACGGGGGGAGCGGCGATTTTTGGTCAACGAGTGCAGGGGACGGAACTTGCATTCTTCACTTGGTGGCCGGTCCTGCCAATCGCTGGCGGGGCTGTCGTTCTGATCTGTTTGCTCTCAAGTCTGATCAGTGTGCGCCGAGTCATTGTTCTCGAACCAGCTATCGTGTTCCGTGGTTAATTCATCCATCGGCAGGAGGTTGGGCGTGATGAGTGTCGCTATGAAACCATGTCCATGGCATTCCGAACTGGAAGTCAACGACCTCGCCGACAAGGCTGCGGTGCGAATTCGTGGGCTCAGCAAGCACTTCGGTACCGGTGATCGGCGAGTCCAGGCCTTGGAGGGCATCAGTTGGGATGTGTTCCGAGGTGAGATGACCTTGATCGCTGGTCCGTCGGGGTGCGGCAAGACAACCCTGCTTTCCGTGATCGCCGGGATCCTCAATGCCGACGAGGGACTCGTTGAGATCTTTGGCAACGACGTTACTGCCATGAACGATCGGCAGCGGACCAAGTTCCGAGCCAAGAATATCGGCTTCGTCTTCCAGCAGTACAACTTGCTCCCCGCCTTGACGGCAGCGGAGAACGCGTCGATCCCTCTCGTAATCGCAGGTTGGTCGAAGGATAAGGCGGTAAGCCGAGCGAGAGAAGTGCTCACATCGGTCGGAATGGGCGCAAAGACCGAAAGTATGCCTAACGAACTCTCGGGTGGTCAGCAGCAGCGGGTTGCGATCTCGCGGGCCTTGGTTCACGAACCTAGCCTCTTGGTATGCGATGAGCCAACTGCCGCACTCGATGCCGAGACCGGTCACACCGTGATGGAACTCTTGCGAGAAGTCGCAGTGAGGCCCGATCGCGCGGTTGTGATCGTCACCCATGATAACCGCGTCTTCAACTTTGGTGATCGCATTGCATATATGGACGATGGTCACATGATCAAGGTCGAAACGCGCAACCAAGGTCTCCTAGCATCATAGTCTTCTGAGTCGTCTTTTAATCTCATCGTTCTTTTTATCCCAATCGAGACTCTATCCAGGGTTATTCCGATGATCACAAAAGTTCTTCTACCGCTGGTGGCCCTGCTCGGGCTGAGCTTTGCGGTTTATACCGTCGTCAAATCGCGAGAGACATCCTCGCCTTCGAGACCGATTGTAACTCCGCCGACTCACCCTCCGATGAAGGCGATTGCTGGCGCGGGGCTGATCGAGGCTCGGAAGAAGAATATTCCGATCGGTGCGCCTGAACCGGGCGTCGTGACCGAGGTTTTCGTTTCACTCGGTCAGACTGTCGAAAAAGGGGACAAGCTGTTCCAACTCGACGATCGCGAGCTTAGGTCTCAACTGTTGATTCGCGAAGCGGCGAAGGTCTCTGCCGAAGCAATTCTCGTCCGTCTCAAGCATGCGCCGCGGAAGGAAGATATCCCCCCCGCAGAGGCCGCAGTCCTTGAGGCCCGTGCGAGGCTTGATGATGCCGAAGCGGCACTCGGTCGGTCCCAGCGTCTCTTCGAGCGTCAGATGCTCCCAGCCGGTGATTATGATAAGGATCGTTTCGCCGCATCCGCTGCCCGGGCAACGCTTGCGAAAGTGGAAGCGGACCTCCGCAAGATCAAAGCTGGGACCTGGGAGGAGGATCTGAAGGTCGCCCAAGCCTCGCTTTTCCAGGCTGAGAGCGAGGTTGAGAGCGTTAAGATTCGTCTCGAGCGACTCACCGTTCGTGCGTTTGCGGAGGGTGAGGTCCTTCAGATTAACGTCGATCCGGGCCAGTTCGCCGCTGCAATCTGGAAAGACCCATTGATCGTTCTCGGCGACGTCAATCGCTTACATGTTCGCGTTGATATCGATGAAAATGATGCCCCTCTCTTCTCCGCCAATGCCGCCGCAATCGGCACACTCAAGGGTCGTCCCCAAATTCGGTTCAATCTCGAGTATGTGAAGACCGAGCCCTACATTATCCCCAAGAAAAGCCTGACGGGCGACAATAACGAGCGGGTTGACACCCGAGTTCTTCAGGTCCTCTATGCCTTGCCCGACAGACGCGAGACCGACCTCCATGTCGGTCAACAGCTTGATGTCTATATCCAGACGTCCGAAAATAAGGAAGCAATCGCCCTTGAGGTTCCTCCCAACGCCAAGAAGCCATTCGACGAACCTTCCGACAAGGCCAAATTAGCCCAACCGACCGCCCCCTCTCCCACACCGGTCGGTACCGATTGAATAGAGGCTATCAACCCTTTCAACGACGGACTAATGGTCGTGGTGCGGTACCGACTTTGGCACGACGGCGAATGGTCGCATCATATCATGATCTTCGTGTTCGAGAATGTGGCAGTGATACACATAACGACCGGGGTAGGGGTTGAAGTTCATGGCGATCCCCACCATCTCATTGGGGTTCACTCGCACTGTGTCTTTCGGGCCTTGGATGTTCGGCTCGATCGGGAGTGATTCCCCTTGGGGGTCGATGCTATTGAGGATGCTCACCGAGGGGTTGAACGAATCCTCATGTTTGACGTTGTTCCAGAAGAAATTGAAACGGTTTTGAACCTGGAATTGGACCAAGTGAACGTGGATAGGGTGGGTGTCTCCACTCAAGTTGGCAATGTACCATAGCTCTGTTGAGCCAAGATGTACGAACCAGTTGATTTTGTCGTAGAACCCTTCGGCCCCCTTCCAGAACGGCTCTGTGATGTTTGTATTCTTGCCGGGATGGAAGTAAGTCACTTGCACCACGGGCGTTCCTAATGGCGCGGGTTCGTCGGCCACTCGGACAAACTCGTAGAAGACAAGCATCGTTGTTCCGTCGGGCGGGACGGGGTCGGGGTGCGGCTTTTCGACCAACCCCATGATGCGAACCTGGGTATCCCCATTGAACGTCAGTGGAGGACGGGGCGTTTTCCAGAGCGGGTCGGCCGGTATCTCGTGCGAGCGACTCTTCGCCTTACGGCTCACGTCGAATCGCATGACCTGTGGGTAAGGCCGAAGGACGTCAGGGGCGCTGACCTCAAACGGGCAGCCGATCAGGCCCAAGAGCTCCTGTTTGACGTGGTCCGCATCCGGTTCGTCCTTACTCCGGTCACCGAACGGTGCCTCGGCGGTATTCCATACGTACAAGCTCTTCCCCGCAAATGCCGAGAAATCTACGAGCACGTCAGCTCGCTCCGCAGGTGCCAAGGTCAGCCCGGTATCGGGGATGTGGGTCTTCTCCTTCATCAGTCCCTGGTCACAACCGATCTGCCAGAGGGCGCATCCGTTGACGATCTTGCCTTGCTGATCCAAGAAGCTAATTCGATATGTTCTGGCGTTTGAGGCGTTAAGTACCCGCAACCGATAGAGCCTCGGCTCGACGGTCGATTTCGGCCAGATCATGCCATTGACGAGCGTGTAAGGACCAAAGAATTCCGCAGGGCCGAGCCCGTCGTTCACTTCGGTCTTATGGAGTAATGCACCTGTGTAATTGTCATCATCATCGACATCGAGGTTGCGATCCTGAATGATCAGGGGAAGTTCGTACGCTCCGTCGGGAAGGTGGAGCGAGACCTCCTCATCATCGCGAATCAGCCAGGCACCCGCCAGGCCGGCGAAGACATTCGTCCGAGTGACATGCATTGAGTGATCGTGATACCATAGCATCGTCGCAGCTTGGTCATTGTGATAGGTATAGTGGGCAGACTGGCCGAAAACGACCGTATTATCAGGCCATCCATCGGAATCAGCCTGAACCCGAGCCCCGTGTAGGTGAGTGACGAGTGTCGCCCGAAGGTCTCGCAACTTGACTCGCGTACAGTCGTCGGCCTCGTCGATGGCGTTTTCGCGGCCAGGGTCGTTTTGTGTGGGACGGTTGGTCGTCTTGTCCTTATTTGTCTTGATCACTTCGAACGGCAGCCGATGCGAGTCGTCGATCTCGTTCTTCCAGGCGACGTTCACGACCTCGCCCCGCTTCACTTCGATCGTCGGGCCCAGGAAAGTCCTACCCGACCCAGGGCGGACGACTTCCGCGTGCTCATGTCGATAGCTCCAGACACGGGTCAGCGCCGGTAATTCGTGGTGTAGCTTCACCATTTCTGGCTTCGCAGTCATCGTCAAGTGATGCGCGGTCGGGCTCCCAGGCAGAGGCCTGATGGTGTCGGGAACTGGCATCTCATCCAGAAACGGCTTGAGCTGAGGCATGGGAGTCTCACCTTTCGTAGTGCGATTACCAAAGAGTGCGTTGAAGCCGCCAAGTATTGCATCAGACACCGCCCCACGGATCAATGATCTACCGGCCCGCGGTGGACACGTTCGGTGAGTCTGCGGGCGAACACGAATCGCTTTGGTGAATCCATCTCAATTCTGGACGCACTGGCAGCTCCGTTCTGTGGGTTCGATATCATCCACCAAATCGCCAACGCATTCGTGAACGGGTTCATGCGACGGTGATGCCTTCCAACTCGACCCAGATATCGAACTATTTCACGACATTTCTCGTAAGAGCATTGGAATCGCGTAGGAAATAATTGTGAGAATCTCGGATTTGCCGTCACGGCTCGATTAATGCTCGTAAGTGTATAAGTCGCATTGTCGTTTCGTGACTCTGCGCTTACCTCCCTTCTCAATCACCGATTCTTCCCAAATCTCGCCAATTGAAGCCACATGACAATGGGGTCATGTGTGTGCGCAAGTCCACGCCCCACGAGAGATTGCACCAAATGCGTTCGATTCCAAGAATGGACCGAGATCGTCGTCGATCGTCGTCACGTTTGAGCTTCGAGCCCCTTGAGCCAAGGCTCGTCCTCAGTGGGTTTTTTGTGTCGAATAGCGGCAATGATGCCGCACTTGGGACGGCTACAGCGCCGTGGAAGACGCTCCAACATGCCGCCGACACCGTGACAGCCGGTGATACGGTGACGGTCCGGGCAGGCACTTATGCAGGACTTGACCTCTGGACAAGTGGAACCGCGACCGCCCCAATCACGTTCAAAGCGGACTCAGGGGTCGTCGTCAACACAAGGAACCAGCGAACCCCGGATGGCATCAATCTTGAAGGGGCAAGTTATGTGATCATTGATGGATTCCAAGTCATCAATCAACCACGCGCAGGGATTCGCGTTGTGGGCGACAACCACGTCACGATCCGCAACAACATTACCGATCACAACTCGACTTGGGGCATCTTTACCGGGTTCAGCGACGACCTGTTGATCGAAAATAACGTCGCTTCCAACTCGGCGACGCAACACGGAATCTACGTCTCGAATAGTGGGGATCGCCCTGTCGTCCGCAACAATCAGGTCTGGGGCAACTACGGCTGTGGGATCCAGCTCAACGCCGATGGGACCGTCGGCGGCGATGGTATCATTACCGGGGCGGTGATCGAGAACAATACGATTCACGACAATGGGGTTGGGGGCGGGGCCGCCATTAACCTCGACGGTGTCCAGAGTTCGGTCATCCGCAACAATCTGCTCTACAACAATCACGCTGGCGGCGTGGTCCTTTATGTCTTCAATGGCTCGGGGCCATCGTCTGACAATCTCGTCGATAGCAACACCATCGTGATGCCCGCCGATGCCCGCTGGGCGGTCAATATTGCGGTCGGGTCGGTTCGCAACACCTTGCTGAACAATATCATCGTGACTGCCTCCTCCTGGAAGGGAACGGTTGAGATCACAACCGATAGCCTGCCAGGCTTCAAGAGCGACTACAATGCGGTCTCAGACCTATTCACGATCGACGATAACGCCCGGCCCAACCTCGCCCAGTGGCGGACCACGACCGGTCAGGATTTGCACTCATTCGTGGCCACGCCTGCTACCTTGTTCGTGAGCCCGAGCCTCAACAATTATCACCTTTCCCCGACAAGCCCCGCCCTTAATGTGGGAACGGCCCTCTCTGCACCCCCGACCGACCTCGAAGGCAAGCCGCGACCGTCAGGTCCCGGATACGACTTGGGGGCATATGAGTTACAGGTGAGTTCGGTGGTGGACACGACGCCTCCGACGAGTTCGATCGTTGGTCTGTCCTCAGTCCAGACCTCGAAGACGTTCACATTGCGTGCGACAGGAAGCGATCCAGCACCTGGCTCTGGGATTGCCAGCTATCGGTTCTACGCGAGTGATCTTACTGCGGGTACCTCGTACGTCCTCCTGGCGACAGTTCTACCGACCAATCCGACAGCGAGTTTCACCGGGCAGAGCAGCCACACGTACGGCTTCCGAAGCATCGCGGTGGATGCCGCTGGGAACACGGAAGTGAAGGGTGCGACCGTCGCGGATGCAACCACGACCATCCCGGACCTTGATCCACCGGTGACCAACGTGACCTCCGCAGTGGTCACGGACACGACGAACGGTTTGATCACGGTCAGTTACCAAGGCGCGGACACGGGGGGTGCCACTTCGCACTCTCTGAGTTACATCGACGTGTTTGTCCAGATGGACACCGGTGCATACACGAAGTTCGCGCATCTGGCGGCTGGCGTTCCGAACTCAAGTGGTGTTTACAGTGGTAGCGTGACCTACCACTCCGCGAGCATGGGTGCCCACACCTACAATTTCTATAGTGTGGGGATCGACGCAAGTAACAATGTTGAGTCGGCTCCCTCAACTCCAGACGCGAGTGTGACAGCGACGTTCACACCTCTTCTGTACACAAGCCTGACCGTTCAGGGAGGGTTGGTGGAACGTTCGTTCATCCGGACGGTCGATGTCAACTTCAATCTCAACGGTTCGATCGTCACAAACCTAGCTTCGGCGGCGAGTTCGGTCCGCTTGACTCAGTACCCATTGACCTGGGACGGATTGAGCGCCGGAACGGTGGTGGCACGGAGCACGATCCAGCTTTCGGCTATTGATCATGTCCTCCACTTCGACTTCGGTCAGTATGGCCTCGGCGGAGTGGCGCGGGGATCGAGCTTCAATGTC
>JANXSX010000080.1 GCA_025356475.1 Isosphaeraceae bacterium | reverse complement strand
CCACTCGTCGGGAGGAATCCCCAACAGGCAGTGGGCAGTCATGTGGTCGCGCTTACTTAGCTCGCCTTTGAACTTCTTTGAGACCACTTTCTGGTGAAGGTAGCTCCAGCGCTTCATCAAGAAAAGACAGCCGTGATACGTGGTCGTCAGTCGAGCGACCACGCGGCCTGGTTGGCTTTTGATCCTTGACGCCAGGGCTTCGACCTTATCGCGATGGTCGGCATCCCAGACCAAGTCGGCTCTCCGAATGAGCCATGCCCTCTTGGTATCGGCCCGTTCTTGCAACATTGCAAGTCGTTCACGTTCCAGTTTGATGGAGTGATCGACCTGGCAAATCGTACGCCTGGCGATCTGAGAGGCGGGGATGGCTCCCGCGAGTGTGGCCGTCGTTGAGAGTGACATCGTCGTAATCTCGTAAATAGGGTGCAACATCGCACGTAACGGGATTACCATCGACTTGCGGTAATTGAGACTTTGGAGATTCTGGGGGAATCTGCGAAGATTTTTGGATTAGGGGAAAGGTGGGTGGGTTGGCGGGGTTTTCATGTGGCATCCAGCCCCAGGGCGTTGCCCGTGGGCTGATTTGTAGACGGCCTTACAGTGCTCCAAGACCAATAAGGACAATAGGTTATGTCAATCATCGTTCCCCAGGGCGTTGCCCGTGGGCTGATTTGTGGCCGCCCTTACAGGGTTCCAAGACCAAGGAGGACTGCAGGTCAGGTCAGGTCAGGTCAGGTTGCGTCTTTCCGACCAAATACCAAAACACGCCCCATTGCCACGCAGTTACTTCCACTTGGTAAACTATGAAATGAACCCATTTCGCCTTATTTGGTTTCATGCAAGCACTTGCAATCCAAGGGAGTGACAAAAATGGTCGGAACCCCAAACGCTGCTTGAGGTTCCGACCTGATCGACTCGTTTAATCTCGCTCATGCGAAGACCGCTGAGAGGTCGTCCTCGTGTTCACACTCTGCGGGGTCAGTCCATTCGTTGAGATCGGTAGACGACTCCATGAGATCCTCGCGGAGTCGCCGACGTGCGGTGTGAAGCCGCCGCTTGATGGTCCCAAGTGGGGCATCGAGCCGATCGGCGATTTCGTTCAGTGTTTGACCCTGGATGTAGAACGCGACGAGTGCCTCACGGTCGATCGCTCGTAAGCGGTCGAGGCTCTGCCAGAGCCGGGTTGCACGCTCTCGGGCGATGAGTGTGTCGAGGGGTCCAACACAATCCGCGCCTAGCGACGCCCCTTCGAGGATCTCGGATTCCACACACGAAGGAGCGACTCGCCGGGTGGCCCGATTGATGGCCATGCGAGCAGCGACCTGGCGAATCCAGCCTGCGAATCGCTCGGGCTCGCGAAGCTGATCGATCCGTTGCATGACGTGAAGGAACACCTCCTGAGTCAGTTCCAGCGCTTCGCTGGGGTTACTCAATCGACGCAAACAGATGGCATGGACCGTCTTCTGGAATTGCTCCGCGAGGACACCAAACGCGGCGCGATCCCCACGCTGGGCCCGTCGAACGAGAGTCGCGACTTCATCCCAGGCCGCCTCGGGGGCGGCGATGGGCCTGATCAAGGTTGCGGTCGTCACTGAATACACACACACACCCAGCCAGCTCGCTGGGTCCCCAAGCTGACCAGGCCCTTAAGGTATTGGGGGCCAGATCAGTGCGCACGAAATCGGTAAACCGTCGCTGAGGCGATGTCAACGGCTAGGACGTAGGGGTCCCAGCGCGAGATCACACTCAACGATCGACGTTGACGACTCAGTGCGTTGGCGTTTGGCAGGCTGGGCGGAGAACAATTCTCCGGTCAGTGCTCAAGCGACAACGACACGGGGTAACACCGGATTTGAAGCCCTAGCGACAAATGAACGAAGCGAGTTCCTGTTCGACGACAGGTGGCTCGATCGCTTCATTCGCTCACGGGGGCCTCGTTTACGGGGTCACACTCATCCCTCCGAATAAGCACCGGTCGCGTTGAAGCGCTCAACGGCCTCGATCTGTTTGGTCCCAACGACCGGTCTAACGACCGACCTGCTCAGACCTCGACGCATCGTCCTCGAGTCGCCCGAACCGCCTAAAGTGGCGATCGGTTGGCCCAAAGTAGGCTGCATAGCACTCCACTGGACCTGCGCTGGTAGCGGCCAGCTCTGCATGCTCGGGGTGAGCTCGCAGGCGAGGCTGCCGGGCAGGGACGAGCCGATCGAGGTAAATGACGCCGAAATTGCACTCGGAATCGAAATCCAACGTTTCGAAATCGCAGGTGACTTTCGTACATCCTTTGCCACATCGACCCGCATCACATCCGCCATCCTTGTTAGATGGCGATGGCGGACGCGCAGGGACTGGGTAGCGCCATTGGCGTTGAGGCCCATATTCAGGGCGTAGGACCGCGTTGGGAGGTTGAGACCAAAGGTGTTGGCCGACAGCGTCCGGTTCGTGCGGTTCATCAACATGGCGATACCCTCGCGTCCACCCTTAGGGGCGGGGTTGGGGAGGCGACAACGACCCAATCGGGGGCCGCTGCTTTGAGGACAGATGTCCTCGGAGGAGCGAAGAAGCTTGGGAAAGCTCCGATTCCTCAAAACGTTTCATTGGGAAGGCGACACGTTCGCCAACCCATGCTTGGAGAAAAAACAATCGGACCGGGACACTCGGGAACCGGTCACGCCACTTAGACAGAATACGACACCAGAATGTTCGCGCGAAATCGAAATATCTTTCAAATCCGCGCAAATCTTTTGGGCAAACCCTAGTCGATCTTGAACCGAGGAGCACTTAACTCTAAGCGATTCACGAGGTTGCGTGGTGCTTCCCCACTCAGCAGTCGACGCACTTCCTGCGCAGTCTTCGTGCGGAGTTCCACCCAACCCTCAATGCTGTAGAACGCTGAGTGAGGCGTCAGAATGACTTTGGGGTGGTTCCGGACTCGTTCGTCTTCCAGCGGCTCGACCTCAAAGACATCAAGACCCGCTCCCATGATGTGACCTGTGTCAAGGGCATCCATCAACGCCGACTGATCGATACATCCCCCTCGGGCGGTGTTGACGATCACAGCTCCCTTTGGAAGCATGGCGAGGGTCGATGCATTGATCAAGTGATGTGTCTTCTCGTCGAGGAAGCAGTGAAGGCTTAAAAAGTTCGACTGCTTCAAGAGTTCGTCGAGTGAGAAAGCGCGGCGGATGCCGAGCATCTTTTCGGTCCCCTGGGGGACGAACGGGTCGAAGAAAACCACGTCGAGTCCGAACGCCTTGGCTCGGATCGCTGTTGCCCCACCGATCCGACCGCAACCGATAATCCCCAGGGTCTTCCCCCTTAACCGGGGGGCATCGGCACCGATTTTGTAGTCCCAGACGCCCTTTCGCATCGCTTGATCGCACAAAAGCAGGTGGCGAGTCAGGGCTAGTAGAAGCGCGATGGCATGATCGGCCACCTCTTCTGTCCCGTAATCGGGCACATTGCAGACGCCAATTCCGCGCGAGCCAGCCGCCTTGAGATCCACGTTGTTGAAGCCAACGCCTGCGCGGACAACTCCTCGGAGCCGGGGCGCGATCGCGAAGCTCGTGTCCGTGAGCTTCGCAATGTCATGGAACAGGATCATCGCATCGGCCTGGGGGAGCAGCCTCGCGAGGTGGGCCTCGTCGTGGGCGTTGGCAACTTCGATGTTGGCGATGTCGGACAGAATCGGAGTCTCTACCTCGGAATCCGTCACGAAATCGGCGATCAGGACGTTGAACTTATCGGCCATGATTGAGAACCCTTATCGATTCAGACAGTGCTAGAGACTGGTTCGAGCCGACGAAGCTGCTTGGCGAGTTCCTCGGCATCCGCCAATGCGAACGTCGTACGATGTTCTGGATCGGGGCCGATTACAAGTCGATCGGGAAGGCCGCGAACCAGGCCGCCGAGCCAGGACGGACTCGGATCGAGCGAGAGCCAACCTCGCTGGTCGTGCGGGTTCGACCACGGTTCCGCGTCCCACGCCTCCGGAAAGAACCACAGCCGGCGATCGGTCAGGGCAAGCGTGCCGGTTTTCCAGAGGAAGCCAGCTCGTAAACGAGCGGGAATCGACTCAATCAGCTTCTCGCGAGCTTCGAGGTGGAACCCGCCGTGATTGGGTTCGACCCGCGGTCGATGCCACGTATCAACCATCGGTTGGAGCAGAAACCGGACGAACAGGTCGGTAGCAACGGTGAGACCTGCCGCGATCGCGAGTGAAACGACGATCGCCGCCGGGGAATTCGCAAGGAGGAGCAGGAACCGAGGTGCTCCCCCTCGAACCCGTCGAAAAATCTGAACGGCGATCGAAATCTCGATCAGCATGAATAATCCTAAGGTCACACGCCAGAGCATGGTCCCGAACGCCAACCGCACCTGACTCTTCGCCATGAGCACATCTCCAACCTACGGCAATCACTCACTACTACCTTATCGCTGATCAAGACGGTAGGTTCAACGCGTCGCGGACCGGAATCCATCGTTCACAAAGAGTGAGAGCATCATGGGACTGATCAAGGATAAGCTTGCCCGAGGCGAAGTCGTCCGGCTTTTTGGCGTTGGACAACTCTTTTCGCCCAAGCTGATCGAGATCGTCGGCGAGCACGGTGGGTTCGACGGCCTTTGGATGGATCTGGAGCACGCCGGCCTGAGCATCAAGGAGATCGAGTTGGGGACGATGGCCGCTCGTTCGTACGGAATCGACCACTTTGTACGGATGCCGGCCACCGATTACGCTTCGGTGATGCGCGTGCTTGAAGCTGGGGCGGGCGGGATCATGGTGAGCATGGTCCGATCGGCAGCCGACGCCGAACAGGCGGTACGGTGGGCGAAGTTCTGGCCTAGAGGTGAGCGTGGATTGAACGGTTCAAACCGCGACGGTCGATTCAGTCTCATGCCGATCGGCGATTACGTGGCTCAAGCCAACGCTTCGACTTTCGTCGGGATCCAGATTGAAACCGCCAGCGCGATGGCCGACGTGGAAGCGATTGCGGCGGTCCCCGATGTCGACTTGCTCTTCGTCGGACCAGCCGACATCAGTCAGGTCCTTGGAGTCCCCGGCGACTTTGAGAATCCCAAATGCCTGGACGCAATCAAGCGGATTGGCGAAGCCTGCGCACGAGCGAAGAAGCCTTGGGGGATCGTGCCTCGTGGACCGGAGTATGCCGCCCGAGCTGCAAGCTGGGGCTGCACGATGTTCGTGCTCGGGTTCGATCACCATGCAGTCCACGCCGGAATTCGCGCGACGAAGGAGCGGTATTCGGAGTTTTTCGGCTGAGACTGAGAAATTGAGCGGTGTCAGTTAACCGCTTTTTTGTGTAAACGACCCGCAATACCGAGCATTACGATCTGCTCGCCGAGGCTCTTGAGAGCTGTTCTGAGGTTTGACGTGGCGCGTGCCTCTGTGAATATGCGTCTGGCTTCGGCGAACTTCGTCCAATCGAGTGACCAGGTCTGAGCAACCGCCATGTCCTGGGATTTTTTGACGTCTGCATCAAGTTGGGAGATGATCTCCTCGGTGATCAAGCACGAGGCTGTTCGATGCGGGGTAGGGGGCTCAATGGCGGGCTTGGCGGATTTACGAGAGAGCATGCCCGTGAGTTTGGATTTCCAACCTTGGTTGCTGGCGACCTGTTGGAGAGCTCGACCGTTGAGGGCCGCGTGCTCATCCGTCCCCGGCTCGGCCCATTGACCGATCCTGAGCATAACGACTGTGATGTTGTCGTACCCTCCACGGAGGTTCGCCAGTTGCAAGACATACTGGCAGGCGTCGGAAGGCTGGAAATTCGCTGCGAAAACCCCGAGTTCTGGGTCAGTGACTGGTCCCGATAATCCGTCGGAACAGAGCAAGAAGACGTCACCCTGCTCAACAGGCAAAGGGCCTTCGATATCGACTTCAACATTAGGGTCCGGGCCGAGACTCCGGGTGATCACATTGCGAGGAACAGCCCGGGACGCTTGATCGGGATTGAGGTGTTTTCGCCTCACGAGTTCCCAAACGAGGCTATGATCAAACGAGAACTGCTCGATCGTCTCTTTACGGATCCGGTAGACCCGGGAATCACCCACATGGGCAAGGAGAGCACCTTCAGGCAGGAGGATCAGGGTAGAGCACGTCGTGCCCATTCCATGAAACTCTTTATTGGCAGTCGCCTTACCATGGATCAGACCGCCGACCTCTTTATAGGCTTTAACAATCGCCTCAGTCGCGGTAACCCCCTTCGACTTGCGATAGTTGTGGGGGATATTATCGCAGGCTAGCTTGCTGGCGAGTTCACCAACAGCGTGCGCACCCATGCCGTCGGCAACCATGAAGAGATGGCCACGGGTTTGCCAAGCGTCCTGGGTCGAGGCCCGAACGATGGCGTGGCTATCCTGATTATTCATGCGCCGCATTCCCGTATCGGTTGCGGCATCGAAGAGGAAGTCGTCCCAGTTCACGACCCAGCCTTGCTGCTCGACTCTGCCAGTTTGAGACCCGCCGCCTCTCCCAATGGGGGTGACGGAGGTACCCGGACCCGGCGATCTTTGGTGGATGCTGTCAACCATACTCGTACGGTGATCACGATGCTGCATTGTATCCATCCGCGGCAACGCGCAAAGAGAAATCTGCCCGAACGGTCGGATTATTAGGAGTGCAATCAATCGGGGTCGAACCGAGAGTCAATCCCAGTTGCTGATCGGATAGGACAAAGAGAATACATTCGGTAGGATGAACTTGTGACCAAGAAGTTGTCCAATTTGCTCAACGGGACATCCCTCTCCCCATGCGCTCGAACTTTCAGCTCCCGGTTTTGGCCCATACCAAACTCACCCTTGGCAATGGTCTCGACGTGATCGTTCGTCGGCAACCGTTCCTCCCCATGGTCGCAGTGAACCTTTGGTATCACGTTGGTTCCAAGGACGAAGAGCGTCGGCAACGCGGTTTCGCTCACCTCTTTGAACATCTGATGTTTGAAGGCTCGCAGCATTATCCCGGCGACTTTTTCAAGCCGTTGCAACGACTTGGCGCGGCGATTAATGGGTCGACATCGACCGACAGGACCAACTACTTCGAGGATATTCCGTCTGCGCATTTCGAAGTCGCATTGGCGATGGAGTCGGACCGGATGGGTCATCTCCTGCCTGCGTTGTCCGAGCACAAACTTCGTGTTCAGAAGGATGTTGTGAAGAACGAGTACCACCAGAACTACGCCAATCGCCCGTACGGACAGGTTGGCCGCCTGCTGGCCGAGGCTCTCTATCCCCCGAGCCACCCCTATAGCTGGCTCACAATCGGGGTCATGGAGGATGTTGAGGCCGCCACAAAAGATGATGTCGAAGCCTTTTTCCGACGCTTCTACGTACCTGCCAATGCCAGTCTCTGTCTCGTTGGAGACCTGGACGAGGACCAGGCCCTTGGACTCGCGGAGCAGTATTTCGGTGGTTTGCCGGGAGGTATCAAGGCCTTGAAACCTTGGACCCCGGTTGTGGATCTCAACTCCACGCGTGAGATCGGGCTCAACGAAAGGGTCGAACTTGATCGGTTCTACCGTTCCTGGCCAACTGTCCCCCAGTTTCACCCCGATGACGCCCCCCTCACGGTCCTCGCGGACGTACTCGGCCGAGGAAAGTCGAGCCGGCTCTACCGCAAACTCGTCGTTGATCTGGCTCTCGCACAAGATGCCTCCGCCTACCACTCAGGGCGCGAGCTTGCCGGGAGTTTTGGCTTTACGGTGACCCTGAGACCTGGAAAATCGAGCGACCGGGCCCGTGCGGCGATCGATACCGAACTCGATGACCTCGCCAATCATGGACCGACCATTGAGGAACTCGATCGTGTCGTTAACTCGCGAATTGCAGGCTTTCTGTATGCGCTTGATAACATCGGTGGTTTCGGAGGTGTTGCGGATCGCTTGAATGCCTACAACGTTTACCTGGGAGATCCTGGCGGAATTACCTCCGACCTCAAGAGATTCCAAGCAGTGACTCCGAAAGATGTCCGAGAGGCTGCGCGACGTTATCTCCATGAGTGCCCCGAGGTTGTGCTGACCGTCCACGGCAGAAAAGTGACAACCTTGATGCCCCCGATCGATCGCTCGATTCCTCCGAGTTCGAAGGTCGCAGCGTCGTTTCGTGCTCCGGTCCCAGAGATCCGGACGCTTGCCTGTGGAGTGCCCCTTTGGGTCATCCGACGTCCCGATCTCCCCATTGTCGCGGGGACCGTGGTGATGCCGGGAGGCGCGAGCCTCCATGGGCCGGATCGCGGCGGGCTCGCCTCCTTGACGTCCGACTTAATGGACGAGGGGACCACCCAACGATCGAGTCAAGAGCTGGCTCTCGCGGCCGAGCGTATTGGAACCGCCATCTCCGTCACCAGTGGCTGGGACGGCTGTTACGTCGGCCTCCAATGTCTCACACCTCACCTTGGCGAGAGCCTGGATCTCGCGGTTGATGTCCTCCTGAATCCCACGTTCCCGGAACCGGAGTTCAGCCGGATTAAGGGGCAAGTCTTAGCGGGCCTGGAGGCTGCTCGCGACAGTGGTGAGAATCGAGCCTATCGGGCCATGCTGCGGGCGATCTATGGTCCTGCGCATCCCTATGGAATGCCCGCCGATGGAGGAATCCCGACTGTCGAGCACTTGACACAAACCGACTTGATCGCATTTCACCGTGAAGCCTACGGACCGAGCCGAGCCACCTGGATCTTCGCGGGGGACGTCGATCCAGACACGATCGCCAAGATGCTTGATGAGCGGCTTTCAGGATGGACGGGGCGAGCTGCCGATCTCCCAAGACTCGAACGACCGGGCTCACTGACTCCGAGAATTCTCCTTTTCGATAAGCCGGGAGCCCCTCAGGCTGTAGTTCGGATCGGTCACATCGGAACCGATCGGATGACGGCGGATTTCTCGGAGCTGGCAATCCTCAACCAGCTACTCGGTGGTCAGTTCACGTCGCGACTGAACTCGAAACTTCGCGAGGAAAAGGGCTTCACCTACGGGATTCGCAGTCAGTTTGACTTCCGGAGGAGCGATGGGCCGTTCGCAATTACCGCGTCTCTGCAAGCGGACAAGCTCGGCGAGGCGTTGCTTGACATCCGGGGCGAGGTTGAAGCGATCCTGGACTCCCGACTCCCGACAATCAGCGAGATCGATGACGCGCGGAGGGCGTTGATCGAAGGGCAGGCCCGACATTTCGAGACCCCCTCCTCGCTGGTCTCTCGCTATGGCTCACTCAGCCTTTATGGATTCGAGCCCGACCACCACAGCCATTATGCCCAGAGGCTGGATGCGGTGACCAAGCCGAGCCTCGACGCTGCTGCGGCAAGACATCTAAGACCTCGCGAGATGATCGCCGTGGTCGTTGCTGATGCAGTCTCCGTCCGAGCCGATCTGGAACGCATCGGCTGGGGACAGATCGAATTGGTGACTGACATTTGAAGGAGTCGAAGAAGTGAAATCGCCGCGGAGTGTACCTAAAAGGTCCACTTCGCGACGATCAAATTTGCACGCGACTACTTCTTTACTTCAGGCTCAGTTGGTGTAGGCTCGACCTTGGGTGGCGATTCCGCCCGAATCTCTGATGGCACTGGCTTGTCTAGCTTTTCGAGGTAATACGCAATCAACGGTCGGAGTGCGAGATCTGGAACGAGGGTAAGGCATCTTGACAGATGCTCTGCGGCGAGGTCGGGGGACTGGCCACCTTCTAGAAGGCACATCCCTAGGTCAAACTCCCAGCTCGCCTGATTGTTCACCTTGTTCGGGAGTTCCAAGAACGCGTTCGTCGCTGCCTTGATATCGCCTCGGGTGACGGAAACCCCCGCCGTGAGGCCCATTCCCAGTTGCTCACTTTGGACCTGGGGGATGGCTGTCCGTTGCCAACGGAAGGCGGCTACTTGGGAATTGCCGATCAAGTAGCTGACCATTCCGTTGCGATAGGCCGAAGTGCCAGCTCCCGTGCTCAGGTTCGGATCGTCATTCTCTCCACTGATCAGGTCGAGTGCTCGATCAGGCTGGCCGATCCGGCAATACTGGTCCAGCAACCGAGGGTTCACAGCCTGAGGATTTGTGCCTGCGAGTTGAGCCTCTTCGAGCTTGGTGATTGCCTGTCCAACGAGGCCGGCTTGGAGGGCCATATTCGCGAGGTCGAGAGGTCCTGGTTGTCGCTCAAGTGCGAAGTCCTCCTGTTGCTTCGTGACGGTCGCGATTTGTTCGTCCAGCCGAGCCCGTTCCTGGCTGAGCTGGACTCGAAACTCATCCGCCATCCGAAAGTCCGCCGGATCGGACCGGAAGGGAGGCTCTTCGAGGACTTCTTTGAGGAGATCTCGCGCGAGGTCCAGAACATTCGCGGTCAAGTAGAGTTGGGCAAGTTCGAGCCTTAGCCCGCGGAGCAAGAACCGATCCACAGCGTTCTCGGGGGGCGGGCTTGTCTGGATTGCATAGTGCAAAGCGGTTACGCGTTGTTGGTAACGCGTTTGGAGAAGCACAGTCTGGGGTTGAACCTGAGTGATCTTTGCCGCGTTTTCAGGAGTGAGCTCGAGCCCGGAGAGCAGGGCGGACTCCTGCACCATCAAGTATCGGTATGCGTCTGCCAACCGACGGAAGGCGAGTGTATCGTTGGCGTTCTTGACCAGGGCCGTGCGTGCTTCACGTATTGCTAAGTAGCAACGAGCAGGGTCCGGCATGCCAGCACCGATCTGGTCCATCCCCGACACTCGAAGCCATCGACCTGCACTCAGGGTATGAGCACCCGGTCGAACAGACCGGCCTGCAACCAGAGAACCGAGCCAATCGGGTGGGGTAGGCGAAACAGTGACAGGGGGGACCAGCTTGGGCTTCTTATAGACGAGATAGTCGGGGTCGAGCCGTTCGCTTTCGAAGAACTCAACATCCGCTTTCGACGCATCTGATCTTCCGAACATGACAACTTGACCATCATCGTAGAACCCAATCCAGTTCGGACTTGTGCTCAACGACTGATAGGTTTTCGGCGCTGCATCCGCATCAATCATGACTACTGAGATCTTTTGGTCGTCTAGAATGGGCTTCCAGGCAGCAACATCATCGTCGCTGAGCGCTTTTCGGATCTGGAGTTGGGCGATTCGAAAGTCACGGGAATAGACGTGTGAACGCGAGTCAAGATAAGGCTTACGCATGGGGGTCGCTCGCCAGACGATTGCATCGCCCTGCGCCCCGGTCGTATTCAGGACATTCCCTTCGATTGCCGCACCCCGCAAGTAGTCTGCTGCTTCAAAGGCGAAGTCATCGGGATTAAAACCAAAACCGAACGAGGGTAGGCCTGGAATTGAGGTCGTATTGGTCAAGCCTTGATAGAGGCCTAACGCGAGAAGGATCAAGGTAACCGACCTGCCACCAACCGACCACACTGTCCAGTTCTTGCCGATCCTGCCTTCGGAGCCGAAGGTGTCGAGCCACCATTCCTGTCCATTGAGGCCAATTGTCGCTGCAAGGACCAAGGCAAATGAAGCACCTGTCCTCGTCAGAACCCCCCAGAGAATCGCGACGAAGACAAAGGTCAAGAATCGACTCAACGTTGCTCGGCGGCTGTTGACAAAGAATGAACCCAAGCCCGCAGCAACGAGGAGCAAAAAATACGCTTGGGCGAACCAGACGTTCTCCTTGCCAATCATTTTTTGCATGCCGGGGCCGAAGAACGAGACTTCTTCTCGGAAGGTTTCCGTCGTGGCTGATGCAGTGAGATTAATAAATGGATCGAGTGCCGGTTCGTAAATCTTATAAATCCAAGGATTTACGAAAGTTGCAAGGAAGCAAGCGCACAGTAAGATCAGCCCTTGCTTGAATGTCAGCCGAGTCTGGGGATTCTCACTCGTTGCTTTCGCCAGCAGACCGACCACATGGGTAGCCAAAATGGCGAGTCCGATCAAGAACGACTCATCGACGTTGGCCCAAACCAAGAACAACGGAACCAGGCCGTAGCTGAGACCTTGCTTTCCAAGATTGATGGCACGATGTAGCAGAAAGAGCTCAATCGAGAGGAAAAAGATCCCCCAGGTCTCCGCGTTCAGGCTCGCAGGTTCGGCGATACCACCCGGTTGGAAGCCGCTTGGACCGTAAAACATCCCCACTGCGGCGAGAGCACAAAGTCCCGACCACCAGAGGGAGGGCCCCTTACGCCGGATCAAAATCAAACAGACCGCAGTCAGAACGCGTACCAAAGCGTGAATCGCGATTAACCCGCCAACGCCCCATTGCTCCGACTTTGCGGCGGCAACAGCTTGGTCCGGGTCGGAGGAGGCGATGCTACTAAAAGCTCGGTATGCCAACCACGAACAGGCGTCGAAGAGCCAGGTCGGATTGACTTTGGGCTGGTTATATTCCGTAAGGCTAAAGGGTTCCGTCGTGATCGGGCCAGCGGCCTGGACGATCAATTGACCGGTTTTCAGATGCGACCAGAACGTCGGATTGTTGAGAGCATTGGCGGAGGCAACGAAGACCATGAACAGGACGCCGGCGACGATATATAAATCATAGTACCGATTCCATTCGAGGACGCGTTCCGGTGTCCACGGGATTGGCGGTGGTTTGACGACCACAACCTCATGTTCGGTGGGCTCGATCGGTGCAGCCTCAGCGTCCGCTGCCGGGCTCTGGTCGGACTTCGGGTCGGTCATCGGATGGAATTAACCGCAGGATGTATGGTCGATCGAACAGAACGCCGCACAAGCTTGCGACACCCTGGATAGAGTAACAACATTAGCATGCTAAGTCGCCAACGCCGAACGGGTCAAGTGGGTGACAGGTGCCAATCAATCCCCGACTGTCGGGAATCCTGACCCATGTTGGGACCAACGAGAGCTCAATTTCAGGACGATTTCAGAGGTGAGATCGCCTCAGGAACAAACTCAGGGTGATTCCGCCGACCCCGAGCAGGATGAAGGCACTCGGTTCGGGGACAACTGTGTAACCGATGACATCCATCGCAAGCATGTCGCGTCCGTTGATCGCGAGGACTTCGCCCGGGGCGACCGTTGGGTCCATGATTCCGAGGGTCAAAACCTGATCCTTCCAGTGACTCGCCTGTCTTGTGTCCCCATGAACCACCCCGGTGGAGAACGATCCGAGGCTCGTCGCACCTTGATCGATCGAGAAGTACTTGTCCTGGGTGTCCGCTGTCCAATCGATGGTCCCACCACTCACCCGAGTCGACATCCGAAACATGTCCAATGGAGTCACGAAACCATTCCAAAATGCATCGGTTTGCGTATTGAAATAGGTGTCAAGCAAGTCAACTCCGCTCACAAAGCCAAGGGCATGACCGATCTCGTGTGCCGCGATTCCGATGAAGTCATAATTCGCAGAGCCGGCAACATTTGCCCGATTGAACTCAAAGTTGAAGGCGCTATTGAATGTGATCGAAGCATCGATTCCGGCATTCTGCGCGCTGAGCAATCCGAGGGCCTTGGCATTTGCAGCCGTCATCACGATCAAGTTCTCAGCAACGACATGGTTGGCGCTATTCGTCGTCGTCCCATTGAGCAGGACATTGAAGCTATTGGCGGTGGTTAAGCTGGCGACCGCCTGGATATCCTGCACCGAGGATTCTTTCGAAGCGAGTGCTGCGCGATATTGACTGTAGCCAAATGTCGAAGATGCCGCCGAACTCTGGCCGAGAATGTTACTGCCCAGGTTGGTGAAGCCGATCTTGAGGTTCACCGTGATGTTATCGCTCAGCACCTGCGACCAGAGCTGAGCCGCAGTACTAAATCCCGCAACCGCTTTGGGATCCATTCCCTGATCAGGAATCAAGTTGAATGTGACATCACCGTAAGACGAGGTAGCAACCAACATCAGCATAATCACTGCGAGCTGCGGGGCGATTCTCATGATGAAACTTTGGGAAGGAGGACATCTCACGAAGGATTACAAGGAAATGGGACGTAATCCTTGACTCATCATGAGAACAATCCGACGAGCCAAATGCAACAGAGAATCATTCGACGCGATCGAAATGCCACACAAGCTTGAAAATAAGATCAGACTGTGATCTCTCTGATGCAATTTCGAAACATTCTCCTGACTCTCTCACTCGCACTTTAAGCGATTCAAGCCGGGCTTTTTTTCATTCCGAGCCCGATCTGCGAGTGAGAGCGATGATGACTCTCTTAAACATATCTCAAATGCTCACTTCTTCTCGCGACCAAGCTCCTTGTCCCATTGCTCGTCGAACTCTTTCTTCTTGGCGGGATATTCGATCACCACGAGTTCGGCTTTATCCGAGTCATATCCATATTCTTGATAGAATGGCAGCATGGGCAGTTGGATGCCCTCCGCCAGTCCTTTCTTGATAATGAACTGCATGAACTCGTCGTAGGTCTTGATCTTCGTGTCGTTGGCCGCCTCATACAGATTGATGTCCGCCTGGACTCTCATCTTGGCGATCTTGGCGACAGTCGTTCGATAAGCATCGGCTTGGATCGTAATATAGTCTGTGGCGTGGATCTTCCCATCGGTCACTTGCCCCCCCTTGGAGATCTCGGCTTTGAGGTCACGAACCTCCTGGGTTGTCTTGCCGATCGTTTCACGGGACTGAACCTTCCGCTTAGGCGGATCATCTTCGCACCCGACGATCAAGGTGGTTAGTGCGAAACCCATGAAAATCGAAAGGAACTTTGCGGAAACTTTCATTGAGGAAGTCCTCGCCCTGAGGTTTTGTGAGATCAGCCATTGATGAAATGAGTATCCTACCCAGGGAAGCTCAGAGCAAGGGGCATGAGACGCCCGTCAGCGTTCCTCGGGCAAACTGCAAGCCGGACTTGTTGTACCTCAACGCGACGAGGGGGCAGATGCACTAGGGTTTTTACGAGCGTTTTTGCTGTACGTTGACTTCATGGTCCGTTCATCTAGAATGGCCAGGTCCGCGATTTGCATGAGTGTCCGACCGCTTATGACCAGGTCGCCAGTCCATTGCACCGAGGCAACGAGCGCCATGCGTCTTCTGACAGCCATCCCGGTTTATAACGAAGCCTCGCATATCGAGCCGGTTCTGACCGAGGTTCTCAAGTACGCAGAACACATATTGGTGGTCGACGACGGGTCAACGGACGAGACGCCGGCGATACTGGCGGAGTTCCCACAAGTCCAGGTCATCCGGCACCCCATCAATCGAGGCTATGGCGCGGGACTTGTCAGTGCCTTCCAGGCGGCTATCGAAGGGAATTATGACGGACTCGTCACGCTCGACTGTGATGGTCAGCACGAACCGTCCCTGATTCCGCAGATTGGCAGCCGCCTGGCGGATGCCGACATCGTTTCTGGGAGTCGGTACCTCAAAATCTTCGACCCCTCGCAGGTCCCTCCCATTGAGCGACGCCGGATCAATATTGAGGTTACGCGTTGGCTCAACGAGTGCCTCAACTTGAACCTCACGGATGGCTTCTGCGGTTTCAAGGCATACAAAACGCCGGCACTCAGCAAGTTCGACATCACGGACTTTGGATATGCGATGCCCTTGCAACTTTGGGTGCAGGCTGTCGAGCACAGCCTCACGATTGTGGAAGAGCCTGTGCCCTTGATCTATCTCGATGAGAATCGAGCCTTTGGTGGGTCGCTCGACGACGCCACATATCGGCTCAATCACTATCGGAAGGTCTTCGAGGATGCGTTGGCTCGTTCGGGACTGACCGTGGCCGGAGGCTGTTGTTAATGGTCCCCCATCGCCTGAGGGCTCCAGCACAAGACGGCGCGATCCTCTCGGACCCTTCCTTGGCGGAGGCCCCAGCGGCGTTAGATCGGAATCGCAAACGGTTGGACCGCTGGGAATATGACTTTCAAGGCCGTCCCGCCCACCGCATTCGGGCCATGGCCCGCTTCCAGGCATACGAAGCGGCGCAAGCTTTCCATCAACGTCATGGGATCGATAGCAGAGCCCTACCGGAACTGAATCTCCCGCTGATTGTCACCGGCCATCAACCCGAGTTGTTCCACCCCGGTGTTTGGATCAAGAATTTTGCGGTCGCTCGGATCGCCCAATCGGTGTCAGGAGTCGGTCTCAACCTGATCGTTGACAACGACATTCCCAAGTCATCGACCCTCAGAGTCCCGTCGGGCAATGCCAGTGCATTAAGAATCAAACACGTCGAATTCGATCCATGGCCCGGAGAAATCCCCTTTGAGGATTGGTCGGTCGTCGAAGACAAACTCTTCGCTCAGTTCGGCGATGAGGTTCACAAAACGCTCGACCCTTCGATCCAAGATCCACTTATCGACGAATTCTGGCCCCGAGTCCTTGAGGCGGCTGAGACGACTCAACAGATCGGCCTTCGTTTCGCGTTGGCACGCAGGGCGACTGAGGCAAAGTGGGGGATCCACAACTGGGAAGTCCCCTTAAGTGCGATCTGTGAGACCGACGCATTCTTATGGTTCATGTCTCATCTCTTCGCCCAATTGCCGCGATTTCAAGCGGTGCATAATGCTTCGCTCGCTCGGTATCGGGCGATGTATCATATAAGAAGCAAGAATCATCCCGTACCAGCCCTCGCTCGCCAAGGAGATTGGCTGGAGTCTCCTTTTTGGGCTTGGCGTGAAGCAGCACCCCGACGCCAACCCCTGATGGCCCGCCAGGCGGGTCCGGTCTTGCAACTCCGAATCGCGGGTGAGAACGATCTCTTGATCGAACTGCCGCTCAGTCCAGACCGAGAAGCCTGCTGCGCAGTGGAGGAACTTAAGACACTTCCGGGGAAAGGGATCCGACTCCGGAGCCGGGCTCTGACCACGACGATGTTCGCTCGCTTGATGCTCGGTGACCTGTTCGTCCATGGAATTGGGGGCGCGAAGTACGATGAACTCGGCGACGAAGTGGTCCGAGGTTTTTTCGGAATCGAACCGCCGACATTCTTGACCATGTCAATGACGCTATGGCTCGGGCTAGAGACCTCCGAGGCGACTCTGGACGAGTACCACACCTTGGGTCGGCGGCTCCGCGACCTCATTTACAACCCCGACCGGGTCCTCAGCGATATTCCAGAACACCTTATCCTGAAGAAAAAAGAGGCAATGGGGTTGCCGATTGAGTCGGATTCAGACAGACTATTTCGGTTTCGCGCGATCCGTAAGGCGAATGAAGCCTTCTTACCTTTGACGGTTGGGCTTCGTGCCGAGCTGGAAACGCAAAGAGAGCAGGTCCTGTTGAGTCTCAAGCGTGATGCGCAGGCGAGAAGCCGGGATTATGCTTCGGTCCTGCACTCATCAACGAGGCTCCGTCAGGCAGTCCAATTGATGGTTGGTCTGGGCTGAGTCAAAAAATCCGATCGGATCCGGACGTTGGTTGCGGCGTCGGACGTTCCGGCCTCATACAATATTGACTTCAGCCCTAGAGCCGATTGGTCCGCTCGGGCTGCCATTTTGTCCATACGTTTCGCCGTTGAGGTGAGGTGGTCGTCCCGATGAAAGCCCCCGAGCCGAGCGTGCGGCTGCCCCTGCGACGCGGCTCCGCCGAGTTTTGCCTCGGCACCGAGGCCGACCATGAAATGGTCTATCAAACGTTACTCCACGTCTTCCAAGGACCGGATCGCGACGGTTTCCTGGCAACCCTGAGTGACCCTGCATATAAGCCCGAGCAGTGGCTGCTCGCCAAGGTCGAGCACCGGGTGGTGAGTCACGTCCACCTGACCGATCGGCAAGTCCGCTACGGAAATTGTCGGCTCGCCAATAACGGTGTGGCTTGGGTAGGTACCCTTCCGGAGTATCGCGGGCTGGGCCTCGCCCAAAACTTGCTCCGGCTGGCGGACGCACGCGCCCGAGAAAGTGGCGTCGTTTACCAAACTCTCTCGACGAGCATGCCCCGATTCTATAAGGCACTCGGATGGGGTGTTTCAGGAAGACAGACAGTCGGACTGGCCTTGAGTCGAAATCTTCCCCAGGCCAGCGATGGCATTATTGAGGGGAAGGGGGGCTTCTGGCACGTAAGACCCTGGCGGCAGGTCGAACTCGGCGATCTCATGGCGCTCTACGAGCGTCAATTTAGCGAGGCAAATGGAGCGGTCGTTCGCTCAGAAGATTACTGGCGCTGGATTATCGGGCGCAAGTATGCCCATGTGATTTGGGTTGCCTGCCAAGGCGAAACCGTTCGGGGTTATGCGTTTGTCAAGGATCACAAGGTCCTTGAGCTGGCGACCGACCCGACATACCCTCAAGCACTGAAAGCCCTTTTGGGTCGAGTGCGAGCGGAAGCCTTGGAGCGCGCCTATCCCGAGGTGTCGTTGCACGCTCCAGAGAATCATCCTGGCCTGGAGGCCTTCCGGCTAGCTGGTGGCAAAGTCGTCGACCAAGGCGAGATCGACGGTCAGATTACGATGGCGCATATTCCCAACGTCGCAGGCTTCTTGACGGCTGTCTTGCCGGAATTGACCCATCGTGCCGTCACTGCAGGAGTGACCCAACCGGTAGAACTCGGCCTAACGGTCGGCGATCGGCGGTTTCTGGTTCATATTGAGGCGAACAAGTCACGAGTCGAACCCGACAAGCTGAGCCGTCGTCACCTTACACTAAGTCCAGCCGCATTTGTTCGGTTAGTGATGGGACACACGGGCATCGACAAGGCCTTAGCCGAAGATGGAGCCGAGACATCGACGGCAACCGCTGTCGATGCCGCCCGAATATTGTTCCCCAAGCGAGCGATCTGGCGAAGTCCCCTTGATGCACCCAAGGCATAACCGTTCCGTGCTCGTCATCTCTCGAAATAGCGCCGCACAGGGGGTGAATTCAGGTATGCACCCACAGCAGCGTACGAGAGGACCAGGGCAACACCCCACCCAATCTTACTGGTGTTGAGGTAGTCCGAGATCGGGGCGGTGACCCCGGTGATGTCGTCATCGTCACTTGTAGGCTTTTTATTCGGGGTGAACGTCGTCGCTTGATTTTGAGCGTCGTAGATCGGCATTGCGATCATCGCCACCACGTCAAACATGACCCCAATCGTCAAGGCGACGATCAAGTATCGAGCCGTCTTACCTCGTAGGAATTGCGCAGAGGCAAAGATCCCAAAAAAGCAGACAAACGCCAGGTATTGAGCACCATCTAGACCGTTTTTCCAGTGGACCAGGGCCACTGCGGCCAGTCCAATACTTCCGAGCAGCGACACTCCTCCAACCACCGACACCCCGATGGGTGGCCCACCACTGCGCCTGGGAACAGACATCGGAAGCAGATCATCTTCCAGACCGACGCGAAGCCCGGTATCCAGGTCAAACCCACAACTCCCGCAAAGCGACATCCCTTGGGGGACGAATCCGCCGCAGGTCGGGCAACGGCGGGACTGCTTTCTTGCGTCGCCCCCACCGACCCGCCGCGGGGTTGGTTTATCCTCTTTGAACAGTGCAACCGCATCGGCCGCCGGGTTGGTATCCGCCTCGCCCGTCATTGAGGAAAGGTCAAAGCTCTCCCGGAGATCGCCGGACGCCGTCGCCAGCGGGATGTCGATCCCTCCGAAGCTTTCGGAGGCCGTTTGAAACGTTGAGGAGGCCGGTCGGGCAGTTCCTTTGGCAGGGCCAGCCGAGGCTGGGGGAGGGGGGGCTCCAACCGCAGGCTCGATTCTTTGGGCGCAGCGGGGACATTTGAGCCGCTTCCCACGAGCTTCGGCGGGTACGTTGAGCACGACCCCACAATGTTCACACTGGATCGTACTAGGCATGGTGTCATGGCCCCGACAAACGGGAAGTCGAGGAGAGGTCGAGGAGTTCGGATCAAGCAACTCACAAACTGATTGAAGTTAACACGCCAACTCTATCCTACCGACCACCCGGGAGCAGGGCACACCCAAAAATCATCCGAATCAAGTCGATTCATCGGAGCTTCGCAGAGTATTGGCCAGGAACTCTCCCGATTCGATGATTTCCTTGGTCTTCGCATGCCGGTAGTCGAACATCTTTTGCAGTTTCCTTCTTAGGTATCCCCCCGCGACCAAGTTCCCAATCCAACCCAGTGGCGGTTCATATTCCACTTCGTCTCGCAGAAGAGTGCCACCTTGGCCATCGTCAATCATTAAGTGACGATGGTACCAAGAGGCGAATGGGCCGGAAACCTGGCGATCTGCAAACATTCGAGGCGGATCGTACTCCATGTGTTCGGCGACCCAGTTCAGTGCGATCGGGCCCAACATCGTCTGTAGTACGACACGAGATCCGACTTGGATCGACGTCCCGCCTTCGACGACCTTGACCTTCTCCCAAGGCGGAGTCAAGCGAGCAAGGGCTCCCCGACTCTCGTGAAATGCGAACACAACCTCGGGGGATACGGCGATCCGCGTCTCTTTGACAAATTGCATTCGTCCTCACCCCGTGATTGTTCTGGAAAATCTTGCGAGCCATTTCCTATTCTATGCAACGGCAGAGAGCATGGAGCAGCCAAGTTAGGCAATGGGGAGGATTCTTCTCCTGACCGAACGCACCCACGGGCGAGTGGTAGGACGATGCTGCTAAGACAAAATTACCAGTTCGTCAACCTTGCGGCTCACGATCGCAAGAACGTTTGTTCAAATCTTGTCGCTTCGATTATGTGCAGAGCAACCCAATTGCGTTATTGGTTGTCGATCATTAAGTATGACTATTCCTTGGGCTGGCAGGTACTCAAGATCAAGAGCGAATGTCGATTCGATCAAGGGTAAGGCCTATGATGTCGATGCGACCGCCCGAGTGATCGCCAGCCTTAGGAATGCTGACGAAACAACTTCCCGATTTCTCGCCCATTCACGAATTGCTCTGCCTTACGAATCACGCACCAAAACTCGTTCCCACGGAGGACTGCGGGAACGAGTCTCGTGAGCAGATCGGCTCAAAAAGAGGGAGGTTATTTCGTCAGCGTTCCAAGGGCTTGACGTTGAGCATTACCGCCAGCGGAGCACTCGACGGGATTCTTGAGATTGACTTCGACCAGCCGACCAGCCCGTTGTCACAAATCGGCAAAGACCTGGTCATTGCGTCGATCGCCCAACAGGGTCTCATGATCGATGAGATCAAGGATTGGGCGACGGGTGATTCGGGGGACTCGATTACGCTCGGGGGACGAGTGTCGACCGAGACTCTGAGTACGCTCGTGATGCTGATCCTAATCCCATCGGGCTCCGTCTGCCTTGGCGAGGGAGGGGCCGACAGCAGGGCGGAATCCTTGCGAGTGGAGACATCCAAGCGTTACTTCACACAAGTGACCACCTTGTTGAAGGATTTCCGCGCCAAAGCCAATACCTCCGTAATATCGCACTCATCGCCACCTTTGATCGCAATTTCCGCCGCGCCGATATCGCTTGACAACAGGGTGGTGGCTTCGATGGTTTCAACGACTTTTATGGAATGGGCGGCGGCGGTGGATCACTGACAATCGAGGTGAATACCCTCAACAGTCAGGCGAGTGCTGCCGCCCAGTCCTAGCAGACTCACGTCTGGTCAGTCCTAGCACAGAAAGCCGCCGATCTACGTCGCAAGATGACCTTGAAATATCAGGTTGAGTTCTGATCCGACCAATGTTGGGAATGATCAAATTCGATCCTGAACGGATCAGAACATAAGACGTTGAGTCGTCGACGGACAACGGTGGCTCAGACCGGAGTATCTCCGGTCTCACTTCTTAAGCTAGGTACATGCTCCCGATGTCGAACCCCTCCTCAGGTGTACCAAAGAACGTCCCATTTTTAAAGCAGGCGGGCTCGTATTTCTCGTTGCTGTAGGTAAAGAACGCCAGGCTCCATCGATCGGGAGCGAAGTAGCGAAGTCGACAGAGATGGTGCGGCATTTCACGAAACAGGGTCATGAACTCCTCCCGAGTCTCATCTCTGGACTTGAGTAAGGCATCCGAAGGCTCCAGAGGCTCGGTGAACGCATCGATGTAGCACAGGGGACCTCGGAACCGGACACCCAGGCGGGTGTACCGCCCCGCAAAATTCGCTTCGGCATGCCGCTCCAGCCGTTTGATGGTCTCCAAGCGAATGCTTTCGGGAATCTTGTTGCCGCCAGAATGCGGATCTTGGACCCATATATACTGAGCCATATGTCAGAGTCTCCCGTTGTGGGGTCCGCGTCGTCTCGGTTTTAGGAGGTGCCGCCCGGATCGACCTATGATGAGGGCCGCGATGGCTTGTGGCAAGTCTACGCTTTCGCAATTGATTAATCATGAAGGCTGGGCATGACGTTGAGGAGACCTCGCACCCTTCGGCAATCTCGGAATCGATCGTCCAGGGCTCAGAGCGAGACGGTGAGCTTCCATGACATCCGATCGCACAGTTGTCAGGCTACGGACAGATCACCGTCTCACTCATGCGTTCACAACTGCGATTCGTATCACGATCCGTTCGTTTTGTCCTGGGAAAAGATCAAAACGCTATACGGTCCGATGTTGACGGTGGCAGCGACGGGGAAGCCATCGCGTCCTTCAGCCTTCGAGTCTGTGCCTGGTGCTGTTTCGATGACGACATCGGAACAGGCTTGATTCCCAAAGCGATGGCTGTACCCGTTCCAATCACTATTGAGTCGGAGATGCCACGTTCCTGCGGTGGGAAAGCCTAGCTTGTAGTTCTCGTGGGGAAGGTGTGAGAAGTTCATGACGACCACGACGTCATCCCCGGGTCCGCGCTGGTGCCAACGATGGTAGGCAATGACATTATCGGCCTGATTCTGATGGAACGTATTCAGACCAGATCCGGAAAGACCACGACTTACACCCGACTTGTTAAGTCGAAGATGGATCATGTCCCGATACATCCGCACCAGGCCACTAAACTCTTTGGACTTGTCCCAATCGAGCGGAACCGAATCCTGGAACCAGCCGTCCTCAAGGAATTCCTGGCCCTGGAACAGCATCGGGATGCCGGGGGCTGTGAGTACCAATGCCCCTGCCAAGGTCGTCCGTTTCTGCGCGAACCAACTGTCGGGATCGTTGGGATCGATTTCTGAGGCGACACGAGCCTTTCCGTTTGCGACTTCGTCATGAGATTCACTATAGATGATGCGTTGGAAGGGATCGCCGTTGTAGCGGTCCTCAATCGCCATTCGAACGCTATCGAGCGAGCGGTGCTCATCGTTGGGTGTGATGACGGCAGCCCGCACGGGATGCACGAAGCGAGCGGCCCACTGAGCCGTAAACCCCGCGCCACCCTGGTCGGCTGGCGAGGTGATTCGGGGCTCGTCCTGTAAGTCCTCGGCAATCGTGATGCGTTGGGGAAACTTCGCTTTGACGTCGCGATTGATCCACTGGGCGAGACTCCAACCATCAGGTAGGTCGCCGCCGGGATCTCCGTTTCCACGGACACTACGCATGAATAACGTCATGTCGAGCCGAAGGCCGTCGACATGATATTCCTCCAGCCACATCAGAGCATTGTCACGGATGAATTGACGGACTTCCTTTCGACCGTAATCAGGACGAGTCGAGCCCCAGGGGCTCTCGGCGTGCCAGTCGTTATAGAAGTAGATCCCGCCCATTCCATTCTCGCTCCATCCGTCAAACTGCCAGAGGTCCAGGTCGGTTGGGCCAAAGTGGTTATAGACGACGTCGAGAATGACTCCGATACCGGCCTGGTGGGCAGCCTTGATGAATCGCTTAAAGCCGACCGGTCCGCCGTAGCTGGTCTCGACCGCAAAAATACTTGACGGGTTGTATCCCCACGACAACTCGCCTGAGAATTCAGCGAGAGGCATGACTTCGATCACGTTCACACCGAGGCGCTGGAGGTGGCCAAATTTCTCAATAACTTCTGCAAACTTGTCCGACGAGCTACCTTCCTTATCGTGGAAGGTTCCCAGGTGCATTTCATAAATCACCATCTCATTGATCAGTGGAAGCTTGAAATCGTCCCCGCCCCAGTCGAACTTCGGATCGTGCACGACCGAGTTGCCTACCGAGCTCGTGACCTGACGTGCATAGGGATCAAGGCGTGAAAGCTCCTTATCTCCGCTGACGATCCGATAGCGATACTCGTTGCCGATGGTGGCCTCGGGTACATCAAGGTACCAGTAGCCTTCCTCCTCTTTGCTCATCGGATGAGCATCGGCCGACCACTTGTTGAATGATCCGGACACGAACACAGCGTCGGCATGAGGCGCCCAGACCCGAAACGCGACTCCGGACTCATGCGGGAGCGCTCCCATTCCCCCGCGAACTTCAGCCTTTGCAACTGTAGACACCAAAGGGCTCCTCGACTTTTGAGTCGATCGGGAATTTCTAATATGAGCAGGGGCGGGGCGGTCAAATTCTTAGCAAGAATTGTGCCGATCGCTCTCAACACCAAGAGTTGAAAGCGAAGGATCGACGACCGCCGCTTCACGAAGGATATAATTGTAGGACGACCGTACAGAGTCATCAAGGAACAGAAGTCCGAAGAATGCTTCAACGAATGCTTGAAAGGTTACTCATTGATTGCGGTCTTCATCGCGACCCGGCGGCGGAGATATTCCTCAAGGTCGAAATCGTCAGTCTTGCAGATATCGAGGAGGGGGCGCTCTAGCCTTTCAACCTCGGCGCAGGCATCGGCAAGCTTGGGTGCGATCTCGTGAGGGATGATGCAAACCCCGTGTTTATCCGCATGGATCAAGTCACCGGGATGAATATCAACTCCACCGATGTTCACTCGCCGTCCAAACCCGACTATCCGTACATAGCCGTGACTGACACAAGGATTCAAGCCGTAGAGGCCGAAGCCGAGACCACGGACTTCGTCGATGTCGCGAGGGCAGCCGCTCGTGATATGACCAACACAGCCAAGCTTCTGGTGGATGGTCGCGGTCACCTCACCGAACTGGGCGCCAAGGCCGGGGGGGTTGTCGAGGTCTTCACCAACCGCAATCTTGGGGCCGGGGATCGAGGCCACGTAGCGGAAGTAATCGGAAGCGACATCTTGTTCCTTCTCGGTCGCGGGCAGGGCGCGGGTCTGTGAGGTCACCGCATACCCAATGATGACGCCGATATCGGGGAGTAAGCAACGGATGAAGTGAGGCAAAAAGCCCATATGTCGGGGTCGGACATTAAAAGTCTCGATCGCGTTCGAAATCGTCGGTGTGTTGTACTTGCGAAGGCCTTCGATCTGATCGGCGGTCAAGAGAGACGACATCGCGGAGAGCTCCAACTTCGAAATGGAAACGGCCCCCGACTTCGTCGCGAAGTCGAGGGCCGTTTGAATATACCGCAACGGTTAGCGAATGCGTAGGTCGTAGGGAAGCGCCAAAATCACCGGCTCTTTGCCGACCAAGTTTAGAAACGTGTTGACCTTGGCCAGAGCCGGCTGAAGGATTTCGGGGATCGGCACGGTGATCGTCGGCGCGGTCAGATCCAGTCCTTCGAGCGGCCCGAGCAGCGATTCCAGCACACTCCGGGCCTCGGGAAGAATCAGCAACTCGGTCTTCTCGCCCGATGAGAGACCTACCATCCCCTTGGCGGCAGCGATGGCATCGTCGAGTGTTCCCAGCTCATCGATCAGTCCAATTGCCTTGGCCTGCCGACCGGTGTAGACCCGGCCCCCAGTAAGCTTTTCAAGCTTGGCAAACTCCATCGTAACCGTTCAGTCCCCTGCTTGGCCCAGTAGTTGCGATGCGGGACACGTCTGGCAAGGGCGGTTCAAAAGCCCCGCCGTCCAGGATGGCGACTATCTTCTGACGGTGCTTGCCTACATTGAGGCGAACCCGCTCCGCGCCGGAATGGTGGCTAGCCTGGCGAAAATCGCTGGTCAAGCCACGCGAGCCTCATTGGACTTGTTGTCGACCCCGACCCCCTGTTGGACAAATTACCCGAGTGGACTGAACTAGGTGCCGACGAGCGGGCTCGGTGCGAGGCGAGCCGTGGCGGCAACGGGTCGCTA
Source organism: Isosphaeraceae bacterium (assembly GCA_025356475.1). Taxonomy (GTDB): domain Bacteria; phylum Planctomycetota; class Planctomycetia; order Isosphaerales; family Isosphaeraceae; genus JANXSX01. Next base: position 13,850 of record JANXSX010000080.1, on the reverse strand, counting down.
CCCCGTGGGATGGTACTACACTTTCGGAGGTACGTACGGCAAGCGTCAGCGACCGACCGATAGGAAAACCGGAATGGATCGAGCAACGGCCAAGCATCTGGGTCTACCAGAGTGGCCGACCCGTCCCAAGGGGAGGCCAAATAAGGAAAAATAAACGGACACCATCTTCCCTTTCCCCTCTTGGCCCGATCGTCCTACTCAATTGACGACTTCGAGGATAAAGTCCATGACAAATGTCGGCTGGGGTGAGGTTCGGGAGTACATTCGACCGAGGTAGAGCCCTGGTCCAACTTGGCGAATTTCGTCTCGGTTTCGTGCATAGATCCGCGAGGTCGCCTGGTAATCGAGCAAGAGGGCAGGGCGGCCATCCATCCAACTCGTCCCCCACTGCAAGTCGCCTCGGATAAGCTTGATCCCGACAAACCGATTCACAGCCGTCGCATGCTCGGCATCAACGACTTTCCCTTGCCAGAGGATCCGCGCGGCCTTCGATCGTGCTGGGCCGAGGCTTGTGCCAGGAGCGGTGATTGGCGTCCCGCGCACCTTCCCCGAGGGCAATAAGGTCGCTGTTCCTTGGGCAAAAAGCCCGTCCAACTCGGGCCGGCTCATCTCAAGAATCCGTCCGGCGGTCAGTGGAGCGACAGGTTGCTGGGCTTGAGCCCTATCGACGATTGCAGAGAAAGCGAGCAATCCGACCCAGAAAATGTGACGCGGCATCGGTGGCTCCGGCTCGGGAGGGGCGAACGTTGGGCGCACTTGACCTAATAAGCGTGGCCCCCAATTGAACTTGTCATCGGCTCAAATCTGCTCCTCGATCAATACGGGCATCCGATCTGACCGTGTCATGATCCGATAGTAGTGGCTGGCGGGTTCGCAGATGACATAGACAACGGCCTTACCGCACTCATCAGGCACGAGTAACCCACGAAATCCTTGCCGGACGCGATACCAGACACCACGATCGAGCGCAAGCATTGCTGGGATATCGACCGTGACGGCATCTGAGCCTTGCCAGCCTCCCTCCTGGATCGTTGAGAGCCAAGTCCAACCGGTCTTGGGTAAGAATTGACTCTGGCCACGACCATTGCCCCAGCGCGCGATTTGCAGTTGCCCATCACGCCAGACGGGAAGCCGAGGGGCTCGATCTCGGTACAGGAATTGGATCTCTCGCTCGCCGCCGCGTTCGTGAACGCGCCGGTCCAAGCCATGTCGCCCAATCATCTCCGTGGGCAATTCGCTCCATGCCAAGGCAATCCCCAGGCACACGACGTTGATTCAACTCCGACAGTGACCATCTGGATACTGACTTTGCGTCCACAGTATGTATCAGTTCACACGAAAAAGAATAGAGACGAAGATCGCGAAATTCCCGGCATTTCCCGAATTTGCAACAAACAGGGGACGGGAATACGAGAAATGAGGGCAAATGGACTCAAGAAATGGAATGGCTTCCTGGCGTTAGAATGAGTAAGCTCAGCCAATCGGGATGAGTACCCATGGAGTCGTGGGTTCGTTTCCGTCCGCGATCCCCCCGCGCGTCATTTTCACTTTGAGCGCGAGACAGTCGATCATGATCAGCCAACCTTGCCCAACCTCAAGCCCGCCCCCCTGTTGATCTTTCGGAAGCTGACGAACCTCGCTCAGAATCCGCAGATGTCGCCAATGCGGAACGGTTCGCTCGTTACGACGACCCCACGCTGAGCACCGAAGTCCCTCGTTGACTCGATGCCTCAAGAATCTTATCACTCGATCTGTACGCTTTGCGTCTCCACGTGAACGATGGTCTTTCCCCCCGAGATCCGTCCGTTTTCATCTCGAAATTTCACGCACAACCAGAAACCCAGGGGCTGAATCCGATGTCAGTAAGTCCAGTGGATGTTCCGCGCGGAGACCGCACCGGTTTTTTCAAGTACTTCAGGTCAGACTTCCAGTCGGGTTTTCTCGTCTTCTTGATCGCCCTACCCCTGTGCCTGGGGATCTCGTTGGCGAGCGGCTATCCTGCCATCGCGGGGGTCTTCACGGCGATTATCGGGGGGCTGCTCACTCCGTGGATCAGCAACTCGGAGTTGACGATCAAGGGCCCTGCGGCGGGCTTGATCGTGATCGCTCTGGGAGCGATCACCGAGATGAAACAGATCTACGGAGAAGAACTCGCTTACCAGGTGGTCTTGGGGGTTGGCGTTACCGCTGGGATCTTGCAAATCATCTTTGGACTCTCACGCTCGGGCATTCTCGGGGAATTTTTCCCCACCAGCGTCGTACACGGGATGTTGGCAGCCATTGGCGTGATCATCATTTCCAAGCAAATTCACATTGCGATGGGCGTGATGGGTGTGAAGGGGGATCCGTTCGAGTTGATCGCCCAGATTCCTAAGTCGTTCCGATCGATGAATCCGGAGATCGCCTTGATCGGCTTCGTGAGCTTGATCATCTTGTTTGTGAAGCCACTGATCAAGAATCAATACGTGCGGTTGATCCCTGCGCCTTTGATCGTGATTATGGTCGCCGTCCCCTTGGGGATGTACTTTGACCTGACCAACGAGCATACCTATTCGATGGGTGGGCAGAACTTCGCGCTCGGGGAGAAGTTCCTGGTCTCCGTCCCCGGAAATCTGTTCAAGGCCGTGACGTTCCCCGACTTTCGAGGTCTGACGAGCTTTGCGGGCTGGAAGTGGGTGTTTCTATTCGCCTTGATCGGAACTCTCGAATCGCTCCTCAGCGCCAAGGCGGTCGATAGCCTCGATCCATGGAAGCGGAAGACGAACATGAACCGCGACCTCCTCGCCATCGGCGTTGCGAACACGGCGGCGGCGGCGATCGGTGGACTGCCAATGATTTCTGAGATCGTGCGGAGTAAGGCCAATGTGGATAACGGCGGTCGTACCCGATACGCCAACATGTACCACGGCTTCTTCTTGCTGGCATTTGTCGCGATTCTGCCGGGCCTGATCCACCGGATTCCTTTGGCGGCCCTCAGCGCAATGCTGGTCTTCACGGGTTTTCGCCTGGCCTCGCCCCGAGAGTTTCAGAACGTCTTTCAGACGGGCAAAGAGCAGTTGTTCATATTTATCTCAACCTTGTTGGGAGTGCTCGCGACCGATCTGCTCGTTGGGGTTGGGATCGGTATCGCCGTGAAGTTTACCATTCACATCCTCAACGGAGTTCCGCTCCGTTCGCTCTTCAAGCCGTTTCTCGACATCCAGAAACAGGCCGACGGAACGACCTTGATCAGCGCCCACGGGTCGGCCGTGTTCAGTAACTGGATTCCTTTCAAGCGACAGATCGAGCAGATTGGCCTGGTCCAGCGCACGAATTTGACGATCGATCTCTCCGACACGCGTCTTGTGGATCATAGCGTGATGGAAAAGCTTCATGAGCTTCAAGAGGAGTTCGAACGCGAAGGGCTGAAGCTGGAACTGGTCGGCCTGGAGAATCACCAGAAGCTCTCCTCACACGAGTTCGCCGCCCGCCGACGGAGTGCAGTTTGATTGTCGTCCCTACCGAGAGCAGGACTCGATCGGCTTGACGCCGCCGTGGAACTGATCGACGATCTTGACGAACAAGCGACCACTCGAGGCCAGCCAGAGTCTGGCTGGTCAAGAGCGGTCGCCGTTTGACACTCGTCCCGAGGTTCTTCGTGGTGACCAGATCGCTCCCTTTCGCCCTTGCCACCTTCATGGCGGCCGCGTTGTTGTTCCTCATCGAGCCCATGACGGCCAAGGGCTTACTGCCGATCCTTGGTGGTTCGCCAGGTGTCTGGAATACATGCGTTCTCTTCTTCCAGGTGGCACTGCTAGGCGGATACGCCCTGGCTCATGGTTTGGTCCTCACGATCCCAGGTCGTGCCCGGTTGATCATATTGCTGATTGGCTATAGTGCAGTTCTGATATTGCTACCATTCGATCCGTCCGACCCTTTATCGATTGCCCCACTCACCGAGAGTCGCCCCACATTCTGGCTCTTACTGTGTTTGGCAAAAATGGTCGGGCTTCCCTTCCTTGCGATTGCAACCATCGCTCCAACGCTCCAGAACTGGTTCTCTCTTCCGGGCGATAAGGTCGCGCAGAACCCTTATCCACTCTATGCGTCGAGCAATCTCGGTGGGTTGCTCGGCCTGGTTGCGTACCCGGTGGTCATCGAGCCTTTTCTCACGCTGAGCGAACAGGGGAGACTCTGGGCGTGGGGATACCGCTTTTTTCTCGGGCTGGTGTTCCTCTGTGGTTTGCTCACTTGGCGGTCCGTGAAGAGTGGCGAGTCCAAAGTTCCTGAACACATGAGCGAAGGACCTAGTCCCGGCTGGCGACAGTTTGCCCGTTGGATCGCGCTTGCGACGGTCCCCGCCAGCCTGATGCTGGGGGTGACGACCTACCTCTCGACCGACATTGCGGCGATTCCCTTGCTCTGGATTATCCCGCTGGCACTCTATCAACTCTCGTTCATCATTGTCTTCGCTCAGAATAGTTTCAAGTTCGATTTGCGCTGCTCGCGTTGGCTACCCCTGGTCGTCTCTGCACTTGCGATCGCGCTCGGATTCGGACTGGTTCAAGCCTGGTGGATTCCGATCCATTTGATCGGTTTTTTCATGGTTGCCATGGTCTGTCACGGCCAATTGGCGAGGAGTCGGCCTGAGTCTCGCTTTCTGACGGGATTTTATCTGGCTCTCTGTGTCGGTGGTGTCCTGGGGGGTGCATTGAATACCCTGATCGCCCCCCTGATTTTTGACCGGATCGCCGAATATCCGTTGGCTCTGGTTCTTGGTCTGTTCGCGTTGCCGATGGCTTGGCCGCGATCTCGAAGCGAGTTTGCGCTCCCATGTGTCGTCGGAGTTGCGATCGCAATCGCTGTGACCGACCTGGGAGGGGCAGGAGACTCGCTCCTTTCTGTTCTTTCAGCGATGTTGGCGATCGGTCTGATCGCCTTCGCGGCCTGGAAGCAGAAGTCCTCTCCTGCTCGATTTGCGTTGACGGTCGGGGCCGCCCTTACGGCCAGCGGTTTGTCTTCGGGAGTGAATGGCCAGTTCCTCAGGCGCGAGCGAAGCTTCTTCGGTACGCTCCGTGTCACGACTTCCGATGACGGTCAGTATCGCAGGTTCTTTCACGGCAGTACGCTGCATGGGATTCAGTCGCTGGACCCCAAGAATCGTGATGAACCGCTCGCCTATTTCACAAGGTCTGGCCCATTCGGTCAGCTTTACGGAGCATTCCACGAGTCAGCAGCGCCCAGATCGGTGGGGATCGTCGGCCTGGGGGCAGGTGCCATGGCCTGTTACGCCGAGTCGGACGAAGCTTGGACCTTTTACGAACTTGACCCCGCAGTTGCTGCCGTCGCCTCAAATCCGAGCTGGTTTACGTTTTTGAAAGACTCTCGGGCCTCGCAGACGAAGATCGTCCTCGGCGATGCGAGGCTCAAACTTCAAGAGGCTCCCGACCATTCCTTTGGCTTGATCGTCCTTGATGCGTTCAGCTCGGATGCGGTGCCGGTCCATTTGCTCACACGAGAAGCACTTGATCTGTATCGACGCAAGCTCGCACACAAGGGGCTGATTGCGTTTCAAATCACAAACCGTTACCTGAGCCTTGAGCCAATCATCGGCTCGGCAGCCCAGGAATCGGGACTCACCTGTCGAGTCCGTTACGACACGGATCTGACACGAGAAGAGTCGAAGGCAGGGAAACAGGGTTCGATCTGGGCAGTCGTCGCGCAGGACTTGGCCGATCTAGGTCCGATCGCAACCGACCCCCGCTGGCGAACCGCACGCCAGGGTCGGCGTGCGTGGACAGACCAGTTTTCGAATATGTGGGACGCCCTACCAGCCTCGCAGTCGCTTACGCTTAGAGCCCAGCCTTAGCGAATGCCGCCGCAGGGTCTTTGTCAAAGGCTTCTTTGCAGCCTCCGCAACAAAGGAATCCGACCTTGCCCTTGAACGTGACCTTGATAGGCAAGCCCATTGAGCCCAGGTGGTTCTTCCGCGAGATGATGCAAGTCTTCTGGGTCTTGGCTACGGGCTGGTCCGCTTCTTCAAGTTCCGCGATCGAACTCAACTCGTCTGTGTTCAAGTCGACGGTCGTGAGAACAGGCTTCACAACGGCCACGGACGGGGCGTTCGTCGCTTGTTCCGGTACGTCCTGGCAACCCGCGAAGGCAAGCAGGCTAGCGGCCAAAAATCCCGTGGTTCGAAGCTTCCGATTGGCTGGCAAATGCGTCTCCTCAAGATAAAGGTGTTTCATCGCTCGTGGCAGTGGGAGCGTCGATCGGGATTCCCTTGTAGATCCTTCGCTTCTCACCGCCGACATACACGTCCTCAGTGAACGCATCCTCAGTCGTAGACTTGATTCTGGCCTGGGCGTACGTATTAACCTTGGCGTCCAGGTCGTCCGCGAACGCGACAATCAGCGCTTCTAGAGTCACCGGGACAACCGGCGACCCATAATCTCGTCGCCCGTGATGCGCCAAGATCGCATGTTCAAGGTGGAGCAAAGTCTCGGGCGGGAAGCCCTCGATCTTGGCCGCCGCCTCACGAACCATGTCCCGGCCCATCACAATGTGCCCAATCAGCCTTCCCATCACAGTATACTTCGCGGAGACCGGGTTGAACTCCAGTTCAATCAGTTTACCCAGGTCGTGCAAGATCCCCGCAGCGATAATCACATCCTTGTTCAGCGGTGGGTTCAATTCGTGATAATATTTGGAGTAGTGCCCTGCAAGCCAGCAAGTGATGCGGGCGATGCTCCACGTATGTTCGACAAGCCCTCCCGTAAAGGCATGGTGCATGTTCGAGGCAGCGGGCATCTTGCGGATGAGGACGTCGTGTTCATCAAGGATCGAATTCACGAGTTGGGCGACCAGAGGGTCGGAAATACTGTTCTGAACGATTTTGCGGATCGAGAGGATGCACTCGTCCGCCTCAAACCGTGAACTCTCGTAAAGTTCGGTGAGTTCGTAACGCCCCTCATCTTCGGGAATCGATGCTCGCGCATGGATAAGTTTGTATTCGGGCTGCCGATTCTTATTGAGTTTGAGCGAGACGTGGATCTGGAAGACCCCCCCCTCGGTCCATTCTTCCGCGATCGGTAACAGCCCATCGTTCGACCAGATCATAAAGTCGCGAGTCGAATGCTTGTCCCGAAACGTGCAGCGAAGGTAGGGCGAGTCGTACTTCGTCTTGGCCCTTTGCTTGGTCGCCAGTAACGCATAGCAATGGGCTTCGGACTCAAGCTCCAGCCGGAAGAGGTCGGAGAATCGGGTCACATCGACCTCAACAGTTGCCATGGTCTTGACCTCCGAAATACGCCAGGTGCCTCGATCAATGCGATGATCAGGCCGTTTGGAACACTATCGATTTTACGGTGTCCGTGCGTTCATACAATGGTCAAGTGAGCCATGGAGAATCGGCGAGATCCTCCATCCGTTCCAGCCCACAAAATCGTCAAATCAAGGCTGGATTCCAAAGGTCATGGTGACGGAGATCTGCAACTCTTGCTCACCGGCGGAGACCGGCATTGTCGGAGCGGCCATCATCATGGCTCGTCCCGAAAATGCGAGCGGCTGAGGATTTGGGTAGGTCGCTTCCCCTTCAAGAATCTGCCGGACTGGCCCGAGCTTGATTCCCGCGTCCTTCGCCAACTGCTCGGCTTTTCGCTTGGCATCCATCACTGCGTTAGTTCGGGCTTGATCGAGTAGTTTCTCTGAGTCGGCGACCTTGAAGTGGATCCCGTTGATCTGGTTCATTCCGCCTTTGATGACGACATCGAGCAAGGGTCCCAAAGCGCTGACCTGCCGGACCTTGACATTCACGCTATTGCTCACCCGATAACCGATCACGCGAGGAACGTAATCTTCCCTCGGCTGTTGCGGAGGGACGGAATACTGGGGATTGACCTGGATCTGGCTCGTCTGAATATCTTTTTCCGCGATCTTGTTCGCTTTGAGAGCCTCAAAGAGCGTCGTCATCTCCTTGTTATTCAGAGCGAGCGCCACTTGCGCTGTGGGTGCTTGCGACGTGACACCAATGGAAATCTCAACAAGGTCGGGGATTGCCGAGACCTTGCCGACACCTGTGACCCGAACGGTTGGAGGTTCTTCCGCAGCATTACCAGCGACGGCTGCTGCGGCCAAGATCACGACAACCGAAACAGTGCGCGTTAATCCGGGCATAACATCGACTCCCTGGAAAAGAACATTCAGGAACTATGGCGATTACGCAAGCGGTCAACGGTCACAGCGACCACGATGATCACACCAATGATCACATCTTGTGCTGCGTTCGGTATCCCCGCATGAACACAACCGTTATTGAGCACGGACATGAAGAGGCACCCCACCAACGTACCAAGGATGGTTCCTTCACCACCAGAGAGGCTCCCTCCTCCGATCACAACTGCCGCGATCACCTGAAGCTCAAGCCCATCGGCTGTGACCGGATCACCCGCTCCGTTCATCACACAAAACTGCATGACCCCCGCAAGACCGGTGAAGAGGCCCGCAAACGAGTAAACCAGAAGCTTCACCCCGGGAACGTTGACTCCGCAGAGCCGCGCTGTCGACTCATTGGAACCTATCGCATATACGTAACGTCCCAAGACCGAGAATCTTAAAATCACGAACACCGCGATACTCAGGATCACGATCAACCACACCCCGGGTGCTACAAGAAGCCACGACGGTCTGGGCTCGGTCGCCATCACCTTGTCGAGCCACCAAGGCTTCGCAAGCGGATCCTCGATATAAACGATCGTGCTACTGGCCAACCATTTGGCGAGCCCACGATAAACCTTCAAACTTCCCAAAGTAATGATAAAAGGAACGACTCCTAAACCGGTAATTAGTCCTCCGTTGATCAGCCCACACAAGCCTCCGAGCCCGACCCCCGCCGCCATCGCCACTGCCATCGGTAGCTTCGCGTCCCGGACGAGAACCCCGATCAAGACCGTCACCAAGGCTACCCCCGAACCTACCGAGAGATCGATTCCCCCCGCGATCATCACCAAAGTCATTCCCAGCGCGGCTGTTCCCACGATCACGGTTTGGACGGCGATGGTCTGCCAATTAAAGGCCGTTAGGAATTGGCCGGACGCTCGGGTCATCCCCGCAAAGAGCATCGTCAGAAGGATCAGACTGACGAATGGGCCGACCGCGCCGGCGATGGCTCGACCCCAAGGACGAAGCCGTGAGTTCGGCGGTTTCTGCTTTAGATCAAGTAGCGACACGTCCCGATACCCCGCTCTGTAACGTAAAGATCTGCAAACGGATTAGCGAACGATGGAATGCGACTGGCGAGGATCTCATCCCAAGGGTACGTCATTCGCCGCAGTTCAGCTCAACTTGAAGACCAACAACTCGGAGGCCGATTCTGCCACGAATTCGAGCGACTCGTCTTCCAAAATGAGACCATCGCCCTGGACCAGTGGGATGTCCGACGCCATCCCGGTTCCTCGAGCGACCTGAACCCACATGGCTCGTCTTGGAGTTGCCTCGACATGAACGCGAGACCCTGGATCGAGCCGGCCTAGCCAGAGTTCCGCATCCTGATAAATGGCAATCGAGCCGTCGCGACCATCAGGGGAGACGACGAGACCGAGCTTGTTGCAGGTCGACTCATCATCGAACCTTTTCTGAGCGTAGCGCGGTGTGTGACCCGATCGATCGGGTAGGAACCAGATCTGGTAGAGATGCGTCCGTTCATCGGCTGAGGGGTTGAACTCGCTGTGACGAATCCCTGTTCCCGCCGACATGTACTGGACCTCACCAGGGGTCAATGTTTCGCCATGCCCCATATTATCTTCGTGCCGCAGAGATCCTTCCAGAACATAAGTAATAATTTCCATATCGCGATGTCCATGGGTACCTAATCCCATTCCAGGGGCGATCACGTCGTCGTTGATGACTCGGAGCGAGCGGTAGCCCATCTGGTTGGGGTCGTGATACTCGCCGAACGAGAATGTGTGAAAAGTGTTGAGCCAACCGTGGTCAAAGTGGCCCCGAGCGGCAGCACGTCGGATCGTTCGCATCGGTTACCCCTCCGCACTCAATGTCGTGGTCACTCGCAAAGTCATTTCAGCCAGCGTTGGCCCCTGTTGCAAACTCCATCACGCTATGCTCGGTCCAGTCTTCAATCGGTCGTGCTGGACACAACTCGCCCCGACGCATCACGGCCAAACGATCACAGAGTCCGAACAGTTCAGGAAGGTAGGAGCTAACGATCAGAACGGCCTTGCCAGCCGCCGCCTGTTCGCCAATTTGGCGATAAATCTCGACCTTCGAGCCGATATCGATCCCACGAGTCGGCTCATCAAGGAGGAAGATGTCCGCTCGCTGATGAAAGAGGCGTCCCAAGGCCACTTTCTGCTGATTCCCGCCCGAGAGCAGACCAACGTCCTGGCCGGGGTCCTCTGCTTTCACTCGGAGCCGTTCCATCCACTTCAAAACCTCTCGCCGGCGCTCGCGAAACCTCAGACAACCGAGGAACGCGCTCCTTCCCAGGGCGGAAAGGGTCATATTATCCTCAATGGAACGACCCAGCGCGAGACCTTCTCCCTTCCGATCTTCACTCACCAAGCCGAGACCTAGGTGAATCCGCCGACCGACGGAATCGCGTGACGCATCAATTGCTCGCAACATGACTCGACCCGACCGGACCGCGTCGAGGCCAAAGGTGGCGCGGAGTAATTCGGTTCGACCTGCGCCCACCAACCCGGCGATCCCGAGGATCTCGCCCCGTCGCAACGTTAGATTCGCTTGAACGGGGAGCTTCACACCGCTCAAACCTTCCAAGTTCAGAATCGGTTCGCCAATCGTCCGAGGAATTCGCGGGAAGAGTTCGTCGAGAGATCTCCCCACCATCGCCTGAATGATCGACTGCTGGGACATCTCGCTCACCAACCCCGAACTGACAGATCGACCGTCGCGGAGTACGGTCAATCGTGTTGCGACTCGGCGAACCTCTTCGAGGAAGTGGCTGATGTAGACAATCGCCAGCCCCCGCTCCCGGAGCTTGTCAATTAACGTAAATAGCCGTTGAGCATCGCTTTCGGTCAACGAGCTTGTCGGCTCGTCAAAGACAATCACTTTTGCATCCATCGCCAGAGCACGTGCAACCTCGACGAGTTGCTTCTGGCCAACACTCAAACTCCCTGCCAGGGTCGTCGGCTCGATCTCAGGATGGTCCAGCTCCGAAAGCGCTTCCTTGACAAGCCTCCGCGACTCTCTCATTCGGATCAGCCCGAACCGACTCCGCTCTTGGCCTAAGAGGATATTGGCCTCGACGGTGAGATGAGGCGCGATCGTCAGCTCTTGATAAATCATCGCCACACCGGCGCCTCGAGCATCGCGCGGTGATCGGGGTCGGTAGGGTTGGCCAGCCAACACCATGGTACCCGAGTCGGGGGAATGCGCCCCGCTCAAGATCCTCATCAATGTGCTCTTGCCAGCGCCATTCTCGCCGACCAGGGCGTGGACTTCGCCCGAGTTCAATTCCAACGAGACACCATCGAGAGCCCTGTTGGCTCCGAAGCTTTTGCAGACCTCGGACATGCGAAGTAGGGCAACACTCATGGTTTACTCGTGAGCATACTTGCAGCGTCAAGCGCGCGGAGCATGCCAAGTGTGCTCGACTCGTTGGGACAAAAGACCCCGTCCACCTGCCCACGGTAACGAGTCACCAAGCTCTGGGCAGTCCGCTGAGCGGAATCCGCAGTCGCACCGGCGTACTGGTCGCTTGAGAGATAGGTAATCTTGGGGAAAAACTTGGCGATCGTATCGGTAAAACCCTTCTCTCGCTCATCGGTACTGGCGGAGCCGACCGCGTATCGCATCAAGATGATCTTCCCCTCGCCGTTGAGAACCTCGCCCAAACGCTCCGCCGCCAGAACTCCACCGTGGTAATTGTCCGTCGCGACATAGCTCGTGTGTCGTTCGGAATCGAGCGCAGAATCGATGATCACCACGGGGATACCTTTCGCAAGTGCTTCTTCCACCGGCGCTTTCAGTGCTTTCGCGTCCAGCGGAGCCAACACAAGGGCATCAACTCCCGTTGCAATGGCGCTCTGAACGTATTGAATTTGCAGAGCCCGGTCATCTTCTTTCTGAGGCCCTTGCCAGATGACTTCGACGTTTCCAAGTTCGTTCGCAGCCTTGACTGCTCCTGCATGAATCGTCTTCCAGAACTCGTGGGTTGTTCCCTTGGGAATCACCATAACTCGCCATTTCTTGGTCTTTGCACCTGCTGCGCTCGCATTCTCGGCATGCTCGACTTTAGGGGGGTTGAGCAGAGGCACGACGTCCGTCGCGAGCATGTTGTCGGGCGTCACCAATGTCTCGCCCGTCGAGATCTTCTTCTCGACAGGCTTCTTTTCGAGAGCCAGCACGGCAGCCTTGAGACCTAGTTCGCCCATCCGCAGTGGATTCTGGACCACGAGACCGAGCAGCTTGCCTTGGCGAAGTGCGTCGATCAACGGCGGGCTCGCGTCAAACCCAACAAACTTCACGGCCCGACTCGCAGACCTCGACTCGCCCGATGGCGTGGCTTGAGAGTCCTTCGAAGCCTCGGAACCACAACCTATGAGAGCAATGGGGATGAAGCTTAGGAGTGTGAGAACCCAAGAACGAAAACTTTGCATGTTGAGGGTATCCCAAAGGTTCGATCACACATCTTGAGTGCCCGAGGAGATAAGTGGTCTCGCCCAAGACAGTTCGTGTGCTGCTGAGTGAAATGGCGAAGGGTCTTCTATCATAAACGAACCGGAAGTGCAGAGAAGCACAAGGGACTCGAAAACACGACTGCATTAGGAAATCACACGGGGATGAGCTTCACAAAGGATGAAACATAGAGACGTAAACCAGGATGAAGAACGGTGTCGCTGCCGCTGAACACAAGGAATACCGGAAGGATTCTAAGAATTTCTCAAGAGATAACTCATTTCATAGCTATGCTTTAGATGAAACGAAAGTTGCAACGCTTCACCAAATCATTGACTGGGAAGCGATCCCGGTTATTATGTCCCTTGTCGCCCACACGGTGCCGTTAACAAGAAACGGGCCGGAAAGCGATCAACTGACTCGTCAGTTGTGACCATCTCACAGTGGTCATTTCTCATCGAAACTGTAGACCAGTCCAACTGTGCTCTACAGTAAAGATGAGTAAAGAACAGAGCAATAAGAGCCTCACAAGGCTTTGGTAGCTCTGTCCGCGACGCTAATGAAAATTAGCGATGTGAGTTTCTTTGACAATCCGGTCGTTGGTGATCGACATTCGATCAATGAAAGCCAAATCGCTTAGTGAGCATCCCTTGAGGGAAGCCGGCGTGGGGCCTTGTTGAATCGGGGTGGATTCGATCGAACTCGCAAGAGTTTGTTTGAGTTGCTTCGGTCGCGGGTTTTCATGCTAGACCAAATGATAGTAATCCTCAACCCATAGGGTGGGGAGCGAGAATGCTTTAAGGCTTGCCTTAGAGCGAATCGCAACCTTTCGAAGGGTTTGATCCTGGCTCAGAATGAACGTTGGCGGCGTGGATTAGGCATGCAAGTCGTACGGGCCGCAAGGCCAGTGGCGTAAGGGTGAGTAATGAGACGGCAACCAACCCCAGGGTCGGGCATAGCCGAGGGAAACCTCGGGTAATTCCCGGCGACGTGTTAAGATGGCATCATCTTGACACCACAGGTGCGATTCCGCCCTGGGACGGGCCGTCTTGGTATTAGCTTGTTGGCGGGGTAATGGCCCACCAAGGCTACGATGCCTACCGGGCGTGCGAGCGTGGCCCGGCACACTGGGACTGAGACACTGCCCAGACTCCTACGGGAGGCTGCAGTCGAGAATCTTCGGCAATGGGCGCAAGCCTGACCGAGCGACGCCGCGT
>JANXSX010000071.1 GCA_025356475.1 Isosphaeraceae bacterium | reverse complement strand
TACGCATCGGTTGATCGAAGCCTACAAGTTGGGCGACTCCCTCAAACGCAATCCCGCACTCGTGCTGCTCAAGCTTCGACTGACTCCCGCAGGACGAGATTGGCTGATTATGCAATGGAAGCAGTTATTGGTCGCCTTCTCAGGCGACGGCGTGCCCAAGTGGACCGATACCGAGTACCACGTGGCCCTCGACCTCTTAGGCGTGCCGAAGACCTTACGGGATGCGCGGACCGACCTCCAGAACACGTTCTACGAGAAGCAATCTTCGATGGCGCTGATCCTGGGCGAGATCGCCAAGCTTGAAGTTGAGCAGTTGAAGTCCGAATCTCAGAACGCCAAGCTCCGCAAGATGCATATCCAAGGTTCGATCCATCTTGAAGACGCAAGTCTCAAGCTGATCCGACGTTACGAACGCGAGTCGATCCGCTCGTTCGAGCGAGCCCTCAAGGCGTTAGAAAAAGCCAAGCCCAAGCCGGTTGCGAATAAGCCAGCCGCAATTCCGGCTCCCGCCGTTACCGAAACGAAGCCAATTCCGGTCGCCGCCGTCCCTGTGGTTGCGGTCAGTAACGCCGAGCCGACGCAGTCGGGCAATCGGCTTTACCGTCGCAACCAACAAAAAGCTGCGCGACATCAGGAGTACCTGAGCCGGACTTCGGCCTGATCGCAGGTCATCCTCGATCAACGTAATGAGAAGACCAGCGTGAAACTCCAATCAGCGGCACTTGACGTGAAGCACGTCCGTGAGGCTCGTGGGAAGTGCGGCGAGTTCCTCAATGTCAGCCGCTTGGACCTGTCCATAGAGGGGCACAGCTCCGGTCGTCGCCAGACTGAGGATGAGGAGAAGGAGTGGCCAGAGTAGGCGTGATCCGAACCTCGATTCGACGATTCCTCGGGCCATTCGTGACGATCGGCGGAAACGTGGGTCGCTGGCCGTGGCAGCGGGTCCACCAACGGCTTCAAGTCGCATGGCTTCGACGGTTGAATTGACCAGAGGCTCAGGGAGGGCCATCGCTCGACGGGGCCGAAGAAGTAACAGAAGCAGCCCGAGCGCCATTGCGATCCCGCGGCGGTCGAGCCGTTCGCGAAGCTTCTTGCGACCGCGAACGAGTCGTACCTTCAACGTCCCCAGGGGCCAACCAAGCTCGGAGGCCGCCTCTTCGTGACTCTGACCCTTGAGGTAGCAGAGTTCCAGTGGAGCACGATAAGGCTCGGGCAGGCGCTCCAACTCCTCGCGGACGACACGGCCGAGGTCATCCCAAGGCTGGTCGGTGGCCAAAGTCACCGGGTCCATCTCAGCTTTCTTCCTTTCATGATTGCGACGGCGCACCGTACCGCGGCGAGCCTTCATGGCAATCCGGTAGGCCACGCCATAGAGCCAGTTTCCCAACGCCTCGGGGCGTTCAATCGTCGGGGCCTTACGAACGAGAACCAGGAACGTTGCCTGGAACGCATCCTCGACCTCGTGTTGATCGTGGAGGACTCGACGGCAAACCCGTAAAACCGTCGGCCCGTGTCGGACTACCAGCGCGCGGAAGGAGGCTTCGTCGCTCTCCTGAACGAAGAAACCAAGGAGTTGAACATCCGTCATCCTACGCTCCATCCGACAAAGGCAACTCGCTGAAGCCGATTGTGCTCTGCGCGGAATATGACTTACCTACGTTCGTACTTCCCGAAAGGCATGCTGAAGGTTCACCTTTTTATCGGATTCCGAGAAAATATTTTGCTGGTCGATTGTCCCCAGGAATCTCCGGTGAAACCTGTCGATTTAAGGGCTTGCCACAGGCGTTGCGATGATGCGAGACTCGTTTGTGCGAGTGTCGCCGCTTTGGCGGAAGCTTACAGGCGGCTCCGCCCGTTGCTCTCCAGGAGGTCGAGAACTCATTGTGCGATCTCACGGTTCGAAACATCCTCGGGACGGGAGAAGATCGCGATTTTGGCTCGGCTCAGTCGCATTGATCGTCCTCGCTGGGGGATGCGGCAACCGCGACGGCCTCGGTCGGCGTCCGGTCGATGGGGTGGTCCGTCTCGACGGCAAGCCGCTTGCCCAAGGCCTGATCCTCTTCGAGCCGAGTCCGGGATCGATCTCGGGTACCGCAGTTGGAGGCAAGATTCGTGCCGGAAGGTTCGCGATCTCTGAGGCGGAAGGACCGGTCGTGGGCGACTATCTCGTGAGAATCTACGCAAGTTCGGGGGCTCAGGCACCACCGACGTCGAAGAAATCGATTGGCTCACCCCGCCCCATGGTCGACCTGATCCCGGCGGCTTACAATACATCAACGGAATTGAAGGTCAAGGTTTCAGCGGATCAATCAATCTCCTTCGAATTCTTACTGAGTTCCGATCCAAAATCGCCTCTCCCATAACAGTTCATCTCTCGTTCTCCGATTCCCGACGGCCATTATTCCTCCCGCGCAGGACCGACCTCATGGCTAACGTTCGCCGAGGCTTCACACTCATCGAACTTCTCGTGGTCATCGCGATCATCGCGGTCATGGTCGCCTTGTTAATGCCTGCTGTCCAGGCAGCCCGTGAGCGAGCTCGAGGATTGCGATGCACCAACAATCTCAAGCAGATCGCGACCGCGATTCTGACGTATCAAGAGACCCATCATGTCTTTCCGCCCGCCAAAAAAGGTTGCTGCTGGGGGACATGGTTGATCTTCGCACTGCCTTATCTTGAGCAACAACCTCTCTACAACGCATGGAATTCTCAAGGGAACAACTCTCCCGGCTACCCTGCCGGTTATGACTATGACCTCCGCTATTTCGGATCTTCCAACAGAACAGTGACATCGACCCAAATCGACACCTACCTCTGTCCGAGCGATCAGACCAACGCTCCCCTGACAGAGACGATGAACGGCATCAAATACGCATGTACATCGCAGAACTATGCGGTTAATTTTGGCAATACCGTTCAGGACCAGGTCGACTTTCAAGGGATCCGGTTTGGAGGAGCACCGTTCGTCGATATCGGATCACCCTACCACGGCCTCTCCACCAGTGAGCCCGGTCAGCGGCCAGTCGGCTTCGCCTCACTGACAGACGGCTCAAGCACGACACTGCTCGTCTCTGAAGTGATTGTGGGCCAGGGCAGGGACCTCCGGGGTTTCTCCTGGTGGGGTGATGCCGCCGCTTTCGAGACGTTCCTCGGACCCAATAGCTCGTTCCCCGACGTCTTGTTCAGCCCCTATTACTGTCTCAACCAGGCACCAAATCCGCCCTGTACCACGTCAACGACTGCTCTCCCCGACAATTATGGAGCACGGAGTCGACACATCACAGGGGTGAACGCATCGATGGCTGATGGATCCGTCCACTATATCCGCAATACGATTCAGATCCAGACGTGGAGGGCATTGAGCACCATTCATGGAGGCGAAGTCATCTCGGGCGACGCCCTTTGATGCTCCTGGCTGACGACACCAGCCGCGAGGTATTCCGCTCGAGGTCCAGCCTCTCTCCTTTGGGAAGTGCTCATGCGAGCTAGTGTGAGTAGTTGAGAATCCGTCAGCCTCGTCATGAGCCTTGGTCCGATTGTACCGATTCGGTTCCGTCAGTTTAGGGTTCGTCGTAAGCCAGGTGCCTTGGGCAATGTTATACTCGGGTGTAGATTGCTGCTATTTCACCCTCGAGAACCCCCGGGAGGGACCGAGATGCCCCCCGATAGCTCGCCGCCGATCGCCCTTACCTCGCTGAAGATCCGCGATTTCCGGGGAATCGATCAACTTGAACTCGACTTCTGCGGTCCTGACGGCCTGCCAAACCACCTCGTCGTCTTGGCCGGACCCAACGGAAGTGGCAAAACAACCGTTTTGGAAGCGGCATTAATCGCGGTGGGTGGTTATAAGTTGGCCGCAGGCCCGTACACCAAGCGGGCTGTGCGAAGAGGGGCTCTTGATTATGAGATTATCGCGGGATTGGTGGAACGAAATAACTTGATCCGTAGCGATGTGATTATTGTAGATTCGTCTACTAATCTCCCGCCCGAGCCTAACCCTTTAGTGCCTTTCTGGTACTTCAATTCTTGGCGTGCCCCCAACCTCGTCGGTGCGGTGAATGTGACCGTCGGCAAGCAGGGGCGACGCCCGGCGAAGACGGACACCAATCGCTTGCGAAACGTGAAATCGCAGCTTATTAATGCGGCTGCGGTAGAGCATTTTCCGGGGATCAGGGACGGTGGGCCCCGAAACTACTCGAACTGGATCGAACGCATCAATAACGGTTGGAACAGATTCTATCCAGATCACAACGATCGCTTTGCCGTGGGACTCGCCGAGTCGGACGAGGAGGGTAGTGGAGCATTCGAAGTCTTTCAACATCGCGAAGGGCTGCTGCCACTTTCCGTTGATAACCTTAGCGCAGGCCAGCTTGAACTGTTCTTGTTCCTGTCCGCTTTGGTTCTGAATGGTGATCGCGAGGGGATCGTTTTCATTGACGAGCCGGAACTACACCTTGATCCGCAATGGCACGCGCCGATCATCCGGTGCTTGATGGAATTGCAGCCAAAGGCCCAATTCATCGTTGCGACCCACTCGCCCGAGATCTATGACGCTGCCATGTCTTACGAGCGGCATTTTCTGGTACCCGAAGACGACCCTCGCGCTCGGGCATGGCCAGGCGTTGGGGCCAGAGTTGAGGCGTAATCAGCCATGCCACGCGACGTCGCCAGTAGTGCCCTATATAGTGGTCAAATCAATCTCTGGGTCGAAGATGACCTGACACGGTCCTACCTTTCTGCTCTATGGAGAGATCAGGCTGTGAAGTTCCTGATCGGCGGGAGCTGTGACGGCGTAAATGCGATCCTCAAGGACGCCGAGGATTCAGAGTACACCAATGTGTTTGGGCTGATCGACCGCGATCATGGCAAAACAAACTATGCGGATTGGTTCGTACCGACTCGCACATTCCGTAGGTTCATACTTCCTCGGCACGAGATCGAGAATTATCTCCTGGATTCGCCGGCTCT
>JANXSX010000151.1 GCA_025356475.1 Isosphaeraceae bacterium | reverse complement strand
CAACGCTGTTGCCGAAAGCTTTTTCAGCACCTTGAAACGTGAACTCGTGCATCACGAGAAATACAAAACTCACAAGGAGGCGAGCCAGTCGCTGTTCGAGTTCATTGAAGTCTTCTACAATCGCCAACGTCGCCATTCGACTATCGCAGCCCCGCAGAGTTCGAGGAATCCCTCTTTCCATCCCCACCGCGCGCCCACTTTCCGTGGTGAAGGTCAAAGATGAAGCCCGCCTCAGAAGCCGTCGTCAGGTTGATCGACACCTTTGCCCTTCACCGAGAATCGTATCTCTCGGGCAGGTACAAGGAAACTCCCGTCCGGCGTGAATTCATCGACCCGCTGTTCGTTGCCCTCGGGTGGGATATCGACAACAGCCAGGGCTACGCCGAAGCGTACAAGGACGTCGTCCACGAGGACGCGATCAAGGTCAGTGGGAAGAACAAGGCTCCTGACTACTGCTTTCGTGTAGGAGGCACGCGCAAGTTCTTTCTCGAAGCCAAGAAGCCGTCGGAGAAGTTCAAGGATAAGAGCGTACATGCCTACCAGCTCCGCCGGTACGGCTGGAGTGCGAAGCTGCCAATCTCCATCCTCACCGACTTTGAGAACCTCGCTGTTTACGACTGCCGGATCAAACCGAAGCAAACCGACGGCGCGAGCGTAGCCCGGCTATTTGTTATCAACTATACCGAATATGTCGAGCGATGGGACGAGATCGCCTCCATCTTTTCCCGCGATGCGATCCTCAAGGGTTCGTTCGATAAATTCGCTGAGAAGAGCAAGGACAAAAAGGGCACACTGGAAGTCGACGATGCCTTTCTCGCTGAAATCGAGAACTGGCGGGAGAGTTTGGCGAAGGTTATCGCCATGCGAAACACAAAGCTGACCGCCGACGAACTCAACCATGCAGTTCAGATGATCGTTGACCGCGTAGTATTCTTGCGCATGTGCGAAGACCGGGGCATCGAGGAGTATGGCGCCCTGAGGGAGATCGGATCGGGAGAGGGAGTTTACCCGAAGCTCATTAAGTTCTTCGAGCGAGCCGACGACCGATACAATTCCGGGCTGTTTCACTTCCATAAAGAGAAGGGCAGGAGCGAGCCGCCGGATACGCTCACAACTAAGCTGGTGATCGATGACTTTACACTGAAAACCATTCTCAGGAACCTCTATTACCCTGATAGCCCTTACGAGTTTTCCGTCCTGCCCACGGAGATATTGGGCCAAGTCTACGAGCGGTTCCTCGGCAAGGTGATACGTCTCACGACCGGGCACCGCGCCGTCGTCGAGGAGAAGCCAGAGGTAAGAAAGTCGGGCGGAGTCTATTACACGCCAGACTATATCGTGGATTACATTGTCAAGCAGACCGTGGGCAAGTTACTGGAGAAGAAGACGCCGAAACAAGCGTCGATGTTGCGAATCCTCGATCCAGCATGTGGCTCGGGGTCATTCCTGATCGGGGCCTATCAGCATTTGCTCGACTGGCACCGGGACTGGTACGTGACGGACGGTCCGAAGTCGCACCCCAAAGAGGTGTTCCAGGGCGCCGGTGAGCAGTGGTATCTCACGACGTCCGAGCGGAAGCGAATTCTTCTCAATAACATTTTCGGTGTGGACATCGACCCGCAGGCCGTCGAAGTCACAAAATTGTCATTGTTCTTGAAGGTTTTGGAAGGCGAATCCAAGGAGTCGCTGGAGCATCAGCGAAGAATGTTTCAGGAGCGGGCCTTGCCCGACATGGCAGACAATATCAAGTGCGGCAATTCGCTGATTAGCCCGGACATCTACGCTCAGGTTGAAGCCAAGGAGTTTACCGCCGAAGATCATCTCCGGCTGAATGTCTTCGACTGGGAAAAGACCTTCCCCTGGTACAAGGAGGCGCGCGGATTTGATGCCGTGATTGGCAATCCGCCGTATATCAGGATTCAGCGCATCGCCAAGCTGGAGTCGGACTACATCTTCCGAAATTATGAGGGGCCGACGAGCAAAGTCGATCTTTCGCTGGTGTTCCTGGAAAAGGCGCTGGGGCTTTGCGTCAAAAAGGGCTTCGGCGGCTTCATCTGCTCCTCGCAATGGTTGTCGACTGATTACGGCGCCAACTTGCGGCGTGTCCTGGCCGGCGGCAGACTCCATTCCATTGTCAATTTCGGTAGCCTGCCCGTGTTCAAGGATGCAGATACCTATCCGGCGATCTTCGTCTTGAGCCCGACACCCGCAAAGAGCCTGGCATACACCCGGATTGCGAAGGAAGAAGACCTGTCGCTCACGGCGATTGAAGCCGCGCCGTCCACAGCCATCGCTTTGTCATCGCTCTCGGACAAGCCGTGGAACCTGAGCAACTTCGATGTCGTGGCGGCACTCAAAGCTAATTCCATCAAGTGGAAATTTCTCAAGGAGTTCGGGAAGGCGTATATCGGAACCAAATGCGGTATGAACGCTGCGTTCGTACTCGATTCTGCGGAGGCCGCAAGGCTTCAACTTGAGGATGATCTGCTCGTCCCATATGCCTATCGAGGAAAGGAAGTGTTTCGTTATTGCCCTGTTGAGCCCGATGCTCTGATTATCTATCCCTACAACGAGGGGGCAGACGGGAAAAATGAGATTATCCCAGAAGCCGAGTTGAAGGCCAATTATCCGAACATCCACAAGTACCTGCTCGGATCCAAGCCTGAGCTGGTGAAGCGGATGGATAGCAGGAGGCTATACGCCACTGGCCCAGACTGGTATCGCCATCTCCGTTCCGGTTCGTTCTTCCACATCAAGGCCCCGAAGTTGGCCTTGAAGGGTATTGCCAAGCGGTCATCCCTCGGGCTGCTTCCTGCAGGAACCGCGTTCGATGGAGCTAACTGCCCATCTATCATTATTGGAGACGGCGGCGGCCACCATCTGAACTACTTCATGGCAATCCTGAATTCAAAGTTGGGCGGCTATCATCTGCAGGGTGTTTGTCCACCAAAGCTCTCTGGTTACATCAGGTTCAGCGCCACCCCTATCACGCAGATGCCGATACGTCAGATCAATTTCAAGGTCGCCGCCGAGAAGAAAAAGCACCAAGAGCTTGTGGGACTTGTTGACCGGATGCTTACGCTTCACGGTCAGCTACCAGCCACCAACACCGCCCATGCGCAGACGATTCTCAAGAACCAGATCGATGCTGCAGATCGGCAGATCGACCAGATCATCTATAAACTCTACGGGCTGACGAAAGAACAGATTAAGATCGTCGACGATGCGATTGAGTAACCCTAGCGGCAATCCCCCGCCTTCCGATACCCCGCCACCTCAGCCTCTTCCTTGCTGGCAAACGCCACCCGGTTCTTCTCGCTCATCGCGGTCGCGCCCCGGCAGTTCGGAGCATCGTAGAGGGATAATAAGGAAGAGGACAGGCAATGCAATCTTTTGCTCGACCAGTAAACCTTCGCCTGATAAGGAAGAGGACAGATAAGGAACAGTAAGGAACAGGACAGGCAATGCAATCTAGATAAGGAAGAGAGATCGACCGATTGCGACAAGTCGCGACGCAAATAGGCCGGCATCATCTCGCCAATCTCGCGGCCTGCCCGACGCGGTGAGGTCAGGCTGCGGATTAATACGATAACTGACAAGGAAGAGGACAGGCAATGCAATCTTGACAATCGTCCAGCCGTTTGACCACGATCTTGAAAAGCCCTTGGGAGAAACTTCATGACGATCGCACGCGGGCGGTTAGTGGATACGTCGGTAACTCGTTGGTACCACTG
>JANXSX010000037.1 GCA_025356475.1 Isosphaeraceae bacterium | reverse complement strand
AATTCAGGGCTCTGACTAATCGGTACAAACGACCAATGGGTTCGTTTGGTTTTTAGGCCCGCGTGGAGAGTCCGCGTAAACGGCTTCGAGACGCTGCCCACCGGAATCTTACGTTTGCCTACGTTGGGACCTGCGTAAGCCACACAGTTTACCGTTGGCTTTGTTCCGCGAAGCTAGGCTACCCACTTCCACCAAGCGTATGCGACCTGGTAAAGCTGTCAGTTCGCCTCCTACGCTCGAAGAAGCCTCCCCACGCAATCCTCACAGATTGCCATTGGCATTGTTCCGTCACCCCACAACCGTTATCAGCCTTCGCTTTGAGTTGAGTCAACGAACCGGTCCCGCGACCTCCTCGCAGGTGGACCGGCGCTTGGTCTTTTGTTTGTTGTGCTTCACAAGGCACCCCTACCGGCGAGTGTTCGAGAAATCCACCGCGTTTGGAATCAATACGCGTCGGCGCTGATGACCTCTCCACCCGCTTTCGTACCGATCGCCCACCACGTGTTCTGATTGACAGTGTTCTTGATGAACTTGACCGAACCGTCGCCGAAGAGTGTGTTCACGCCACCGGGATGGAAGCTGCGCGAACCAAAGAACCCGCCCCCCGCAGGCCCAATGTTGTTGATATTCCAACTGGCGCAATCCGGTGAGGTGGCGTTCGGCGTCAGTGCCATGTTAGCGGTCGCTCCGACTCCAGCGCGTCCATTGGCCCAAAAGGCATGAGCGGCTCCCCACTGGAGGGTTGAGGTGTTCGCTGTGAGAGTTCCATTATTGTACGCCCCGCTCCCCGTGTCTTTGGCCCTCAGGGCCGAGCAGGCGGCGTTGTATGTCGCAAGATTACCCGCATTATTAGGGTAGGTGTCGGTGCCGGATCCGGGATAGCCCGTGTCGTACACGTCGCCTCTGTAGATGGCTGCGGACATGTCGCCACGCACGACTTCCACGACCACCGCAGTATTACTTGTGCCGTCTGTGAAGGCAGCGATCGGCATCGCGGTCTGATAGGCGAAGGCACCGGTCTGGGGGTTGCCGCCGTTGAGATCACCCCAGTTCCATTGTGGACCAAAGCTGGCTGCGTAGTCCGTTCCCGAGAACAAGGCGTTGCCGGAGGCCTCGCTAGGACACAAGAACGAGTTCACAACCGCATAACTCACCGTTGTATTGATGTAATTTGAGCCGCCGTAGACCGCAGCCACCGAAAAATTAAAGCCGTTATAGAGGTTGCCCCCCTCAATATTGTTCGCGATCCGCAAAAGGAAGCTCGGTCCCTGGTCGGGGCTTGTCGACCCGCTCACGTTAGTCGTCATGATGACAGCAAGAGGCGAAAATGTGTCGTAAGTACTCGCATAATTATGAAGTGCGAGCCCAATTTGCTTGAGGTTGTTGACACATTGGACCCGACGCGCTGCCTCGCGTGCCGATTGCACGGCTGGGAGCAGAAGAGCGATCAAGACTGCGATAATTGCGATGACAACGAGCAGTTCAATCAGTGTGAATCCCAGACGCGACTTCGAGGATCGGTTCATCGAATGAGCTCCCTCAACATGTGAAAATCGTGGAGAAATTGGACCGTGGGAAGAGTACTTCACGGGCACTGCCCGTGCCGACATCAGCGACCCTTTGGCTTAGAGATTGGTTTCTCTTTTGCTTCGACCCCCTTGAACTCCGGTAGTGGTCCGCCCCCCTCATATTTCTTGGGCTCGCCCGACAGGCTTCCATCGGAACAGCCGATGGTGGAAATCGAACCGACCGCGATGAAAAGCAACAGGGCCGAAGCCCATCGTGAACGACCTCGAAAAAGCACGTGTCGACCTCCGTTGGGGAATATTCGCATTCGATATCAGGCGATTTGCTGACGGCACGCTGGGGCACTCCGATTCGATAGCTCGATTCTCCCCCGTCCCGGCTTCGTCATCCTAGAACAAATCAGGGAGTGATGTCAGCGACCAAAGCCCGCCAGCTCACTCAATCCGGTTGAACGGAAAAGCGAGGTGTACAGGCTTTGTTCTGTCGGTGACTTCATTGGAGAATTGAATGAATCCTTCCACGACAAGGGGGCGACCTCCGATGGGTGAAGTGCCCCCCCCTTTGGTCGCTTTAGCCTTCAAAAAGCTTGAGGAAGTCTTCGTCGTTGCCCTCGGCCTTGGGAGCGGGCGGCTTGTAGTTTTCCGGGAGTGCATCGTCGAATTCGCCCTCGTCGGCGGAGAGGCGTTCGATCCGCGCGGGAGGTTTGGTGGCGCGGACCCGCTTGGGCCTGTCCTCGCTGTCCATCCCGGCGAGTTCCATCAGCGAATGCTTCTTGCGAGTCTCGACGACTTCCTCATCGAACGCGTCGCTTCCGTGGAGCAAGGTCGCGGGGCCGCTGGGCTCATAATCGATGGTGAAGAAGTGGCCAGCCAGACCGAGCTCGTCGTCGGGCATCAGGCTCTGCTCGGTCGAGATCTTTGTACCATTCACGGTCGTCCCGTTGGTGCTACCCAGATCCTTGACGTGCCAGATCCCATTGATCATCCGCAAGTTACAGTGCTTACCCGAAAGATTTTCGAAGTCGAGGAAGACGTCGCACGAGGGCCGACGCCCAATGACTAACTCTTCCTTGACGAGCTCGACGGGGTCACCCCCACCCAGCGGCTTAAGAAACCCGAGGGATTCGCCATGGACTGGCATGTGAGACGCCTCTCGATCGAGGGAACTTGCTAAGGAAGGTCATGGAATCGTCCCGTATCTTACCAGCACACACCGGGCCGCCTCAAGGCATCAGAATTGCTGGAGCTGGCGACTTGCAAAGTCCGAATCCGGTCCGTCTCCCTCGGGAGAAAGTCCCGCAGAGCGGCGGTCGAGGAGTCGACTTTAACTCTGAAATCAAGAGTCTCTGATCGGATCCGAACCACAACGCTGTCGTTCAACACTCCCATACTCCTGCGCTGTGCGGGTCCGTCAGCGGAGATTGTACGTGACCACGTGATCAATCAATTTGTGTTCACGACAAATGGATACTCATTCTTGCATTAATATATTCAATAATATTATTTAACGTATATTCTTTCCTGTGACTTCTCTCATCGGTTTGAACTTGAGGGCGAATGCGAAGGTGTCAAGGTGAGTCTGCGACTTCACCTCTGGAACTCCTCACTCGTTTTCGTTAGGTTTTCGAGTGTAACTTCGGATTCCTTGGGGGGTTCTGCACATGTTGCTACGCATCCTTGAGCCTGAAGCCATGGATACCGCGCAGGAGGCGAACGAATATGACGCAATGGATCATGCGGGCGTCAATGCTCGGTTTGTGGCGGATTTCCTGGCGTTTCATGGACCCTGTCGGGGGGGGAATCTCCTGGATGTTGGTACGGGGACAGCCAGGATCCCGATCCAGTTGGCCAGGGCCGATGACGAGGCGATGATCGTAGCAGTTGACCTGGCCCACCACATGCTCAGGATCGCAGCTCGGAACGTGGCCGTCGCGAACCTCGAAGCTCAGATTCAGCTCGAACACGTTGATGCCAAGGGGCTCCCCTACCCGGACAGGTCGTTCGAGGGGGTGATCTCGAACACGATCATCCACCACATCCCTCGGCCCGAGGTAGTGATTGCCGATCTGGCTCGGTTGGTGGAGTCCAAGGGGAGTTTGTTCATCCGCGACCTCGTCCGTCCCGATGATGAGTTGCAGGTTCTGGCGTTGGTGGAGCGTTACGCTGCAAGTGAGAGCGCTTCGGCCCGGGCCTTATTCGGCGACTCGCTTCGGGCTTCGCTGACACTTGAAGAGATCCGGGGGATGGTCGCAGCGACTGGACTTTCTCCAAAAGACGTGAACATGACTTCAGATCGCCACTGGACCTGGGCCTGGCGGCGTGACTGAGCCTGGCCTTGCCCTCATCGAGGCGGATCGTGATGAGAGAACTCGAACCACGGTCGATTGAGGTTCGAATGCCTGGGGGGCCGACCCTGGCGGGTTGGCACCTGGCGCAAGATAATCCCCAAGGCCTCGTCGTGATCGCCCATGGGCTAGGTGAGCACTCTGGATGCTATCGGACGTTCGCCAAAGAGCTGGCACGCCAGGTCCCGGTGGAGCTGCTGGGGGTGGACTTTCGCGGTCATGGGACAAGCTCGGGCGCGCGTGGAGTGGTCAAGCGTTATGAAGATTTACTTGACGATCTGGCAGCGATGATCGGTTGGGTTCGTGCTCAAGGTTCGACGCTCCCTTTGACGTTACTCGGCCATTCGAACGGCGGGCTCGTGGCGCTCCGGCTGGTTCTGGAACGTCCTGAGGCCGGGGTTTCCAGCCTGATTTTATCCAACCCCGCCCTGAAATTGCTCACTCGAGCAACGGCTCTTGAGCGGGCGGCTGCACATGTCCTGAATGTGGTCGCGCCCAAGGTCACACTTGGGGCTCCACTTCCTGCTGAGAACATGACGAGCGACCCACAGATGCAAGCGGAGCGGCGTGCCGACGTTCTTCGACATAATCGCATTTGTGCCCCGATGTTCTTTGGAATGGATCGAGGCGGCCCGAGGGTTCTGGCTCAGGCCCGATCGGTTACGACGCCGACTCTCATGATCCTGGGCGGTTCCGATCCCGTCATTGATTCGAGGGCCAGTCAACGGTTTCATGAGCAACTCGGGAGTCACGATAAGACTTTGGCCCTCTACCCCGAGATGCGCCACGAACCGATCAACGAGTTGGATCGTTCCAAGGTGATCGAAGCGATTGCCGACTGGCTACGGCGACGGTTGTCCTCCACGTAATGCATCGACGGAAAAGAAGAGGCGAAGTTACAACAGAACGAAGGCGCTCAATTTTGACAGCGAATTCGGCTGGACCTAGGGTTTGCTTGCCACGAGGTGCGAGACAAACCCCTGAGGCTACCCGCGATGCGTCCTCTCAGAATCTGCCAGTCTCTGCCCACCTGGGTGTGGGAGCTCCGGCTCGTCGTGATCGCATTGTCGGTGGCGGTCGTCGGGCGATGGACTGGCCACCATTACCTCGGGGCGCTGGGTGCGGTGGCGGTCCTCCCGCTCGGTTTCTTCCTCAGGGGGATCGTCGCCGAGCGAGGAGCGGTGGTCGGTGCATTCGTAGCCGCCTTCGCGTCGATGATGATTCCAGACGAGGTCGGCCCGGCACCCATCGAAAGTTGGCTCTTGATCGGGCTAACTTCACTGACGGCGGTTGCAGCCTCGTCCCAAGTGGCAAGCGATGAGGATGAGGTGGTCGAATCCAGTCCACCTGTACGACGACACTTCACGGTCGTCGTCGAGTGTGGTGGTGGCCCATCGCAGGCGAGTGGGGTTCCCCTGCGACCAAAAGGGACTCCCCGGTTCGATCCAGAACGAAGAGCGCTCTCTCCTCGGCTGGGATACAGAAGGCCAGGTCAACGCCCAAAAGTGGTGGCAAGACGTATCCAGTCGGGTTGCTAATCACGACCACCTGGGTTACAGTTTTGCCTCAGGTGGCGGAGCCCGACCAAGACTACAGAGGGAAGGGAGTCCCTCTGGTCATTCCTCGTCAAACACCTATGACGATCCTCTGCGTCACGCTCAATCCCTGTCTGGATAAGACCTTAACGGTCGCCCCCTGGCGACCGGGCGACAATGTGCGGGGGAAGAGTCTCCACGAAGTCGTGGGGGGTAAAGGCAACAATGTCGCGCGTGCCCTCAAAGCACTGGGCCATCGCACAGTTCGCCCCGTGACCTTTCTAGGCGGAAGCGTCGGCGAGTACTGCGAGCACCTGCTCCGGTCGAAGGATGAGTTCGACCCGCTTGTGATTCCTTCGGTCGCGCCGACGCGCGTCATCCTGACCGTGCGGACCGAGGGAAACGATGAGCAAACCGCCTTCTTCGATCCCGACCCCGCCATCAGTCCGACCGAGGCTGAGAACCTCTTCGTTAAGGTCGAGGTGGCGATCCACTCTGGCGGTGTCCGGGCTCTTTCACTCTCAGGTTCGAGCCCTTCGGCTGCGACTCATGGACTCTACTGCGAGTTGATTGGCCTGGCCCATACTCGGCGGATTCCTGTCTATCTCGACACATATGGACCAGCCCTCGCCGCGATCTGGGGCTTATGGCCACGGGTCCTTCAGCTCAATCGGCGTGAGGCCGGCCTCTACCTCGGCGTGAAATCACCCAATGATGTTCAAGTGATCGAATTTCTCACACGATGGGCGGAACATGGAGTGACCCTCGGGGTCGTAACCGACGGCCCCGGTCAGGTCATCGCCTGCCACGAGGGAGACATCCTCCGCGCGACCCCGCCTTCCATCAAAGTGGTCAATCCCATCGGGTCCGGCGACTCCCTACTCGCAGGACTGGTCGATGCTGACCTGAAACGAAAGCCGCCCGAAGACTGGCTGGGGTGGGGGATCGCCTGCGCCTCGGCCAATGCCTCCGTCTGGGACGCGGGTGCAATTACCACAGAACTCGTCTCAGAGTTGGTGAGGCGAGTCGTCGTCGAACGGGTGGTCGGCTGAGGAGAAAACAGGCCGGGATCGCGTTACGGTTGATCTTCCGAATCGGGTCGTCCGAAATCGAAGGTCGGCTTGCCTGCCCCGCAATCCTGACACTGCCAGTTGCAACCGAAAACCTGCCAGGTCCACAGCAGGGGCGCAACACACCAGGCGAGGGTCTTCCAAGAAGAGGCGGAGAACGCATCTCGACGATGCAATGTCAAACGGCCACACCTTACACAAGTGCGGGTTGCGACCTTTCCGTGGTGGGTGACACCCTTGGATGCGATCAATGTTGAGTCCGCAACCGGGTCATTGAAGACGCGCATAGTCCACTCGGACGGCGACTTGGCGATTCACAACACCTTGAAATACATTCTAAAACAAAACCGAACCAAACACTATGTGTTGGTCCGTGGTTTCCGACTCGGAAGCTGAGTCTGAGCGATTTCGATCGCCTTGAACATCCCTTGCGCTTTGGTACGGGTTTCCTCATACTCCTCACTCGGGATGCTGTCATAAACGATACCAGCCCCCGCCTGGATTGAGGCTGTTGTGCCTTGGAGTACCAGGGTCCGAAGGGCGATACACGTATCCATATTTCCTGTAAAGTCAATATAACCGACCGCCCCCGCGTAGGGGCCTCGTTTTTGGGGCTCAACCTCGTCGATGATCTGCATTGCCCGGACCTTGGGGGCACCGCTGACGGTCCCTGGAGGAAGTCCTGCGCGAAGGGCGTCAAACGCTGTTTTGCCCTCTGCGAGCCGTCCGGTCACGTTGGATGTGATGTGCATGACGTGCGAGTATCGCTCGACCTGCATCACGTCGGAGATCCGAACCGTGTCGAACTCGGCAACCATGCCGACGTCATTTCGACCGAGGTCCACCAACATGATGTGCTCAGCTCGCTCCTTCGGGTCGGCCAGAAGTTCTTCAGCGAGCGCGCGGTCTTCGGCGTCGTCCCGACCTCGGCGGCGAGTGCCGGCCAGGGGCCGGATCGTCACAAGACCATCCTCGACCCGAACGAGAATCTCGGGCGAGCTGCCAATCAGGTGAAAGTCGTCAAATGGGAGATAGAACAAGAATGGACTCGGGTTCACAACCCGGAGGACCCGGTAAATATTGAAGGGATCGGCATTGGTCTCAACCTGAAACCTCTGGCTCGGAACAACCTGAAAAACGTCCCCGGCCCGGATGTATTCCTGACAGTGGCGGACGACACCCTCGTAGCCCTCACGCGTGAAGTTCGAGCTTGGTTTCAGAGTGACGGGCTGATCGGTGTCGAGGTCCACGATCGGAAGACCCGTATCTGGCCCCGAAAGCCGCTCGACGAGTTCGTCGACCCGAGTTGCCGCCAGTCCGTATGCTGTCTTGGGGTCTTGGCCAGCTCCCAGATGGGCTTGAGCCACAACCATCACGGTCTTGCGAATATGGTCGAAAATGACCATTCGGTCGAAGAGCGCGAACGCCAGGTCAGGGAGCCCACGGTCATCGGGGGGAGTGTTGGGCAAGTTCTCGGTGTAACGGACCGCATCATAGGCCGCATAACCGACCGCCCCGCCTGTAAACCTCGGCAGTCCGGGCAAAGGGACGGCCTGATACCGATCGAGTAAGAGTCTGAGATCCTCGAGAGGATCTTCGCTATCGTAAGTCTTGTTTTCCGATGGGTTTACGCAACCTGCAATCGTGATTTTCTTACCTCTAGCCTCGAAACGAAGGAACGGCTCGGTTCCCAGGAAGCTGAAACGCCCGACCTTCTCGCCCCCGATGACGCTCTCGAAGAGGAATGAAGGCCCTGGCCGCTCGATCTTCTTGAAAGCAGAGACCGGGGTGAGTGCATCGCTCGTGAGTTGACGATAGACGGGAATGCACGCAGCCTTGCCGACCAGAGGCTCGAAGGCATCGAAGTTGGGACGATGGGCACTCATGGTCGGACGATCCCACGGCAGGAAATCAGGTCGTGTTCAAGCGATGAACGTAAATCTTAGCCCAAGCTGAGAGGACGGACAAGCTGCCCAGCGATCAGGTTCACCCCTGACGCTAATGCTTGAAAACCCTTGACGCATAACAACTAGCGGCCACTCCACGCGAGTGGGTTAGGTTACCGGGTTCGATCTCGGTTGCTTGACAGCGGGGGTGCCGGAATTACAATAGAATCTGGTGTGGGAAAACGAGCGAGGGCGAAGGGGTTAGCACTCGCGTGGATTGCCCGCGAGCGACGAGGGTCGGCGACCGCGCTCAAAGCCCGCCCAGTGGCGGATGGCGGAGGATTATGGTGATGAAGTGCCAGAAGTGCCCCAAACCGGCCACCTACCACATCACGGACATCGAACGCGGCAAGCCGCAGGAGTTCCACTTCTGCGAGGAGCACGCCAAAATCCATCTTGCCGCGTCCGAGCATCTGGCCGACAAGTCCGAGATGGGGATGATCGGTAAAGAAGTCCTGGAGTCGGTCAAGGCGGAACTCGACCAGCAGTCGTGCCCAATCTGCCAGTTGACCTTCGCGGAATTCCGCTCGACGGGACGGCTAGGCTGTCCCCACGATTACGAAGTCTTCCGCGACGAGCTAATGCCGCTCCTGGAGAACATCCACGGGGAGACACGACATGCGGGCAAGGTTCCGCGTCGGTCCCCGATGATCAGTAAGCAGCAGACCTCATTGATCCAGCTTCGCAACGACCTCAAGCGGGCAGTTGCGGCGGAAGACTATGAGGCAGCCGCCAAGATCCGCGACGGTATCAAAGCGATTGAACAGCTTCAAGGACGTGAGTCGACGCGACCCGTATGATCCTTCTTTCCCAAACCTGCTCCTCTACCCGTATCGCAACCGAGGGACGGCCCGACACGCTATGATCTGCCAGCGATGCTCGAACGAGGCGTCGGTCCACTTGACCGAGACAGTCCATGGTCGGCGTCGCGAACAGCATCTCTGTGCTGCGTGCGCCCGCGAGGGTGGTCTCACACTCCCCCCTTCCCCACCCAATATCGGTCTTGATCAAGTTGTTGAGGGCCTGATCCTGGCCCATGTCGGCGAACTTGTGGGCGAACTTGCAGCCCTCCGGTGCCCGGACTGTGGCCTTGGCTTCATGCACTTCCGAGCTGAGGGACGTCTCGGTTGTCCGCACGATTATCAGGTCTTTCGCAAGGGACTTTTGCCGCTGATCGCCCAGGTTCAAGGGACGACCCGCCACGTTGGCAAGGTCCCCCGACAACATCCTCAGAGTAATCTGAACCGCCTCCAGATCCGGAGCCGACTCCGGACCGCGATCACCGACGAAGATTATGAACTCGCAGCACGCCTCCGCGACGAGCTCCGCCAGAAGGACCGCGACGTATGAACTTCGACGAGTTGACCAGGACCTCCGGCGAGTGGCTCAGGGGCACCGGCCCCGAGAGTGATATCGTCATGTGCTCGCGGATTCGCCTGGCCCGGAACCTGGCGGAATTCCCGTTCATTAATCACGCAAGTCGCGGCGAAAAGGTAGAGATCGAGAACCAGGTCAAGAACGCGATCGAGCGAGGCGGACTGGACCTCAAGTATCACGACGTTCAGGCCCTCTCGAACCTCGATCGCCAATTCCTGGTCGAGCGCCAGTTGATTTCGCGTGAACATATGGGGGCAGACTGGCCCCGAGGGGTCGTCGTCGGCCCTCGCGAAAACATTTCGATCATGGTCAACGAGGAAGACCACCTCCGTATCCAGGTGATGCTCTCGGGCCTCGCCCTGCAAGATGTCTGGGACCAGATCAACAACCTCGACGATCAGCTCGAAGAGACTCTGGCCTACGCCTTCAGCCCGCAGCTCGGATACCTTACCGCCTGCCCCACGAATGTCGGCACTGGGATCCGCGTTGGGGTCATGCTCCACCTCCCTGCGCTCGTCCAGACCAAACAGATTGAGAAGGTCTTCCGCGCACTCCAAAAAATCAATCTGGCGGTTCGCGGTCTCTACGGCGAAGGGACCCAGGCCTCAGGCGACTTCTACCAGATCTCTAACCAGCAAACGCTTGGCAAGAGCGAGCCCGAGCTGATCCGCACGCTCTCCGATGTTGTTCCGCAGATCATCAGTTATGAAAGACTCGCAAGGCAAGAACTGGTCAAAGAACGGCGCGAGAAGCTACACGACCAGGTCAGCAGGGCCTATGGTGTCTTAAAGACAGCGCAACAGATTTCTAGTGAAGAAACGATGCACTTACTTTCGAGCGTTCGCATGGGGATCAACCTGGGATTGATCGACGACCTTGCGATTCCCACGGTGAACGAATTGTTCATTCACACGCAACCTGCCCACCTTCAGAAGATTCAAGGGGGCGAACTTCAGGTCGAAGAGCGGAGCGTCGCACGGGCCAGCTATCTGCGCCGTAGACTCTCGAATGGGAAGCATCTCGACGACGAGTCAGCTTGAATCCGCCCTCCCCTCCGACCGTTGCCTGCCAAAGTAATAATTTCTTCTAGGGCTTGGGAGTCCGATCGAGTGACGTCTCATACTTTCCAGATCGCCCCTCATGCGATCCTAGGCGTCGAGTCGGGCGCGACGCTTCAGGAGCTTCGCGACGCCTACCATAAACAGTCGAAGCGTTACCATCCTGATGCGGGTGGGGAAGAATGGGCGTTTCGGGTCCTCTACCAAGCTTACGAAATCTTGAGTCAAGCGCGGGTCGCGCGAGCCGCTGCGATGCCGCAAACGCCGCGTTCGAGTTCCGCACCTGCGGCTGCGACCGTCCGAGGGGGGGGCAATTCCGCCGCAGCCGGTGAGACGCTGAGGCGTGGGGTTCGCGACCAAACGGCCGACCCTGCCAAACTCGTGTCGGTCGAGATTCTCTGGATTCGTTTTGAAGCCGAGCGGGTGTGGCTCTTTCAAGGGGGCAACGCGTCTCAGGACGACCGAAGCCTTAGCTGCTGCGTCAACGTCTCCTGGCCCGAAACCACGTTCCTTGAAGCTGGGATCCAGCCCCCTGAAGGGGCTGAGCATACGCTCGCACTGCTCAAAGCCCAGATCGAGATGGTCGCCGCCAAGTCCAAACCAATTTCCTGGCGAACCAATACCGAGGACGGCCGCCTCACCGGCTTGTTGAGCTACCCGACCGCTGACCCTGCCTGGACTGCGTTCCGAATCCTCAAGGACGCCCTCCACAGCCTGGGTTTTGGTATCAATCAATGGTCACGCGATATCGTGATCCCTCGTGAGTGGCGTTGATCGAGGCCTCGGTCGGGGGACCATGTCACTCGACCGACAATCAACAGTTCTGAGCCAACTCCATCCCCCGGATCTTGGCCAGGATCGGCCCGATCATGATCGGCGGTACGAACGGTCGGAGAGCCGACTCGCCACCAAATTTGGCCACTTGCTTGATGAGACTGCTCGAGAGGTGTGAGTATTCCCCATCGGCCATCAAGAACACCGTCTCGATCGTGGGGTCGAGCCGATTATTGGTGAGCGACATGCTGAACTCATATTCCATGTCGGACAAGGTCCGGACGCCACGGAGGATCACCCTGGCACCGATCCGACTTACAAACTGGACCGTCAACTCTTCAATCGGTTCGACCGTGACATTATCGAACGGTGCCACAACCTGACGGGCAAGTGCGACTCGCTCTTCGATATTAAAGAGTGCTTGTTTGTTCGGATTCACACCGATGCCGACGACGAGATGATCAAACAGTTGACAACCACGCCCAATGACGTCGAGATGTCCCAGGGTCATCGGGTCGAACGTACCTGTGAAAACGGCAGTGCGAAAGGGATTCTGATAGGGCATGATGTTTGGTTCCTCGTTCATCCCTCGACACGTTGCAACAGGTCGGTCAGGCGGTCGAGATCCGCCTCGTTCGTATAGAAGTGGGGGCTAACCCGCAGTCGTCCGGCACGGCAAGACACTGCCACTCCAAGTTCACGCCCCAGGCCCACGATCGCCTCGTGGTCCGCTTTGTCATGCGTCAGTGAGACGATCCCAGATCGATCCTCACGACGATCGGACCCATAGACATCCCAGCCTTTGTCGATTGCTCGTTCCCGAACCTGATCGGCCAAGCTGAGAACACGCGCTGAGACTGCCTCCAGACCGAGTTCGAGGAACAGGCCAAGGCTTGCCCCGAGCGCGTGGACACCTGCCATATTGTAACATCCCCCCTCCCAACGGCGTGCGCTTGGCTTCAGAGTCATGTCGATCTTGGTGTAATTTGTGGCATCGACCACGCTATGACTCCCGAGCCCGACCACACAGCGAAGCCGCTCGATCCAGGGCTTCCGCACGAACAGGAATCCAGCCCCTTCCACTCCCAAGAGCCACTTTTGCCCGCCGGTCGACAGAAAATCAATCGGAGTCTTCGATAGGTCGATCGTCAGCGGACCAAGCCCCTGAATCGCGTCCACAAACAGAGCCACTCCGCGCCTCTGGCAGATCGCCGCCAATCCATCGAGATCATTGCGAAACCCGCTGGCAAACTCCACGTGGCTGATCGTGACCACCCGAGTTGAACGATCGATCGCAGCCTCGATATCTTCCAGCCAGATCCGTCCTTCCCGGCCCTCGACCCGCCGCAATGAAACACCGCGCACAGCGAGATTCATCCAGGGATAAACATTCGACGGGTATTCCTCTGAGGCGGTGACGACGTTATCACCTTCCTGCCACGGG
This sequence comes from Isosphaeraceae bacterium, assembly GCA_025356475.1. Classification (GTDB taxonomy): domain Bacteria; phylum Planctomycetota; class Planctomycetia; order Isosphaerales; family Isosphaeraceae; genus JANXSX01. The sequence goes on along the minus strand of JANXSX010000037.1, from coordinate 5,403 downwards.
AAGCCCTCGGCAATATAGCCAATCCCTTGAGTCGTCCCTTGCACAAACGCGATCTCATCGGAGTCTGCGTGGACGAGCTTGGCCGCTCGCTCGCGAGCTTGTTCAAGAATCTTGTACGAATCCAGCCAGCGCACCGATCCATGCCCCGCCGAGTTCTCCATCCAAGCACCCATCGCCTCCGCAGCCGGTCGACAGAGCGGAGCGACCGCCGCATGGTCGAAATAGGCCCAGCGCTCGGTGATCGGGAAGTTGTCTCGGCGGATCGCATCCCAGTCCATCGCAAATCCTCTCCAAGAACCTGAATCTCTCCGCTTTAGAGTAACGACCAGCGGATCTCTCGACTATCCCACCAGATCGGGTTCGTATTCCATGAGCATGCATAGACGGACTCACAGAGCTTCTTCTAGGATCGGAAATCGTTCCCATTATTTCTTCCACAACCTGGTTAGCGTAAGACTTGGATTTCAGACGATGTACCTGTATTATTGTCATACTTTCATACATTTATTTTTTTCCACTCACTTGCTCTCTCCTATCATTATACCTTGCTATACTCACGTTGCGCTGATATATCGTTGCATATACTATATCGACAGATTCACCTCAGAATCTTTTGATATTAGTAGAGTCGACGAGTCTGCGAACCTGGCCGATTGCATCGCTCTGGCCCGGTCGTTGTTCGACGAACTCGTCGTCGTCAACACCGGGGGTCGAAACAATACGGTCGAGATCGCCCACAGTCTGAGCGCAAAGAATGTCCAGACCGACTGGCGTGACGACCTCGCATTGGCTCGGAACCTGGCCCTCGACGATGCGACCGGCGATCAGTTTGGTAAGTTCCTGGAGGTCATTGGCAAACTCGAGTCCGCAGATCGCGATTTCTCGATCGACTGCGTTTGCCCAAGGGGGAGTGACGACGAGGTCATGGGCTCCGTCCGCCTCTTCCCCCGCCGACCTGACGTTCGTTGGGAACTTCGTGTTCATGAAACGATCTTACGCTCATGTATTCAAGCCAATGTTCCCGTCAGTTACCTATCTCTTCGCTTCAAGCATACAGGATATCTAGCGCAGGAGAAACTTGGGGCCAAGATGGCCCGGAATGCCTAGCTCCTCGAGATCGAACTTAGCGAGCGGCCCACTGATCCGCTGGTCCGGCTCAACCTGGAATTTCACGCCGCCCAGATCAACGATTGGTCGACAGCGCTCGACCAGCTTCGTGAGGCGGTGTGATTCGGTCAAAGTGATGATCGTATGCACATGCTTGTTTGTTGAAGACTTACGAATGACTTGTGGGTGGAGATTTTGAAACTTTACTCGCCGGAGGCGGGCGTTATCAACTCGAAAGGCTCGTGATCATTTCGGGGATAGAGTTGATTTCTCCAGTTATCGAACCTCAAAAGATGTTGCGATCAGCGCATGCCGTCTCGCCCCGGCAAGTCGACTTCCGCCCAGCCCGCGACCCGTCGGCCTTTGGCATCGGTCCCGATCACTTTGAAGACCAGCGGACCAAGTCCAGGGGTAACTCCTGGTAGTGGAATCGGCTTTGAGGCGAGAAATCCACTCGCGGGCAAGGCCGACGTACCAAACGACGCAGCCAGCCCGAGCATGTCGAGGCCCGATCGACGGAACGACGCGGATCGTGGGTCCGAGGCAGGGACAAGGGGTTCCCAGGCGAGTGCGGAGAGTCGCACGCTGGACCCCGATCGTTCGGCGACTCGGACACGCGCCCTGACTTGCTGGGTGCTGGAGATTGAGGGCTTGATACTCAAGTCAAGCCGCGCCAGATCGTCAGGGAGTGGCACGAGTGTGACCTGCAATTGGGCAGAGTCCGGTCCCATGATTTTGATCCGCGTGAAGCCGGTCGCCGAACCCCCCACAACCGCATAATGGCTCGTCGTGCCGTTCGCTTGCCACTCGTCAGAGTCACCACCGGGAGTCACAAAGCTGGATCTTGGGCCGGCCAGGGTCCAATCTTCGTCCCCTTCGCGAAGGTCGATCGAACGAAACTCACAAAGTTCCGAGTCCACCAAGCCAAGCCCACTGACATAAAGCGCGACCGACCAACGCCGATAGAGCGACGCGAAGGTCGAGCCCGTCGCGTCCTCCAGGCTTGCAATCCCGCGGCGTTTGGAGCCGATCAACCGACCGATCAACTCCGGTCCATAGGTGTCGACACACCAACGCAAGAACAGATACGTGCCACCGCGATTGCCATGACCTCGGAACAAGTTCTCCGCATAGTAGTCTTCGACCACAAGCCGGTATCGCTCGGGCCTCGACAGGAAGGCGCTCACACGATAGTCGAGATTCGAGCGTGAGAATCCGTGCCGATCCTCGACGAGATGCGCCATCGCCTCATCAAGCCAGCCTTCTTCCTCAGCACACACCCGTGTGCCATCGTCCGCCAGCGCCTTGCGACTGAAACTGATCGCATGGGTGTATTCGTGTGCCAGGACTGTTTTCAGATGTGGCCCAGGCTCCAGTCGAGCGGCAAGATACATCATGTCGCAACGATTGCCGTAAGGGCCGTTCATCTGGAGGTCGAAGTCAGTCCCTCGCACGAAGCCATCAACCTGGGTCTTGCCTCCCGCCAGCCGACTCAAGAGGCTTGAGACCAGCACTGTGAATCGGCCATCGCCGTCGACGTCCCGAGCGAGACCGAGTTCGGCTTTGGCAATAGGGAAGATCTTCTGGTCGAAGGTCTCGACGATCTCCCGGAGCGTCGCCATTTGTACCAACCCGAGGTCCGCTGGATCGACATAGACCTGAATGTGAACCCCCACCGCAGCCAGCTTGGCCTCGACCCGGTCGTAGTTGCTCAGGCTGGCGGGGTCGCCATCACGGACGAGCAAGTGAAACGCTCGAACACTTGGAGGCGACACAACCGAGGGGGTCGGGGCAGGAAGGCTGAATTGGGGGGGAACCACAATCACACGGGTCGGGCCGTCGTCAACCGTCTCGACGCGTTGAGCAGAGTCCCGAGCCATTGCACTCAGTGAGACGGCGAAAGGGCCCGGCTTTGTGGTCAGCGCCGAAACGATGACTAGCGTTTTCGAGGATTGTTGACGGCAAGGAATGTCAGCTTCCGCTCGACCCTCGTTCACGCGGATAGAGATCGACCGCCCCACGCTCCAGGTTGGCTCAACAGCCTTAGCGGGTACCGCGAATCGGGACGATGCCATGAGCAGAACGAACAGTACGATTCGTCGGAAGTCTCGACGGCAAAACGTCATCCGTCGACTTCTCCGCGATCGTTCCGAGGACTGGGACCGCCCGTCAGACGAGCGAATCTCCCGGTATCAGGCAGCCGAACAGGATTTGGATCGGTTGAAACGACTGGTCAGCTTGAACCGATTCTCCGGGTTCGAACCCTTCCCGAGTCTGAGACTATCGACCCCTGGCTACTTGACATCAGCCAAATCGGCTTTACTATAGTTTCCCACACGCCGGAGTGGCGGAACTGGCAGACGCGCTAGCTTGAGGTGCTAGTGGGCTAACCATGCCCGTGGAGGTTCAAATCCTCTCTTCGGCACTTGTGAGATAAGGAGTTACGTCGAAAGGCGTGACTCCTTATTTTATTGACCCAGGCAAAAACTGGGGACAAAAGGGTACAGCGGGGGACTGAGAGTGACGTCCTCAATCACATATTTTCCCATGCCGAAGCTCGCACCTTTGCCGACGTGGAGCCGTTCGCCAAGGACCAAGTAGGGCCAGAGTGTCGGGGAGATGCACGAGAGCTCCACTCGACCCATGAGGCCCGCGAGGGGATGGCGGCGGTCCTGGCGTGTGCTGAATCGCTCGGTCTGGTAGGGGTGCAATCCACGGTCGCTGCAAATCATCGCGGAGGATTCTCCCAAGATCGCGGGAAAGTCAAAGCCCTCGGCAGACCATCCTCCGTAGTGCTCGGCGAGACTTCCAATACGACGGAGTAGGCGACCGATCAAGGTCGGTCCATCAAAGAACTCGATCAAACGACCGTCTTTGCGGATATCCGCCGGGGTCAGAAAGTGGAGCACGACCGACTCGCGGTAGGGTCGGGCCGAGATCAGGGCTGCACTCGCGAGTTCGCGGATCGGCTCGCCGATTCCTGCGCTTTGAACTCGGAGATCGGTCATGTGACCGGGAGGACCCTCGGCCCGAAGCCGCGAGAGAAGGAAGGGGTGCCGGTCTTCGCCCCAGCCCTGGCGACCCATTACGCTCAAGGCGGCAATCACCCACGGGAGCCAGACCCGGCCTGAGCCGACCAGCGTGAACATGAACTCAATTGTGTCGCGCGCGGCAAGCTCACGCCGTCCGTCCAGCGGTGGTGTCAAGACATAAGGGACCGGATGATCGTGACTTGTCGCACTCTCAGTGGTGTTATAGAGCGCTCCAAAAGCGCAGCGATCCCACGCGGGGCATGGCTCACAGCGATCGGATTCGCTGAAGCATGCCAATGGTTTGAGGGCATAACCTAACGCCCCTCGAAGCATGGGGCCGAGTGAGTCGGGGAGGCGACACGAACGCTCCGCGCGATATTCCGCGTGCAGCACGGTCATGTTCAGACGGTTCCACATGTGGGCTTGCTCATGGAAATTTGTGGTATGTAACTCCTTATCCTTGCAATGATAGCGGCGAAACCGCATGGAGTTCAAACCAATTTCGACGCACAACTCTCATTCGGTTACGAATGACTTATGGATAACACTTTGGTCCATGACTTACAAGAGGAGCATCCATGTTGAGAATCATTGAGGAGGAGGAGGAAGAAGAAGAAGAAAGCTCGATCGAAGAAGCGGATGATTGTCTCGTTCAAGACTTCGTTCTAGCCTACATTGTTCGGCAACTCTGCCGTCGTGGCATGCGACACTCGTCACGACTGACGGATGCCGTTGAAGTCGCGATCCAGAACTGGACGGTGGAGGTGGTCAGGATTGGATCCACAACCGTCTCGTATGAAGTCACGACTTGGCGTCCACTCGCCGACCGAGCCGTCTATCAGACGCTTCGCGAACTTCGCCCCCTCGGACGAGGATTGGATGGCTGGGCTGGTCAAATTGCCGAGCGAAACGCGTCGCGTCACGAGCGGGTTGCGGAGTCATTCCAGGTCGTGTCCGACCTGATCGAGACCCTGCCGACCGAACACCGGCTCATCGTCAAGCTCAAGATGTCCGACGTTTTTCTGCCGGGCCTCCTCGAAGGCCAGATCGTCTGGCAGGCGGACGAAGCCGAGTTCCTGCTCTCGTGTCACCCTGGCATCGGCCTCGCATCCCTGAAAGTCGAGTTGCTGGCCCGACTTCGCGGTAAGCGACTTTATGGAGGAAAGGTCCCTTCGGCGGTCATCGCCTGGCTCCTTGGTCGCGCCGGCGGCAACGCTGTGGACACAGCCTATCTGGAGATCAAGCATCAACTCCGCAGTGCAGT
>JANXSX010000024.1 GCA_025356475.1 Isosphaeraceae bacterium | reverse complement strand
CGGCTTGGGCTTGGCTTTTTCTAAAGCCTTGAGGGCGCGCTCGAACGAGCGGATTGACTCTCGTTCGTAACGTCGGATCAGCTTGAGACTTGCGTCTTCGAGATGGATCGAACCTTGGATATGCATCTTGCGGAGCTTGGCGTTCTGAGATTCGGACTTCAACTGCTCAACTTCAAGCTTGGCGATCTCGTCCAGGATCAACGCCATCGAAGACGCCTTCTCGTAGAACGTGTTCTGGAGGTCAGTTCGCGCATCCCGCAAGGTCTTCGGCACGCCTAACAGGTCGAGGGCCACCTGGTACTCGGTATCGGTCCACTTGGGCACGCCGTCACCCGAGAAGGCGACCAATAACTGCTTCCATTGCATAATCAACCAGTCTCGTCCCGCAGGAGTCAATCGGAGCTTGAGCAGCACGAGTGCGGGATTGCGTTTAAGGGAGTCGCCCAACTTGTAGGCTTCGATCAACCGATGCGTATCCCAATCCGCACTCATCGCGAGTTCAGCAATCTCGGCCCTTCGTTCCGACTCACTCGTGTGGCAAAGTTCGATCCGTAGCGATGCGGCGACCGCGAGATTCACCTGGAAGACTTCGACACAAGACTCAGGCTTGAGAGCCTCGCTCCAGGTCTGAAATCGCGCTCGCTGAGCGCTTTCCTGCGTCGGGGGCGTCACAATCGTCGCGGTCATCCCATGCTGGAGCGCATTTTGACGCGACTCCGCCTTGCCCTCTTCCGTGCGAGGACCGGTGCTGAGCTGAGAGTTGCGCCGATTGGCCTCAATTTGCTTCTGGGACGACATGGGAGATTCCTTCCGTAGGGGTTACGCGAATAAGTCCAGCAACCTCGCTGGACCGCATACGCAACCGTTACACGGAAGATACCATATTTTTGACGACAAGGATTGCGTGATCAGAATATTCTTCGTGGGCTGCCCAGATCATCTTAGGCGAAGAGGCGAATGTTCCGTTAGATCACAATGACGTCCACAGAAGAGTTGTAAAGTCTTGATCCCTTCGCTCTCCCATCGGGTATTGGTCACTTATCCCAGAGCGATGTGCTTGGCCTTCATCTCTTGGCTCGCTAGGGAAATGAAGGGGCAAATCTGACGTAACGCCCTATCTTCAGAGGTTTTGTCGTCCTGAAAGGGCGGCCACAAATCAGCCCAGGGCATCGCCCTGGTGGATGGTGAAGCAGCGACCGTCTGGGCTTTGGAGATCCGTTGCCCTTCTCACCAGGGCGATGCCCTGGGGCTGATTTGTCCTGCCCCTTTGGGGCAAGAATCGTGATCTCTTCGACAAGAAAATTGGAAGCTTCATCCAACTGGGGAGGGCACATGAAGTGGTTAAAAAATCCCAAGCCGAACCAACTGGTGGGCACCGACAAAGGACGTGTAAAGACCTGTTCCCAAGGCGAGAAGGATCGGACTCTGCAATCGTTCTGCGTGACCCCGCACAAGCGGTGCCATCCGGGTTGATTTTGCGTATAGTAGTGTTGCTTGTCATAGGGTTGGGCCAAGCTGCCCTGATCCAAACGCCATTGATGATGACTGACTGAAGGACACTTGCGATGCGGAAGCCGCGATTGATGACCCCGGGGCCAGCCCCCGTTCCCGAAGATGTTCTGCTGGAATTGGCACGACCGGTGATTCATCACCGCTCGGCGGAAGCCAAATCGGTCATCATCGAAGTTGTCGCCGGCCTGAAAGACGTTTTCCAGACCAAAAATGACATCATGATCCTGACGGCCTCGGGAACCGGAGCGATGGAGGCGGCGGCCGTCAACACCGTGCCACCCGGTGGCAAGGCTTTGATTTTAAATGCAGGCTGGTTCTCCAAGCGTTGGGGCGATATTTGTAAGGCCTACGGCATCAATGCCGTGATGCTGGATACCGAGTGGGGCCAGCCGGTCGATCCCGACCAGGTCGCCAACGCGCTTGCCCAGCACAAGGACACCGTCGCGGTGATGGGGACACTTTCGGAGACCTCAACCGGGACTGGCCACCCTGTCGAAGCGATCGGCAAGATTGTGGCTGGGACCGAAGCGGTTTTCGCAGTCGACGGCATCAGCGGTGTCGGTGCGATGGAATGTCGCGCAGACGCCTGGCAGATCGACCTTTTGGCGGTCGGATCACAGAAGGCTCTGATGCTCCCTCCCGGCCTGGCCTTCCTGTCGGTCAGCGATAAAGCCTGGAAGAAGATCGATGCCTTCCAGTCGGCGAGCTACTACTTCGACCTCAAGAAAGCTCGCAAGAAGATGGCGGAGTTCGACACGCCATTCACTCCCGCCCACACCCTTCTCCTAGGCTTGAAGGCTTCTCTCAAGCGCATTCGGGAGGAAGGGATCGAAAACGTTTGGGCCCGGCACAAGCGAATGAGCGAGGCCGCGCAAGCTGGTGTTCAAGCCTTGGGCCTCGAACTCTTTAGCGCTAGGCCTGCCGAAGGCTTGACCGCGTTCCGCGTCCCCGCCGGGATCAAGGATAGTGATATTCGCGGCGAGCTCGAGAAGCGCTTCGGGATCACGACAGTCGGTGGTCAGGACAAGTTGAAAGGTAAGATCGTTCGGGTCGGTCATATGGGTTACATGGACGAACTCGACGTCATCTCAGGGATTGCCGCCCTCGAGATGGTCCTCTCCGACCTGGGAATGGATATCGAACCCGGTCGAGGTGTGACCGCTGTCCAACAAGTTCTCATCGGCTCCCGGGCGCTTGCCGCTCGCTGAGTTCAGTCAGTCGAGCAACCGGGGTCTCGCACTTCCTTGATGAGTGGGAGGCGAGACCCTTCCTGATTTCCTGGACCTTGCTTTCTCTTCACGGAGCCCTCGTGATGCCCCGGATTGAGTTCATCTATCCGGTTCTGCTCATCATTGGATTCGGTCTACCCACCCTTGTGATCTACTCACGAGTGGGGTGGAAACTCAAGGCGTGGGGCGCGTTCGGGTTCCTTCTGTGTGGACTGGGTTGGTGGATCACAACCAGTCGACTCAGTCGGAATCCTCCTGGTTGGCTTCCAGGTGATCGCGGATGGCTCACGGAGTACCTCCTCCATGCCCGTGCGTTGGGGGTTGTACTCCTGTTCGGCTCGATGCTGACTCTGTTCTTCGCGCCGAGCGAAGCATGGTTTCGATCGAGGGTGATCGATCCGTTCCAAAGGTTCGCCAGGAGGCGTCGAGTCTGTGTCGCACTCGTCGGCCTGGCTGCGTTCGGGATCGGGATCCTGTTCTCAGCCTTGAATAAGCCGATACCCCGAGTTCACGACGAGTTCAGCTATCTCTTGGCTGCGGATACCTTCGCCCATGGTCGGCTCTCAAATCCCACTCATCCGAACTGGGTCCATTTTGAGAGCTTTCACATCTTCCATCAGCCAACCTACATGTCCAAATACCCTCCAGCGCAGGGGTTAACGCTCGCGCTTGGGGAGGTAATGACTGGGTCGCCGATCGTTGGGATCTGGTTGGGAACAGCATTCGGATGTACAGCAGTGTGTTGGATGCTTTATGGATTACTGCCTCCTCACTGGGCATTGGTCGGTGGGCTCTTAACGCTCTTGAGCCCGACCCTTCAAAGCAACTGGGGGCAATCGTTTCAGGGGGGGGCGATCGCGATGGGTGGGGCGGCCCTGGCGTTTGGCGCAGGGGCACGGATTCTCCGCTCACAGGGGATCTTGAACGCATTCATTCTGGCGATTGGTGTCTCAATCCTGGCGATCAGTCGCCCTTTCGAAGGCTTAGTCACGATTCTCCCATTGGGCCTGATCCTCGCGGTCTGGCTACTCTCGAACCGAGGTGGGACCAGACTTTACAAGCTCGCGACCGTGGCACTTCCCTTTATCAGTCTGATGAGTGTGACTCTAGGGGCGAAGCTTTACGACAACTGGCGGGTCACGGGTGTTGCCACCCGTTTCCCTTATCAGAACGACGAGTTGATCTACTGGAGCAAGAACGCGTTCGGGGTCTCCATCAAGCCCGAGCCTGTCATTTACAACGATCCCGTCTTGCAGCAGTTCTTCGATGCAGCCAACAACTCGGACCACTCGGGGGGAACGTTGGGTGGCCGAGTCAAACAAGCATTTAATCATTTCTCGAAGCGAATCGTCTGGATCTTCAGTCTCTTCTATTTTCGTCTTCATTTGCTGATCCCGTTCGTGGTTGCACTTCAGATCAGGAGTCGGAAGGTCCTGTTCGCGGGCTCGACGATCATCCTTATGCTGATCGCTCATTCCTTTGTCCTGTTCTACTGGCCGCATTACTCAGCCCCGATCGCTCCTTTGATCTTCTTCATCCTGGCTGAGGGACTGCGCCGGCTGTCCCTTTCAGGTGGCAGATTTGGCCAGGTGCTTGTGGCCGGGGTCCTTCTGACGTCGGCGTTGGAGCTGGTTGCGGTCGGAGTCCATCGGCTCGACCCGACTCCCGGATTCCACAGCGATCGAGCCCGGATCGCTGCGGAGCTTGAGAGCACAGATGGTCAACACCTCGTCCTCGTTCGGTACTCCGAATCGCACAACCCCGCGTCGGAGTGGGTTTACAACGGCGCGGACCTGGATGGGTCCAAGGTGGTGTGGGCGCGCGACCGTGGCGAAGTCCATAATCAGGCACTTCTGGAATCGTTTCGGGGTCGAAAGCTCTGGCGACTCGACGCAGACGAGGCCGATCCCAAACTGAAAGTTCTTCGATAATCGATCATAACACCTGATGTGTCATTGGGTTATGACTGTGTCCCGCTGAGAGTTGCTTCCCTGATCGTCGTTCGTTCCTACTCACTCACTCAATCGTACGAGAACGCTCGTACCTCTCCCTGTTCCCGAGGAGTCTTCGCCGTGTTGCATCGTGTGTTGGTGACCGACACTCTGGCCGAGGAAGGCCTTTCTCTGCTGAGGGCTGAGCCGGGCCTGGAAGTCGTCGTCGCCACCAAGCTTGACGTCCCCGCGCTTCGGGCCGCACTGGCGGAAGCGGACGGGATTGTGATCCGATCGGGGACGAACCTGACCGCCGAGGTCCTCAAGGATCAGCCACGCCTGAAGGTGATCGTGAGGGCGGGGGTCGGAGTCGACAACATCGACGTTCCGACAGCGACCCGCCAAGGGATCGTTGTGATGAACACCCCGGGCGGTAACACCGTCTCGACCGCCGAGCATACCCTCGCCTTGATGTTGGCGCTCTCGCGGAATATCGCCAGAGCGAACGACAGCCTGAAGGCTGGCAAGTGGGAACGGAACAAGTTCACCGGCAGTCAAGTTGGGGGTAAGACCCTCGGGATTGTGGGGCTTGGTCGTGTCGGCCTGGCGGTTGCGCGGCGAGCCCAAGGCTTCGACATGAAGGTGGTCGGCTTCGACCCCTTCCTGTCTCCCGAGCGGGCTGCGGAACTGGGGATCGAGAGCCTTTCACTTGATGAGCTTTGGCCGCGCTGTGATTACATCACCGTTCATACGCCTTTGACGGACGAGACTCGGAACGTGATCGACGCTCGCGCGATGTCGATGATGAAGCCGGGCGTCCGCATCATCAACTGCGCTCGCGGGGGATTGATCGACGAAGCGGCTCTGGCCGAAGCCCTCACGGCTGGTAAAGTGGCAGGGGCGGCCATTGACGTTTACGAGCCCGAGCCCCCCGCCAAAGATCACATCCTGGTCAACCATCCCGCTGTGCTGGTGACCCCCCACCTCGGAGCCTCGACGGAAGAGGCACAGATCTCGGTCGCGATCGAGGCGGCTCGGCTTTTGATCGACTACTTCCAGTCGGGCCGGATCACCTTCGCAGTGAATATGCCCACCCTGGATCGGGCGGAGTTGGACGACCTTCGTCTCTACCTTGACCTCGGTCGTCGTCTGGGAATGCTCCATGCCCAGATGGACCGTGGGACCATCAAGAGTGCTACACTCCGATACCGGGGTGAGGTCGCGAGCAAGAATACGCGACTGATCACCGCGAGTTTCGCCGCCGGTTGGATGGAGACAGCACTCGAAGGCCAAGTCAACCTGGTCAACGCCGAGGTCCGACTCAAAGAGCGTGGCATCACCCTGATCGAGGAGAAATCGACCGACCCCGGCGACTTCGGCACCATGATCCAGACCGAGGTCGTGACCGACAAGAAGTCCTATATTGCTGCCGGGACCCTCTTCGGCAAGCAGCTTGTCCGCTTGGTACGGCTCGGGCCATACCGACTCGATGCCTACCTCGACGGCACGATTCTCGTCTTCACCCACAAGGACGTTCCGGGCCTGATTGGCTTCATCGGGACAACCTTCGGTCGTCATGGCGTGAACATCGCCCAGATGAACGTCGGTCGCGAGCAAGCTGGTGGTAGTGCCATCGGTGTCGTCAACCTCGATTCCGTCCCCTCCCAAGCGGCTCTCGATGAGGTCAAAGCCCATCCAGACATCTTGAGTGTGAGCCTGATCTCACTGCCAGAGGTCGGCTCAACGCCACCTTGGCTCGCCAGCTAAACGCGGTTGAGTGACGGTTGGCGTCCTGCCACTGAGACTTTCGCAACGGACGGGAACCCGCGTGGGTCCCGTCCGTTCTCGCTGATGACTCGAAGCTCGATCAATCCAGGGCGATGGTGACTGTTTTGGTCTCTGTGTAAGCCTCCAAGCCCTTTTCGCCAAGCTCTCGACCGAGTCCGCTCCGCTTGAAACCGCCGAACGGCGCAGCGGCGTCGAAGACGTCGTAGCAGTTGATCCAGATCGTGCCGGCCCGCACCTGATCGGCGATGGCATGGGCTTTCCCAATGTCACGAGTCCAAACCGCTGCGGCTAGACCGTACTCGGTGCCGTTGGCCCGGGCGATCACCTCGTCAATCGTCTTGAACTTGATCACGGAGAGAACCGGCCCGAAGATCTCTTCGCGAGCGATCGCCATGTCGTCGCGCACATCGGCGAAGATCGTGGGACGGATGAAGAAACCCTTGTCTCCGTGCCGCTCACCGCCAGCGACGCACTGGGCTCCCTCAGATTTCCCCTTATCGACATAAGAGAGGATCTTGTCGAATTGGGCTCTGTCCACCTGTGGGCCTTGCTCGGTCGCGGGGTCGAATGGATCTCCGAGTTTGCGGGCTTTGGCCTTGGCTGCAAGTTTCGCCACAACCTCGTCGTGGGCGCTCTCCTGCACAAAAAGCCGAGTCCCCGCGCAACAGCACTGGCCTTGATTGAGAAACATGCCCACCATCGAACCGTTGACGGCGGCATCGAGATCGGCGTCGGCAAAGACGATGTTCGGGCTCTTACCGCCGAGTTCGAATGTGAGCCGCTTCATGCTATCCGCCGCATTTCGCATGATAATCTCGGCCGTTCGACCTTCACCGGTGAACGCGATTTTATCGACCCCCTTATGGGAGACGAGGGCAGCCCCTGCGGTCTCACCATAGCCGGGGACGATGTTGATCACCCCAGCGGGGAACCCAGCTTCGAGAGCCAGTTCACCCATCCTCAACGCGGTGAGCGGCGTCTGTTCCGCTGGTTTAAGGACAAGAGTACAGCCGGCAGCGAGGGCGGGACCCCACTTCCAGGCGGTCATCAACATTGGGAAATTCCAAGGGATGATCTGCCCAGCCACACCCACCGGTTCGCGTTTGGTGTAACAGAAGTGCTTGCCACGGATTGGAATCGTCTGTCCGTGGATCTTGTCGGCCCAGCCTGCGTAGTAGCGAAGGCAGTCGATCACCAAAGGGAGATCGGCGTGGCGGCTCTCGCTAATCGGCTTGCCATTGTCGAGGGTTTCGAGCGCCGCCAGGTCGTCGATGTTCTCTTCGATCAGATCGGCCAGCTTGTAGATCATCCGACCGCGATCGCGCGCATCTGTCTTGCGCCAGGGGCCACTATCGAAGGCCTTCCGAGCGGCCTTGACGGCGAGATCAATATCCGCTGCATCTCCTTCGGAGACCTCAATGATCACGTCTTCGGTGCAAGGATCGAGCGTGGCGAACGTTTTGCCGCTCTGGCTTTCTCGCCACTGGCCATCAATGAGTAGCTTGGTTTGCAACTTACGCCTGGTGGCGGCGTGGCGGTGCTCGGTGACTGTCGCCATGCTTCCAACTCCGGAGGTGTCACTGCAAGGAGGTTTGAAATGATCGACGGGCCGACCTCGCACAGGTGGACCGCACCTGTTGCATTCTACGAGGAGCCGTTCCGGCAAGGAAGTCCTATCAACTTCTAGACGCGGTCTGACCCTGGTGCTACGTTTGAGGTTCCAACCTCCAGGGGAGATCTCGACATGACCGACGCCAAAGACTTCGGCGCCAAGGGCGATGGACAAGCTGACGATACCGAAGCCCTTCAACATACGCTCGACCAAGGAGGGGGCTCGATCGTCCTCGCACGCGGGACCTACCGGTTGACGAAGCCATTGGTTGTCGACCTCTCGAAGCGGGGTTGGACCTCGATCTCTGGGAACGCAAGTCTCCTGATGGAGGCCGCCGGCCCAGCGATTCGAGTCGTCGGCACCCATGAAAAGACGGCTGATCCCAAGGACTTCCGCGACGAAGTCTGGACGAAAGAACGGATGCCCGCGATCTCCGGTATCGAGATTGTCGGAGGCCACGACCGCGCGGAGGGGATCGAACTGACGGGAACAATGCAGGCCACCCTCACCGGTGTTCTGATCCGCCGGTGCCGACGAGGTGTCCACCTGATTGGACGAAATCGCAACTTCCTGATGTCGCATTGTCACATCTACGACGGTCGTGAGGGGGCGATTGGGGTCGAGATCGACCGGGCGAACCTCCACCAAGCGATCATCTCAGGCTGTCATATCAGCTATCAACCTCAGGCAGGGATCAAAGTCCACCGGAGCGAAGTCCGCAACCTGCAGATCACGGGATGCGACATCGAGTACAACTTTGACCCCATGAATCCTGACTCCGCAGACGTATTTATCGATGCTCGCGAAGGGACGATTCGCGAAGGGACGATTGCCTCCAATACCATCCAAGCCAAGTCGAGCCCCACTGGTGCAAACTTGCGGATTGAAGGCCCTGACCTCCCCGATGCGCGAGGGGCAGGACTTTGGGCAATTACAGGGAACGTACTGCAAAGCCAGGCCTTCAACCTCTTCCTCAGACATTGCCGAGGTGTGGCGATCTCGGGTAACTCCTTCGCCTCAGGCTACGAGCGTTCAATCGTTATCGACCGATGTCGGCATATCTCCATTGGTTCGAGCACGTTCGATAATAACCCCGACTACAGCGGACCACGGACCGACGGAATCTCGATCATCAAGTCGTCAGGGATCACACTCACGGGGTTGAACCTCGAAGGAACTCGGTCTGGGACAGCCCAAACGGGGGGTGCCATCGAAGTGTTTGATTCCAGCGAGGTCTCGATCGTGGCCTGTCAGATTCTGGATCCCCAGCATCGTGGAATCGATCTCAGGAATGTCCATCGATCCCGAGTCAGTGACTGCACAATCCTTGATCGCTCCGCCAAGCCGACAATGGATCAAGCGATCCGAGTTGGTGGAGAGAGTACAAGCGTGCTTCTCAGTGGGAATATTGTTAACCGAGGCATCGTGTACGAGAACTCAATGGCTACGGCAGGCGGTAACATCATCGCCTCATGAACCTCTATGGAGTCGCACATGATTGAGTGAGTGAATCTTATTAGCATCCCAGTCGCTGACCAAGAGCGGGCCCTGGACTTCTATACGGAGAAGATGGGATTTATCCTGAAGATCGATGGAATGCTGACGAAACAACTTCCCGATTTCTCGCCCATTCACGAATTGCTCTGCCTTACGAATCACGCACCAAAACTCGTTCCCACGGTCCTCCGTGGGAACGAGTCTCGTGAGCAGATCGGCTCAAAAAGAGGGAGGTTATTTCGTCAGCGTTCCTACGATCTTTGGTCCCCAACGCTGGATCGAGTTAGCGATCCCGGGTGCTGAGACCGGCATCGTACTGTTTACACCACCGGGACACGAAGGCTGGATTGGCACACTCTTGAACGCCAGCTTGTTTTGCAACGACGTGCATACCACATATGAGGAACTGGTCGCGCGAGGCGTCGAGTTCACGAGCCCTCCTCAACGCGAGTCGTGGGGTACGAGTGCCACCCTCAAGGATTGCGAGGGAAACCTGCTCCTGATCGCCGGCGCGAGCTGAGGCTCGCTGTTGCCAAAAATCGACACCCTCCAGCTTGATGGGGAAGAACTCAACCTATAATGGAGGTAGGTCGAGTCTCCCCTGGAGTCGGGTCATGCACGCTCAAAGCACGGCAGAACAGCGAGCCGCTCGGGCTCGAAAACTCTCCGCCTACCGGCACACGTTGCAGATGTTAAACGACTACGTTGAGCAGATGGCTCCATGCTGGACCGACGGCCAACTGATACAGGCGCTCACCCACGTCGGTCGGCAGCGGACGATGGTTCACAGCCTCCGCGTCAACCACCCATCGATTGGTTCGGGGATCGAGTCCACTCTCAGGCCGAGTCGCCCCTCAATGACAGAAATCGGTCGGACCCGGATCGATGTCCTGGGGCTATTTGGACTTTCACGGTGAGCGGCTCACTGTGAGATGTGAGGCTCTCACCCTGTCGATCGACCGACGTTTCATCCGGGTCGGCGACCAGCCAGGTTGATGCCGTTGCCTTGTCCATGATGATAATGGGACTGGTCCAACGAAAGGTCCGTGATCTCAACCAGACCAGCCGCGGTAAACCATTCCCGGACCTCATCGAATGTGTGCCTGGAAAGGTACTTGGGTGCATACCAGTCGAGCGTGTCGCACACACGGACCTCGGGGTCGGGGTGCATGGACACCCCGATTGTCAGGGCGTGTAGCAGAACTCCCAAGCGACCAACGACTCGGCTCGGGGTGGCCATCAGCCGCCGCTTGATCGCACCGATGGGAGCCATCAGTCGACTCAGCCCAAGAAGGACAGGCACAGGCAGTCTACTGGAGACCGCGCGATGGACCTTGATCACTCGCTCGACCATTGGCTTTTCGCGAGGGTAGACCCAGATCGCAATTCGCCCCCCCTTCTTCAGGGTCCGACACAAAGCCAGGAAGGCGGCCTTCGGGTCCGGAGTGTGGTCGAGGACTCCAAGCGCATAGATGTGGTCGAATGTATTGGGGCCAAACGGGGGACGGAGCAAGTCACCCTGGACAACGGTGACATTGGCGAACTCAACCGTGAGATCCCGGGCCGCATCGACCGCTCGGCTCAGATCCACGCCGATGACCTGATTCGGTCCCATCGACGCGGCGATTCGCAGGTATCGGCCCATCCCGCACCCGGCGTCGAGAACCACACAGCCTGTCAGATCGGTCAAGCCCGTGCGGTTCCGGAACGTGACTCGGTCCTCTTCAGGACGGAGGATTCGAAATCGGTTCCACTGAAGACTATACGTCGACTTGGTCCGCGACTGATCAACGGCCATCTGATGCGCTCCGAGTCGAAGTCGGTCGAGCGTCCCATAGATCCTCGGCGGCGCTCCGACGCAAGTAGACCGGTTCCAGAAACCAGGGGTCGTCACGTTTCCCAGTCTGCCAAACGCGATGGGCGAGTTCCATCAGATGCTCGGGCGTGGGGTGATCGTTTGCTCGGAGAACTCCCTCGGGAATCACCATCAATGAGCGATCGAAGGCGGGCCCCAGGCAAACGGTCTCCGGCAACAGACTGGCCATCCATTGAGTGACCGGCTCAATCGTCGTGGGGCCGACCGCCTCAAGAGAACTTCCTGCGAACACTCGTGCGAAATTCGCGACATAGAGCTCGTCGCGTTGGGCATCGGCGACGACAGAGATCCTGTGGGCGTCGGCGGGAGCGTTCTGGGCAATGATCTCCAAACTATTGAGCCCAACCAAGGGTATCCCGGCTGCATACGCCAAGGTTTTCGCGGCAGTTAGACCAATTCTTAAGCCGGTGTAGGAGCCGGGGCCGAGGCCGACCGCCACCCCTGCCAGGTCTGAGACCCTAAGGCCGGCTTCCTGAAGGACCTTGCGGATCGCCGGCACGAGTTGGCGACCGTGCTTATGCCCAGAGTCGATCGAGGCGACGACCAGGCTGCCGTCCTCCCGGCTCACGACAACGACGGCGAAGGGTGTGGAGGTGTCTATGGCAAGCAGATTCACTCAGAAACTCGATGGTATGAAGTTCAGGACCGTTCGTTTCTCAGATCTGGCCGCGTGGTGGTCTGTGGTGGTAGAGAAAGGGCGATCTGACGTAATCTGATGTCCTCAGTGGACTTGTCGCCCTGTAGGGGCAAAAACGGCGAGGTTCTTCGACAAGAGAAAAACAACAGTAGTTGAATCTTTCAAGAGACGCCATTCCACCCCATTAGGCACACCAACTGGCTAGCTCTAGAAAAAAAGAGTCCGGCACGGTCTCTACTCTGGAGCGAGTGGCAGTTCCGAGGAGAGAAGGCGATGTCGTATGTAAGCTTGTGTGGATTTTTTCCGGGTTGCCTGTTACTATACACTTTATGTGATTGCGTGCGGGGAGTCTGATTCGAACTACGGCGTCCTTTGGATCTCGATCGATCTGCAAATGACCCGTATGTTTCCCGTTTCGCGGTATTGTTTCTAGGAGTTCTCGCCCGCACACTCGGAGGTCTGTCCCGGTGCGCCGTGCTTTGATTAGTGATATTCACGGGAACCTCGAAGCCCTAGAGGTCGTCCTTGCGGACATTGAGGCCCAAGGCCTCACCGAGATTTTTTGCCTGGGCGACATCATCGGTTACGGCCCCAACCCGCGTGAGTGCATCGACCGGGTCATGGAGCGGTGCAAAGTCAGTCTGCTCGGCAACCATGACCAAGGGGCGATGTATGACCCCGATGGGTTCAATAGCGGTGCAGAGCGCGCCATTTTCTGGACTCGCTCACAACTCGAATCCGCAAACGACCGTGTTGCGAACGAGAAACGTTGGGAGTTCCTCGGCGAACTCCAGCGGAGTCATCGCCAGGGTCCATTCCTCTTTGTCCACGGGTCGCCACGAAACCCACTCAGCGAATATATCTTTCCGGAAGACATCTACAATCATCGCAAAATGGAACGGTTGTTCCAACTTGTCGAGAAGTATTGCTTCCAGGGCCATACCCATGTGCCGGGTGTCTTCACCGAGTCTTATCAGTTTTACGGTCCTGAAGACATCGATAACGAGTATACTTTGGGCGACGGAAAGGCCATGATTAACGTAGGAAGTGTGGGACAGCCACGCGATGGCGACCCCCGCGCCTGCTACTTGATCCTCGACGACGGAATTCCCGAAGGGGGCGACACCCCTACTGGACCGGTTCGTGTCAATTATCGACGGTTGCCCTACGACTTTGAATCCACGATCAAAAAGATCTACGCTGTACCCGACCTTGAGCCGTTCCTGGGCGATCGGCTCCGTCAGGGTCGATAATCGTTTGAAGCCTTCCTGAGAATGTTCCCTGCCACCTGACGAATTCCCCTCCACGCCGATGCCGGGCCTTGGTCACAATTCGTCGACCGAGGTCCCTCCCATGTCCCGGCTCGCATCCCACCCAGGGTCTCTCCCACGATGAGCAGCGAGAAGCGACTGGTCCTCTTCCTGGTCTTGTCCGTCATTTTGATGTTCGGCACCCAGGCGCTCATGCAAACGTTGGGGCTCGTCCCCGACCCTCCCAAACCACCTCCGGTGGTCGAGGCCAAGGCGAAGGAAGAGGTCAAAACAACCGATGAACCCAAACCGGTTGAGCCCCCCGTAGCTCCTGTGATTCGAGAGGCTCCCGCCCCCAAGGAACCGGAAGTCGCGTTGGCCACTGTCGCCGACCTGACGCTTGGATCACTCAACGACACATCGTTGGACGGCTATCGGCTTCGAGTGCTCCTGACACAAGGGGGAGGAGGCGTTTCAACAGCTCAACTCGCCCATTATGATGCGGAATTCGAGTCCGGTAAGTCTAGAAATCGTCCTTTGACTTTGATCAGTTCCCGCAACTCAAAGGCTCCCGCTCCGCTTTCCCTGACGCTCACACCCAGAATCCCAGGAAGTGCCGTGAGCCCAGCCGCATGGCCACTGGATTCCCGGCTTTGGGAAGTTGTCCGTGACTCAGAAGGGAAGTCGGTCAAGGAAGTCACCGAGGGTGGAGCAGGCCAGCAGATCTCGTTCCGGACAACGGTCGAGGACATCACCGTGACCAAGACCTTCACCTTGCGAAAAGGCCAGAACGTCTTTGAACTCGATATCACTCTCGATTCACCGAACAGCGAAAAACTCCTCGAATACACCCTGATGGGCCCCCATGGCGTCCCCATCGAAGGCGAGTGGTATACCAGTACATTTCGCGACGTCTGTTTCGGACAGGTTGACCGAAACGCAGTCTCGGTTGTCACCAAAAGCGCATATGATGTCGGAAAGTATGTCAACGAGCCAGAGAGCCTCCAGACCTTTCCTCTTCAATTCGCTGGGGTCGAAAACCAGTACTTCACAACCTTCCTGGGCCACAGAACGCCCTTGATGACGCAAGAGAATCGGCTTGATGCCGAGTCGCACGCGTTGCTCCTCTCCGCCGATCCCACCAAGGCTGGTAAGGATGACGTGGGGGTTTCGGTCACCTCGAAGTCCCTTGAGGTCGGTCCCAACCGCTCCGTCACCCATTCCTGGCTGGTTTATGCCGGTCCGAAGGATAAGATCCTCCTGGCTGCCTATGGGGCTGAAGGGCTTGCCACCTATCGGAAGAACCAAAGTTGGATCTTCATTCCCGGTGGGGCAACGGTCGCAACGCTGATCATCGATCCGATGCTCAGGGGGATTTATGCCCTGACCGAAGGCGTTGCCAAGATTTTCGGCTTCAAGAATGGAAACTACGGGATCGCGATCATCCTTCTGACAATGACGGTCCGGATGATCATGTTTCCGCTCGGGCGACGGTCGGCGATGATGGCGAAGAAGGCGCAGGATCTGGCACCGCAAATGTCCGAGATCAAGGAGAAATTCAAGGACGACAAAGATCGACAGGCGAAAGAGACCTTCGCTCTCTACAAACGCGAAGGTTTCAACCCCATGAGTGGTTGTTGGCCAGCCTTGATCCAGATGCCCATTTTCGTCGGACTCTGGCAAGCACTCAACAACAGCGTGAGTCTTCGTCACGCCTCATTCTTGTACATCCGCGACCTGTCCGCCCCGGACATGCTCTTCAAGTTCCCGGTCAAGCTCCCTCTCATCGGCGACTTCCTCGGCGAGTACTTTAATGTTCTCCCGTTCATCGTTGTCGCCTTAATGCTCGTTCAGACCAAGCTCTTCCAGCCACCAGCGATCACGGAAGAACAGAAGCAACAACAATCGATGATGAAGTTCATGATGATCTTCATGGCCTTCATGTTCTACAAGGTCCCATCCGGCCTTGGGTTGTACTTCATCACCAGCAGTACCTGGCAGATCTGCGAGCGATTGTTACTTCCCAAAGTCAAATCCTCGACCCGAGCCGCGTCCTCGGTGGTCCTGGATGTCACCGAACAATCCAAGACAGCCGCTCCCGGCGCGGCCCCCAACGCTCCCGCACCGTACGTTGATAGCTGGGTCGCCAAAATCGAGCGCAGGCTTAAGTCCTACGTCGATGAAGCCCAAGGGGATAAGACGATCCGCAACGCAGAGGCCTCAGCCAAGGCCCGCGAACGCAAGGACGATGGCGAGACGCGAGACCGAAACAATCGGCCCAAGCCGCCTGGCAAACGACGTTAAGTTCGTCGCGATCGGGGGCGGAGCTCCGAGTTCCTGGGCCAAGCGGTTGTGCGTCAACTCGGCGAATTTCGATTCGCCGAGCGGACAACTGGAGCCCAGGGCACCTTGCCCATGCCCCCTTAGGGCGTTAGGATAGGGACCTCTTCCCCGCCAAGCCTGAACGGTTCGCCGTTCGAGCCTGGAGGTGCGGTTTCGATGGTGAATCCTTTGACTTTCGTTCCGCAGACTCTGGCGGGGGCGGTTGCGCGTGGCCCATAAGCCGCGATTGTTGCTCATTGAACGCGACACGTCTGAGAGTACATCCAACGACCTTGGGCCCCTCGCCAGGTTGGAGGAGACTTTCGAGATCGAGGTTGCCCGAAGCGTGACACGAGCACTTGCGCTGCTCCGTGATGGCAGCTTCGCGGGAGTCTTCGTTGACACCAGCCAGCTTTCTTCACTCCGCTGGGCCGGTGTCGTGCTCCAAGCGGATGAGATCCTCGAAGCCATCTCCGACGGTGTTGCGGTCGTCGACGCCGACCTGACGATTCTCTGGGCCAACGCCGAGTTCCATGGACTCACCCCACCCAACATCGATCCGGTCGGTAAGCAGTTCTACCGCGCATTCGGAACCAGTGAGATGTTCGGCAATGACACCTGCCCGTTTGAGGCCGCTGTCGCTTCAAAGCTCCCATCGGGGACCGTCCTGCGCATTGATGCGAATCGCTATGTTCGCGTCACAGTGACACCCGTCTTCAACTTGCACGACACTCTGACTCAGATGATCGCCCTGACCCGCGACATTACGAGCGAGGTTCTCCAAGAACAAAAGCTGAATGCGATCCACAAGGCGGGTGACGAGCTCGCCGACCTCACTCCCGACGAACTGGCGGAGATGGGGGTTGAGGAGCGGACCGACCTCCTGAAATACAACATCAGTCGGCACATGAAGGATCTCCTTGGGCTCGACTTTATCGAGATCCGTCTGCTCGACCGAACGACAGGGCGCCTCGTCCCTCTCTTGACCGAAGGCATGACCACGCTCGCCGCAAATCGCGAGCTTTATGCGATGCCGGTGGGCAACGGCGTCACTGGTTACGTCGCTTCGACCGGGCAGAGTTATCTCTGTGCCGATACCGCTATTGACCCGCTGTACCTTGAAGGGGCTCCAGGGGCTCGAAGCTCGGTGACTGTCCCCCTGTCGTATCATGGGACCGTGATCGGTACCTTGAACGTTGAGAACGCCCAGCCCAACGCTTTTGATGGTCGAGACCGCCAATTTCTAGAAATCTACGCCCGGAATGTGGCCTCGGCCCTGAATACGCTCGAATTGCTCCAGGCCGAGAAGTTCGTGGCCGCGACCGCGTCCGTCGAGGCGATCGGGCGCGAACTCGCCTTGCCTCTCGACGAGATCCTCAGCGATGCGACTACGGTTCTGGATCGATACGCAGGCCATGACGAAGATATTATCACTCGGCTTCGGCATCTCCTGTACCGCGCCCGCGAAATCCGTGGCCTGATCCAGAAGGTGGGTTCCTCGATCGCCCCCGAACCGCGCCAGGGTTCGCCAAAACCACCACTCCGACTTTCCGGAGCTAGACTTCTCGTAGTGGATGCGGACGAGTCCGTCCGCCAAGCGGCGCACCAATTTCTTGGTCGTCAGGGAGCTACGGTCGAGACCGCAGCGAACGCGGTCGAGGCGATTGCGCTCGCGAGGCAGTCCCCCTATTCTGCGGCGCTGACGGACATTCGCCTCCCGGACCTGAACGGTTACGAGGTTTTTTGCCGATTGCGCGAGGTTCAACCGGGCGTTCCCATCATTCTCATGACAGGTTTCGGCTACGACCCCACACATTCGATCGTCAAGGCTCGCCAGGAAGGCTTGCAGACAGTATTATATAAGCCATTCCGCGCGGATCGGCTCATGGAAGCGGTCGAACAGGCCCTCCGGCCCGCGGGAGCTCCTCCAGAGGCCTCCGTTTCATGACATTCTTTGCAGGTTGGTTTCTGATCCCGATCGCGGTTGGACACGTCGCGTTCTGGATCTGGACGGTCAACGTCCTGCACGGGCTTGGTGTCAACGAACACAACGTCTCGCGTTGGAATATGACCCTATTTAGCCTGGGAAGCCTCGCAAGTCTGCTCCTGCTTTGGTCGACCTGGCAGGGAGAATGGTCCGTGGTGGCGCAGGCTTATGGATTGCTCTGCCTGGCGGTGGGCTGTGTCGCCTTGCCAGTCACAACAGTACTCCGGCTGGTTCGGCAACATCCCTCGGGAGTTGTGTTCGAATCTGCCGAGTGGCCAATGACCGATCGTGATTCGTACATTGGAGAAGGTCGGTATCACTGGATGCATCGGCTACGCGGGAACGAGTCGTTGCGTCTCCGCAGGGTTGAGACCACACTGACCCTCCCAGGACTCCCCCCGGCGCTCGACGGTTTGACGATCCTCCACCTGACTGACTTTCACTTTGCCCCGTGCTACCACCGTCGATATTTCGAAGCCGTCTCCCGAGCCGCTCAGGAATGGGGAGTATGCGACCTGATCTTGTTCACAGGTGACATGATTGACAATGACGAGGGGATCGCATGGGTCGAGCCCGTTCTTGGCCCTCTCACCGCGCGGCTCGGCAAGTTTGCGATTCTAGGAAATCACGACCTGGCTCACGATGTTGATGGATTGGTCGCATCGCTGGAACGGGCGGGGTATACCAATCTGGAAGGGGCTTGGACCACGGTCGAACACCAAGGCGCAACCCTTGCCCTGGGCGGAACATCCACCCCGTGGGGGCCCGAGCTCGATACCCAAGCCATGCCCGAGTCCGACGCGTCGATCGTTCTCTCGCACGCCCCGGACACCTTTCCGAAGTTTGCCAGTGCGGGTGTGAATCTCGTGCTCGCAGGGCACAATCACGGCGGACAGATTCGAGTTCCTATCCTCGGTCCGATCATGATGCCGAGCCGCTTCAGCCGCCGCTACGACCGGGGGATCTTTCGCAGAGGTCGAACCCTGCTCTTCGTCAGCCAGGGAGTCGGTGGCAAACATCCCTTGAGATTCGGCGGCTGCATGCCGGAGATCGCCCGGGTCACGCTTCGTTGCGATGTGACCCGGGTTCAACCCGAGATCGACTACTCGCGAGTTGCCTTGCGAAGCCTTCGCAAAGCGGTTGAAATTTCGACCGCTCGAAGTTGTGAGTATTCCAAAAATCTCTCTCTTTTCCAGAAGATACGAGTTCAAAAACAACTGGTTAAGCCATAGACAACGTGAAGAAACGATTATGAGTAAGCGCGTATCTGTTTTGAGGATCGCCGA
Source organism: Isosphaeraceae bacterium (assembly GCA_025356475.1). Classification (GTDB taxonomy): domain Bacteria; phylum Planctomycetota; class Planctomycetia; order Isosphaerales; family Isosphaeraceae; genus JANXSX01. Next base: position 14,170 of record JANXSX010000024.1, on the reverse strand, counting down.
ATTGTTTATTCGTTATGCCAACTTCACGTTTGGCGGCGGCAGCGCGAGCACGGCGGTCCTCCATCGAGAACTGGTAGCGAGGAAAGGCTGGATCGATGATTCGCAGTTCGGGCTTTGTTATGCCCTCTCTCGACTTACACCCGGGACTAATCTTCTTGCGTTCTGCACCAGTGTGGGCTGGGTTCTCAGGGGATTTACGGGTGCCGTCGTCGCTTTGCTTGCTGCTTCCGTTCCTTGCGCCATAATCGTGGTGTTAATGACTGTCGGTTTCAATCAAATAAGTCGCAACCCCACGTGGATGATTGTCATTCAAGGAGCTACAACTGCGGCGGTGGGTATCACGGTCGTCACCTGTTGGACCATTGCTAAGCCGCACGTAAAACGCACCAACTGGATTCTTCCCCTTATGCTTGTCGGTCTTGCCTTCGGAGCGAAAGCATTGATGAACATATCGTCGGTACAGATCTTATTTGCCGCCGTCATTGTGGGGCTACTCTTACCAATCAATAGACGATGAAACTTGTCGTGTTGTATCTCGTATTGCTAAAGGCCACTATCACGAGCTTCGCAGGGCTTGCGTCATTGCCAGTTGTGCGGGAGGAGTTGGTCGTAAAAGGCCAACTGCTGACGGATACACAGTTGAACGAAGCTGTTGTGATCACCCGCATGACCCCCGGTCCTGTCGGACTCTACGTGGTGACGGTGGGGTACTACGCGCTGGGCATCCCAGGTGCATGCGCCGGTTGGCTTGCAATGGTCAGTCCGGCCTTATCCGTTATTCCCTTGGTCCACTTTGTCGGCAAGAAATATGATCATCCTAGAGTGCGTATGGTCCTACAGTCCGTCGTATTGGCTAGCGCAGGACTTCTACTCGCCGCTTCAATTCCACTTGCCACCGCTGCCCTCACTGACCCGCTTATGCTACTGATCGCTCTTGTCACAATCGTTTTACTTCTGAGAACTAAAATTGACACACTTTGGATCATTCTCGCAGCCGGGACGACCTCCTACGTATTCTCAACTGCGAGATTGCTTCTGGTTGGATTGATTTGACGAAGCTTCTATGACTCTCCTATGTGTCATACGCTCAATGTCGACTTCGATCCCGACATTTACGACAAATGACAGAGAGATTCAAGCCACGCCCATAAGTCCACAACCGGACGCAAGAGCGCCCCGGAAGGCATTCCCACGCAAAACGTAGGAACGAGTTCTGATATGTCATTCCGAATGCAGAGTGATTCGGGAATATCTGAGAAACTGGGGCGTTCTTTCCGTCCCGTTGCTCAATGGCCTTGGCGAAGCTTCCTTGCCAGGACCAGGGCTCCGAGGATTCCAAAAGCGACCAGTGTGGTGGGCTCAGGAACCGTCTGGACGGTGATTAGGAACGCTTGTGACTTTCCATTGAGTGTACCAATCCCAACGATGCGACCTTGATCGTCAATCCCGGTAGCCTCGTTCAGCACCATACCTGAACTCGAGGGAACCAATGAGTTCAGATCCGTCATGACCCCATTGCTATAGATGAACGCATGCTGGAGGAACTTACCGGTCTTGGGGTCGAGCATCCCATACATCTTGCCGACAACTTGACCTGAGTTATTGATGCTGTCGGCAGCACTGGCGCTGAAACCACTCAACGTCCCGAGGTCATTCATCTTCGTGCCATCATACAAGAAAGCATGAGCAGCGGCGTTGTTGGCGGTGAACGACTGGCCAACAACCTGACCGCTGTTATTCACCCCGGAGGCCACACTGAAGTTGCCACCAAGGGTCCCCAGGTCCTTGATCGTACCACCCTTGTACGAAAAGGCGTGCATATCGCCGCCGGACGTGTTCGACTGGCCGACAACCAATCCAAAGGCATTGATGCCATTGGCGATACTATAATTCCCGCCCAGCGTGCCGACATTCGTCAGGGTGCCACCGGTCGATCGGACAAAACCGCGAGTTTCCCCGCTGGCGATCGCGGCTCCGCCGACAACCTGGCCAGCATCGTTGATCCCGGTCGCGGTGCTTGTATTTCCACCCAAGGTGCCAACGTCTTGCATCGTGCCGCCAGGCTGGAGCACGAAACCACGAGTCGTTGTATTGTCCGCGAGATTCGACTCGCCGACGACGGTCCCCGATGCATTCGAGGCACTCGCGGAAGAATAGTTCCCGCCGAGGGTGCCAAGGTCGCTCACCGGGGCACCGGTAACACCGGTGGCCGCGTGAAGTTGGCCACTCTTATTCAATTGACCCACGACCAACCCGTTCGCGCCTAGTCCGCTCGGTTGCGTGATACTGAGAGCGGAAAGCGATTGGAATCCAATCGGACCCGTCTTGAGCGGGTCGGCAGCGGAGAGTGTCGGAACTGCAACGACGAGGGCCGATACGGCCAAAACCTGGCGACATCTCATGGAGACACGACGTAGCACGTTCACAGAGAATCCCTCCTGTTTCGCGGGGCAAGAAGATCCATCTCCAGCCGAGCTAACCTACGATTGGACTGAACCTTGCGTCCAATCCAATCATTGCAGAATCCCACGGAAATCGGAAAACCCTCAAGTTTCTCGACCCCATGACCGATGAACCCTATCCGGTTCGCGAAAACAGGTCAACCCGAGCACGCCGAATCTTTGTGTGTAGGACGTGGAAGGGCCCGGACTCGCTTGCCCTGGGTAGGATCGAATTTGTAAACTAAACGCGTTGGAATTGTTCTCGTAATTTCTTCCTCGGGACCCCGGGCTCGATCATGTCGACCACTGAAGCCAATCCGCTTCGTCAGGGACTACCACGGACTCGGGTCCCCGAACCTTGTGCGGTGGTCCTGTTCGGGGCCACGGGCGATTTGACACACCGCAAGCTGGCTCCTGCGTTCTTCCAACTTGCGAGGGAAGGTCACCTGCCAGCGGAATGCGCAATCGTCGGCTTCGCGCGACGCGATTGGACCGATGACAAGTTCCGTGAAGAAATGAAGCTGAGTCTCGACGAATTTGCGGGAGCGGGCGTCGACGCGTTCTGGCCCCAGTTCGCCCCCCGACTGGCGTTCACCTCAGGCACGTTTGATGATGCTACCGCTTACGAAAATCTCAAGACCAAGCTCGATGAGATCGATAAATCGCACGGGACTCGGGGAAATCGGCTTTTCTATCTCGCGGTCGCCCCGGAGTTCTTCGGCACGATCCTCGAAGGCCTCGGGAAAGCGGGTTTGATCTACTCCCCTTGGCAAGCCGGGCCCTGGAGCCGAGTGGTTATTGAAAAACCGTTCGGTCATGACCTGCCGAGCGCCCAGAAACTCAACGGCGAGGTTTCCAAAGTTCTCGACGAACGCCAGGTCTATCGTATCGACCATTACCTTGGTAAAGAAACGGTTCAAAATATACTGGCGCTTCGATTCGGGAATACCATCTTCGAGTCGCTTTGGGACCGCGAGCATGTCGAGTCTGTGCAAATCACGATGGCCGAGGATGTCGGCATGGCCGGTGGCCGAGGTGCGTATTACGACACCGCAGGCGCGATCCGCGATATGGTTCAGAACCATATGATGCAACTCCTCTGCCTCGTCGCGATGGAGCCCCCTGTCAATCTCTCAGCAGACGCGGTGCGCAGCGAAAAGGTGAAGGTTCTCCAAGCCCTGCCCCGCTGGAGCGCCGAGGATGTTGCTAAGAATGTCGTGCGAGGCCAATATATTGCCGGCTCCTCACAGGGGAAGGAAGTCGCCGGCTACCTCCAAGAAAAAGGGGTCAAGCCGGAGAGCACGACCGAAACCTACATTGCCATGAAGCTCACTCTAGAGAACTGGCGGTGGGCGGGCGTCCCGTTCTACTTGCGGACCGGCAAACGGCTCCCAAAACGCGCCACGGAGATCGCGATCCAGTTCAAAAATCCACCCACCCGACTCTTCGAGTTCGACGCGGGTGAGGCTGCCGCCGGCAACATGCTGGTTCTCCGTATCCAGCCTAACGAAGGGGCCAGCCTGGCATTCCAGGCCAAGGTTCCCGCATCACGTAGGCGGCTTCAAGAAGTGCGGATGGATTTCCGTTATGGGACCGCCTTCGCTTCTCCCCCACCCGAAGCCTACGAACGACTCTTGCTCGACGTCATGCTCGGTGACCCAACGTTGTTCACACGTACGGATGAAGTGGAAAGTGCCTGGCAGTTTGTGAATGCGATTCTCGACTCTTGGTCGAGCGGCGTTTCACCCGCTCCTATTCCGTATGCTGCCGGGACCTGGGGGCCTGAAGCCGCCAACAGCCTGGTCGATCGCGAGGGGGGTTGGCGACGACTCTGAGTGACGTAGGGATCTCCGCCCAAGTAAACGACGATCGCAATGGTCTGCATGCGTATGCGTGAGGAATTGCCTCCCAACCTCCCTGGAGCTTGAGCCCAATGTCTGTCGACACCGCCAGCGACGCATTCCTCCAAGGTCAGGGGATTCAAGTCGATCCGAGCGCCATCGAGACGGAACTAGTGAGGCTGTGGGGGCCCGCCGCAGAGCGTATCGGTGGGCCGGAGCTTGAACATCCCAACGTGACTCGGGTCGTACTGGCCAACCTGGTGGTGGTCGCTCCACGCGGAGGCTCTAAAAGACTCGAAGACGAGCTCGGGATCGTGGCCGCCCGGTTTCCATCGCGATCGATCGTCCTGAATCGAACGACGGATTCGGCGAAGGAGGTGACCGCACTCGTGTCAGCCCAGTGTCATCTCCCAGCCCCTGGGCTCCCCCAAGTTTGCTCAGAGCTGATCATTTTGAATGCCGGGCCTGACGCCGTTTCACTCCTCCCAGGCGCAGTCCTCCCGCTGTTGGAAGCCGATCTCCCCTTCATCCTCTGGTGGGCCGACGATCCCCAGAATGCCGGAACCCTGTTCCGGGACCTCGCCGGGGAATGCTCGCGTCTCATACTTGACCTGCCCGATCCGGGGGCCACTGTGGCCTCCCTCCGACTTGGACTCGACCCCGCGATCAACGCCCACGCACGTGATACAGCCTGGTTCGGGATCTCCCAATGGCGTGAACTGCTGGCGCAAGGCTTCGACCTTCCTTGCGATAGGGATCGGTTGCGGAAAATCTCTGTAGTCGAAATCCGAGTCTCTGCTCCATCCCTCACTGAACAACCACCACGACTCGCCGCTTGGCTCGTGGCATGGCTTGCAGGACAGCTTGGCTGGAGGGCCGACGCGACGCCAAAACGGACTCCAGGCAAGCTAACTGCCACGTTCCAGGGCCCCGAAGGACCAGTCGAAATCGCGATCGATGTCGATGTCGATCCAAAATTGACGACATCTCGACTTCTCGGCGCAAGGATCTCGACGGCCCAAGATGATCAGCCAGGCGTCATCCGCGTGGAAAGGCCCGAGTCCAACTCGGACGAAGTTCGTGTCACGTTTGACATGCCGATGACGTGTTTGTTACCAAGATTTATTCACGCCCCTGAGCTCGATGGACCCCGGAGGGTTGCCGCCGCCCTGGAGTCCTCGCGCGACGATTTGCCGTTCCGCAAGGCGCTCCCACATCTCCTTTGGTTGTTGGACGCATGATCTGGCGGGCAAGTGTGGGATTACTGAAAATACGGGTGTCGTTCCCGAAACGCATAAGCTTCCTTCTCAGAAGTAGACCAGTCGCCCGCTCGCGCTTTCTTGATGATCTCCTGAAGGTCAGCATAAATGGATTCGGAGAGCTCGCCCTCAGAGCGGCGAGCCTCGATCCGCAGTGCGTCACGTTCCAACTCCTTGCGATCCTTCAAGACGACTGCGGTCAATAGCGCCTCGAATTCCTGCCGATTCTTCAGTTCTCGCGATGACGGTTCCCCGCACCCAACCAAGAATAAGACTACAAATGATTTTCGTAAGACTTGAGCAATCGAAGATCGTTGGGTGTTAAAGGGCGTCGGCACTGATCACCTCCCCATTGGCTCGACTGCTCATCGACTGCCATGTGAGTAGATTGATCGATTGCTTGATGAATCGGATCGATCCATCACCCATCAAGACATTCGCACCCCCGGGATGAAGTGAAAACATCTCGTCTGTATGCCCGAGCGGGCTATTTGGAGGGTGGATCACCAAGGGGCTCTCGTAAAGGGATGGACCGCTGTGTGATGCCAGAATTGCACTCGCATAATCGTAGTTCACGCCCAGCCCACCTGTCCCAGCGCTCGCGAAGGCATTGTACGCAAAGTGGCGGTATCCGGGAATGATCCCAACCCACGAGGCATCCGCAAGATACGGCGATTTCTCGCCGGCGACGATCGTGTTGCTCAGCCCGTCGGTCACAGCCGCGTACGTGACCCGACTGTTGCGATAGAGTGGACCGTTGTTGCCCTTGACTGGATCGTCGTAATTGACGGACGCAGGCATCCCCGTGTCATTCCAACCTTGATTGTACTGGTAGTTCGCCCGAGCAAAACTTGTACTCGAAACCGGTAAGAGACTCAGGTTCTCATCGACCATCTTGCAGGTGGGGGTCGGATTATTTGCGGAAGGGCAGAGATAGACGTTGAGCTGGACGTTCACTACGGTCCCGTTGGCCGCCACCCATGTCGGCAGATTCACATTTATGGCATTGAAGAGCGGAGTCTGTTCAGCATATGGCAAGACCAAGGCCAGCCACCCCCAACCTGGGCCGTTATCTCCCGTCTGAGGGTCCGGGTTATAGCCCAACACGGGGAAGAGAGTCAATGGAACTGTCGAGCTTACATATCCCGATACGATACAGCCGTGAGTGCTCTCGTAATTTGCGATCGCCAGCCCGATCTGCTTCATATTGTTCACGCACTGGATCCTCCTTGCCGACTCCCGAGCTGCTTGGACCGCAGGCAATAACAAGGCAATCAGTACCGCGATGATTGCGATCACCACCAAGAGTTCAATCAGAGTAAATGCCAGCCGAGCTCGTCGCAATGGAATTGTCATCAAGGCCTTTCCTGTCTGGGCTAAACCCATTTTCTTGTTGGTCTAAAGTAAAGCTCTTAACACCATAAAGCATTGTATCGAAGAGTTCAACTTAAATTTTTGGATAACCAAAATTCAGTTCACGGAAGATCAAACTCAACTTGGCTTGAGGGTCTCTCCGATCACCCTTCCCAGAGCGGAAGGAAGCGGCGGAGCCGTTCGGCGAGTTTGAGGGCAATCTGTTCCGCGTCGGGGAACAAGTCGTCGGGGCTATTCGTCAGAGCGGCCGCCATGGCCTCTTGGCCCAGATTGAGTCGGATCACCCCGAGTGGGATGGCTCGGTGGCGAGCGAGTCCGACAAATGAGGTCTTCAAAATGGCTTCGTCGTCGGGTCGGATCGGTTCGGGGGTGAGGACGACCGCGACGAGGCCAATCGAAATCCCTCGCCCGATCGGCCAGGGGGGAAAGCGACGGTTGACTGCTCCAGCGAGCCGGCCCAAAAGTTTTTGGTAGCTGGATGCGCTGAAGCCAATGTCGATCGGCTGGCGAATTACGGCCACGACACTCGTGGCTTGGCCAATAATCGGGATTAGCCCGAGGCGAACAGGTCGTCGGTAGTACCGTAAGACGTCGAGTGGAGGATCTCGGTAGTCCTCGCCATCCTCTGGCTTGGCACCGAGGCCCTCAAGGACGGGATCGATTAGATCGAAGAGGTCAGTATCAATCATCTGCGGTAGGATAACCGGGGAACGCTTTGACGTGCCACTCCAGGATCGCATGACCATGCCGGACGAATCCCGTCGCGCTGTTGATTCGCGAGTCTTTCTCGCGATTCTGACCAACCAGACCCATGCGAACAGTTATGGGGCGGTCCATGGCGGAGTCATGCTCCACCTATCGGACGAGTGTGGGGCACTCGCCGCTCTGAAACACGTTGGGGGCGGAAAAATGGTCACGGCTGCCCTCGACTCAATGACCTTCCTGGGTCCAGTCCGAGTCGGTGAGCGGCTGGAATTCGTCGCGGAAGTCACTTACGTCGGTCGGACGTCGCTGGAAGCCCGAATTGACGTGAGAGCAGAGACCAAGGGAGCGTCCGAGTCGCGTCTAGTTGCAGTTGGCTACGGCCTTTACGTCGCGATGGACGAACAGGACCGCCCTCGTCCAGTTCCTCAACTCGTTTCGGAGACCGAAGCCGACCGAACTCGCGACGAAGCCGCTCAGGCTCGCCAATTGGCTCGATTGGCAAGACGCGAGCAAGTCCGTGGAGTTTGAATGTTCCTGATCAACGACGGACGACCCTGGCCAGCACCCAGTCCGTCGAAATCTCGCCTGGCCAAATCGATCGAATCGCCGGGTCGGCCCAGCCAAGCTCATCGGATGGGGTGAGGACAACGCGAATGCGTTGTTCTCCTGTTGCTCGAATCTGATCATTCGGTACGGGTGATGACGTTTGGAGCGGAAAGGTGAGGGTCGAACTGTTGGTTTTCCCCGCTGTCCCCTGCCCGCTAACCACCACCGAACCTGCTGCGAATCGGCTTGGGATGCCCTCGAACTCGATCGCGATCGTGTGGGCCAGGTCCGAAGGTAACGGGGTCTGCACAATAAGCCTGGGAGGGTTGCGGAGCGCAAAGTCGTCGTTAAGCACGAGGTACGTCGACGCGCCGGCCTCCGTGTTTTCCGTCTCTAGGCTTACAGATTGATCGAACTGGGCCGCCCGATGTTCGTCGGGCATGGTGCGAAGCGAGCCAACCTCAAGCAGAGGGTCGAGTTCGAATTGGAACGGTAAGTGGGGCAAATCCAACTCCCAGCGACTCGTCGACTCGACACTTCGGACCTTGGCGTGAAGCGCCAACCGGTGTGGGCCATTTGATGCATAATCGGCGGGAAGGATCGTGAACTCAGCACGCGCGAGGCCCGGTTTCCAGGGAGTAAACTCTTCGAGGCTGACGCGTTCCGCTCCCAGAATCCGGTGTGCCCACTCGAGTCGAGGAGGAACATTACCTTCGCCCACACTATTGAGGAACGGGACTCCATAGCTGACCGAAATGGGGATCGGGCCTTGCAGTCGCCTCGGGTAGCGGCGACGGGCCTGCCAATCCGCCTTGAAACCACGCAGGACGAGGGCTTTCTCCTCCTCGGCGATGAGTTCGTCTTGGGTCCAGAGGATGGAAAGTGCTTTGCCGGCCGCCTCGCGGAGTTCGGCCTTGGTGGAAGTCGCGAGGATCTCGAAGAGTTGCCTCAGGCCGGCTCGACCGAACTGAGCGGTGGCGACGATCTCGGCTGGAGTCACTTCGGGCTCGTCAAGACGCGCAATGGCCCGGCGCGCGTTCCAAGCTTGGGCCAGTCTCCGGCCTCCACCGACGACAACCACCGAGCCGAGGGTTAAAAGCACAGCACTTCGAGGATCGGCTAGCCAGCCGAACGTGCGGCGGAGTGTCTTCCTTGGCTCGACAACCTGACCCAGGATCGGATCGACGAGGGGACGTCGCAAGAGCTCAGTCCGAGGCGACGTCTTGATCATGAAATTCACGTCTTTCGAGTATTACAGCCCAGGTCGGCTTCGCGAGGGCTTTTCGACAGGCTTGCCATCTTCCTCCGGCATCTCTTCAATGATCGTCGGCTTGCGAACTCTTGCACCTCCGTTGGCGATCCCCAGAGTCTGGCGAATCTCGTCAACCGCGTCCTGGAGGTCGTGCATTTCAAGGTGGAGTGCTTTCAATTCGGCGAGCGTCCGTTCCGCAGGGTCCTCAACCCCGAAATTGTCGGTGAAGATGAGAAGATTATCCTCAGGAATCACTTTGAATGTCATCGACACCTGGTCGAGCAAGAGCTTCAGACTCGTCTTGAGCCGGACCCCTTCCAATTCGAGCTGAACCTCCTCCTTGAGAGAGATCTCGAGTCGATCCAAAGCCGCCCGATCGATCGCAACGCGAATGCCCAGCGTCTTTGCGAGATATGCGGCCACAGCCTCCAAGGAAGTCGGCTCGCCGAACGGGATCATCACCGGCTTGAGGAGTGCATCCTGAACCGAAGCCTTCCCGACCTGCTTCTCGACTGGATCCTGAGCCTGAGCCGGCCAAAAGGCGATGCTGATGATAGCAGCACTGGTCAGGAGCGCGGCCAGACTGCGAACAGGGGCCGAAAATGTCATCAGTAGCCTCCTTGAGACTTCGTGATCCTGGAACAACGGCAGCATTGTAACGAAGTCGCCGGACCCGGTCGATTCTCAGTCAATCCGACCGTTGGCTAGCGCGAGATCAATCTCGCTGGGGCTCGGGAACCCAAAACCTCGGCGGTCGAGCACCAGGGCCGCTGCTGCGGTTGCTCGGCTCGCGGCCTTTTCGATGACATCCGAAGTGACGCGCCCGCCCGTCCAACCTTGATTAAGGAGTGACGCCACGAGAGTCGACGCATAAGCCTCACCTGCTCGATTCGTATCCAGGGGCGGCCGAGCCCGTGGAAAGACGGGCACCGCGAGCTCAGTGCGATGCCCCCTCAGGTTCGTATAGCGGATGGCACTTCCGAGCGGGCCGTTGGTGATTGCCACAATATCAACCTGGGAGTCGATTCGATCTGGGTCCGCGAGCTGATCCCACTCCTGACGATTGCAGGCGAGCAAATTGATGGCGTCCGAGAACTCTTCAATCGGTCGATCTCGGTCGAGGACGTTCCGCATGGCCGGCGCGAACATGCGAAGTTGGGCTCCTGGTGTGCGTAAAGCCTGTTCGGCCAGTCGGTTCGGCAAAGCGGCGACAATCCTGAGCTGGCATGATTGGGCCAGCTCACTGGGTAATTCTGTCCAGGAGGAGTGGCAGCCTCGAAATCCAATCGGCAGCTTGTCGCCGAACCCTCCGCTCGAGATCAGTAAGGTCCAGTCGGCCATGGTTCCGGGGATTCGCACAGGCCGATGCTCGATGCCGGCCAATTCCAGCAATTGGTGGATTGCCTGACTCATCGGGTCGCCCACAGGTCCAAGAGCGCTCATGAGCTTGGCCCCAAACGCCCCGGCGTACCCGGCACCCATGCCCCCAAGGTCGTCGTGCCACTCAAGGCCAATGACGTGCCTCTCTCCAGAACTCAGTAGGGGCCTGGATAATGTGATGACCCCTTGGGGGCCAGGCCAGGTCGCAGGAAGGTCAAGTTGGAGGATACCGCCGGCACTATCGACAATCTTCAGGCCCGATCCGAACCTCCAGGTTCCGTCCACACTCTGATCGAGCGGTGACCCTTGCGACAGCTCGACCAGCGATCGGTCCACCCGGATCACGCGATCGAGATACGCAGGGCCAATAACGATGACCGGGGAACGATCCACCAGGAGGTGTGCCATGCGACCGCCAATATTCGAGGATTCTTGCTTTCGAGCCGATGTCCAAACGCCGACGAGGCTACCCTTAGCGAGTCTCATGTCAAGCGCGGATTCCGCATCGTCCACGGAGAGAAGGAGCTAATCGAGAAGCTCGGTCGCAACGACCCTTGCCCATGTGGAAGTGTACGCAGGTTCAGGCGCTGTTGCATGAAAAGTGGCTTTTTTCGATGGTTCTGACCGTCACCATTATGAACGGTAGGCCGACTTCGGTTACGATAGCAGACTTCGCAGGCCGCTGATTTCCCTGCGGCCTGAATTCGGATTGAGCTTCTGAGGATATTCTCTTGGCGGCGGACATGGAAGCGACGGTCGAATCGCTCGACCACCCGGTGGATAACGCGCCGGTGCGGAGCTTGGTTCACAAGACCCTGACAATTGAGGGCTACTCCCGCGCTGCGGTACAGAGTTACTGGCGGATTCCCGAGCTGAAGCTGGGCTTTGATCTTGGGGTTCAGCCCTGGTCGTTCATGTCGACCCCGAACTGGTTTGTATCGCACGCGCACCTTGACCATATTGCCGCCCTGCCCGTCTATGTGGCTCGCCGGCGAATGATGAAGATGGAGCCCCCCACCATCTATTTGCCGACCGATGCTCTCGAAGGCGTGAAGATGTTGCTTCGCGCGTTTGAGCGACTCGACCGAGGCCGCCTTCCAGTAAACCTGGTTGGGGTCGAGCCCGGCCAGGAGATCGAACTCTCACGTGAGCTAGTCGCCACCGTCTTTGCCACGAAACATACGATTCCCTCGGTGGGCTTCTTGATCTGGGAACGCCGTAAAAAGCTCAAACCCGAGTTTCTCGGTATGTCGGAACATGAAATCCGTGACGCCCGACTCGCCGGAGCCGAGGTTTCCGCTGAGGTCCGGCTCCCCAAGGTCGTGTACATGGGCGATACCGCTCCCCAAGGTCTTGATGCTCATCCTGCCATCTATGAGGCAGAAATCCTGATCATGGAGATGACCTTCGTCGCCCCTGGCGAACGAGCAAGCGTGATCCACAAGTTCGGCCATACCCATCTCGACGATATCATCACGCGTGCAGATCTTTTCAAGAATGAGGTGATCGTTGCCTCACACTTTAGTACGCGGATGCATTCGGATCAAATCGCCCGGATCGTCGAGAAGCGATTGCCCGAAGTACTCAGAGGGCGGTTGAAAGTCTGGCTGTAAATCGATCATCCCGAGCCCTTGCCGGACTGTCTCACACCGACCAGTCGGTGTGTCCCAAGAAAATTCGATGCACGCTAATTATCCATACATTTAATGACATGCTGATCAATTTCTGGCTCGTAGCGTGCGTAGGATACTTATCGCTATCCCTTTCTCACGAGACCGATCCGGCAGGCCTGACCAAAAGGCGTCAATGCTCATTTCCCCTCGCTTATAGATCCTGAGCCGCCGTTCCAGTTCCTCAGCATCCGGTTCCTGATGAACCCATCGCTCGAGTAGACCGAGCAACGCCCGCTCTTCGACCCCCGAGATCGGCACCCGCTGGGCGTGTTTGCCATCAGGGAAAAAGCTGTTCAGGATAATATTATGGTGCCCTTCGAGAATCCGAGGATCGGCTTCCCACATGCGTGTGTCTTCTAAACAGATATCTTTCACCTTCCCCCGCGCATCTGAAATCCGAAGGCCTTTGCTACCTCCGTCATCGAAAGACATGGCTTCGACGATGGTGATTGGCTCGATCACATCACCAAGGAACGGGCTCTGATTGAGTGCAGCCGGTCCGCGACCGGCGCGGAGACTCGACCAAACCACCCAGAAGAAAAGCCCTAGAACGACCGCGATAATCACATGATGGTGCCGCTTCATCTCGGATACCATCCACGATCGGTACTCCAAACCGAAATGCCATTCCTGACGATACCATGGCCGGCCCCAAAACCGAACCAGCCGGCCGTATTCGGTTCCTTGGGACGCTTCCACCGAGAGGACAACCCGCCCTGCGGCACTCGGGGAATCCTGCAAATCATGTGACTCGAATCGAAGTCAAGGGTAGGTCGTCAGGGTACTCAACAACGATACCAAGCTGGAATCCCGCGATCCTGGAGAAGCTCATCCGCCGCAATCCCGCCTCAGATTCCAACATCTCTATTGCATTAGATCATACCTGGATTCGAACCATTCCCTCCTCTCCCACTTCGCATTTGAAACGATGTAACGACGCCCCTCCCGAAGTACAACGCCCCGATACGAGTCGGAATCTCCACCGATGGAGCGGGCAGATCGCCTCATTCTCCTCGACCCACCCTCCCGCCATCGAGCCTCCCGCATGTGGGCAGCGGTCCGTCAACGCATAGGGTTTATCGTCATGCCGATAGACCGCGATCGCCAGGCCGTCGACCTCAACTGCGATCGCGCGCCCTTCTTCAATCTCAACCCATTGGCAAACGTCCACCCATCGTGGCACTGTGATCTCCTCAGAAAAGATAAGCCGTCCAGGGGCTCACCAAAGTCCCTCCGTCCTTGGCGAGAGATGACAGAACACGGTCTGAGTGTACCAATAACCCTCACTCGACCTCGGGGTTAGCCGGCGTCATCAAAAATCTTATGACAACGAAATGCCTCGGACTTGCGTCCGACCTATGACCTTTGTCATAATGCCCTGACACGACGGGCCCAACACTTCGACGATCCTGCGTCAATGACCAAATGCATCACTTATTCGCTGGTCTTTCTCAGCACATTGCTGTGCGCGGGATGCGATCATGGCGACGATTCCACGCCGGAGCTGGTCTGGGGGTTGCAGGGGACCAAGAACGGATGGCTCCATAAACCTCGGGTGGCCGCGTTTGATACTCAGGATCGCCTTTACCTCTGCGACCTGACCGACCGAATTCAGGTGTTCGATCGCGATGGTCAGTTTATCCAGAGCTGGCGCACTCCCGAGTTAAACATTGACGGGCCTAGCGGTTTGACGATCGAT
>JANXSX010000006.1 GCA_025356475.1 Isosphaeraceae bacterium | reverse complement strand
ATGGTCTCGCATGCGTTCCTGTCTTTCTCAAGCACTGCCGAATGCCGAAAGCCAGCCCTGGAGATCCCCAGGGCCAACCCACCCGCACCAGCGAATAATTCAAGCGTACGCATCGGCATCGTCCTAAGAAATCATGAACAGGAACGACCAAGCCATCTAGATCATTCAACTCACATTCCCAAATAATCAAGAAATCCCAGTCAATGGCATGCAATGACGCCCGCTTTTCCGGATCAGGTCGATCGTTGTTCTCCAGTTTCTCAGTCCAAAACTCCAACCTCGATTTAGAAATCCGCATTAGGGTCCAACCAATGCCATGACGATGCCAAAAACAAACATGGATCAAGATTACCAAGTGGAAACTCTAGAAAACCAGTTTCATGTTGCCTCGTAAGGTCCGACAATGCTACCTGTGACAATAACGCAGGGAATACACGATGCGGATGACAATCAATTTGACGATCCCCAAACAAGTCGCGAGAACTGAAACGTTAACACAAAAGACAGCGACCGCATCATTTGAAAACGGTACAAGAAGTCACCTGCTTTGCCTATTGCCCCGAGCAAATTTGGCTCCGATAGTTCAGGCGGATCGGGCGGGAACCCTATGCCAAGTTCTGTCTCCACTATCGGGAGAAGGCCAGCGGGGGCCCTCCGAGTACTCGACGCAGAACGGGCGATGGGGGAATTTGGGCAATCCGCAACTCTCCTACGCGCGACAACCGCTGGGATAAATAGCCGCAATCAAAACCTAATATGCCAACATGATTCATAGTAATCAAACGAACAATCCCAGCAAAATTTCCAGATATCCCAAAGCCCCGATGTACCGCAAGCCGATCAAATTTTCAGAAAGTGCGATGTTGCACCTCTTTTACGGGACTACGATGATGTCACTCAGAATCTGCTCTTGCCACTCCGATGCCTTATTGAAGGCGTTCCCGGATCTGTCCTTTCGTCATTATGCCGAGGCTCTCGTTATCGAGCGTGCATACCTCGGGCGTGCCTCTAGGAAAGCCCAAGAGCGGCGGGATTGGTTGGCTCGTCGGGTGGAAAAGCTTTGGGATGTGGATCAGCGGGATCGGGTGGAGAAGCTGGCCCTGAGGATCATGAGGCAGCCGGGGATGGTCGTGGCTCGGCTCAAGACGACGGCTCACGGGACCATCTATCTGATCGAGCGATGGCGACTCCTGCTCGGGCTGGTCGAGTCCGAGAAGTTCACAGGGGTCCTTGCACTGGGGCCTCGACAGAAGGCGCTCGCACTCCTGGGGGTTCCACGCGATGAGTGGCTCGACAATAGTTCGTACCCCTTCGACCCCGATCATCTCCACCAAGAGGAGCCCGACTGGCTCGAAAAGGCTCGGACCCAAATCCGAAAACTGATCCTGGAGCAACTCGAAGATCTCCAAGCCTGCGTGGAGGTCCTTAAGGACGAGAACCACGAGCAGCACCAGCGAGCCATGCAAGGCGAGTTCCACGTGGCCGATAAGGAACTTACGAAGTGGGAACGCGAAGTTTCGAGCCGCGAGCGGCGGATCCGAAGTCTGGAAAAGCTGAAAGATCAGTCCGAGAAACGCTTGAAGACCCTGCCCAAGCCCGCAAATCCAGACTCAACATCCTCTCAAAACGAGACAGATGAGATCAACGACCAAGGCGGGGCACCACATCTGCCCGATTCGGAACTTTGAGAGAACGCTCTACTCTTTGACAATTCGGAAGCTCTCACCAGGGAGCCGAGCGAGCCCCCAGACCCATCTCATTCAGGGTGCGTGACGGGATTTGAACCCGCGATATCCAGATCCACAATCTGGTGCCTTAACCGCTAGGCCACACGCACCATCTTTCGGGTGAATCCTTATCATATAGCCCGTCGGGAGCCCACGTCAAGCGGGCCGAGAGCGACGGTCGGTCGATCCTGTCGGGCTCCGGAATCGCAACCCTCTCTCAAATTCGGCAATTGAGGACTTGACCCTCGCGGATAATCTCTTGACGCGCGGACGAGGGATTGATGCTATGGTCATTCCGAGTTTAGGCGAAAGAGAGTCGCGGTGTTCGAGGGTTTGTTTTTATGGCGGCTCGCGAGTTACGGATCGGGATCGTCGGTTGCGGTCATGCGGCGCGTGTCCACCTGGACCGGCTCCGGCAGATCCCCGGCGTCTGCATTGTTGGGACCGCCGACCCCGACCAGGCTGCAGCCCTCGCCCTCAGCGCGAAGGCCGGCCCGGATATCCCCTCGTTCACCGACCACCTCGAGCTAATTCGCGCCACCAAGCCTGAAGCTCTGGCCATCTTTACTCCCCACTTGGCTCACTACCATCCCGCCATGGATGCATTGAGGGCCGGTTGTCACATTTTTATAGAGAAGCCCCTCTCGACCAACCCGCAAGAGGCGGCTGATATCGTTAACCTGGCGAGAGGTCGTCAACGTAAAGTTGGGGTGGGACACCAGTTCCGACTCTTACCGAGTCTTGCTGCCACGAAAGCTCGGATTGCGGAAGGGGCGATCGGGCCGATCCGCCTGGTGACCGCCACGTTAGCTCAGCCCTGGCTGACGATGCATTCGGGCGCGGAGCACTCGTGGCGGTTTGACCCCAAAGTGGCTGGCGGCGGCATCCTGGCGGACAGCGGTGACCACCTGCTCGACGCGCTCCTGTGGAGTACCGGACAGTCAGCTCACGAGGTTGCGGCGATCCAGAGTCGCCTCGATTCGGGGCTCGACGTGGTGACTGCGGCGGCAATCCGCCTGGCCGATGGGACTCCGGCGACACTGGCATTATCGGGAGTTACCGACGGTTCCAGGTTTGAACTGGAGTACTACGGGGAGCGTGGCCGATTGCGAGTGGACGAGCACACGTTTGAAGAGGCGATCGATGGCCGACCGGCTCGGACAGTTCCCCTGGGTGAGCCGGTGGAGACAATTGATGGGAATTTTGTCGCTGCGATCGTGGAAGACCGGCCACTTTGCTGCCCTGGCGAAGCGGCTCTCGACACGGTTCGGCTCCTCGAAGCGATCGCTCGTTCGGTGGCGACAGGTCAGCTTGTGCGACTTTAACGAACAGGTGAGCGGTCGGCCCTGACCGTTAAAATCCGCTGAGTGATGAGTTTCCCGACTTGACAATCGTACGTGCCCCCGACTACCTGTATTGCTCCGATCTGGGGACCTCGTTCCCAGGACACAAGGTAAAACTGAGTATGAACCTTCGACCGCGACAGAAGAATAGTGGTTTGAATCCACACCGAACCCTTGGCATGAGGACTGACGTGATGCGGGACCGTGAGGAGATGCTCGCGACCTTCGAAGGCGCGGACACAGGCATTGTCGGACTACTCGAATTCCCCTCGACCTCTCCCCTGACCGCACGCCATCCCGGCGAGGAGGAGGAGGCGTTCGAAGACGATGCCGACGACACCGAGGATCTCGATGACGATGTCGACGATGACCTCGACCTTGATGACGACGAGGAGGACGAGATCGACGAAGACGATGACGACCTCGAAGACGACGACATGAGCGAGATCGATGAGATCGAACTCGACGAGGATGACGATGACCTCGACGATGATGACGACGACGACGATGACCTCGACTTCGACGATGAAGAAGAAGATGACGAGGTTGAGGATCTCTGAGTGATGTTTCGGAGTGCGGGAGGGGTCATCAGATGGCCCTCCCCGCCCCCCTTCGCTCGGATTTCAAGGTTGACCCCTTGCGCCCGAGCCCACGATCGGCTATGATCTTAAGATGAGTCGACGACCGGAATCCGAGCGGCCCTCCTGACCGTTGGCTCCGTCATCGACTTCGTCTCGCTTGGCTTGCCCGGGAGAGTCGCACCTATGGCCGCTGCATCCGACCGTCCCGATGACTCGCCGGCTGAGAACCGCGACCGCGACACGACCACGCGTCGGCTTCGCGAACAGTCTCAGCTCGATTTTGAGATCGAGTTTCTCGCCAAGGTTCTCGACCGTGACCCATTTTACACCGATGCGCTTCGCGTTCACGCCAATAACCTGGCCGCCAAAGGCCAGTATAATCGGGCCCTGGCACTCGATCGCCGGCTCGTTCGCTTGCAGGCCGAACGGCCAATCCCTTGGTACAACTTAGCTTGCAGCTACGCGATGCTGGGGATGGCCGAGCCTGCTCTCTCCGCTCTTCAACGCGCGCTCGAACTCGGCTATAGCCACCTCAAACACCTGACTCGTGACCCCGATCTGAAGTCGCTCAGGAATGATCCTCGCTTCCTCCGACTCCTCCGGCATGCCGCCGAGGCTTAACTCCGTCTCCTCCCCTTGAGCGTTTGCCTCCATGCATTACCACAAGTGGGACGAAGTTCATCAAGCCACGGACGCGATCCGGTCGAGCTGGAATGGCACCCCTAGCGTAGGAATCATTCTAGGGACTGGCCTCGGGGCACTCGCCGAAGAGATCCTCACCGAAGCCACGATACCCTACTCCGAGATCCCCCACTTTCCGCATTCGACGGTCACGAGCCATCGCGGTCAGTTGGTCGCAGGGACCCTGGCGGGCAAGTCGGTTGTGGCCATGGAGGGGAGGTTCCACCTCTATGAAGGGTATTCCGCCGCCCAGGTGACCTTCCCGGTTCGTGTCCTTAAAGAGCTTGGCTGCACCACACTGATCGTCTCGAACGCGGCGGGAGGGATGAATCCGCTCCACGATAAGGGCGACCTGATCGTCATCGAAGACATGATCAACTTGATGGCGGTGAACCCGCTTGTCGGCCCCAACGATGAACGGCTTGGCCCCCGATTTCCGGATATGAGTGCTCCTTTCGACCGTGGTTTGCAGGACCTTGCCCTCAAAATCGCACTCGAAGAGAACGTCGTCGCCCATCGCGGTGTCTACGTCGGTGTGACCGGGCCAAACCTCGAAACGCGGGCGGAGTATCGCTTCCTTCGCGCAATCGGAGCCGATGTCGTCGGCATGTCGACCGTCCCGGAGGTCCTGGTTGCCGTCCACGCTGGCCTCAAGGTTCTTGGCTTCTCGATCGTCACCGACCTCTGCCTACCCGATGCACTTCAGCCGGCTAAGCTGGAAGATATTCTAGCCGTCGCTCGATCTGCGGAAGGGAAGCTTCGGACGATCGTTACAAAGGTCCTGGAACGGATGGATTGATTGATTCGTTTTTTCCCTAACAGATCAGCCTAGGGAAAGGGGCGGTGCCGCCGAAAAACCAGGACGGCACCTCCGCCATCATTCCCCAGGACGATGCCCTGAGCTGGGCTGATCTGATCTGTGACCGCCCTTCTAGCTCGACAAATACTCCTTCTTGTCACCTTAATACCGATCCATTCAATCATGTCCACCAACGCTAAGCCTTACAAAGAGACCTTGAACCTGCCGATCACCAAGTTCGACATGAAGGCGAACTTGACGGTCAAGGAGCCCCTATTCCAGGCTCGGTGGGCGAACCAAGACCTCTACGGACAGATTCGCGAGGCTCGTAAAGGCCAGGAGATGCGGGTCCTGCACGATGGACCCCCTTACGCCAACGGCGAGATCCACATGGGACACCTTCTCAACAAGGTGCTCAAGGATATTGTCGTTCGTTATCTGACAATGCGTGGATATGATAGCCCGTATGTTCCCGGTTGGGACTGCCACGGGCTACCGATCGAACACAAGGTCGCCAAGGATCTGGGCTCAAAAGCGGCTGGAATGGCGGCCACCGAGATCCGGGCCCTCTGTCAGGTTGAGGCCATGAAGTGGGTCGGCATCCAGCGCGACCAGTTCAAACGCCTCGGCGTCTCGGGCGACTGGGATCACCCCTACCTCACACTCGACCGTCGCTACGAGGCGGGTATTCTCGACGTCCTCGCTGACCTTGTCGAAAAGGGCTATGTCTTCCGCCAGCTCAAGCCAATCCATTGGGATATCCACGACCGAACCGCTCTCGCCGAGGCCGAACTCGAATACGAAGAGGTCACTTCGCCCAGCGTTTTCGTCCTGTTCCCATTCAAAACCGGGATGCCGTCGGCCCTTGGCGATGGACCCTGGAGCGCTATGATCTGGACGACCACCCCTTGGACCTTGCCCGCCAATGTCGCCATCGCCGCCCACCCCAACCTTGATTATGTCGGCGTCCGATTCGTCGATCCCACCACAGGCAAGACGATCCAGGCGGTTCTCGCCGCAGCTCTGGTCGATAAGGTCCTCAGCTTACGGGGGATCACCGAGGTCACCGAAGTTGCCCGGTTCAAAGGGGCTGAACTCGAATCGTCCACATACCAGCATGTGTTCTTGCCCCGGACCGGTCGACTCGTCATGGCCGACTACGTGAGCGCGGAGGACGGCACAGGACTGGTCCATACCGCTCCTGGCCACGGTGCCGAAGATTATATGACTGGCCAAAAGTACGGCCTGCCGACCTTGAGCCCCGTCGATGCGACCGGTCGATTCACCGACGAGGCCCCAGATTGGCTGGTCGGGAAAGGGGTGTTTGTCGCCAATCCCGAGGTTGTCGCCAAGCTCGAAGAACTTGGTGTCCTCTATCATCAAATGCCGCTACGACACAGCTATCCCCACGGCTGGCGGAGTAAGAAGCCGGTCATCTTTCGAGCGACCGCGCAGTGGTTCATCTCCGTTGAGCATCAGGGGCTCAGGGCACAGACACTAGTCGCGATCAACGGCGTCCGCTGGCTGCCAAGTTGGGGGAAGTCGCGGATCGATGCCATGGTCGGCGGTCGACCCGACTGGTGCATCAGTCGCCAGCGCGCCTGGGGAGTCCCAATCCCCGTGCTGACCTGCGAGCTAACCGGCTACCAACACCTGACCGCCACCTCAGTCCGGTTCTACCGCGACCTCTTCCGCAACGAAGGGGCAAACGCCTGGTATTCGCGATCGGTCGCCGAACTCGTCCCCCCCGACCTCGACACGACCAAGTACCCTGTCGAAAATTTGACGAAGGGGACCGATATCCTCGATGTCTGGTTCGAGTCGGGATCGAGCCACCGAGCGGTTCTTGACGAGCCGACCTACGGGCTCAACCGACCGGCGTATCTCTATCTCGAGGGGTCCGACCAACATCGGGGCTGGTTCCAATCCTCGATCCTTACTTCGGTCGCTGCGAATGGGGTCGCCCCGTTCCAGACCGTGCTGACCCACGGCTTTGTCGTCGATGAGCACGGCAAGAAGATGGCCAAATCGGGCGGAAACGCCATCTCCGCCGTCAAAGCGACCGAGCAATATGGGGCCGACGTCCTCCGGCTCTATGTGGCGAGCATGGACTATGCTGAAGATGTCCGAATGAGCGAAAAAGGGATCAAGGAGGCCTCAGAAGCCTACCGGAAGATCCGCAATACGTTCCGATACCTGCTCGGCAACCTGGAAGATTACGCCAGCTTCGACCCAGCTAGCTTCGAGGTCGCCGACCTTCAAGAGATCGATCGCTGGATGCTCGGTCAGTTGAACGCCTTGATCCGCGACGTCACAGCAGCGTATGAGACGTTCGACTTCTACCGGGCCTCACAACGCATTTATCAATTCTGCTCGGTCGACCTGTCGAGCTTCTACCTCGACGTCCTCAAGGATCGCCTCTACGCCGAAGCTGCCCAAGGAGCCGAGCGGCGAGCCGCTCAGTTCGTGATGGCCAAGCTACACGAGACCCTCGTCACCATGCTCGCCCCGATCATGCCTCACACGGCCGAGGAGATCTTCGATCTGACCCCAAGATCGGCGACCAAGCCCGCGAGTGTCCACCTGGCATACTGGCCGACTCCCGACCCGAGTTTTGAGGACGCGGAACTCGCCGCCCGCTGGGACACGTTGCGTGAGGCTCGCGAGTCGATCCTAGTCGCCCTCGAAGGGCTCCGCAAGGAGAAGGAAATTGGCAGCGCCCAGGAAGCAGCCGTCGCGATCGTGACGTCCGACGCCAAACTAGCCCAACTCCTCGAATCCAATCGGGCCACATTATTGACCATCTGCATGGTCTCTGACCTGGTCATCGTGCATCGGTCGGGCGAGGACAACCAAAAGTTGACCGTGCACGCCTCCAAGTCCACCCATCTCAAGTGCGAACGGTGTTGGAACTATCGACAAACGGTCGGTGGCTCAGCCCGGCACCCGAGCCTTTGCGATCGTTGCGTCCGAGTGCTCGCAGCCTTCACTAGCGAGGCATGAGCATGCCGTCAAGCCCGCCCCGCAACCCTCCCTTCACTACCCCCCCGATCCGCTTGGCAGTGGCGGCATCGGGGGGAGGGACCACCCTTCAGAATCTGATCGACCGGATTGCCGACGGTCGCCTGGTGGCCGAGATCGTTCTGGTCATCGGCAATAAGCCAGGTATCGGCGCGCTCGAGCGAGCCAAGAAGTCGGGGATTCCGACTTCGGTCATCGAACGCAAAGGCAAGTCAGTCCAAAACTTCGGTCGCGAGATCTTCACCGCCGTCCGCAATGCCCAGGCCGACCTCCTGGTCCTGGGCGGCTTTCTGGCCCTGCTCGACATTCCCGCTGACTACGCCGCCCGAGTGATCAATATCCACCCCTCGCTGATTCCCGCCTTCTGTGGGCATGGTGCCTATGGGCACCTTGTCCACGAGGCCGCAATCGCCGCAGGGGTCAAAGTCTCAGGCTGCACCGTCCATTTTGCCGACCAATCGTTCGACACCGGCCCGATCATCCTTCAGAAGACAGTCCCGGTCCTCGCGACCGATGACCCGACCACACTGGCCGCCCGCGTCTTCGAAGCCGAGTGCCAGGCGCTTCCTGAGGCGATCGAGCTTTTCGCGGCCGGTCGCCTGCGTGTCGAGGGCCGGATCGTCCATGTCAGCGTGGAGGAAAACCTGGCGCGATTGGGGTGAAAAGGAGCGTTCAGGACGGCGGGCAGTTGCAATTGGGCCTCGTTCTCGGCCATAATTACGTTCCTTAATCGTGGTGGAACGTGTCGGAAGTACGCTCCGCTCCTCCCGCCTTCTCCGTCATCCCTGCCGACAACCTCGATAGGTAACCCACCTCGGCCGCGTGCCGATCTGGGAAATTCATGGCGATTGAGGCGATGCGCTCGACTCCCGTTGTCTCGTTAAGACAGTGAGCGAAGCTGGAAGAGCCTGCAACTTGAACCTTTCTCGTTTCTCAGGTTGGTGTACGCATGGTGGTGGTCCCGACGACGCACGCTGAGACCTTGGAGCGAGCGATCGAACGGGTTCGCGACCCCTTTTGGATCGTCGAACGCGGCGGAGCGGTCGAGTTCGCCGAGGGTGACCCATCCACCCCTCCTACCGATGTCGATCGGGTGCTCGGATACCTGCCCCCCGTCAATCCCGAACAGATCGGTAGCGCCAGCTTTCGTCGCGACCATGGGCTCAAGTATGCCTATGTCTCGGGCGCGATGGCGAACGGGATTGGTTCGGTCGAGATTGCCGAAGCCATGGGCAAGGCCGGCATGCTCGGCATTTTCGGAGCCGCCGGACTGCCAATCCCGCGCGTTGAGGCGGCAATCACTCGCCTCCAGAGTTCGCTAGGGAACTCGTCCCCCTTTGGCTTCAACCTGATTCATAGCCCCAATGAGCCCGACCTCGAATCGGCCGTGGTTGACCTTTATCTCAAACATCAGATCCGGCTGGTTGAAGCCTCCGCCTACCTTGATCTGACCTCCCAGGTCGTACGATACCGAGCCGCAGGACTACGTCGTGAGCCGTCGGGTACGATCGTGGCCGACAACAAAGTAATGGCCAAGGTTTCACGTGTGGAAGTCGCCGCCAAGTTTCTGGCACCGGCTCCAAGTCGCCTGTTGAAACCACTCGTCGAATCGGGCCAAATCACGCCTGAACAGGCGAACTGGGCGGAATACGTTCCGATGGCCGACGACCTGACCGCAGAGGCCGACTCCGGCGGCCACACCGACAATCAGGCGGCCATCGTTCTGATCCCAACCATGATCTCACTCCGGAACCGCCTCCAGCGCGAATTTGGCTTCGACAACCCTGTCCGCATCGGGGCTGCCGGCGGGATCGCGACCCCGTGGTCAGCGACCGCCGCCTTCGCAATGGGTGCCGACTATCTGGTGGTCGGCAGTGTCCACCAGTCGTGTGTGGAATCCGGCACCTCGGATACAGTGCGGACCATGCTCTGCCAGGCGCAGCAAGCCGATATCGCGATGGCACCCGCTGCGGATATGTTTGAGATGGGTGTGAAGGTCCAGGTCCTCAAGCGTGGTACAATGTTCGCCATGCGTGCCGCCAAGCTCTACGAACTCTATCGCTCCTGCGAGTCGATCGACCAGATCCCCGCAACCGAGCGAGCCTCCTTGGAAAAGACCGTGTTTCGCGCCCCATTGGCCACGATCTGGGAGCAAACTCGCAGCTACTTCGAGCGGCGCGACCCTCGCCAGATCGAACGGGCCGAGCGCGAGCCTCGACACAAGATGGCGCTTTGCTTCCGATGGTATCTCGGTCAAAGCTCGCACTGGGCGAATTCGGGCGAGGTAGGGCGCGCGGTTGATTATCAAGTCTGGTGTGGGCCCGCCATGGCCGCGTTCAATGAGTGGGTCAAAGGATCGGAACTGGAACGCCCTGAGTCGCGGCATGTGGCCGACGTCGCCCGCAACCTGCTCTATGGCGCTGCGGTTCTGATCCGTGCCCAACTGCTGCAAGTCCAGGGCATCGCTCTGCCGGCGAGTGTCCCTAGGCTTTCTCCTTTGTCTCGGACCGAACTCGACACGCGTTTGGCCCCCTTCTCTGCCTGATTAAATCACCCTCCAACCGACGTTGCCGATCTCCTAGCCCGCCGTCTGGTTCGACGAACCGAAGGAATCAGTCCCTTGAATTCGGCCGATAAGACCCCCTCGGTACCGGTAGCGATCATCGGCATTGGCTGCCTGTTCCCCAAGGCGGGCGATCTCGCCACGTACTGGTCCAACATCCGCAATGGTGTTGATGCGATAACCGAGGTTCCGGCAACCCACTGGCGGGTCGAAGACTATTACGACGCCGATCCCAAGAGCCCCGACCATACATATGCACGCCGGGGGGGCTTCCTCAGCCCCGTCGATTTCCCAGCGCTTGATTACGGCATCGCCCCTGCAAATATCGATGCCACCGACACAACTCAACTGCTCGGCCTAATGGTCGCCAAGGCCGCGCTCGATGACGCGGGCTACGGTGGTTCGCGCGAGTTCGATCGGGACCGGGTCAGCGTCATCTTGGGTGTGACGGGAACCCTGGAATTGGTGATCCCGCTGGGGGCTCGACTGGGCCATCCCATCTGGAGGCGGGCTCTCACCGCGTCGGGGATCACTGGCCCAATTGCCGACGAAGTTGTCGATCGGATTGCTAATAGCTATGTCGGTTGGCAGGAGAATTCGTTCCCGGGTCTACTCGGCAACGTCGCCGCTGGACGCATCGCCAACCGATTGGACCTGGGCGGCACCAACTGCGTGATCGACGCCGCCTGCGCCAGCTCGCTAGGAGCCCTCCACCTGGCCCTCCTCGAACTCGCCACCGGTCGCTCCGATATGGTGCTGACCGGTGGGCTAGATACGTTTAACGACATTTTCATGTACATGTGCTTCAGTAAAACACCTGCACTTTCACCCACAGGTGATGCGCGTCCCTTTGACGCAAGTGGTGATGGCACGATCCTCGGGGAAGGCCTGGGAATTCTGGCCCTCAAGCGGCTCGATGACGCCCGTCGTGACGGCGACAAAATTTACGCGGTCATCAAAGGAGTTGGCTCCTCCAGCGACGGCAAAGGACAAGCCGTTTACGCCCCGGTGGCCGCTGGTCAGGCCAAAGCGCTCCGGCAAGCCTATGCAATTGCCGATGTCTCGCCGGCCACGATCGAAATGGTCGAAGCCCACGGGACCGGGACCAAAGTCGGGGACGCCACCGAACTCAAGGCGCTCGATCAGGTCTACCGCTCGACCGGTCGGTCGGACAAGTGGTGTGCGGTCGGCTCGGTCAAGTCGCAAATCGGCCACACCAAGGCCGCCGCCGGAGTCGCCGGGCTGATCAAAGCGGCATTGGCACTCCATTATAAAGTGATCCCACCGACTGCAAAAATCACGACCCCAACCGAGATCCTTGCCGAGCCGAGCTCTCCGTTTTATGTGAACGTCGAGAGTCGCCCTTGGATGCCCAGCGCTGACCATCCGCGTCGGGCAGCAGTGAGCGCTTTTGGATTTGGGGGCAGTAATTTCCACTGTGTTCTGGAAGAAGTCGATGCGACGCTCCCCGAAGCGCCCTGGGACGGCGCAACCCAGATCCTGGCCTTCTCCGCCTCAAATTCGCAGGGATTAAAGCTCAAGCTCAAGCTCAAGCCTCTCACGACGGCTCTCAAAGAGTCGGAGTTCCGCCGAGTTGCCGCCGAATCTCGGGCAAGCTTTCGGGTTGAGGACGCCGAGCGTCTCATCCTGGTTGTCGATCGGGGGGTCTCCGACATTGCGAAACTGGTTGAGCGTGCGATCACATTGATCGACTCCACCAAGGGCAAGCCGTTTGCAAGCCACCCTGATGGGATCTATTACGGGTGCGGCCCAGCTCGCGGCCAATTGGCATTCCTCTTCCCTGGACAGGGATCGCAATATGTAGGGATGGGACGTGACCTCACCTGTTTCTTCCCTCAAGCGATGCAGTCGGTCACTGATGCCAATGCGTTGGGGCCGATCCACTCCATATCCCTGAACAACTTGATCTATCCTACCTCGGCATACACCGCCGAGGCTAAGGCTGATCAAGAACTCGCGCTCCGTGCCACGGACGCAACTCAGCCGGCACTCGGGGCGGTCAGCCTGAGCATGCTCGGAGTTCTCCACTCGTTTGGCGTCGTGCCCGTCATGGTCGGTGGCCATAGTTTTGGTGAACTGACCGCCCTGTGTGCCGCCGGTCGACTCACTCCTCCTGAGTTTCATCGAGTTGCGAGGGTCCGAGGTCGGCTCATGGCGGAACAGTCGGGCGATCGAGGCGCGATGCTCGCCGTGCTCGCACCGATCGCCGAGGTCAAGGCTGCGATCGCATCGCACCAATTGGATGTCACCCTCGCGAATGTGAACACACCTGCTCAGGTTGTCTTGTCTGGCGTGAAGTCAGCAATCGAACGAGCGGACCAGGTCCTGCAACAGTTGGGCATGAAGACTCGCAAGCTTGCGGTGTCGGCTGCATTTCACAGCGAACTTGTGGCGGACGCTGCGGGGCCACTCTTGCAGGAACTTGCTCATGTGGACATGGCCCATGGGCGAATTCCTGTTTACTCCAACACAACTGCCACAACATATCCTGATTCAAGTGCGGATACGAAGCACTTGTTTGCGAACCAACTTGCTTCGCCTGTCGAGTTCGTCCGCCAGGTTGAGGCGATGTCGCTCGCCGGCTCGACAACCTTCCTGGAAGTCGGTCCCGATAGCAAATTGACGGGGATGGTGAGTGCGATTCTGGCAGGCCAAGAGCACACCGCCCTTGCCCTGGACGCCTCACGAGGGACCCGCCCTGGCCTAGTTGATCTCGCGCGGACTCTCGGTCACCTCTCCGCCCTTGGGCATTCGGTGCGACTCACCGCCTGGGATCACCCCTTCGCCTCCACGCCCGCTCCAGCCCGCAAGCCTTCCCTCACCGTGCCGGTCTCGGGGGCTCATCCGACCCCCGCGCCTCAGCCCTTTACGCCTCGCCCCCCTGTCGCCGGCCCCACCATGACTGCCCCTCAGCCTCCGCCCCGAGTCGTGACAAGCCCATCCACCACCCCGGTTGCGATTCCGCCGTCGTCGCCACCCCGGGTCGCGCCGGCCTCGTCTAGCTTCGTCGCCGATGCACTCAGGACCGCGCAAGAGAACCTCGTCGCTCTTCAAAAAGTCGCTGAGCAAACGGCGTCGCTCCATCGTCAGTTCCTCGAAGGGCAAGATATTGCCCAGCGCAGTTTCCAATCGCTGCTCCAACATCAACAGACGCTAACACTCTCAAGTCTCGGACTTGGCATTTCGATGCCAACCCTGCCCGCTGCGATCGAAACCCGACCTGCATACGTACAGCCAGTCGCTCACCCAGAACCGGTCGTGGCCAGGACGCCCGCCCCGGTCATCCCCCGACCGACCCCGATCGCTCCCCAACGTCAACTGCCGGCACCGGCACCGGCACCGGCACTTACTGACGTAAGCATCTCACAAGTTGAAGAAGTGTTGAGATCTGTTGTTGCCGATAAGACCGGATATCCCAGTGAGGTTCTCGAACTCTCGATGCAGCTCGACGCCGATCTTGGCATCGACTCCATCAAACGGGTCGAGATCCTCGCGGCTGTCCAGGAGAAATTGCCAAACGCTCCGCTTCTTGGACCCGAGCACCTCGGCACGATCCGGACGCTTGGTCAGATTGCCGAGTTCCTGAGCGCGGGCTCAACTCAACATCCCGCTGGACAGCCGGTCGCGACCGATCATGACCACGTCCGACGTATCTTGATGGAAGTGGTTGCCGATAAGACCGGCTACCCGGTCGATGTTCTCGAACCCTCAATGCAGCTCGACGCCGACCTTGGTATCGACTCCATCAAACGGGTTGAAATCCTGGCTGCGGTCCAAGAACGGCTGCCCAAGGCGCCTCTCCTCGGGCCTGAGCACCTGGGTACGATCCGAACCCTCGGCCAGATTGCGGAGTTCTTGGGGGCTGATCTCCCGCCTGTTGCTGTCGCCTCTCAATCCCCTCCAAATGACTCGATCACCTCTGTGTTGATGGAAGTGGTTGCCGACAAGACGGGGTATCCGATCGAAGTTCTCGAACCGACAATGCAGCTCGACGCTGATCTCGGGATCGATTCGATCAAGCGCGTCGAGATCCTCGCAGCGGTTCAAGAACGCCTGCCCCACGCCCCTGTGCTAGGTCCAGAGCATCTCGGCACGATCCGAACCTTGGGCCAGATCGCAGACTTTCTGAACGGGGGAACGACGGAAACCGCTCCGCCGGTCCCGTCCACGACCCCCGTCGTCCAGCCCGAACAGGTCGAAGCCGATGTCTTGAGCCTTGTACCAACACTGTCGCCGTTGGTCCTGAACCAACGACTCGCCGACAAGCTCAAGAGCGGTGAGTTCTGGCTGATCGGTGACGAATCCTTATTGGCATCGAACCTGTCCTCGAATCTAGAATCCTCTAGTGTTCATCTCAGACAGTTCAATCTCAAGGATAGCGGCGAACTTCACTGTCCCGAGCATTTGGCCGGCCTCTTGATCCTTCCGCCATCGGGTGGCACTCAGGACCACTCGATTCTCGATGCGTTTCGCTTTGTACGTGCCGCCGCCCCTGGTCTGCGCAAGGCTCAAGGGATTCTCGCTCTGGTCGAACATCTCGACGGTGGGTTTGGCTTCGGGGGATCCGCCACCACTCTCACTGACCCTCTCTCGGGAGGCTTCGCAGGGCTTGCTAAGACGGCCGCCTGTGAGTGGCCCGAAGTGACGAGTAAGGTGATTGATCTTGATATCAATATCGAGCCATCTCGAGCTGCGGACCTGATCCTTGCGATCCTTGGCTCAACTGGCCCGGTCGAGGTGGGAATTCGCCAATCTGGTCTTTTTGGGATCGAGTTAAGGCCGCAGGTTCGCGAACTCGGCTCGTCCAGTATCAAACGTGGGGACGTGATGGTCGTGAGTGGCGGTGCGAGAGGGGTGACGGCCGCTGTGGCGATCGCCCTTGCTCAAGCGTTCCAGCCGACGTTGGTCCTGCTCGGTCGGAGTTCCTTGCCTCAAAAAGAGCCCGTTTGGCTGACCCAACTCAGCAAGGAATCGGAGATCAAACGCGAGTTGATCAGTCGAGGTAACGGGCATACGACGCTTCAAGCGGTCGGGGACGAATTCCGGCGAATTGCTGCCGATCGCGAGGTTGTGACCACACTCCACGCCATTGAGGCTCTCGGTGCGAAGGCAATCTACCGATCGGTCGACGTCCGTGACTCCAATGCGGTCGCCAATGTTCTCAGCCAGATTCGCGCTGAGTTCGGGCCGATCCGTGGGCTCGTTCATGGCGCTGGGGTGCTCGCAGATCGATCGATCGTTGATCAAACGGATGAACAATTCCTCAAGGTCTATGAAACAAAGGTACACGGACTCCGGGCACTTGTGAGCGCAACTCAAGATGATGACTTGAAAGCGTTCGTTGTTTTCTCATCGTCGACCGCGCGATTCGGTCGTACGGGCCAGGTGGCGTATTCCGCCGCAAACGAAGTGATGAATAAGCTGGCCCAAGCCGAGGCCAGGCGTCGGCCAAACTGCCGGGTCCTTGCGGCCAACTGGGGCCCCTGGAACGGTGGGATGGTGACCGTCGCACTCAAGCCTCACTTCCTGGCCGAAGGGATCCAACTCATCCCCCTCTCCTCGGGCGCACGGTTCCTTGTCGAGTCACTCCACGAGATACCCAACGCCGCAGTCGAGGTCGTTGTCCTCGGCGCTGGCTCGATCGTCCCCACTGCGAAAATCCTTGAGCCGACACAGCCTGCCGAGCCTGGTCCCAAATCAGCCCCAACGAATGGTCATATCACTACGAGTTATTCGACCGTATTCGAACGGACGCTTGATCTCGTAACGATGCCTGTATTGCATTCGCATGTGATCGACGGTCGCCCCGTGCTTCCGCTCGCCCTGATCCTCGAATGGCTCGCTCAAGGAGCGCTCCATAAGCATCCTGGGTTGGTATGCGTTGGTATTGATGAGTTAAAGCTACTGAAAGGTGTGATTGTTCGCGAAGGGGCTGCCGAGACGGTCCGTGTGGTCGCTGGCAAGGCGATCCGCAAAGACGATGTCTCCGTCGTTCCGGTCGAACTTCGCGGGAAACTTGCAGACGGGCGAGACGTGCTGCATGCTCGGGCAGAAGTTGTGTTGACGGATGCTTACCCGTCCGAAGTTCCTGCTCTCGACGATCTGACCTTGCCGACTTATGCCCTCAGCCCTCGTGAAGTCTACCGCGACGTGTTGTTTCATGGCCCTGCCCTCCAGTGCATCCGAGCGATCGAGGGATGTGGCGAGAATGGTATCGTCGCCAGGGTTTCGTCGGCCCCTGCACCTTCGACCTGGATCGACAAACCCTTACGTCAGAGCTGGTTGACCGACCCCCTGGTGATCGACGGAGCCTTCCAGTTGCTTATCCTCTGGAGCGTGGAACGCTTCGGGGCAGGCTCACTTCCCACGATCATCGGTCGGTACCGGCAATTCGAGCGGAGCTTCCCCACCGATGGCGTTCGCATCGTCGCCCGTGTCACCGAGTCGGGGGCTCATCGAGCCGTGGCCGACATTGAATTCCTCAACACGACGACAGGTGCATTGATCGCACGAATCGATGATTATCAATGCGTGATTGATCAATCGCTGAACCAGGCATTCCGCCGCAACCGCACTGCCCAGTTTGACGCCCACTGAGACCAGCACGGTTCGTGGTCGCAACAATCCCCGCACGAGACTCAGGATGGCATCGACCGAACGCGTAGCGATCGTCGGGCTCGGTGGGATTTTCCCGGGAGCGCGAGACCTTGATCAATTCTGGTCAAACATCGCAGCCGGTATCGATTCCACGACCCAGGTCCCCGAGGGCCGCTGGAGTCTCACGCCCGAATCCGCCTTCGACCCACGTATCGGTCAACCCGACAAGGTTTATGCGACCCGAGGGGGATTCGTCACCAATTTTCAGATCGACCCCAACCGACATCATGTCGATCCAGATCTGCTCAAGCGACTCGACCCTGCATATCTCCTGGGAATGCACGCTGCCCGCCAGGCTTGGGAGTCCGCCCAGACGTCCAACATCGATTGCACGCGTGTAGGTGTGATCATCGGTCATTTGATCTTGCCAACCGAGACGGCCTCCGCAATCGCCCGGTCGGTTCTCGGTGGTGCCTTCGAGGCGAAGCTGGGGTTAACACCTCATTCGCAAGCTCCATTCGAGCCCTGGAATGCCTTGCCCGCTGGGCTTCCCGCCCACCTGATCGCCCTAGACCTAGGCCTGGGTGGGGGAACTTTTACGCTCGATGCCGCCTGCGCCTCGTCCCTGTACGCTCTCAAGCTCGCCGCCGACGAACTTCTGTCCGGTCGAGCCGACGCGATGATCACAGGGGGACTCTCTCGTCCCGACCCGCTCTACACACAGATGGGATTCTCCCAACTCCGCGCCCTCTCCCCACGCGGCAAAGCCTCACCCTTGTCTGCAGATGCCGATGGGTTGGTCGTGGGCGAAGGTGCAGGAATGTTCATCCTTAAGCGGCTGAGTGACGCGGTCCGCGACCACGACACAATCCACGGCGTTATCGCTGGGATCAGTCTCTCCAATGATGTTCAAGGCAACTTGCTTGCCCCTAGCTCCGAAGGGCAACTCAGGGCGATGCGGGCTGCCTACAATCAGACAAATTGGCGACCCAATGAGATCGATCTGATCGAATGTCACGCAACCGGGACCCCCGTGGGCGACGCCGTCGAGCTTGCTAGTCTTCACGCACTCTGGGACGAGGAGACCTCGAAAAGGTGCGTGCTCGGATCGGTTAAATCCAATATTGGCCACGCTCTTACCGCAGCAAATGCGGCTGGCCTCCTCAAGGTCCTGCTGGCGATCCGGCATCACACGTTCCCCCCGACTGCTAACTTCCTCAAACCTGCCCAAGCCTTAGCGGAGGCTGGCACGCCATTTCGAGTCCTAACCAAAGCTGAGTCCTGGCCCCAGCCTGAGGACGGGAGCCCACGTAAGGCGGCCATTAGTGGATTCGGGTTCGGTGGTATTAACGCTCATGCCATCATTGAAGAATATCTTCCTGCTTTAAGTTCTGAGACCCTACCCAATCGCACACACTGTCAGATTGCAATCGTCGGGTTGGGAGCACACCTCGGGGCAGACGCAACACGTGACGAAGTTCGTGCCCGGCTCCTGTCGGGACAAACTCGCGACGCCGACGACCGAGGTTCTCGCTGGTGGGGGGTCGATCCTTCAACATTCGGCGCAACATCGACGCATCCATTAGGCTCACCCTTGTTGGAGGTCGACCTCCCCGCAGGACAGTTTCGAATTCCCCCCAAGGAACTTGAAACGATGCTTCCCCAACAGGCATTAATGCTGGAGACAGCCTCAGCGGCGATCGAACAGGCCGGCTGGACTGGTTCAGAACCGAGGCTCCGGACCGGCGTTTTCGTGGGAATCGGGCTCGACCTCAACAGCACCAACTTTCATGTTCGCTGGTCTCTGGGTGATTCGGTCACTGACTGGAATCTAAAGCTGAACCTGGGACTCGATCCAGCGCAGGTAGCCGAGTGGGCCGACGAAATTCGTGAGGCGACAGGTCCCGCACTGACAGCCGATCGAACGATGGGGGCATTGGGGGGGATCGTCGCCAGTCGACTTGCACGCGAGTTCCGGATCGGTGGGCCAAGCTTTACCGTTTCTGCGGATGAGACATCGGGGCTAAAGGCTCTCAAAATCGCTAGCCAGATGCTTGCACAAGGCGAGATCGATGACGCGATCGTGGGGGCCGTCGACCTGGCGAATGACCCGCGACTGACGCTCGCTCGTGCGAAGTTGGGACTTCCCATCGCCGGTGCCGACGCTTCCGTCACACTCGTGCTCAAGCGGCTTGTCGATGCTCAGAACGATGACAACCACATTCTTGCAGTGATTGAAGCCGTTGACGATAACACTTCAGCACTTGCGTGTGATCTCAGCCAAGATCAATCGCTCAGCTTTGCACCTGTTGACGACCTTGTCGGTTATGGTGGAGCGGCCTCGGGGCTACTTGCACTCAGTCGAGCGGTCCTCGCCCTAGACTCCTGCCTGCTACCTCCCGGGGTGGGTGGAACGCTCGACACCCAGTTTTGGCTGCACAACCGGTCGGAGGGGCCGAGGCGTGCTCATGTCGACATTCACGGGCTCGACGAAAACGCGATGCGAGTTCGACTCTCGGAATCGCCCGTGCGAGCGAAACTCGAGATCAATGGGCCACCGGCGTTGGGTGAGCCCCCCGCGTCTCTGCTCGTGATCGAAGCCGATGACGAGCAGGGAATCCAACAGGGGCTTGATCAGCTTGAGACACTGGTTGGGCTCGATCGTGAGATCTCCATCGTTCAACTCGCGGCCCGCTGGGATCTTTTGCACCCGCGTCGGCCCGACGCCAGGCTTGCTGTGTCGATCGTCGCCGAAGTCGCTGTCCCAATGGATCGGCGACTTGCTGAGGCTCGCAAGCGGCTTCGCGACCCCGGGGGGCATCGCGACCGAACTAGCGAACGGGTCTTCTTCAATCCGACACCGATCGGGCCTGCAGAAGTGGCGTTCGTGTTCCCCGGCTCGGGCGCTGGATTCGCTGGGATGGGCCGGGCACTGTCCGCGCACTGGCCCGAGGTCCTGCTCCAGCAAGAACAATCGAATCTTCATCTCAAAAGTCAACTTGCGCCTGGAACCTGGTGGAATTGCGACCTGCCGACATCGTTCCCGGATCATCGCGCAGCGATCCTCGGGCAGGTCGCGTTCGGCACGTTCGTGAGTGATCTTGTCCGCATATTGGGCGTGGAACCCAATGCCGCCATCGGCTATAGCTTGGGTGAGACTGCCGCCCTTTTCGCGCTTCAGGCCTGGACTGAACGCGACGTGATGCTCCAACGCCTTGACGCTTCAAGCTTGTTCGCAACCGACCTTGCCGGTCCGTGCAACGCGGCACGTCGATTCTGGAAACTCGGGCTGGATGAGCCGGTGGACTGGGTCGCCGGTATTGTCCCCGCTTCTTCCTTATCGGTCGATCGAGCGCTCTCAGGCATCGAGCGAGCTTATCGACTTATCGTGAACTCCGCCGAAGAAACGGTCATCGGTGGACAGCGACCTGCAATTCAACATATTCTCACGCGTTTGGGCGTCGCCTTCATCCCTCTGTCCATTGTCTCAACAGTCCATTGTCCAATCGTCGGTGAGGTCGCGCACGAGTATCGTGATCTTCACCTTTTGAACACAACACCTCCCAAGAATGTGCGATTCTATGGCGGATTCTCTGAAAATTCCTTCGAGTTAACCAGAGAATCGGCTGCGGAATCGATCGTCAACCATGCTCTGCACGGCTTCGACTTTTCAAGAGTGATCGAGCAGGCGTACCTTGATGGCGTCCGCCATTTTGTGGAGATCGGACCGGGAACTTCGTGTAGCCGGATCATTAGCACGATCCTTTCGGGGCGTCCTCATCTAGCCGCGAGTGCCACGCCCGCCGAAGGTGAGCCAGTCGCGGGGCTATTGAGCCTGTTGGGGCGACTAATCTCAGAACGCGTACATGTCGATATCTCAAAACTTTCGTCGCCCAGTGCAATCATTCCAACGACGACCGCGGCACGCATGGTCAGAATACCCGTCGGAGGAGATCCCTTCGTCATTCCTCCGATCCCCGTCGCCCGACAGACGATTTCCACGCGAGTTGAAGCCCCTGTCGTGCCGAGACCGGTCGCTCAAAGAGATCCTACTCCGTTACCACTCCCGAGCCCGCCCTCAAAGACTCCTATGCCAGCACTTGATCGCATCTCAACTCAGTGGATGTCGACATCGACAGCAGTTGGGGACGCCCATCAGGCCTACCTCAAACTCTCCGCCGACTTTTCTACGTCGATGTCCGACCAGATTTCCTATCAGATGAAGCTGATCGAGGCCCTTGCTGGCGTCGCCATCGGCCAGGTCGAGCCTACGGCGGTCGTTCGACCTCAGCTTCAGCTCGACCGCCTGGCCTGTCTGGAATTCGCCGTGGGATCGATTGCCAAGGTCCTCGGCCCAGAGTTCGCATTAATCGACACCTACCCAACGCGAGTTCGCTTGCCGGACGAACCCTTGATGCTCGTCGATCGCATCATGCGTATTGAAGGCGAAGCCCGTTCCATGACAAGTGGCCGGGTTGTTACCGAACACGACATTGACGAAAATCGCTGGTATCTGGATAACGGTCGGATTCCCACCTGCATTGCTGTCGAGTCTGGCCAGGCTGACCTCTTTCTGTCAGGTTATCTCGGAATTGACTTCCTCACCAAAGGATTGGCGGTCTATCGATTGCTCGATGCTGTCGTAACCTTCCACCGAAGCCTGCCGGGACCAGGCGACACGATCCACTACGACATTCATATTGATCATTTCTTCCAACAAGGTGATGCCCATCTGTTCCGATTCCGGTTTGAAGGAACGGTGAATGGTGAACCTCTCTTAACGATGAGTGACGGCTGCGCGGGCTTTTTTACAGAGACAGCGCTGGCCGCCGGCCAAGGAATCGTCACCCCGGCAGTGGCTCGCGAGGGGTCGAAGGTTCGGCCTGCGGAGCGTGAGACATTCGTGCCGATGAGGATCGAAGCTCTCAACAACGCACAGATAGCGGCACTTCGCGAGGGGAATCTGGTCGCCGCCTTTGGCCACTCATTTGCGAATTTGCAGATCGTCCATCCGATGAGACTACCGGGTGGGCTGATGACACTTGTCGATCGGGTCACTCGGATCGAGCCCGACGGGGGCAAATTCGGCCTGGGATTCATTCGTGCAGAAGCCGATATTGATCCTTCCGCCTGGTTCATGACATGCCACTTCGTCGATGACCGAGTGATGCCAGGCACACTTATGTATGAGTGTTGCTTACATACGCTTCGGATCTTCTTGACCCGAATGGGCTGGGTTGGCGAATCTTCTGAGGCCGTCTGCGAGCCCGTTCCCGGTGTGGCCAGCCGGCTAAAGTGTCGTGGGCAGGTGATCGAATCGACCCGGGTCGTTACCTACGAGGTCACCATCAAGGAGATCGGCTACCGGCCCGAGCCTTACGTGATCTGCGACGCGCTCATGCTCGCGGATGGTAAACCGATTGTGGAAATCAGTGAGATGTCACTGCGAATGACCGGGCTGACTCGCGAACGCATTCGCCAGCTCTGGGCCGATCAGCCGAATCTCGCCAGTAAGCCCCTCTTCGACACCGACAGGATCACCGCTTTCGCAATTGGGAATCCGTCCGATGCGTTCGGAGATCCTTATAAGATCTTCGATCATGATCGGATAATTGCTCGCCTACCCGGCCCTCCGTATCAGTTTTTGGACCGGATCACCAAGATCGATTGTGCCCCCTGGAAGATGGTCACGGGGGGGGTGATCGAGGCGGAGTACGACGTCCCCCCGGATGCATGGTACTTTACGGCTGACCGCCAACCGAGAATGACTTTCGGGATCTTGCTTGAGGTCGCACTTCAGCCCTGCGGTTGGTTGGCTGCGTACCTGGGTTCGGCACTCAACAGTGAAATTGACCTCTCGTTCCGAAATTTGGGAGGCTCGGCGACCCAATTCCGCCTGATCGACTCGCAGTCGGGGACCTTGACCACCCGGATCAAGATCACCAAGGTGTCGCACTCGGCGGGCATGATCATCCAGAATTACGATTTCCAGGTTCGCGACCGAGTGGGCGTGGTCTATGAAGGGGACACGTACTTCGGATTCTTCAGCAAGGCGGCGCTCTCCGACCAGGTTGGCTTGCGGGACGTCAACTTCGCTCGCCCCACGGAGGGGGAGCTTTCCCTAGCCAAGTCGTTCGAATTCCCAACCCGTTTTCCTTTCCCAGACGACACTTTGCGGATGCTCGACAGAGTCGACGCCTACCTCCCAGATGGCGGCCCCGCTGGTTTTGGCTACCTTCGTGCCACAAAGCGAGTCGACCCATCGGCTTGGTTCTTCAAGGCTCACTTCCATCAGGACCCCGTTGTACCGGGCTCGTTGGGGTTGGAATCATTGCAGCAAGCGCTTAAAGTAATAGCTTCGGATCGGTGGGGGGACTCTCCCTCCAGCGTCTTTGAATCGGTGGGGCTCGGCGATCTGCACCGCTGGGTCTATCGTGGTCAAGTCCTGCCGACGTCGCAGTGGATGACCACGGAAGCGGTGATTACGGCGATTGACGACGAGCGTAAGATCATCAAGGCCGACGGTATCCTTAGCGTCGATGGTAGGCAAGTGTATCAGATGATAGACTTTACGTTGCGGCTGGACGCGGAGACTCGATGAATTATTCGCGAGTTTTTATCGATGCAATTGGTTACGAACTCCCGCCCGTGGTCGTGACCTCGACGGAACTCGAAACGCGATTGACCGGTTTGTACGAGACTCTGCGCATCCCCAAGGGTCAGCTCGAAGCCTTGACCGGGATCACCGAGCGGCGCTGGTGGGACGAGGGATATCCTCTCTCCGAAGGTGCGACGGTCGCAGCAAAACACGCACTCGACCTGGCCGACATCAACCCCCGGGATGTCGATGTTTTGATCTACGCCGGTGTCTGCCGCGAGCTATTCGAGCCCGCGACCGCCTGCCGGGTCGCCGCTGGGATCGGCATCAGTTCCGACGCCGCAGTTTATGACCTGAGCAACGCCTGCTTGGGCGTTCTGAACGGTATGATCGACGTAGCTAACCGGATCGAACTTGGTCAGATTCGCGCAGGCCTTGTTGTCTCTTGCGAGACTGCTCGCGAGATCAACGACATCATGATCGATAAGATGCTTCGCGACCGCAGCATGGAACTTTTCAAGACCTCGCTCGCGACGCTTACCGGGGGATCGGGTGCGGTGGCCATGCTGCTCACCGACGGCTCATTCGGCAGTGATCGCCGGCGGCTCCTGGGGGGCGTGACCCAGAACGCGGCGCAGTTTCACGCCCTCTGTCGCTGGGGTCTTGAGGTGATCAAGCCGCTCGGTTTGGGACTCGACACGTTTGGGCAGTATATGTCGACGGATTCGGTGGCGGTGCTCAAGAATGGAGTCGACCTCGGCGCACGGACGTGGGCTGCGTTCCTCCGCAAACTTGGCTGGCTCTCGGATCATGTCGATAAGGTCATCTGCCACCAGGTGGGGATCGGGCATCGCGACACGATCTTGCAGATGCTCGGCCTTGAGGCTGCGAAGACGTTTTCGACATTCTCTCATCTCGGGAATATCGGCACCGTGTCGCTCCCGCTGACGGCGGCACTCGCGGAAGAACGTGGATTTTTGAACCCTGGCGATCGGGTCGGCTTACTCGGCATCGGTTCGGGGCTGAATTGTTTGATGCTCGGCGTAGAGTGGTGACTTCGACTATGACAGCCGCTGCCTATACCGACTTCATCACCAAACATCCGGGCCGGGATCTCGACCTCGGTAGCCTTCGCTATCACTACATTGATGAGGGCCAAGGCGACCCGGTGGTGATGCTCCATGGCAACCCAACCTGGTCGTTTTACTACCGGAACCTGATCAATGCGTTGAGCCCGACCTATCGAGTGATCGTTCCTGATCACGTCGGTTGTGGACGGTCGGATAAGCCGTCGGACGCCCGTTATGAGTATACGCTTAAGTCGCGTGTCGATGATTTAGAACGCCTGCTCGACCGCCTCCAGATCAATTCCAAGATAACGCTAGTCTTGCACGACTGGGGTGGCATGATCGGCATGGCCTATGCCGCCCGGTTCCCCGAACGAATCCGACGACTCGTGATACTGAACACAGGGGCCTTCCAGCTCCCCAAATCGAAGCCGATGCCCTGGCAGTTGACGGTCTGTCGATCGGCGGTTGGCGGTTGGCTTGTTCGTGGTTTGAACATGTTCGTCAGCGGTACCGCCAATCTTGGTTGTACCCATCATCCTATGTCTGCTGATGTGCGGTCGGCTTATGCCGAACCGTATAACAGCTATGCGAACCGGATTGCTGTACATCGATTCGTCCAGGATATCCCGCTCAAGCCGGGAGATCGGGCATACGACCTGGTGTCGGACGTTGAGTCGAAGCTGAGCTTGTTTCAAGATCGACCGATGTTTATCGCTTGGGGGCTGAAGGACCCGGTCTTCGACGCGCACTTCTTGGCCGAGTGGGAGAGGCGCTTCCCGGACGCTGAAGTCCACCGTTTTGAGAAGTCAGGTCATTATATCTTGGAAGATGAGGCGGAGGAGGTCATTCCGCAGATTGTCCGGTTTCTGGCGAAGTCGGCGATCAGTTAGGATCTGTGATGAACACGTCTAAGCTTGTCAACATTGCTTCACATTTGCCAAAGATTGCACGCGAACGACCGGACGCAATTGCCGTTTACGCACCCGAGGGTCAAGATTGTCAGGGTCGGACCCGGCACACTCACTTATCGTTTGCCCAACTGGATCGAGACAGCGACCGGATCGCCTTTAGCCTCCAGAAACGTGGGATCGGTCGAGGTGTCCGCACAGTTCTGATGGTGAAGCCCAGTCTCGACTTTTTTTCGGTCACATTCGCCCTCTTTAAAGCTGGGGCTGTGCCGATCCTGATCGATCCGGGAATGGGTCTCAGGAACATTGGTGCATGTCTTCGCGAAGCTGAGCCCGAAGCGTTCATCGGGATTCGCAAGGCCGTTCTCGCCCAACGCATTTTGGGTTGGGGCCGGAAGACGATCCGGACCGTTGTGCAAGTCGGAGGCATTGGTCTTTCTTCCAGATATATAACGCTGAATGAACTCCGTTTGGATTGGTTCACGCAAGATGAGAACCAGCAAGGGGCTGGAGAAGCCCACGAAGAGTGCCCTCCCCAACTCGCCGCGACGGAGGCTGAGGATACGGCCGCGATCCTCTTTACGAGTGGGAGCACTGGCCCACCCAAAGGGGTCGTTTATTCCCACGCGATCTTCGAAGAACAGGTCCGCCAACTGAGGACGCTTTACCATATCGAACCCGGGGAAATCGACCTCTGCACCTTCCCCCTCTTCGCGCTGTTCGCGCCTGCACTCGGAATGACCTCGGTCATCCCCGAGATGAACCCGACCCGTCCAGCCCAGGTTAATGCTTGGAAAATCCTCAGTGCGATCGAGGATTTCGGCGTCACCAATATGTTCGGCTCACCGGCTCTGCTCAATCGGGTCGGATTGGATCTGAGTAAAAGTGAGACTCAGCTCACATCTCTCAAGAGAGTGATTTCCGCAGGTGCACCTGTGCCGGCCAGAGTGCTCAAGCGGTTCAAGACGCTGGTCAAACCTCATGTTCAGATCTTCACCCCTTATGGTTCAACCGAAGCTCTCCCGGTGTGCTCAATCGGTTCCGATGAGATTCTGGCTGAGACGAGCCTCGGTACCGATACCGGACAAGGAGTCTGTGTCGGTCAGCCAGTGCTGGGCATGCGGATCGAGATCATCACGATCTCGGATGATGCCATTATGAGTTGGTCTCCTACATTGAGCATGCCCGATGGTGAGATCGGTGAAATTGTGGCACAAGGCGCAGTCGTCACATCAAGCTATTTCCATCGCGACGTCGCTGACAAACTGGCCAAGATTGCAGACCCCCAGACCGGCAAATCCTTCCACCGGATGGGAGACCTCGGTTATCGAGACGCCCGGGGCCGAATCTGGTTTTGTGGTCGCAAGTCACATCGAGTGATCACGTCTTCCGGTACGATGTATACAATACCATGTGAGGGTGTGTTCAACACTCACCCAGACGTCTTTCGGACAGCCCTGGTCGGAATCGGGAGACCAGGAGCACAGAGACCGGTGCTCTGCGTCGAGCTTTGGCCCGGAATCGAGATCTCCAAACACGAGTCGATCCGGCGGCAACTCTTGGAGATAGGGGCCAAGTTCAATCATACTAACGATATTCGCACACTCTTATTTCACAAGAGTTTCCCCGTCGATATCCGGCACAACTCGAAGATCTTTCGCGAGAAACTAGCTATTTGGGCAGCGAGGCAAGTGCGATGATCGCACTCGTGACGGGTGGGGCGGGCTTCCTGGGGGGAGCGATTGTCAGGCAACTCGTCGAGCGCGGTGAATCAGTCCGCAGCCTATCGCGTCAAGACTATCCCTGGTTGCGAGACCTAGGGGTGACCACGGTGCAGGCCGATCTCAACGATGACCTCACCCAAGCGTTTGAGGGCTGCGACGTGGTGTTCCATGTCGCGGCCAAGGCGGGCGTGTGGGGCCCCTATTCCGACTACCACCGGATCAATGTCGACGGAACTCAGCATGTGATTGATGCATGCCTCCGGGCGGGGGTCAAACGGCTGGTCTATACCTCGTCGCCAAGCGTGGTTCATGCAGGCGGTGACATGGTAAATATCGATGAGTCCGCCCCCTACCCTACTCATCACGGAGCCGCCTATCCAGCGACTAAGGCCGAGGCCGAACGGCGCATTCTCGCGGCGAATCGACCAGGCTTGGCCACGGTGGCTCTCCGTCCCCACCTCATCTGGGGGCCGGGCGATAATCATCTGGTGCCGCGAATCATCGCCAAGGCTAAGTCGGGAAGGTTGCGACGGATTGGAAGCCGCGAATATGTTATCGATTCGACCTATATCGACAACGCGGCGGATGCCCATCTACTCGCGGCGGATCGATTGGCGTATTCGTCACCCATCGCCGGTAAAGCCTATTTCATCGCCAATAACGAGCCGATTGCGGTGTGGACTCTGGTCAATCGAATCCTCAATGCCGCAGGCCTCCCACCAGTTCGTAAGACAGTACCGACCTCGGTCGCCTATGCCGCAGCCTCCGCAATGGAATTGATCTACAGTCTGCTTGGAAGGACGGACGAGCCACCCATGACTAAGTTCATGGTTGAACAACTCTCGACCTCGCATTGGTTTAACCTTTCGGCCGCCATGCGAGATCTTGGGTATGAGCCCCGTGTGTCGATCGAAGAAGGGCTCAAGCGACTGGCAGCAAGTTTTCGCTCGGAAGGAACCTAGGAACGAGTCTTCGTGCTTGATTTATAAGCAAGCGTTGGCATGGGCATGTCACGCACAGGTTGATTCTGTTATGACTCTTCGATCGTGTGACCGAAGTACAGCTTCAAATAGCTTTCATAGCGTCCGAAGTGGATCTGTCCATCGGCGACTGCGTCTTTGACCGCGCATTCACCTTCGTGTGTGTGGGTACAGTCGGGAAACTTACACTTGGGAATGTAGGGCCGGAACTCGATGAAGTAGCCTTCCACCTCTGCGGGCTCGACACCCCAGAGTTCAAACTGCCTCAAGCCGGGCGTATCGATGACGTGCCCCCCCTCCTTGAGTCGGATGAGTTCGGCAGTCGTGGTTGTATGTTTGCCCTTGAAGGTCCAGTCGGAAACCTCACCAATTCGCAAATTCAGGCCCGGCTGGATAGCATTCAAGAGCGAACTCTTGCCGACCCCACTCTGGCCCGAGAAGGCGGTTGCTCCGCTACTGAGCAGTTCTTTCAGTCGGCCGATGCCCCGCTTATCTGCGGCCGAGGCGAAGATCGTCTCGTAGCCGAGCTGGCTATAGAGGCCGATCACCCATTGAAACTTGCTCACATCGACAAGATCGGCTTTGTTGAGCACGATGATGGGTCGGACGCCCCCCTTCTCGGCTGAGATCAGGTAGCGGTCGATCAACGGCAGCTTGAGGCCGGGCTCGGCGAGGGCGGAGACGATCAAGAGCTGATCGACATTCGTGACGATGACATGCTCACGTAATCGATACCCGCGCGTGATCGAGCCCTTCCGGGCCTCGACCTTCTCGATCATCCCTTCTGAGCCCGTCGTGCTATGGCGGAACCAGACCTTGTCGCCCACTGCGACGACGTTACGCCCTTCGATGGACATCGTCTTGAGAATCCGCCGGACCCCACAGCGCACCTCTCGCCCTTCCGAATCTTCGACGACCGAGATCAGGCCGTGAATTCGCACAACCTTGCCAAGCTCACAATGGGTAAGATCCACCGAGAGTTGAACTGGCGCACCTTCGCCATTATCTTCGGCAATGACAGTCCGGCGCCGGGAGAGCTCTCCCTTGGCGCGGATTCGCTCACCTGTGACGGATTCATTCGATCCGCCCTGGTTGAACTCGCGTGTCAAGTCGTTTGTGCGGGTCCGCTTCTGCCGGTTCTTCTTGAACGCGACCCGGACTTTCTTCTTCTTGGCCAATCGATTCGCCCCCTGCTGAACTCAGGCTATGGCCCCAGCACTTCTCTTGTCAACTACGACAAGCGTGAGGTTCAACCCGAAAGAATTCATTTGGCGGGCAAACCTGACTTTGATACCGTGACTTTTGTCGTGGCTCGCGGCTACGATTCGTGTGAGGGAGTTCGGGGTTGCGTATCGCTGGCAAGGAGTACTCGGATGCGTCGAGACCATTTTGGCGTCGCTTTCGTGACTTGTTTGGTGCTCGCTGGGGTCGTTCAGGCCGGCGAGCCCGCTGCGTATATCCCTGCCGAGAATCTTGCAGCCTACGTGATCGACTTGCCTTTGTTCGGAGGCCTCAAGTGGCCGGGGGGCTTTAACGCTTTATTTGCGGATGGATCGGTCCGGTTTATCAAGAACTCGGTGAACCGTGAGGTCATGAAGGCTCTCACCACTCGTAACGGCGGTGAAGTGATCAATCCGAACAACTTCTGAGGCTGTAAGTCTCATGAAAAACCCGCGAGTATGGCCGGCCA
This sequence comes from Isosphaeraceae bacterium, assembly GCA_025356475.1. Lineage (GTDB taxonomy): Bacteria > Planctomycetota > Planctomycetia > Isosphaerales > Isosphaeraceae > JANXSX01. The sequence continues at coordinate 5,442 of JANXSX010000006.1, read as the reverse complement.
GAGTAAGTCGGCCCCTGTTCTGTCCGTCGGCGAATCCAAGTGATTGGCGCGACCGCGACGCGCGGGTTAGGATTCGAGTATGCCTTCCGTGATCCTGACCTTGAGGCCGGGGCAGTCATCGGTTCCCCGGCCCCTTCGAATAGGAAGACCCACCATGAGACAGATCGTTCCCTTCGCATTAGTATTCACCGTGGCGGTCGGCCTGTGTTCGCCGTCTCTGGCGCAGGCTCCCGCCGCCAAGACAGCCACCGTCATTCCGCTCGATACTTCACCGCTGGGGCGTTACATCCCTCAGGCCGAGAGGATGTTCTACTTCGAGTTAGCAGGCCTTGACTCCCAGCGCGATGCTTGGACCAAAACCAACGCCTATACGTTGTTGGCCGAGACCAAGTTGGGTGGCATGCTTGAAGAACTCGGGGCTCAACTGATCAACAAGCTTGCCGCAACGAATCCGAATATCAAGATTTCTGGGTCTGATGCAATCGCCCTCTACAAACACATCATGAAGTATGGGTTTGTTGTCGCGATTGGTGGCGAATCGAAAGACCCGAACCCCAGCTTCGCCACCTTGGTCGTTCGGGGCGGGTCACGGAAAGATGCGCTTCCGTTGTTCGGCAAGGTGATTGGCGGCGTGACTCCGCCAGGATCTCAGTCGAAAGGGGATAAGAAGAATGGGCGGTCCGTCGTCCAGGTCACGACCCCAACCAAGGCCGTCGCGGTCTGGTGGGCTGAGAAGGGGGACCTGGTGTTCGCCTTCGGTCAAGCGACTCATGACAGTGCGAGCGCAGTTATGGGGGCGATCGATAAGAAGGTCCCGACCATGGCCGAATCCTCACGCCGGACCGATCTATTCGCCGCGAAGGACGGTTTCGTACCGGTCGCAATTGGATATCTTGAACCCGTAAAAGGGGCTCCGGGTGCCCCACCCGAATTGGGCCTGGCTGGCCTAGACCTGGTCGACTACCGGTGGGGATTCCAAGACAACGCCCTCATGACAGTGACACGGATCGTCGCACCAAGCCCGAGAACGGGTCTGCTAGCGATGTTCGACCAGCCCAGTTTTAGCTCAGACGAACTGCCCCCTCTGCCCGGCAACCTGACGGGTTTCACCGTAATTTCGGCTTCGCCCGCAACACTTTATGACTCGGTTACCAAGCTCGGGAAGGCGATGAGTCCTGACGGTGGCAACCAGATTCAAGCGTTCGAAGCGATGGTCAAAGACCGGACCAGGCTCAAGCTCAAGGAGGATATCCTTGCCCACCTGGGACCCAAGATGGCGTTCTACATTGCCCCCAACACGGGCGGCAGTGTATTAGCGAACGCCTTGAGCATCCCGAAGGTCGTGCTTGTCGCAGAGATCGACGATTCCGTGGCTTTTGGTCGAGCCCTTGATGAACTCATGATCGTCGTGAACAGTTCCATTCGCGACTCTGTTGAGAAGGCTCGTGACGGGGCAATGGCCGCTACAAATCCAGCCGACCCCGCCACAAAAGGGGCTGCTCCACCGACCAGGAAAACTCCGACCAAGCGTGCTGGCCCGGTCGACCCCTCGATCCCGAACTTTCGGCTCGTGACGGGTGGGACGAAATCCTACGTACTCGATCTCCCCGCAGGAAGTTTTCCTGTACCTCTACCTGGCCTGAAACCAACGGTTCGGCTCGGTCCCAAGCACCTGGTTATTGCGAGTTCCCCCGAAGTGGCTCGGCTGGCGCTCGATATCAAGCCCGCCGATCAGTTCAAGCCGGTCGACGCCATGGCCACTTCCTTTGCCAAGGTCCCTAAGGGGCTCATTTTTCTGTCGATAAGTGACCCCTCGGGATATCTTCCAGCGACCCTGGTCAGCCTTCCGACCATAGCATCGGCGACAATTGCACAGATTGAAGCTCAGATGTCTGGGAAAGCGGCTCCGGGGATGCCCGGTGGAGCTGGACCCAATGCAGCGGGCAATGAAATGGCTCTATCGATTAGTGGTCGCCCGGGCGGTTCAGGTGCGTCCGGTGGGCCAGGTACGATCGGACTGTCGGGAGGAGCCGCTGCGACCGGACAACCGGGCGCAGAGGGAGCCGCCGCCGGACCTGTCACGATCGGGGTCGACCCCTCGAAAATCCCGGCTGTGACCGACATCGCCCCCAAGATCTTCCCGGCCACGACCTCGGTCTCGGTCGATAAGACAGGAATCACGATCCTGACACGGGAGTCGTTCCCCGACCTTGTTAGCTCCTCCGCATCGACTGCGGTTGCGACCGCCCTTCTCCTGCCGGCAGTTCAAGCTGCTCGAGCGGCGGCGAGGCGAGCGGCAGGGCTTCCTGCGGATGGCGCACCAGGTCCCGCTGGATTGGCTCCAGCCGGTCCCGGGGCTGTCCCACCACCGGCGGCTCCTCCGGGTGGTCGGCCCCGGCCAGGCCCAGCGGGTGCTGGCGGTCGGATTCCCGACTGATCTCGAAACCTGCCAATCCGGCAGATCTCTGACACAACTCGCCCTTCATCTTGTATTTTTGATGAAGGGCGAACAGACTTCCAATAGCGAACACTGCGTGAGCTAGGCTACTTTCGGAATCAGCAGGATTTCGGCGCGGCGTTCGCTATCAGAGTTTCCAGGGGAGGAGCATTGGCATCAATCGGGCCGTCGCTTTCTCTCCTGGGAGGTGTTCGTGTCTCCAGGCCGCTTGGCTCTGCCTCGCCTGAGGCTTTATCCCAGAGCTGACCGTGCTACCCCGTTTCGTCATGTCTCCGATCGGAGGTTGTCGATGGAATTTGTTCACGAAGTCACGGCGCACCTGGAAAACAAGCCGGGGCGCCTGGCGAAGATCTGCTCGGCCCTCGCGCACGAGAAGATCGATGTCCGAGCCATGTCGGTCATGGATTCCAATGGCAAGAGCGTCCTCAGGTTGGTGACCGAGGACCTGGAGCCCACGACCAAAGTGCTGACCTCGCTCGGCACGGAACACTCTCACGCAGAGGTTCTTGCTGTAGAACTCGAAAACAAGCCAGGCGCGATCGCCAAAGTGCTTGAGAAGCTCGCTGAAGAGCATATCAATATCGAGTACGCCTACGTTTCGAGCGGTCGAATTCCGGGCCGAACCATCGGGATCTTTCACACTTCGAACCCGAAGCGTGCCTGGAAGATTCTCGACGAGCCGGCAGCCACTGGGGCGACGGGCTCGAACGGACGTCACCCTCTGCACTCGCGTTAAGTGAGTTGGACCGGATGACTTCAATCCTTGACCCGACGCAGGCTCGATTGCACGTGGTCCTCGTGGAGCCGGAGATTGCCGGCAATACGGGGGCCATTGGTCGGACCTGCGTCGCAGTCGGCGCGAGTCTCTGGCTTGTCCGACCGCTGGGGTTCCAGATCGACGATCGACGCCGACGTCGCGCTGGCCTGGACTACTGGGAGCACCTCGCCTGGTGCGTGGTCAATCATATTGATGAAGTGGCGGAAGTACTCGGGTGGGAGCGACTTTGGCTCTTCAGTGCCAAGGCCACGCGGCCCTATCACGAGGCAACCTTCAGTCCTGGCGACGCACTCGTCTTCGGTGCCGAAAGTCGCGGCCTGCCCACCGACCTGCTTAACCAACGAGCAGACCGTGCCCTTCGAATCCCCATTTACGCTGAAGCACGCAGCTTGAATCTCTCCAACGCCGTCGCGATCGGTGCCTTCGAAGCCACCCGCCAGATCGGGTTTCTGGGTGTCTGAGTTGGTGAGTCCGAACGCGTGTTTTCAGCCCCGAAGGGGCGACACATAATAGCTCAGGGCACCGCCCTGGGGGAAACACATACCGGCATATTCAAGCTCTGTAAGGGCGTAACTCCGAAGAAAACCACTTCGAAACGCAACTGCCCCAGGAGAACGCGTCTCCCGGGGCAGCCGGCTGAATCAATCGTCATCTCAGAGGATCAAAGACCACTGAGATCGGCGGCGAAGACCTTGATACCCTTCTTGAGACCGAGCTGATTGACCATCTCGGAGGTGGCCGAGACCGTCAGGCTTCGGCGAGGAGGAAGGGCCATGCCGATCAGATCTCGGGGCTTCTCGCTATCGTCAACGGCACCCACAACGGACATCCCATTGAGGATCAAGGGCGAGTAATTCTCGATCTTGATCTTGTAAGAGAGCTTGCCGTTCGGTTCGCGAGTCTTCAAGAGTTGGGTGCGGATCAAGCGACCCACAACACCTTCAGCAACCTTGTCGCTGATCTCACTCGACTTGAGCGAGCCAACAGCCAAGGTGAACTTACCAGCGTCGATCCAACTTGAAGCGGTCGCGTCGCTGATGGAGATCGTCACCAAAGCTTCGGCTTTGTCGCCTTCGCCAGAGAGGCGAATCTTGGTGGCGATCGACGGCCCTTCAGGCTTGGCGGGAACACCCGCTTTGACCGTAAGACCGAGCATCGTCTGGTCCTTGGCTTCGTAAACTCCCCGGAGGGAGGTCGCCGTTGCGTCGGTACCAATGACCTCAGCGAAGATCCGACCGGACTCTGACTTGAAGAGGTCGGCACGATCACTATCAAGGCGATCGACAAACTGACGAGCCAGTGACAGTTCCTGACCGTTAGCCCAAGACTTCGAGAGCTTGGCGATCACAGCCCAATCCAGCTTGGCGGCCACGTTCCACATCACAAGCTGAGTGATCGCTTGGGGGGCTTTCTCGGCAGCCAACTTGTACTGAGCAGCCTGCACCCGGGCGTCGGGAGTCAACTGGCTGATTTCACCAATCTGGAACTTTTCGCCCTTTACCGGAAGGACCGGAGTCCCCTCAGCAGTCGGCGTGTTGTAGCTGACAGCCTGGATCGGCATCGTTCGGCTCTGGTTGGGACGGAACGAGGCAACGGGCAGGCCACCGGGAGGAACGGAACGCATCCCGCCACCCATACCACCCATCATGCCACCGCCACCCATGCCGCCGCCCATACCACCACCCATGCCGCCACCACCCATACCACCGCCACCCATGCCGCCGCCACCCATGCCGCCCATACCCATCATCAGACCACGCTGGTCCCACGACTCGTAGTCGCCGGCCAGGAACATGATCATGCGGGCGAGTTGCATCATACCGCTGGAGGCGGGCATGACGAGTTGCTGACCGCCACCCATACCACCACCGCCCATGCCACCGCCCATGCCGCCCATACCACCACCCATACCACCACCACCCATACCACCGCCACCCATACCACCACCGCCCATACCACCACCGCCCATACCGCCGCCCATGCCACCCATACCACCACCACCGCCGCCGCCCATGCCGCCCATGCCACCGCCGAACTGGCCGGTTGCACCGGAAGCCACGAGGCCTGGGGGAAGAACAATGTTGAGTTGACGGTTCGACTGGTTGGTGATCGCCAGGTTGATCTTACCGTTGTCGGCACCTTCGGCGTCGACCGTCACGAGCCCATCACGAGCGGCGTCGAGCAGGCTGACAAACGACGGGTCAGA
>JANXSX010000175.1 GCA_025356475.1 Isosphaeraceae bacterium | reverse complement strand
CCTTTCCCGAGAAGCGAGTTTGGCGGCGTGTCCAGAGCGTCGTCCTCGCCAAACAGGGGTGGACCGCCCAGGATATCGCCGATGCCTTGGGATGTTCACTCAAAGCCGTCAAGAACTGGGTTTCCCAGTACAATTGCGGGGGAATCCCCGCCCTCCACGAGCGACCCCGGAGCGGACGTCCGCCACTGCTCGACCCCGAGGAATATCCCAGGTTGATGCAACGCATCGACGCTCCCCCTCGTCCCGAGGATGGTGTCTGCACCTTGCGGGGACGCGATATCCAACGCATCCTCAAGCAGGAATTCGGTGTTCTGATGAGCCTTCAGGCCGTCTACGACCTCCTCGCTCGCTTCGACTACAGCAGCCTTATGCCCCGACCGCAGCACGAGGATGCCAACCCCGAAGTCCAAGAGTTCTTCAAAGAAATCGTCGTCGAGCAGATCGACGCTATCGCGGAACAACACCCGGATCGAGAGTTGCGGGTCTACTTCGAAGACGAGGCGAGGTTCGGCACGCAGGGAACGATCACGCGGGTCTGGGCACGGAAGGGGTCGCGGCCACGGGCGGTTCGGCAGAACGGGCGCGAGTGGTTGTACGTTCTGATGGCCGTCTGTGTCAGCACAGGGACGGCCTCGGCGTTGATCATGCCGGAGTTGAACACGATGGTGCTCAACATGTTCCTGGAGCAGTTCGCTCGGGAGTTACCCAAAGGGATCCATGCGGTCTTGATTTGGGATGGGGCCGGCTATCACACCAGCGGAGATTTGGTAGTGCCGGAGACTGTGAGTCTGATCCGGTTGCCGCCGTATTCGCCGGAATTAAATCCGGTGGAGAACCTGTGGCATTACCTGCGATCGCATCACTGGTCTAATCGGCAGTATGAGGGCTACAGTGGCTTGGAAACGGAAGCCGTCCGAAGTCTAAGCGTTGTGTGTGGTGATGCTGAGAACCTCAGGAGCATATGCAACGCCGATTATGTGCAAAGAAGGGCATGAACTTTTCGGGATCCGTATAAGAGAGTTAAAGCCCTATTTGATCAATGGCTTGGCGGTCGTGACCCGTCAAAGATCAAGCTCAAAGACGCGCAAAAGTTTTCTACCTTCATCCGCAACAGCAAGGACCCTTTCATTCAGGGGTATCTCGCCAAGATCATCGCGAAAGCCCCCAAGCTCGAGATCGGTAATTGGTTTAGGGAATTGGGGCTGGGGTACTTGGATGACGACGCAAAGTTGGCGGCCGCACTCAACGAGGCTGGGAGCCTTTCGCGAAGAAGCTCTCGTGTCATCGGAGTCGTCAAGAAGGCCGGCGGCGGGCTTTTCAAGCTCGTCGCGGTGGGCACAGCCCTCTATTATGTAAATCAAGGAGGGGCCGTGTACGCGGCCGAACAAACGGTTAGGGACGCCCTTTTCCTTGACGATCTAGAGCCCCAGTTGCGAAAGGTCGGCGATATCGTCGATGGAAAGTTCCAGAGCGCTGTCCTTGATAACCTCAAGAGCCGATTTAGTGCCTTTCCTCCCGAGGAAAGAGACCGCATCATCCGCGACGCCTTGGCGGGCAACCCAGAACTGTACCGCCTGTACACCGGCGAGGAATCTCCTGGATCTCGACCTACCTATGACAAATAATGTGGGTTGATACAACAGCGCAGATCCCGGAGAAGCACGATACATGTACCCACGCAAGGACGATGACTCAGGGCTTTATGGCTATTGGGGTCGCGATAGCTGGGCCATTCACCCGCAATTTGACTATGCGTGTAGCTTCGCCAGCGGATATGCTGCGGTCAGGCAGGTCGACGGACGTTCCGGTTTGATCGGGAAGGATGGGATGTGCCTTCTCCTGGAGAATATCTGTGGCGGCAGGACGCCTCTGCTGGCGGATAGGTCCTCCCCCAACAGCTTCTATTTCACTGGCTTCGGCTATTTTGATTCGCAGCCTTTGCGATATGCCGTCGTAAGTACCGATGACCACGGACGACGTGAGTGGGGGCTCATCGATACGAGCTTGGCCTACAGGCCGCTGCCAGACAAGGTGTTCTCCGAGGCGCTTTCTGTGATACCCTACGGGGAATACGTCGTGATTGTCCGCGCGAGCGGCCGTCGCCACGAGTCGTCCTGCGGGTTGTTCAACCTCCGCGACATGCGACTGGACCTTCCGGTCGATTATTCAGATATCTATCCTTCGCGAGAATCGATATGGGTAGTGTCGCGTCCCATCGGCGATCCTCAGGAGACACGACGATTCGCGTTCTATGATGTGAGCAAGCGCGAGTTCCTACCGGGGCGGTTCTTCTACGCGTTGCCGTTCTCGTGCGGATTCGGGAGTATCAGCGAGGAGAGGGACGGGGGCTCGTATTTCGTAGATGAGGGCCTACGGCCCGCGTTCGACGCCGAGTTCGATGATGTGCGCCGATTCTCATTTGGACTGGCGGCGGTCTACAAGGGCGACGATGCTGGCTATATCGACACTACGGGCCGGATGCGCCTCCTGCTCCCTTACGACGAACTGAAACCGTTCAATGAATTCGGCCTGGCAATCGCGCATCGAGACGAGCGGGAAAGGGACATCATCGATCGAGAAGGGCGGGCACGGCTTGCCGGGCTGGAGGTGGCCGACTTCCGGGAGGGGGACTTCCCATATTTTGAAGTCACGAAGGATGGCGAGGATCATTTGTTCGACATTGATTTAAATAGAGTATTTTAATAACTGTTAACTAAAGCGCCCGACGGACCACTCAAAAGAGAGTGTCAAAACATCACAATCTCTCGTGCCGAAACAAAACCAATGGTAATATGTAGCGATTATCACGCGCACTAAGTTCTCAAGAGTGCCAAGCGTCAAACACACCCAATGGTAGGATATGCAGATTATGACGACACACATTCGATCGAGAGACAGAAAACAAAACGAAGCCACTGGTATCCTGTAGTGATTATGATGATAGCAAATCATCAACAATCGACACAAATTGAGTAGCCGAGGGTCAGGGACGCTGCCCCCTACAATGCCGATGTCAACTTTCTCAAGAAAGTCACCATCGTAACCGCGCAGGAGACGGATTACACCCGGGATTACCGCATCACCTTATCGAAGTGAAGACGCAGAACCAGGCAGGCGTCGTTTCGCTCGACGAAACCTTCACCTACGATGCGCTCGATCGCCGGATCGGGTTGACGGTTACAACCACAAACAGCACCGCATCCATGAGTACGTCGACGACGTATACCGCTAGGAGGCTGTCCGAGATTCGCGGTTGGCGACATGTCAGCGGAGAATTTGTACAGGTACTGTACCGTTGTGTGAAATTGGGGCAGAATGCAACTTCCGCTGCTCTCAACACCTTGATCGACCGCTTCGAGGCCAAGTCATGGACGACCGACAGAAGAACTACCGCGCTTGGGACTCCGATCAGGGTAGCCAAGAACCCATCTCGCCGCGAGACGCATTGCCCCCAGACGACCTGGTGTTCTTCCTGCTCGATCTCATCCCGCAGTTGGACCTCTCTCCCTTCCACAAACACTACGCTCGCGAGTTGCGCGGCCAACCCCCTTTCGACGTGACCATGATGGTCACGCTCACGGTCTACTCCTACTGCGTCGGTGTCTGCTCCAGCCGTAAGATCGCGGCCGCCTGCGAACGGAATCTGGCGTTTCGAGCCATTGTCGGCAACGATCCGCCCGACTTTCGCACGATCAGCGACTTTCGCAAAATCCACTCGGCGGCGTTTCGGCCTCTGTTCCTCGAAGTGCTCCGCGTGGCTGGCGAGATGGGCATGGTCAAGCTCGGGAATCTGTCCACCGACGGCACGAAGATGGGCGCGAACGCCTCACGACACAAGGCGATGAGCTACGGATACATGACCAAAGAAATCGAGCGGTTGGGAGCGGAGATCGACCAACTCCTCAAGCGCGCCGGGTACAAGCGAAGGGGTCATCCTTGTTGCCAAGCGATGTCTAGGAGGTTTGGGTAGATTCCTTGCCTCTTCGGGGGCCGCTGAGGTACAAGCGAAGGGGTGATCCTTATTACCAACCAAGGTTTAGGGGGGCAGGCCCACTGACTGCATGACCGACCGACCGCGAATTGCCTCTCCTCAGCCGAGGCGTCAATCGTGGTGTATAGTTCAAGGTGGCGTACTCCGCCTTTCCAAGGGCGATGCATCAGGCTGATCTGTCGAGCTACTTTTGGTCAAAAACCTGAAAGGATTTCAGAACAGAAAACCGAGAGCCGGTGAATACCTCAAGAGACGCCGGTCCGTATCTTGTCAAAGCACTCTACGACGAAACGAAGCCAATCTCACTGAGCAACCCATTTTACGAAACGAAGCCAATTCCGGTGGTGGTCGGGGCGGGTAGATTTTACGAAACGAAGCCAATTGTGTCCGAGAGACCTGTTTTACGAAACGAAGCCAATTCCCAAACTGCCAAAGAGATTTTACGAAACGAAGCCAATTCGAGCATGTGTACACCTGCCGTGACCTCGATCTCCTCGCGTGAGGATCTCAGGTTTGGCCGTCTTCTGGCAGGATTATCCAGGTTGTAACGGCAATTCTTCCCGGGTTGACCGATTTTGGGAGAAAATGTAAACTCCCGCCGCTATGGGGCAGACTCGGCCCGATTACGGTCGGTTCTTCTGTTCTTCTTGGAGCAGGGACGGTTCTTGCCGACAGGGACGTGGGCTTGGATCGTTCTGGGTGAGGTTCTCGGTTGTGCTGAGCGGGCTGGTACCGGCTTTCGGTGGTACCGGTCGGGGCGGTCGCCTCGTGCTCGGGCCCGGGGACGGGTTGAGTAGGCAAGGAGGCAGGCTTATGCGGCGTACCCAGCCCCAACGCGCCTTGGTTCTTGGGACCATGGTGGCCATCGTGGCAATAACCCTCGTCGGAGCGGGTCCGTTTGACCTGGGCGGCCTCGGATTCGGGGGTACCAAGAAGGGTATCAATAAGAAGGGCGGAGGGACTCCCGCCGGCCCCGACGAGTCGATCGCCAATGTCTCGGTCATCCGGCGAAGCGAGTTCAAGGTTGAAGGGATCGGCCTGGTTGTCGGGCTGTCCGGCACGGGATCGAGCCCTGCTCCTGGCACGTTCCGGGAGAAGCTCGTCGGCGAAATGAAGAAGGCACAAGTCGATCATATCGAGGCACTTATGGCCTCGAAGGAAGTCTCGATGGTGATCATCAAGGTGACGGTCCCCACCGGTGTGACCAAGGAAGATCACCTTGATGTTGAGGTCAGTCTCCCCCCAGGAAGCACAACCACGAGTCTCGCGGGCGGGACTCTTCTTATGACCCGGCTCGCTCCGATGGCCGTGGTCTCGGGCGATGTCAAGGAAGGGCAAGTCCTGGCGGTCGCTCATGGACCGATCCTGGTCGGCTCTTCCGAAGACGCCAAAGATGAGAAGGTCGGTCGGGTCCTGGGCGGCGGACGGGCCTTAAAAGACATACCTTACACGATCGAACTTAAGGAGTCTCGCAAGAGCTTCCGGACCTCGTACCTGATCCAAGGGGTGGTCAACACTCGCTTCTATAAGCGGGTTGGAGTCGATCAGAAAGGGATGGCGAACGCCAAGACCGACGAGCTGCTCATGCTTGAGGTCCCCAGGGTCTACCACCACAATCAGTCGAGGTACGCCCAGGTCTTGAAGCTGATGTACCTCTCCGATAGCACCAACCTGCGCAAGGAACGGCTCGACAAGTGGGGCAAAGAACTCCTCGACCCCAAGACGGCGGGGATCGCCTCGCTGCGGCTTGAGGGGCTCGGGACGATCGCCGCCGACACCCTTAAGATTGGCCTCTCCAGCACGGACACCACCGTCCAGTTCTTCGCCGCAGAGGCACTTGCCTATATGGGGAGCGCCGAAGGGGTCGACGTCCTGGCGGAATCGGCGATCAAGAAGCCCGAGTTCCGCGCATTTGCCCTCGCGGCGTTGTCCGCCATGGACCAATCGGCCGCCTACCTACGCCTCCGCGCACTGCTCAATGAGCCCGAGGTCGAACTCCGTTATGGAGCTTTCAACGCCTTGCGGACACTCGACGAGACCGACCGCTACCTCGGGCGGCTCCGAGTGATCGACGCCCCGGCTCCCCCTCCTTCCCCAGAGGACGGCGACGAACTCAACCAGAGCATGGCGATCCAGATCGCTCGGGCCAAGCGGAACGCCGCGAATACCCGCCAGCAGGATCCGTTCGCCTTGTACGTTGTCGATTGCGAGGGGCCACCACTGCTCCATGTCGCCAATAGCAGGCGCTGCGAGATCGTTCTGTTTGGCAAGAACCAGACCATGCTGACCCCGATTGTGCTAGGGGGCTCGGGCTCGATCCTGCTCAATGCCTCCGACGAATCGCCCAGCGTCCAGATTAGCCACTTTGCCACCCGAGGTAAGCTGACCGACGAGTCGCAGGTGACCAGCTCACTCGACATTGCTCGGATCGTCCGAGAGATGGCCAACATTGGGGCCAGCTACCCTGAGATCGTCGACATCTTGATCTCGGCCCAGAAGCAGAAGAACCTGCCGGGGCCGCTCGTGGTTGACGCTGTCCCGGTCGCGAACCCGCTCTACGACCAAGCTCAGCTCGCTGGCGGCGATACGAAGTCCAAGAAGGACGACAAGCTCAAGAAGACCAAGGTCGAGGCAGATCCCAAGCGGAAGAATGTCTTCCAGAGGATCTTCCCTACGACCACGACCAAGTCCAAGGCCGCTCCGAAGAAGGACGAGCCCAAAGAGCCCGTGAAAGCGGACGAGCCCAAGTCAGACGCTGATAAGCCTGCGGTCATCCCTATTAGCACCAAGAGCTAAGGCTCGCGACCAACCGGTCTCGCTCCTTCCTCCCGGCCTGGGGGGAGGGAGCCGCTCCTCCCGCCTGTCCTCATCGAAAATTCCCAAGAATTTCCAACACATCTTGGTAGCGAGCGAATCGCTCAGAAACACCCCATTTCCAGGCTCAATTGCGATGACCCCACCCCTCGTCGCGACCCCCCGAGCCCTCTTTCACGGCGACTCCGTCGTACTCCTCCTTAAAGTCCCAGGCCGTTAAGAACGAAAATTAGTCTTGACGGTCAGGTCCGCTACGGCAAGGAGGCCGGCAGACGCCCCCCTTGGTGGCCCGGACCGGACGGCGTCGATCAGTCGGCGAGGATCGCCTCTGATCGAACGTTGGTCTTGTATCGTGCTCTTCCTGATTCCGCCTCGGGCAAGATCGGTTTGACGTAAGGTTCTCTTAAACAGGAGCAGATGCACTTGTCGACGGAACCTTGCACTCAACGGATCGTCATTTGCTCTTGGTACGAGTCAGGGGGCTCACGGGCCACCACGGAGGGGTCAAGACAACCTCCGAGGCCTCGCACCATCCTAGGCACGCGAGTGGAGTCCTCGACATGAAGAAAGTGTTCACGACCGGACAGGTCGCAAAGATATGCAAAGTCGCTCCCCGGACCGTCAGCAAGTGGTTCGACTCGGGCCGACTTCGTGGGTACCGGATTCCGGGCTCCCAGGATAGGCGGATCCCCCGCGAGCATCTGCTGCGCTTCCTCAAGGAGCACGGGATGCCGCTGGGCGACCTCGAGGCCGAGGTCTACCACAAGGTTCTCGTCGTTGGTGCTGACGCCCCGCTTCTGGCAGGGCTGAAGGATCACCTGCGAGAGTCCGAGGATTTCCGGATCGAGACCGCCGCAAGCGGTTTCGAGGCGGGCATCCGTGCGGAGAGCTTCCATCCCGACTGCATCGTCATCGACCTGGCCGTTGGCCGGATCGAGGCCGGTCAGATCGCCCAGAACCTGCGGAAGAGTCCCGACCACATCAGCACGATCCTCGTCGCTCTCACCAGCGACGAGCCGGGCGATGAACTCTTCGGCCTCGGTTTCAACGACGCCTTCAAGAAGCCATTCGACGGTGCCTTGCTCGCCGAGCGGGTCCGCCGCCTGATTTCCCAGAAGAAGTCCAACGAACCTTGATCCACCCGAGTCCCCCAAGGATTCAATAAATCAGGCCCGAGCATTACCCTGGCAACAGGGCGATGCCCGGGCCTGGGTCGTTTCAGGGTTGCATAGGACGAGCAGACACGCAATATTGACTGCGAGATTCCACCTGATTTACCGTACTTTTCTCGGTCAGTCTTAACGCCAGACAAATTGACGACCTCTGATCTGTTGGCTCTGCTTGGATCGCTCAGGAATTGTCGCATTTGCATTTGGGAGTCAAAGAAAATGCTTGAATATCTTCACATGAAAAATGTTGGTCCGGGACCAGATATGAAGATGAATTTTGCATCTCGGCTCAATCTGATCACAGGTGACAATGGTTTAGGCAAAAGCTTCCTACTTGATGTCGCGTGGTGGTCGCTTACAAGACGATGGCCGCAAGAAGTCAACTCGAAGTTGACCTCGGGTTATACAGCTCGACCTACCGATCCAAAAAAACCTGCGACGATTGAATTCAAAGTGACTTCAAAAACAAAGACTGTCTCTTATGTGAGTAAATACTCCCCGCGTGATGAAGGCTGGATTGGCAAGCCGGGTCGCCCTTTGAATCCAGGTCTTGTCTTATATGCACACGCAGATGGAAGTTTCTCAGTGTGGGATCCAGCGCGGAATTATTGGAAGACACAAGGCAATACTGACGTTCAGCAGAGGTTGCCAGCATATGTTTTTTCGCAAAAAGAGGTGTGGGATGGACTTGAAATCAATAAAGATGGGAAGCCGGTCATCGTTTGCAATGGATTACTCCGCGATTGGGCTTCATGGATCAAGGAAGGAAAGACTGCGGCACAGAATATGGAAGTGATGTTGAAGAGCTTGTCACCTTCCAGCGATCCAAGCGATCGCTTGAAGCCGGGTCCACTGACGAGAATCTCCATTAACGACGCTCGGGATATACCCTCTCTGATGACAGGTGACTCAGGAGCCGTCCCAATCCTCCATGCCTCTTCTGGGGTGCGTCGAATCGTTGCTCTTGCGTATATGCTGCTTTGGTCGTGGTCCGAGCATCTGATCGCCGCTGACCAACTCGACGAGCCACCGGCCTTCCAAGTCGTCTTACTCATTGACGAGTTGGAGAGTCATCTTCATCCCAAATGGCAACGGTCGATTCTGGGTTCCTTGCTGAAGGTCGCCTCGATAATGCACCCCACGGCAAAAATCCAACTTATTACTGCAACCCATTCACCGTTAGTGATGGCGTCGGCAGAACCGACGTTCGATCCCACCCAAGACGCATGGTTTGACCTCGACTTGCATCGTACTCCGACAGGAAACTCTGTCGAATTGAGGCAGCGAGAATTTGTTCGTCTCGGTGACGTCTCGAATTGGCTCAAGAGCGAGGCATTCGACCTAAAAGAGCCACTCTCAATTGAGGCTGAAGACGCGATCACCAAAGCGCTAGCGTTGTTAAGGACTCCGGAACCCACTCAGGCCGAGATCGAGGAGGTCGATGCCCTCCTCAGGGGCTCACTCAGTGAAGTCGATCGATTTTGGGTCCGTTGGTCAGAATTCCGAAGAAATCGTGAGGGCGCAAACCAATGATCCGAGTTACGCTTGCCGAGGAACCTGCTGAATTCCACATGAAGGTCAGGGTGCCCGGCTTGAGGGCGATTGCTGAGATGGTTGGCGAACGACCTCTCCCGTCATCGGGAATAAAACGTGCCAAGAAAGCAAACCATCGTGAGGAGATTGCTAGCAAGAACTTTCCGACCTATTGGCGTGAGGTGCTCGACGAGTTGATGGATCGATACGATCGAATATGTGCTTACTCATGCTTTCGCATCCATCCTGTGACCGGTGGAAGATCGGTCGACCATATGATCGCCAAGTCAAAACGCTGGGACTGTGTTTATGAATGGAGCAACTATCGGCTTGCAAGTGCGCGATTAAACTCGAGAAAACGCGACTTTGAAGATGTTCTCGACCCTTTCGAAATCAACGATAACTGGTTCTGTCTTGAGCTCGTAGGTTTTCAGGTCATTCCTTCAGCCGAATTGGATACACGAACCAGTGTCCAGGTGCGAGATACAATCGATCGACTTGGTCTCAACGATTTTCGTCAGGATCGAGAGCGTGACGCCGAAAATTACTGGCAGAAGAAGGTGTCACTTTGCATGCTCGCAGAGGAGTCGCCATTTGTGGCAAGAGAACTCCGACGTCAAGGACGGTTGAATTTGGGAGATGTCTGAATTCTTGGATTGCAATTGAATTTTATGCGCGTGCGAAAGATGCTGTGTCGGCATTAGGTCGATCCAGGCCACTCTGGAATTCTTCGTTCAACGATGGGTATCAATCAACTTATGAACCCATTCTCAAAGTTTACGACAGTTGGGCAACTCTCGATTTTGATGACGTTGGTCTCATTTTTTGCAATCGTGTCGACTTTAGGTGCTCCTGGGATTACGATCGATGAGCCTCTTGACGTCCGCCCGGGACGCACTTATGTCGAAACCTTGACCCGATCGGGTTGGAAGTTCTTCGACCGCGCTGTGGTCAACCAGACGTTCGCCGATAATGCCGAGCACCCTCCGCTGGGGCGCTGGCTGTTGGGGATCGCCTCAAAGGGGGGGGAGTTCCTGGCCCCGTGGCTCGGTGGTAACGATCCGTACAATGTCCATCCTGCCCGGCTCGCGCCTGCGATTGCTTTTGGGTTGCTTGTGGGTCTCGTGACACTCAGTTGCGGGCAACGTTATGGACGAGCAGGGGGCCTGGCTGCGGGATTCTCAGTGATGGTCATGCCTCGCATGTTCGCTCATGCGCATCTTGCCGCACTCGATACGTTTCTCTGCTTATTCTGGACCCTGGCGATTCTGTCGGTTGAGTGGGCCTTGCGATCTCACCGACCCGTGATGACCACCTCATTCGCCGGACTCGCACTGGGCCTGGCATTGTTGACAAAGATTCATGCGTGGTTCTTAGTGCCGATCGTGGGCGTGTGGACGCTCGGACGGCGGTGGATGGATGATCCCAATTGCCCTCGTGCAGGGGGGAGAGGGGCCTTCGCTCGATCGATCTTCATAATGATCGCTTGGGCATCCGTTGGCTTTGCAACCTATCTCATTGGCTGGCCATGGCTCTGGTACGATACCCTGCCGAGACTCAGCCGTTACCTGGGCACGGGGGTCGATCGGCTCTCGCTTCGGGTCCTCTATTTCGGTCAAGTGTACGCCGATCGGGACGTTCCATGGCATTACCCGTGGTTCTACTTCGCGGTCAGCGTGCCGATCGGTTTGCAGGTGTTCGGGCTCTTTGGAGTGAGGCGAGCTTGGCGTGAGCGCAAGTCCGATCCATTCTTGATTTTGCTTATCGGAGCCATTCTCACCTTTCTGCTTGTATTTAGCACACGCATACCTGTTTATGACGGCGAGCGCCTGATCCTGCTCACGTTTCCACTCTGGGCGATCGTTATCGGGGCAGGATTCCAATCAATCTGGGAGTATCAACCATCAGTTGTCGGGCCTCAGCTTATCAAGGGATTCCTCGCCTTATCGCTTGTTCTCCAATCTTACGGACTCGTGACCACCTATCCGTTCGGGCTTTCGTATTTCAATCTGCTTGTGGGTGGCCTGCGAGGCGCGGACCAACTGGGGCTTGAGGTTACCTATTGGGGTGATGCAGTTGACGTCGTGCTGCTCGATCGACTTGCGCAAGAAGTCCAGCCGGGTGAGACGGTGGCGCTCGTCCCGACACTCCACCACATTCAGCCGGTGGCGACCCTCACGCCTGCTCTGGTTGCCAAGAATGTCCGGCTGCTCGACCAATCGGCCTTTGAGAGTGCGAACTGGCTCATCGTCTCCCGTCGCGAAGCCTATTGGCCCCCTAATCTCAAGGCCCGACTGTCCACGATGAGGCCCGTCGCGATCCGTTCTCGGGACGGAGTCTGGCTTTCGGGACTGTTTCATGACGAAACGAGGAAGGTCTCTAGCCGTCAACCTAGCCGATCTCTATAATCAATTCAGAACAGATTGAAAGTCCAGGAGCGGATGGCGATGGCTGAGCTGACGCATTTCGACGAGCGAGGGGCGAGCCGGATGGTCGACGTGTCGGCCAAACCTGTCACTCTTCGGTCGGCGACGGCGAGTGGCCATGTCGTGATGAAGCCCGAGACCTTGGCCCTGATCTTGGATCGGGGGCTGACTAAAGGTGATGTGATTGAGGTGGCGAGGCTTGCGGGGATTCTCGCAGCCAAGAAGACGGGCGATTTGATCCCGCTCTGCCACCCGATCGGGCTCGACGCGGTCTCTCTTGACTTTGAGCCGTTGGATGAGCAGACCTTACGAATTTCGGCCACGGCCCTCGTGACGGGCCGGACCGGAGTCGAGATGGAAGCTCTCACAGCGGTCACTGTCGCCGCACTGACGGTCTACGACATGTGCAAGGCAATCGACCGGGGCATGGTGATTAGCCAGGTCCAACTGATCGCCAAGTCGGGCGGGCGGAGCGGCGACTTCCGCCGTGTTCCGAACGCCTGACTCTGCTCGGAACGAGCGAAAAGGGACGGGGGACGGCGGATGACCACGCAAGTGCTTCCTCGAGTTGAAGAATCGAGCCGACGACTGGCCTCGGTCTATGCACCGATCGCCGCCGAACTCGCTGACTGTGAACGCATCTTCGAAGTGGAACTCGCCAGTCGCTTTCCGTTTGTTCAGAAGTTGGTGGATCACACCAATGACTTTCGGGGCAAACGACTTCGGCCAGCCTTGGTCCTGCTGACCGGTCAGGCCTGTGGTGGTCTGAATTCCGCCCACCCGACTCTCGCTGCTGTCGTGGAAATGATCCACACCGCGACCTTGGTTCACGATGACATTCTCGATGAGTCCGACATGCGTCGGCACGCTTCGACCGTCAACGCCGAGTGGGGTAACGAGACGGCGGTCCTGATGGGCGATTACCTCTTCACCCATGCGTTCCACCTGGCCGCCAGTCTGGAAAGCACACTGGCCTGTCGCTGGATCGGCCACGCGACCAACCTGGTCTGCGAAGGCGAGATGATGCAAGTCCATAATCGAGGCAACCTGGCCCTCGACGAGGCAGCCTATTTCTCGATCATTCGTGGCAAGACTGCCGAACTCACCGCAGTAAGTTGTCGCCTGGGTGCCCATTACGCCGGTGCGACTCCGGCTGTGGTCGATGCGATGGAGAACTACGGACGCGACCTCGGTGTCGCTTTTCAGATCGCTGACGATGTCCTCGACCTCTGGGGAGACGAGCAATCGGCAGGCAAGAGCCTGGGCACCGACCTCGAAAAGCAGAAGCTCACCTTGCCGATCATCCGCCTCCTGAATACGGCTCCCAAGCCGATCGCCGACCGAGTTCGCCGCCTGTTGGAACATCCCGGGCGCGATGCTCGCCAGGAACTGCGCCCGTTCCTCGAAGAGGCAGGAACCTTGGAATATGCCTGGCAGAGGGCCAAAGACGTGGCCAACCATGCCGCCAGTCTGCTCGACTGTCTCCCCGAATCCCACGCGAAAACGATTCTGAGGTCACTAACCCAGTACGTGGTGCGACGGTCTTCCTGAGCTGGTATTGGGCCTGAAAGAAGCGATTTTAAGAATTCCAGTTGCGTCATCGGGATTGCACTTCCCATGGATTCGGTTCTTGGTTAAATTCCAAGGATGAGATTCGCCGAAAAATTGATCAAACTGATGCACGAATGCGGCTTGAACCAGCAACGGCTGGCTCGGCTTGCTGAAGTGTCAGACAGTGAAGTCTCTCGGATCGTGACAGGCAAGTCCTATCCCGGTCTTGAGAACGCGTTCAAACTTGCTCGTGCGGTCAACGTCTCGCTCGACTACTTGGCGGACGATGCCTTGGACGAGGACCCGATGTCGGGAGTCCCGCGACCGGCAGCTCCGACTTCGTCGGTGATCACGGATCTCCCCGAGGCCGAGCGCGAGATCCTCGAGATCGCCCGGTCCATTGGCTACAAGCGAACGGCGCGGATTCTCGAGGATGTCCGCATCCTCGGCTACGAAGCCGCCGTAGGTCGCTTGCTCCAGACTATGAGACCGACGATCGAAGTCGGAGACGGCTCGCGGCCCGCGTCCAATTCGTCGCAGAGTGGGCCCCAGACGGGTCGGAAGATGGGTTGAACTTTGATGAATCCGGGTGACGCAGGCCGAAATCTTCACCAAAGCAAGAGATGATTCGGTCTCAGCCGGTTGGGCATGAGCTTTGCAACGCCGATGAGGCGGTTGCGCGGACCTCGGGCAGAGTTGCTAGTCCTTCGTCCGGAATCGATCAATCAGTTCGAGGACTCTGTCGGACGTTGCAGGGAATAAATACCTGACGACAAGCAACGCCAGGGCACTGATCTCCGCAAAAACAGCCATCACAAATGTGTTGGCTGTCCACGGTTCGAACTTGAGTATTGAGCAGCCGATCAAAACAAATATCAGATTGATCGCTACGATTTGTACACTCATGGCAATCATTAACCAGGTTGCGTACAGCTTACGCATACTGCGATCTTGATTCTGCTGGTTCTTCCAGGTGTTAATGATTGTACGATGGTGCTTGCCGCGTTCCTGAATATCCTGAAGACGTCCGAGATGATCGATCTGCTTGCTTGTAACGGCCCTTCCAACCTTTTCGACCCCACGGACTTCTCTCTTCACTGGCAACTGTTCGGGGTCCGCCATCATTCCAGTCCCAGAGAATCGATGCGGTATCCCATCGCCTCTTCGGAAACGTGAAAGATCTTCGCGAGATCCTCAAGCGAGTTCCTCTCCAACCAGTATCTCTGCACTTCGTCTTGGGGCATAAGGAGTGAAGCCGCAAACATGTTCGCCTGAATCTCCAAACGGCGAGCTTGCGTGACTTGCACGTTGTCACTCGGCTGGCGTCGGAAGAGATTGGCGTCTTTGTCGACGAACTCGCCATCCTGCGTCATGTGGAGGAAGTGGTGGCCCAACTCATGGGCAATCGTAAATCGCTTTCGGAACGGGGGATCATTCTGATTCACAAACATGCTGACTTCATCGCCGCATTTTATGATCATGCCGACCACATTGCCGTCGGTGAACTTTGCGTTGTTGATCTTGATGCCCTCGCGATGCGCGAGTACTACCGGGTCGATAGGTATGGTCATCAAGTGGTGCAGTTTGAGCACTTCTCTCGATCGGTCTTCGATGTCGGATCGCTTCAGATATGGAACAGTCAGCGTCTCTTCTACGGTGTCTGGCATGATGGTATCCCTGCCTCTCTGGAGGGGATAGTCGCGACGTCTTATCAATTCTATCGTAACGAGACAGCCAGACCGCGACTAGGTGCCTACCACCCACGAAAGGGTCGCAACACAGTCCACTTGTGAGGGATTATCGAAGCAGAAGGTCCCTCTGAAAATCGCCGACTCGCCAGTTCAGTCGTTTTAATACGCGGCCAAACTCGGATCGACATCCTTGATCCAGCCCAGGATCCCACCGGTGAGATTCTTGAGGTGAGTGAACTGATGCTGGCGCAAGAGAGCGATGGCCTTCTGACTCCTCGCTCCGCTCTTGCAATGGACGATCATCGGGACCAACGGGTCGAGTTCCCCCAGACGTTCGGCAAGCTGGGGGAGCGGGATCACCTTTGATCCCGGAATCCGACAAATGTCGATCTCTTCGGGATTCCGGACGTCTAGGATGAAGGGATGGTTTCCCAGGTCGATGAGCCCCTTCAACTCGCGCGGGGAGATGACTTCACCAGCGATGGGCGCAGGCTCCACCTTGGAGACCCCGCAGAACTGTTGGTAGTCGATCAGGGTAGTGATTGTCTTGTTCGGGCCACAGATCGGGCACTTGGGGTTCTTACGGACCTTCATCTCGCGAATCGTCATGTCGAGTGCATCGTAGAGCAGGAGCCGACCGATCAGGGGCTTCCCTGTACCTAGCAGAAGTTTGACAGTCTCGGTCGCCTGAACGACGCCAATGAGGCCAGGCAAGATTCCTAAGACCCCTCCCTCCGCGCAGTTTGGCACGAGATCGGGAGGGGGCGGTTCGGGATAGAGACAGCGGTAGCATGGCCCATGGGGAGGGAAGAAGACCGAGGCTTGGCCATCGAATCGAAAGATCGAACCATAAACGTTCGGCTTGCCGAGCAAGACACACGCGTCGTTCACAAGGTAGCGCGTGGGGAAGTTATCGGTACCGTCGATGATCACGTCATAATCCGCGAACATTGTCAATGCGTTCGAGGAATCGACAGGTTGTTCGTGGCGGATCACCTTCAGGTTCGGGTTGATCGCCAGCAGCTTCTCCTCGGCCGAGACGATCTTAGGGCGGCCGACATCGGCGGTGGTGTGGAGAATTTGCCGTTGCAGGTTCGACAGGTCGACAACATCGAAGTCAACCAGTCCGATCGTTCCAACCCCGGCTGCCGCTAGATACAAGGTCAGGGGAGAACCAAGTCCGCCCGCTCCGATGCACAAGACTTTTGAGGCCTTGAGCCGCTTCTGTCCGTTGACACCCACCTCGGGCATGATCAGGTGTCGGGCGTAACGTTGCACTTCCGCGTGGTCGAGCGTAACGCTGGCGGCGCGGGTTCCGAGGAGGTCGAACGGGAGGGTTTGGCTCATGGGATCGGTCGTCGGTGGTCAGAGGGGAGAGAACTGATGGTCACTTACTGATATCGACCGATGAGCAAGCTTGCATTATGCCCGCCAAACCCAAAGCTGTTTGACATCACTTTGTTGACTCGGGCGGCGCGGGCGACGTTGGGGATATAGTCCAGGTCGCATTCCGGGTCAGGTGTGTCGAGATTGATTGTCGGGGGTAAGACGTCGCGATCGATCGTCAATGCGGAAGCGATCAATTCCACGCCGCCGGAGGCCCCAAGTAGGTGGCCTAGCTGGCTCTTGGTGCTCGAAATCTGCAGCTTCGTCGCGCGCTCTTTGAAGACCGACTTCATCGCCCGTGTCTCGGCGAGATCGCCCAGCCCGGTACTCGTCCCGTGAGCGTTAATGTAATCAACCTCGGAGAAGTCGGTCTTGGCGTCGCGGAGGCAATTGGTCATCGCCCGAGCGGCACCTCGGCCTTGCTCATCGGGCGCGGTGATGTGCCAGCCGTCGGCTGCCATGCCATATCCGAGCAATTCGGCATAGATCCGAGCGCCTCGTTTGCGGGCGATCGATTCCTCTTCGAGGATCAGGATACCCGCCCCCTCGGCCAGGACGAACCCATCGCGATCCATGTCGAATGGGCGGCTGGCCCGCGCAGGGTCATCGTTTCGAGTCGATAGGGCACGCAACGATGCAAAGCCGCCGAGCCCCATGTGGGTGATCGCAGCTTCGCTTCCTCCGGTGATCATGATGTCGGCCAGGCCGGCCTGGATGTATTTGTAGCTATCGCCGATCGCATTGGCCGCGCTGGCACACGCGGTCGCGATGGCCGAGACAGGTCCTGTGAGCCCGTACTTGATCGAGACCTGACCACTCGCGGCGTTAACCATCAGTTTGGGGATGGTGAACGGACTCACCCGCGACGGGCCTTTCTCCATCAGGATCGTGTGCTGGGCCTCGAACTCACTGAGGCCACCGATTCCTGAGCCGATCAACACGCCGCAGGTTTCCGAGGGAATCTGGGCGAAGTCGATCCCTGAGTCGTTGACTGCCGACTCGCTTGCCGCCATAGCAAACTGCGCAAAGCGATCCAGGTGGCGTGCGTTCTTAACCCCGAACCGTTCTTCGGGGTTCCACCCATGCACCTGACCGCCGAAGTGGACTTTGTAGTCCTTGGTATCAAACAGGTTAAGGAGCGTGACTCCGCTTTGGCCTTCGACCAGCCCTGACCAAAATGTGTCGAGCTGGTCGCCCAGAGCGGTGACTACGCCCATTCCCGTGATCACGACGCGGCGTGACATTACTTGCTATGTGCCTCGATATAGCTGATCGCCTGACCGACGGTCTGGATCTTCTCGGCCTCTTCGTCGGGGATGGTGATATCGAACTCTTCTTCGAATTCCATCACGAGCTCGACCGTGTCGAGCGAGTCGGCACCCAAATCATTGACGAAGGAGGTGGCCTTGGATACCTGATCCTTGGCGACACCCATCTGTTCGCTGACGATCTCAATCACGCGTTCTTCCACGGACACGGGCGAACCTCCTGCCAGGGTCGGCCATCCTTGAAGTAAGGATGGTCTGACCACTCGATAACGGCAAATAATAACAGATATCCCAGCGCCCGGCCTAGCCACACAACCTGGCCGGTGATTCGATCGTCGATGCCGACCTGCGTCGTGTGTCCCACCGACTCCCGAAAGAGGAGGGTGGAACAAGTTTCGACTCAAGTTAGCAATCGACTGCAATTGTGTCTATGGGGAAGCATTTCGTCCGAATCTCGCCCGAATCTCGATTTAGCAAGTCATTCCACCATCCACCGCGATCGCTTGGCCGGTGATATAGCTCGCACCTGGGCCGGCGAGATAGGCCACAAGGTCGGCAATATCCTCAGGATTACCCAGCCTGCGGGCGGGGATCCGTTCCTTCACCTCGGCCTTGATCTTGTCCGGCAAGATATCGGTCATGTCCGTGATAATGAAGCCTGGGGCCACAGCGTTCACTGTGATATTACGCGAGCCAAGCTCTTTGGCAATCGTCCGAGTAAAGCCGATCACTCCAGCCTTACTGGCGGAATAATTCGCTTGACCTGGGTTGCCCACCAGCCCAGAGATGCTCGCAATATTGATAATTCGGCCATACCGACCGCGCATCATCACTGTGCCGACCGCCCGGCAGAAGAGAAATGTTCCCTTCAAATTCGTATTGATCACGTTGTCCCAGGAGTCGTCTTCCATCCGAAGCATCAGGCCGTCTTTCGTGACGCCTGCATTATTCACCAGGACATGGATCTTGGTGAACTTCGCTTCCACCAGATCGACCAGGGTCTTGACGTCAGCAGAATTGGACACGTCGCAGGCATAACCCTCGGCCGCGCCACCCGTTGCGCGAATCGCTTCCAGTGTTGAACTCAGAGCATCAAGACTTCTGGCGACGCCAACAACCGTCGCGCCGCAGCTTGCAAGCTTGATTGCGATCGCCTTGCCGATCCCGCGTGAAGCTCCCGTGACCAGAGCGACCTGGCCTGTTAAGTCGACAGTACAGCCCTTGGGTGCATCGGCGGTCGCCATCATCGAGAGTCCTGAACGAGTGAGAGTCCAACATCGAAGCCGGAATCCGTTCCGGTGGGAGAAGTTGCGATATCTTGACGCAATGAACTAGGGCATTCAACCCCAGATCCGCCTTTGACGAAGGGCGGCTTCGATTTCGCAATTGAGCCTTCACTTTCATGTCGCAAGTTCAAAATCAGTCGTCCTAAATTGCGCTCCTTCTCAGGGGGAGAAGGGAGGATTAGGAAAAATGGGTAAGCATCTTCCCGCAGGCCGGTTTCCCCAAACGAAGCCAATCGCCTCCCCAGGCGATTTTATCTGCACATCCCTACTACGCATATTTTGCCTGAACAAAATTGCCCGAAAACCTGATATATAGAGGAGAGTGAAGTTCTGCTCGTCTTTGTGTTCGGAGTTTTTCCCCATGTCCGTACCCGTGAAACAGGGAGTTGCCGACATCCAAGTCGGCGGCAACACGATCCCTAGAAATCTTCCCAGGCGTGACCATCCCTTGTGCCATCCGATGACCTGGCACGGTCAGTTGTACGCCGAGCTGTTCG
>JANXSX010000139.1 GCA_025356475.1 Isosphaeraceae bacterium | reverse complement strand
GCAGGTCGTACATTTGGCGAGTCCGCCGCAGCGGTGCAGGATATCGATCCCTGCATCCTCGATCGCCAGCACCAGTTTCGTGCCCGCCGCGACCTCAAACGACTTCTCACCCAAAACGCTCACTGTCGGCATGGCACAGAGGCTCCCTTTGATTAGCTTCCTGAGCAAATATCAGGTCCAAGCCTACAGACCCTGCCCCGCTCTCGCAAGCTGCGATCGTGAAGTGATCCAACAGTCTCATGGTGGGTAGATCTTAAGGTTAGGCAACATCGAAAAGTCGGGCAGCTCAGCGATCGATGTGCATCCTGAGAGGTGTAGCCACCGAAGGTTGACGAGTTCTTGGAGAGGTTGGATGTCCGAGAGCGAGGTACATTCCGAGAGCACGAGCATCTGAAGATTGACAAGTTTTTGGAGAGGTTGGATGTCCGAAAGTGATGTGGATCCCCCGAAGTAGAGCTTCCGGAGATTAACAAGCTTTTGGATCGGTTGGAAGTCCGAGAGCGATGTGCATTCCGAGAGGTCTAGCGTCTGAAGATTAACAAGATTTTGGATCGTTTGGATGTCCGAAAGCGATGTGCATTCCCAGAGGTCTAGCTTCTGAAGATTAACAAGATTTTGGATCGGTTGGATGTCCGAGAGCGATGTGCATTTCGAGAGGTTTAGCGACTGAAGATTGTAAACACTTGGATTCGCGAGAAAGATTTCCCAGATCTTCCCACTGTAAACACCCCGACTATCAAAGAGTGATCGAAGAAAAGCACATGTATTCTCAGGAGGAGTAATCTTATTTTGAATCCATAGATCTAGAAGTCGTTTCCAACTGTTTTCGCGGAAGGTATTTGAAAGTCCGGAGTAGGGATTGACGGAAATCTCGGCGAGTAGAACCGCAGTTGGAGGATTAGCCGCATCGAGAGGAACGCCGTTCGTGCCGAAAAGCCGTTCGGCGAGGTTCATGGAGCACTCCGATTCCGGTTCATCGGGGCTGGTCAGCAGTTCGAATAAGATGACCAGCGACTCAAGCCAGACAGACTGGGGGGCAAAGGAACGCAGATTCTTGAGTGAAGCATCTCCCGACGGCTCTGGACTGTTTGACCAGCTAGGGCGTTTGATCAGTTTGGCGAGATGGAAGGCGGCGAAGTACTCCTGGAAGGAAAGGTGGCTGAAGGCGAATAGTCCCGGACCGCGCGGGATGAACAGGCCACTGCGGCGGGCGATCCAATCGAGGTAGTCTTTCGCTTCTTGCTCGCTGGCCTGGGGTCGGGTGGAGGCGTGCATTGATTGAATTAATAAATTCACAACGTCCGATTCAGCGATCAAGATTCCTCGTCCCTCACCTGAATTTTTATCGGACCGGTCCGACTGCATTTGAAACGCAATCCGAGCCAGCCACGCTTTCTTGACTTCGAAGTGCTCATCGGGCTGGGCAAGGTTGCGAAATGTGTCAATTGCCTCGAGGTAGGCTTTGGCGATCAGGTCGTACAGTTCGGTGCGCCCGTGAGGAAGCTGATTTTGGGTGCGGTAGATGATCGCAAGCAAGGAGAGCAAGTTCGGAACGGCAGCAAGCTTCACGGTTCCTGGGTTCCGCGCAATCGCCTGGAGCATTCCTTCCGCACGGGTTTGAGCCGCCTGTTCATCGGGCTCACGAAGCAGGAACCAAGAGTGCGTGAACTCGCGGATCTGGCGTTCATCGAACGGAGCGACATAAAAGAGCGAGGCCCATGAGGTCGTGGCCGCTTGAGGTTGGAGATCGGTGTCGCGGAACTCGCGGTCAAAGCGCCCTGTCTCGTGGCCAACCGCGCGCGACGTCAGGCTCGAGACATTGATCGCCCGGTCAAAAGGCACCGCCTCGTAACCAACCTCACGCGAGGTCAAGATCCAGCGGGCATTAGGATAGCGTTTCATCCCATCCCAAACCGCGTCCCGCAAACGTTTTCTAGCGTCGAT
Organism: Isosphaeraceae bacterium; assembly: GCA_025356475.1. Lineage (GTDB taxonomy): Bacteria > Planctomycetota > Planctomycetia > Isosphaerales > Isosphaeraceae > JANXSX01. The sequence continues at coordinate 40,585 of JANXSX010000139.1, read as the reverse complement.
ACCGTTCAGTTCGTCGAGGCCATCCAGCAAGACCAGGACCTGGCCACTTTCGAGTAACCCACGAACTAACTCAGCATCAAGGGCCTTGGCCACTGGACGTTCCAAGAACTTCTCGACCAGCGAATCCCATGTCTCGTCAACGCTCAATGCCAGGTCGCGCACGATCATTGGCAGCGGAATGAGGGGACCAAGCTGGGCGACGGCGGGGCTCCCCGTCGGCCGCGAAAGCTGCCAGGCAATCCAATTCACAAGCGTCGACTTTCCCGACCCTGGATCTCCGAGAATCACCAGCCGTTTCTTCTCAGCCAAGGTCGACAGAATCGCGTTTCTGGCGATCCCGCTTTGCTCCTGAGCAGCAGGTCGGATCGGAGCGACCGCGAGGTGAGGCTCGACAAACAGCCTCCAGATTGGCACATCGTGATATTCACGAAACTGGGGGAGACTCAAGAAATGGATATACCCATGCCATTTGGGAACGTCTTCGAAATAGCGAATCAGCGACCGGTTATCGTACGGATCGATCCAGGCCGAACGGTCGTCGGAGGGCGTCGCAATGTTGGTTCTAGACATCGTTAACTATGTAAGGGCTTTGGTGGAGATAGAGAAGATGGCTGCGAATCTCGGTTGTGGTTACGGGTTTGACCACTTCCATCAAGTATTGAATCAAGAATACGTTACCACGTTCATGCTCACGAAAAGTGTCGATCAACTTTGGCGCGGAAACCCCGGGCGACTGGGTTCTTGACTCTATCTTTGACTCGGGTGCACGTGGGGCGATGATTCCACGGAAGACGTCAAGATCAAACGGAGCGACTCCGTTATCAAGATATTTTTGAATTTCAGTGTAAAACCTCGGCTGAGCGTCGATCATCTGGTACAAGTCGGGATGATAGGTATACAGGCTTGCAAATAATATAGTGAGATCCGCCGCGCGCTGGGAGACGTTCTCTGCTGGCAATGTCCCCATCTGTCGGAGTCGTCGCTTGAGAACATTGGCGAGAGCTTTGATTTTACGCGGATTGACAGGTAGGCAAGGCGTTTCCTCGACCCTCTTAATGATGAATGGGGTTAGGGCGTGGTCAATCGGTAAATACTTCTTCAAGTAGGCTGCGACCGGGAAAGGAGGCAGTAGCCATGCCGTCTGACAGATCTTGCCCAGGTACTCCCGAGCCTCCCACCTGTGATCAAATTTGCGACCATCAGGCCCCGCTTTCAATTCAAACTGCTTGGCGATTGCAGGTTCGATCACCTGGAAGTTCATCCCAAGGACAAACACACAATTCTTGAGATTCATATAAATTTTGATCCCCTCCAAGAGTTGAAGGGCAACCTGCGATTCGCACCGATCGAGGTCGTCGATAATCACAATCACCCGAGGTGATGGCAAATTGGGACTGCTGACAGGGAGAAGCTGTTCAATCACTTCTTCAAGATATCTGCGAATTTCGGACGAAGGTAATGGAGTCGAGAAGTGATCCGTTTCGTAGCGCTCGCCCAGTGCTTGAAGCTTATCGGCTGCCCCGGCTTGAAACCCGATCACCTTGATGAGGTCGTCAAGCACCCGGAGTGCGCCCTGTGCAGCCACATTCAGCAACTTCTTTGCTTCATTCCCGGCTCTGTGCCTAAACGCGAGTTGTGAGCGCATTTCCCGAAGCAGCGCGACGATGGGAATCGCCTCGCGTTGGTGTCGCCATGCCTCGAACCAGATGACTTGCAGACCATCCGACGAGGCAAGGGATGTCGGGACCCCTTCAGGAGTCGGGTCCCCCTTCTTGCAGAGCGCGCTCTCTCCTGCGAGATGGTAGTGAAGGTGATGCAGAAACGTCGTCTTACCCGATCCCCAATCGCCGTAGACGCCGAAGGTCATCGGTGGGGGACAGTTGGCTATCCATTCTGACACTTCAGATATCAGCGACTCTCGACCGAGCTGGTCTCGACGGACTGGCTCGTCATTATGTGTTTCGGTCATTGGCATCGCCTGGTCGGGTCGCTGGAAACCTCTCGAACGATTGATGCTATCGTATAAAGTTCCGGTTCGCCATGATGTCCTACTTCAGCCTCACCTCGACCGCCCTCCGCTCGACTAGACTCTTGAGTGCGATTTCGCGACTCTGGCCCAGCGAATCGCGTTGCCAGCTCGCCAGGGCATCTTGATATTGAGGTTCTTCGATATCTAGATGGATTTTGGACCAGGCTGCGGCTCCGGGATTGGCTCGGACGACGCCAATCCACTGGGATTGGCGATAGGTTCGCCACAGACCCTCAGGTTCGGCGGCCAATACGATGCGGATCATGCGGCTCTCCTTGGTTCCGAACCCATTATGCCGGATCGACCATGATCGAAGACGGGTCAATCCGGAAAATTCGCATCCGATTTTCTTTGACAAGCTTCGACCATCATGGCATTAAAGTCCATCGTCGCTATCCGGTTTGATTAGGATCGAGGCGACGACGTTTTGGACCCTTTTGGAAAATGCGAGGTTTATGATGGCTGGACTCGAAGAGAACTTGGACGTGATCCAGGGAAATATCCTGGGCGGATTCAACAAAGATCATCAGACAATGCTGTTTCTTCGGGTCGTTGGTGCCGAGAAGGCTAAACTAGCCCTTCTGGCAATTGTCAACGAAATTGCAACCGCTCGCGAGGTCCGAGACTTCGGTCAGCTTTTCAAGGCGGTGATGTCGCGCCGGGGGGGAGAGCATGGTGAACTCAAGGCGACGTGGATGAACATTGCGTTCACGTTTGGGGGGCTTCAAGCGCTTGGCTTCGACGAGATCGACCAGTTCCCCGAAGCGTATCAGCAGGGGATGAAGGCTCGCGCGGCGATTATCGGTGATGTCGGTGCCAGCGATCCCACCAACTGGCTGACGCCGCTCGGTGATCAGTCGAGAATCCACGTCGTCGTGATCGTCGCCGCCGATACTCCTCAGGATGTTGAGAAGGCCGTGACCCGCTATCTCACGACTCTGGTCGAGGGTTTCGATCTGGTCTTCACTCAGGTCGGTACTGTTCGGGTCGATCAGCCTGGCCATGAACACTTTGGGTTCAGGGACGGTGTCTCGCAGCCGGGTGTCCGCCATTTTGATGCCCACATCGAAGGGGGCAACGCCCTCCAGGGCAATCCCGGGCAGGATCGCCTCCAACCCGGCGAGTTCCTGCTCGGTTACCCCACGCAGCTCCCGTTCGCCAAGACCGACTGCGTTGGCAAGAAGCCGATGGAGCCCAACCCCGATGAAGGGCCGATTAGCCCCAAACATGGCGGCGGCGACGAAACCGCCCCGAGCTGGGGAACGAACGGCTCGTACATGGTCTTCCGTCGACTTCGCCAGAATGTGCCGGGCTTCAAGAAGTTCGTGGCGGATCTCGCCACCAAGCTAAACTTGAGCGTCGATCTGATGGGAGCCAAGCTCGTCGGTCGGTACGCCAGCGGAGCCCCTCTGGAGAGGACCAAGACTCTTCCCAATGTCGACACAACGACGATTGACCCGTCGATCGCCCACCCAGAACTCCTGGGAGCGAAAGAGGGCAATAATTTCGAATTCGGCGACGATCCAGATGGCGAGATCGTCCCCCGAGCCGCTCACATCCGCAAAGCCTACCCACGTGATGAGCCGACACGTGATGGTGATAAAAGCAAGGATTTCCAGAACAGCGAGAGCACCACACAGACGCACCGGATGCTCCGGCGAGGGATCCCCTACGGCGTCTCCTTCCGCCCACCCGCCGACACGATTGAGGACGACAACATTGATCGTGGTCTCTTGTTCGTCGCCTATCAGTCGAGCATCGCTCGCCAGTTCGAGTTCGTCCAGAGCAAGTGGGTCAACGATCCGAGCTTCCCCAACCTGAAAGTTCTCGCGAAAGACGAGAAGGGCAAGGTGCTCGACGATGGGCAGGACCCGATCATGGCCCAAGATACCCCGGCTGCTCCGTTCACGATGCCCGTCTCGGGTAAGGCTGCCCATCAATTCATGATGCAGCACTTCGTCACAACGACCGGCGGCGACTACTTCTTCCAGCCCAGCATTGCCGCGATTTTCAACCTATCCGGCGGCGGAGTCAACGAGCCATCCAAACCCAAACCCAAACCCAAACCCGACGCCGAGCCCGACAACGATATCGACTTCCCTGGCGCTGACCCATGCCAGTTTGCGGACCCGTTGGACCCACCCCCAGCGAAGAAGGCGTGAGCCGACAAAATCATATTTGCATCATCACACATCTAATATGCATATTAGATGTGTGGTGGTCACACTGCGTTATTTCTGACAGATCAACTCAGCGTCGCCACAGGAATCTACGGAGAAATAGAGAAAGTTATCAGTAGTCGTTTATTGAGCGACGACTTTTTTGTTCTCGACAGTAGAATCGAGCGAGCGACATCCGTCGGAATTCTCCGACTCTTAGAAACTATCAGCGCTGATGATCTCACCGCCGCGACGGCTGGAGAGTGCCTGGTAGACCTTCGGTTGAGAAGTGTCGAGATAAGGCTCGAAGCACGGATTTAGGATAGTAACGCCCGCCGGATAGCCGCCATCCCTCGTGATGTCATTCGTCCAGGTGTCGATTCCCTCTTTGAGAAACCGGACCGACCCGTCGACCATGGCAAAGTTCGCCCCTCCACTGTGGTAACTTGAGGCCGAAGTTAACGGGACCCACCACCCGCCTCCGAGACGGGAGTCGGCCGAAATGCTACCGAAAGGATATTTCTTGTATCCATTGATCAGATAAAATGTGTCGAAGGTCGTGTCGAAAGTGTCTCCTACCTGCCATTTGGCGTATTCACTTCTTGTGCCAGGATCGAGAATACCCCAGGTTCGCTCGCCGAAGAGCAAGGTGTTACTTGCGCCATCGGTGATTTCGGCAAGCCGAGTTCGACTCCCGTCGTAAATGACACCGGTCATCGCCGATCGCCACTTGGTAATGCACATTGTTTCTGTGAATTTTAAGCCATTCCCAACGACTGGTGCCGAAAATTGGCCCCGATTTCCCGAGTAGCTTGCATGCTGCTGTTGTAGGCCGTCAGGTCGGTAAGGATAGAGACCACTGAGGTCGGAGGGGGCCGTACCAGACGGATCGCTCGGACACTGGAGCACAGCGAGTCCAATTCCGGCAACAGTGACGTTGGAGGCCGAAAGAGCCGAAAGGCTGTAGTTATAGGCGTTGGCAATCGTCATCTGTTCCATCTGAGGCAACAACAGACAGAACACTCCGGCCCCTCGGCCAAATTCGTTTGGCTTGGCCTGATCACGCTGGGGTAGATTCCCGGGCGGTAAGACACCGTGCGCAGATTCGTAGTTCGCGGTTGCGAGGCCGAGTTGTTTGAGGTGATTCACGCATTAGATCCGTCGAGCAGCCTCTCGGGCCGCTTGCACGGCCGGTAAGAGCAGCGCTATTAACACAGCGATGATCGAAATCACGACCAACAATTCGATTAGTGTAAAGCCACGACGACCGGACGGCTTCAGGGCAGTCAAGCTTGACATGTAGATCTCTTAATGTGTAAGCCGAGATGATCCTTTCGACCACAATCTAACGCCGATTGTGCCGTTCACGCTCAAAATCAAAGGTCGAGCGGCGCGGACCGCGATCCCTCTATTGAGGTAATCCGCGATTCGACAGACCATGTGCAAGTTGAGCGAATATTTTCTTTTAGATTTCGAGTCGTATGAACGATCGATCCTTGAAACATGAACTGTCATCATGCATACTACCCGCGATTCTGCGGGTTTGGGGCGGTTAGTGCCCAATGATCGAAAATCGATAGGAGGAACGATGCGGCCGACCGACGAGCCAGGTATTGAACTCTGGATTCGTCTCGTGGAACAGGGTGATGAAGAGGCTGTCGCTCGGCTCTGGGATCTCTATTCGAGCCGGCTTGAAACGATCGCCCGAAAATATGGTGCGGACGGGGTCGCAGAGGGAGCCGACGACGTCGCGCTGAGCGCATTCAAGAGCTACTGGCACGGTGCTAAGGAGGGTCGGTTTCGTGACCTCAAAGATGGTAAGGATCTTGCGAGGTTGCTTGTCGCGATCACCATCCGTAAGGCGTGTGATCAGTATCAACGGAATCGGACCAAGTCGCGTGGCGGTGGCGCAGTCAAGAGTGAGGCGGTCCTCGACTCACTCGGCGGAATCGATGGGTTGCCTGGTCTGGCGTTAGAAGCGGAGTTCCAGGTGGAGGGCGTGGAATTGATCGGTCTCTTGCTCACTCGGTTGCCGGACGACAAACATCGGATTGTGGTGATACGCAGTCTCGAAGGGTACACCCAGCAAGAAATTGCCGATGAGTTGAAACTCGTCCGTCGCAGTGTCGCGAATTACCTTTCCCGGATTCGAATCATCTGGCAACGCGAGGTCGCATGTCTATGAGTTTCCCCCAACCTGAGGATAAATCAATGGCAGCATCAGTTACCAAACATCGCGCTGCGATCGACGCGATTGAAGCGTTTAATCGAGAGTGGAACGCGGGCAACCAGCCGTCAATCGAAAGCTTCGCCAATCGTTACGAAGGTGAGGTGCGTGCCTACGTGCTCAAAGAGCTGAGCGAATTCGAACGCGAGCTTTGCGACGACTCCGGTGGAACCGTCTCGTTCGATGGCGAGATCAGTCGCCCCTCGATTATTTCGACGGTGGTGGCCTCCGGCCCCGGCGGAGCTGATGCGACGACCGATCCCTTTGGCGACCCAGAGGATACCACGGCAGGTCCCGGTAGGTCGGCTGGTGGGGCTACCGACAGTGGCACGAGTTATTCACGCTACAAGAAACTGAGGTTTCATAAAAAGGGAGGCCTCGGGCAGGTCTCGATCGCGCTCGACACAGAACTCGATCGCGAGGTCGCTTACAAGGAGATCCAAAATAGGTATGTCTCAGACCCTGATTTTCGTGAGCAGTTTCTCCGCGAGGCCAAGATCCCAGGGCAACTCCAGCATCCATCAATTGTACCGATTTACGGGCTCGGTAGTGATCACTTGGGTGAGCCTTTCTACGCAATGAAGTTCGTGGCGGGACGAACACTTCGTGAAGCACTTCGCGATTATCACGAAACCACGAAGTCCCTCTCAAAATCACAAAATGACCCTAAGTTTCGTGACCTGATTGGCCGCTTCTGCGCAGTCTGTAAAGCAATGGCTTATACGCATGAGCAAATGATTGTTCACCGCGATCTTAAGCCTGATAACATCATGCTTGGCGAATATGGCGAGACTTTGGTCATTGATTGGGGTTTGGCAAAAGCCTTGGATAACGGGGAGGATTCGGATCCAGGCTCAGGTCCTGTCAAGGGTAAGGGGGCGGAGACCGACGGAGATACGTTTCAAGGGACGCCAGCCTATGCCAGTCCCGAGCAGGCTGATCGAAAGTATGGGACCGTCGGACCGGCGTCCGACATCTATTGCTTAGGTTCAACCCTTTATGAATTGCTGGTTGGTAGGCTACCTCGAACCGGTTCGCGTGGCGAAGTGATGGCTGCTCTACTCAAGAACGAGTTTGTTGCGCCTCGAGTAGCGAATCACTCGATCCCCCGAGCCCTTGACGCGATCTGCCTCAAAGCGATGGCGACTCTCCCCCAAGATCGATACGCAACAGCCGGCGAGCTGGCACGCGACCTTGAATTGTGGCTTGCCGACGAGGCAGTCTCGGCCCGTCATGAGAACTATCGCGAACGACTCATTCGTCTCGTCCGTCGTCATCCTACGGCTTCAGCGGGCCTCGCCGTAGGGATTATCCTCTTCATCTCGGCATTGAGTTGGGGGCTCTGGGTTAGTGAGGTCAGACGAATGGAAGGTGTCGCCGCCGCTCAAAAAATTAAGGAAACCCAGCGTATGCGAAACCTCCAAAGGTCTCTGTCGAGCTTCGAGAAAGCGAGAAGTCTCCGACTTGATTCGTCGCCTGGTTGGCGTCAGGATTCGCTGGGTTATCATCGAGAGGTTTCGGCAAGCGGTGATGAGGTTTTCAAGTTTCTAGATCGTTTTGAGGCTCGTAAAGAAGCCGCCGCTGCAATTACGGGTTTCGATTTAATCGCACTGAGATCATTTTCCGTGGATGTCGGTCTGGGAGTGGATTCCGTGACCACGAAGGTGAGCCCGGACGGTCGCCGTTTCGCGGTCGGTCGATATAGACCATCGCGACTCACGGGTTTTGGGATCCGGCTCGTTGATCTCGTCGACGGCCAGACAGGACCCCTTGAAGAGTTCAATGGAGTTCCTTCAAATTTGAGTATAGATTTGAATATATTTAAGAGACAAACACGCATGGGCAGTGTGGTCTGGTCTCCCGATGGCCAACGTTTTGCGACTCAGATTAATGATGGTTTCGTAGTGGTCTGGCAGACAGACGGCCTTAAGATCAGGAGGATCCACACAATCTCCGCGAAGATGGGGCTGCGCGGCATCGCGTTTGGCTCTGGAGGTCGGAACCTTCTATATATTCGCGATGATAAGCATATATTAGTTTGTGATCTTGTCGGGCCCGGCCCTTATTCGGCCACTGACCGTGACCTAGGCATGCTTGGAGGCAACCCAGGAGACCTAGCTCAACTCTTTGGCCACCGCGACGGCAACAGTCTCATGTTCGAGTGTGGGTCTGCTGGACTATTTTGGCTCGATGGTGAGACATTCGCGGTCAAGAATCGTCATCGACTTCCGACAGCGCACTCGACTCATGGTTTCGACGGGATGGCCGCCTGGGTTCGCTCGGGAGGCGATCTTCTGGCGATCAGTTCCGACTCAGTCACCCGTAAGGTTCTCACACAGCCGCATCGCGGAGAATTTTCTATAGCGATCAGTCCGAACAGAGCGTTCCTGGCGACCTGGACCGGCCCTGATCAAGGAAAGGATGGTCTCATTAAAATATGGGATGTCGCTGATGGACGATTGCTAACCACACTACCATTTCTCAACGGAGAGAATAATTCCCGAGTTGAGTTCACACCCGAAGGCCGTGGACTCGTGGTTACTGATAAACTTGATATCAAGACATATAGTTTTGATAGATGCCATGCAAAAACGCAAATCGCCCCGGGACTCACTCCTGTTCTTTCGAGCTGCTGGTCGGCTGACGGCAAGTCGATCTATGTCGCAACGACGGAACGTCTGCGCCGCGAACCGATCGCTGATGGCGGCCCGACCGAGGAATCCGTTCGCCTTGTCATCTCGACAATCGATCTTGAACATGGATTAATGAGAAGGACTGACAGAGTCCAACTTGAGCCATCATACAGTCCAGACAGTAATCAGGATGGCCGGCAGCATATTTCGGCCTCAAAGGACGGTCGGCGTTTACTCGTATCTTACGAAAGCGATCGTGTTCGTGAACTCGAATTGTCAACCGGCGTATGGCGTGAACTGAAAGGCCAAGGTCGTAGTATTGACGGCGTCGAAGCTGGAGAGAATGGTCGGATTTGGACTCTGGCTGACCCTAGTGGAGGTAACGACTCGGTCTCTGTGTACGATCGAGGTGAAATCCAGCCCAAACATTTCTGGGCCGACAATTTCTCGGGACCACAGTCAGGATCGCCGGGACTGCGGTCGATCGCGACTGCAGGAAATCAAGTTCTGTACACAGGTAATAACGGTCAAGCCTATTTGTTCGACGCTGATAGCCCTGTTCCACTCCAACCACTCGAGAACCCGCCAGTGACCTGGAAGTTTCCTAGAGTATCGATCACATCAATCGCGCTGACAGTGGATGCCTCTCTCGCTGCGATGGGTACAGCCGATGGAACGATCCACTTGAAGGCATTGCCCGATGGCACACCCTTATCGCTCTCGAGGACTCATGCCGGTTCAGTTCGCGCAGTCTCACTCTCACCACGCGGAGATTGGCTAGCGAGTGGTGGTAACGACAAGATCATCCGTCTCTGGAAACTCCCCAACGCAGCCTCCGGTCAGACACCTGCGGTCGAACCCGGTGTCCGACCCTGGCTCAGTCTTCCTGCCACCTCATCTTCGATCCGTTCACTGGCCTTCAGCCCTGACGGCAAGAATCTGCTAGCCGTCGTCGATGGTGAGTATGCCCCGCGAGTCTGGGATCTTGCCGCCCTTCGCGAAGAGCTAACGTTGTTGAAGCTCGAAGAGTGAACACTTCCAGTCGTCGAACAGGGTCGGCAACCAACCAAATTACCGAATTATGATCAACTCAGCGTCGCCACAGGAATCTGACCGACATCTTCATAAACATATGTGGGGCGGAATGGGAATGTCTCGATCGTCTCTTGGGTACTGACCCCCGAGAGAACCAAGATCGTGCGCATGCCGGCTTCCGTACCGCCCAGTATATCGGTATCCATGCGGTCACCCACCATGAAGGACTCGCTGGAATGAACTCCAAGCTTGCGGAGGGCGGTTCTCATCATCAGGGGGTTCGGCTTGCCGATGAAGTAAGGTTTGCGCCCAGTGCTTAGCTCGATGGGGGCGACGAGGGCACCGCAGGCGGGCTGGATTCCGAGCTCGCTCGGGCCGGTCAGGTCGAGATTGGTGGCGATGAACCGAGCCCCGCCCAAGATGAATCGGACCGCTCGTTCGATCTTCTCGTAATCATAGCTGCGTGTGTCGCCCACGACGACATAGTCGGGGTTCTGCTCGGTGAGCGTGAATCCGACGTCGTAAAGGGCCTTGGTGAGCCCTGCCCCGCCAATGACATAGGCGGTCCCGCCGGGAGACTGGCTGTGGAGGAAGTCGGCTGTGGCAAGGGCGGCGGTGTGGAAGGCGGATTCGTCGACGATGATGCCCATGCCGTTGAGGCGATGTTGCAGGTCGCGCGGGGTCCACTGACTGTTGTTGGTCAGGAAGAGGAACTTATGCCCGCCGTCGCGGAGCCGGTTCACGAACTCAAGCGCACCTGGGATGAGGCGGTGACCATGATAGATCACCCCATCCATATCAATGATGTAGCTCGGAGGCGAGGCCATCGGGTTCGATCCTGATTCCAGAGAGGAGGCCCTGGGGCGTTCGCTCAATGGAAGATCACCTGAGCGCCGACCCGGGGCGAAGCGGGTCGTCAGCTCATGGTACACCAGATCGACGGGGCGGTCAGCCCTCTTGAATCGTCCCACCTCGGGCACCGGCGTAAAAACCGTAGCGACGGGCGATCGACTCGTGACCGGGTTTGGGGGCGGAGTAGACCCAGGCAATGTCCGTCACTGTCTTGCCTTCGTGATCAATAAAATCGACCCAGTTGCATATCCCCTTCGTGGGACACGTGTAGGTTCGGTCGGTGACTTTCAGAACGCCGAAATTGACCAGCGAGGGTTCAAAGTACCAATTGCCTTCGTACTTGAGGAGCCGCGGGCCAACTTCCGCCTGCGCCAATGGGGTCCCAGTCGTTTTCTCGCGAATGATGATCGGCATGGAACTCGATTCCAGGTCAGAATGAACACAGCGTCACCTAGGAATTCTAGGCAAGGCCGCAAGTCTTGAACATGGCGGGGGCGAGAATTTACTCGCTTGCCAGGGCGGAGGCGATCCGCTCGCGGAGCGGGTCGGGGCCTTCGGGGGGGTAGGCCACATGGGTCCACGGCCAATGAACCGCATCGCCGGGGTATCGGGGAATCAAGTGCCAGTGACCGTGATCGACTGTTTGCCCGGCGTCACGACCATTGTTAATAACGACGTTGAGAGCAGCAGCCCCCGTGGCCGATTGTACCGCCCGACAGAGCTTGGGAAGCAACGAGCCGATATGAGCGGCTACAGCTTCAGAAAGCTCGGCGAGGTTGGCATGGTGAGACTTGGGGACGACGAGGATATGGCCGAGATTCACTGGGTTGACATCAAGGAAGGCGAGGGCGTGATCGGTTTCGAGCACCTTGAGGCTGGGAATGATCCCGGCAACAATTTTGCAGAAGATGCAACTCGGCTCGCTGACCATCGGGAGGGCTCCCTAGACGAAGGCAAGATTCAACATGCGGATTCGATACATCCGCACATTGAAATCTTACTTTCGGAACAGACGCCCGATCAGGACGCGACCATAGGCCGTGGGGCCGGGGCCTTGACCTTTTCGTTCTCGCCCAAGAGCGAGAGAACAGCCATCGCCGAGGCGTCACCTTGACGGACCTTGGCGAGCTTGAAAATACGGGTGTAGCCCCCCGAGCGGCCCTTGTAACGGGGACCAATCTCGTTGAACAAGGTGAACGTAACGCTCTTTTTGGTCAGGACGGCAAGCACCCGGCGGAAGTTGTTCAGATCGAACCCGTCACGGGCCAAACTGATCAATTTCTCGACGAACGGCTGGGTCTCTTTGGCCTTGGCCAGAGTCGTCTCGATCTTGCCATGCTCGATCAGTGACGTGGCAAGGTTGCGGAGCATCATCCGCCGGTGCGACGGGGTCCGCTTGAATTTGCGGCCGGCTTTGCGGTGGCGCATGGGGCTTTCAGGGGGCTTGGGGTTCGTTGTTCAGAATTCACGATTCGAACAGATCAAATCGACATCATTACGCATGAAAAGGGGCTGAATCGTGAATTCTGAGACAGGAATTCCGGGTTCAGGCGCCCGCTTTCGAGGGCACATCCATTCCGAGGTCCAGGCCGATCTCAGTGAGCTTGGCTTTGACTTCCTTCAAGGTCGTCTCGCCGAAGTTACGGACGGTCAGGAGTTGATCTTCATTGCGGGTCACCAGATCGCGAACGGTGGTGATCCCCTCGCTTTCGAGACAGTTCGTGGCACGGACCGACAGCTCGAGTTCGGCCAGGCTCATGATGAGCTTGCGCTCGAGTTCGGCGTCAACCGGCAGGTCGCGGTACTCGACACCCGAGGATTCCGACGGTAGGCCGGGCCCAGGTTCGTTGTACTGGACGAACGGGTTCAAGTGTTTCCGCATGATCTTGGCCGCTTCGACCAGAGCCATTTCGGGCCCACCGGTACCGGTCGTCCAGATCCGCAGGATGAGCTTATCGTAGTTGGTCCGCTGGCCGACGCGGGTGCTTTCGACCTTGTACTCGACGCGTTCGACCGGGGTGAAGATGGCGTCGATGGGGATCGCGCCAACTTCGAGGTCGTCGGTGTGTCCTTCGGCGGCGGGACGATAACCCCGACCATTCTCGACCGTCATCTCAATGACGAACGGAACGTCGTCGGTGAGTGTGCAAAGGATGTGATCCGGGTTAATGATCTCGACGGATTCGTCGTGGAGGATGTCGGCTGCAGTGACAACACCACGACGATCGCGTTCGATCCGGATCGTCTTATTCTGCTCGGAGTGATTCTTAACGACCAAGCCCTTCAAGTTCAGCACCAAGTCGGTGATGTCCTCGACCATGCCTGGGATCGATGAAAACTCGTGCTGAATGCCTTGGATCTTGATCTTCGTGACAGCGCTACCTTCGAGGCTCGAAAGCAAGATCCGACGAAGGCTGTTACCCACGGTGTGTCCGAAGCCGCGTTCGAACGGCTCGGCGTGGAACTCAGCATAGGTGTCGGTCAGTTTTTCGCGGACACAGATGACCCGGCTAGGCAGTTCGAGGCCACGCCAACGGATGCGCATCGCGCGAGGTCTCCACTACGAGAAGAGCATCCGGCTTTCATCCTCCGAACGTCGCGAACAGGAGTGTTCGCGTTCGATCGGAGTTCGAGAAGCCGGCATACTTGGGTGTTGGCACTTAGCGGCTGAGTAGCTCGACGATCAGTTGCGGCTGGACGGGAAGCGAGATGTCCTGGCTGGCTGGCAAACGTGACACGCGGCCTGCGGCGGGCTCGTCCCCGGTACGGTCGAGCCAATCGGGGACCGGCGGCATGCTGTGCCCTTCGATATTCAGTGCGACCATCTTCTTCGAGTGGTCGCGGTCCTTAACAGCAATCTGATCACCTGGCTTGACAAGATAACTCGGAATATCGAGTTTCTTGCCGTTCACGGTCACGTGGCCGTGTGTGATCATTTGCCGGGCCTGAGGGCGGCTCGTGGCGAACGCAAGGCGGGTCACAACGTTATCCAACCGACGTTCGAGCAGAGCCATCAGGGCGTCGCCGGTATTACCGGGACGACGGGCGGCCATCTCGAAGTACTTGCGGAACTGACGTTCGAACACGCCATAGTAGCGCTTGACCTTCTGCTTTTCGCGAAGGCGGAACGAGTACTCGCTCGCTTTGCCGCGGCGGAACTGATGCATGCCCGGCACGCCGCGCTCGCGGTCGATTGGGCACTTGGGGGTGTCGCAGCGCGACCCCTTCAAGAAGAGCTTCAGCCCTTCGCGACGGCACAAGCGGCAGACCGGTCCAATATGACGTCCCATGGCGGCTCGGCAGTCCTCTCACGGATCTCCAACGTCCGACCCGGGCGGCAATGGCTTGGCTGACAAAAGGGAGCGGCCTGGCCCGGCGTGCGTTTGGTTTGGTCCTGGTGGTAAAAATCGATATCTGAACAAGGATCACAAATGTTGCTTAGACGCGCCGTTTCTTGGGAGGACGGCAACCGTTATGTGGCAGTGGGGTGACGTCTTCGATCGCCTTGATCGACAGTCCGGAAGCCTGGAGTGCGGTGATCGCGCTTTCGCGCCCCGAACCTGGGCCCTTGACCTTGACCTCGACCTCTTTGACACCAAACTTTGTCGCGGTCGCGGCTGCGGTTTCGGCAGCACGCTGAGCGGCGAACGGGGTACTTTTGCGGCTGCCCTTGAACCCAACCGTGCCTGAGGAGGCCCAGCAGAGCGCATCGCCGTTCGGGTCGGTGATCGTCACAGTCGTATTGTTGAACGTCGCTTTGATATGCACGACCGCCCGGCTGACGTTGCGTCGTGTCTTGCGCTTCTTGGCCTTGGCCACGAGTCGGGTACTCCGTCGGAATCAGAGGCAGATCGATCGTAGAATTCAGAAATCCGTGGTTCAAATTCACAAGGTTCCGACGCGAAAGCGGCATCCTTGAGCCTGTGAGACCCAAAGGATACCACCGCGTGAAACCCTGGGGCGGCTTACCGCATTTCCTTGACGCCCTTCTTGCCTGCGACCGTCTTCCGCGGACCCTTACGGGTACGAGCGTTGGTACGGGTTCGCTGGCCGTGGACTGGCAGGCCTTTGCGGTGACGAAGACCGCGGTAGCAGCCAATCTCACGCAAACGGGCGATGTTCTGTTGGACCTGACGACGAAGCTGACCTTCGACGATATATTCGTTGTCCAGAAGACCGGTCAGCTTAGCCACTTCGTCCTCGGTGAGGTCGCGGGCACGCTTGTCCGGACTGATCCCGGCACGTTCGCAAAGCTGGTCGGCCAGGAACGGCCCGATCCCGTAGATATAACGCAGTGAAATCACCGCGCGCTTGTCGTTGGGAATATCAACACCGAGAATACGAGGCATCCGTCGAAATCTCCGTGATCGGCCGGGCCTTGCAAAAAGCCACGGCGAAAGTACCGTGTCGCCGTGCGGGGCAGGTTGTGCGTGGTTGTTCCGTAAACAGAGGCAGTAACCAGCGGGTCAGAAGAGCCGCTCTTGATCAGTTCTACCGATCCGGCAGCCAGGGTTTGACTAACCCTGACGCTGCTTATGCCGGGGGTTTTCACAGATCACATAGACCTTACCCCGGCGGCGGACGATCTTGCAATGCTCGCAAATTCGTTTGACGCTTGATCGAACCTTCATCGAATCTGACTCACTTTCCCGTCGTCACTCGTGCAAGAGACCAGGGCCGACACCGGCCAAAATCAACTGGCGTTCGCAATCGATTTCGTGGATGGTTTCCCACGCGGGCGACACGGGGGACGGTCCGGTCCATGGCCGAATTGGGCCAATATACCATCACGTTGGTCGAACCCGCAAGGCCGTTATTCATAATCCGCAGAGCTTTTTCCGTTCGGGCTCCGGGGAACTTGATCAATCCTCTAAGAAGGTGAGAACGCGTGCTCCGTCGGGTGTCATTGCCACAGTATGTTCAAAGTGGGCACTCCAGCGTCGATCCTTCGTCTCCACGGTCCAACCGTCGGACAAGGTACGCACGTCCTTCGTTCCCAGCGAGACCATCGGCTCGATCGCGAGTACCAGCCCCGGCTCGAGTCGGATGTCGGCTTTGCGAAGCCCGACGCTCACGAAGTTCGGGACCTGAGGTTCTTCGTGCATATCTTGGCCGATACCGTGTCCGACGAATTTCTCGACGACAAACATCCCTTGGCTCTTGACGTATTTTTCCATCAGGCTGGCAACTTCCGACCAGTACTGACATCGATCCATCGCTCGAATCGCGAGATCGAGAGTCGCTTGAGTCACCGTGAGAAGCTTCTCGGCTTCGAGGCTAATCTTGCCGATCGGCAATGTCACCGCCGAGTCACCGCACCATCCGTTGAGTCTGCATCCTGTATCAACTGAGAGGATATCCCCGTCGCAAAGCTCACGACCGCTAGGAATCCCGTGAACGACGACCTCGTTGACGCTGGCACAGATCACGGACGGAAATGCAGGTTTGCCTGGGGAACTGGACGGATAACCTTTGAAAAGCGGGGTAGCGTTGTGCCGGCGGAAGATCGTAGCGACTGCCGTATCGAGATCGGCGGTCGTGGCACCCGGGACAGCGAGGCGACGAACTTCCGTCAGCGCTTCTGCAACGATCCGACCGGCCTCACGCATGAAGCCGATCTCGCGCGGACTTTTGAGTACGATTCCGCGCTTGGCCACTGTCCCGGTCCTACCCGCATTCGAGGTTTTCATCATTCCACCAGGCTCGCTTACTTCTTGCTCACCAGGCCGCCATAGTTTCGCATGATCAGGTGGCTATCGATCTTTTGGACAAGGTCGAGGCAAACGCTGATCACGATCAAGAGACCGGTGCCTCCCAAGAACGACGCGATCGTGTAATCGACCGAGAGCGCACCTGATATGAGAGACGGGATCACCGCGACCAGGCTCAAGAATGCAGCCCCAACGTAGGTGATCCGCAGCATGACTTTCTCAAGGTAATCGGCGGTTCGACGTCCAGGTCGGTAACCTGGGATGAAGCTTCCGTAGTCCTTGAGGTTTTCGGCCATATCTTTAGGGTTGAACGTGATCGCCGTCCAGAAGTAACAGAAGAAGTAGATCAGCACGATATAGAATACCGTGTAGACATAACCCTGTGCCCGGAAGGCATTCGACGCTTCCTGGAAGAAGCCGGCGACGGCAGAACTGACCGACCAGGTATCACTTCTCCACCGGGATGTTGCCGTGTCGAGCCCATTCAGGATGAATTGGGGGAACATCAGTAAGCTCGAGGCGAAGATGATCGGCATGACGCCAGCCTGATTCACTTTGAGCGGCAAGTATTGTTTCGTGCCTCCGTAAACCCGGCGACCACGTACGTGCTTGGCCGATTGGGTGGGAATCCGCCGCTGACTCTCGGTGATCGCGATCACACCTACGACGACCGCGATGAAGAGCGCGGCAAGAGTCACCAAGGTCATAATCCCGTACTTATTCGCTTCAGGAGCCAGCTTGAGCGATGAGTTCGAGAGCAGTCGGTAGAGAGCATCAGGCATGCGGGCAAGGATACCAGCCATGATCAAGAGGCTGATTCCATTACCGATCCCATACTCATCAATTTGTTCCCCGACCCACATCAGGAAGATTGTTCCTGCAGTCATTGTGAGTACGCAAACAAATCCATACCAAAATGTTCGATATTCGGGCGAAACGACCCCCATATTGTTCATCATATATTGAACCCAGAGTGTACTCTGGACTAAACATAAGAGAACGGCGGCGTAGCGGGTATATTCGTTGATCTTTTTCCGTCCGCTCTCTCCTTCCTTCATCATGGCTTCGAGCGATGGAACGACCGAGCCTAGAAGTTGGAAGATAATGGAAGCGGAGATGTAGGGCATGATGCCGAGGCCGAAGATCGTGCTCATGCCGATCTGCGTGCCACCGAACATGGCGACCGCGCCGAAGACCTTGCCGATGGCGTTGGAGTTGATCGTCTCCTGCCATTTTTGGAGGCGGGTCTGGTCGACGATCGGCAGCGGGATATAGAACCCGATCCGGTAGATGGCCAAAAACATGGCCGTCATGAGGATCTTGCGCTGGAGTTCGGGGACCTTGAACAGAATCGTGTAGAGCTTACCCACGGGAACGCTCCTGGGATGCGAACATAGCGCCGATCGGCTGTCGTGGCAGTCGGTAAATCAATCAACCCGGGGCAGAAACGGCCACCCCGGGCGGAGGAGATCGGCAGAGAATGGAGAGGTCAGGCCTTGGCGATGGTGACGGTACCACCGGCGGCGGTGATCTTCTCGCGGGCGGTTTCGCTGAACTTGGGGGCATGAACGTGGAGCGCCTTGGTGACGTCACCGTCGCCGAGGATCTTCACACCATCATCGTGCCGGCCCTTGACAAGGCCAACAGCCCGTAAGGCAGCCTCGTTGACGGTCGCACCGGCCTCAAACGCTGCGTTGACGGCGTCGAGGTTGACGATCGCGAAGTGTTTCCGGAACGCACCATTGACGAAGCCACGCTTAGGAACGCGGCGTGCCAACGGCATCTGTCCACCTTCGGAGACCGCACTGAGCTTGAAGCCCTGCCGAGACGAGTGGCCTTTGTGCCCCTTGCCTGCGGTCTTGCCGGTTCCCGAGCCGACGCCGCGACCGATTCGCTTGCGTCGTTTGCGTTTATGAATGCCTTGATGAACGTCGTGAAGTTGCATTAGAGGGTCACTCCCCGGAGCCGCGCTACCTCTTCTTTGGTCCGCAACTGCTTCAGGGCGTCGATGGCGGCCTTGACGAGGTTGAGCTTGTTGGTTGAGCCGTAGCTCTTGCTGAGAATATCAGTGATTCCGGCCGCTTGTACGACCGAGCGAACCGCACCACCGGCAATAACGCCAGTACCTGGGCTAGCTGGGAGCATGACCACGCGGGCCGCCCCGAACCGACCAATCACCCGGTGTGGAATTGTACCGCCCCGGAGGTTGACGCGGTTCATCTGTTTGTGAGCGTCTTTGACGCCCTTCTCGACCGCCGGGGGGACCTCGTTGGCTTTGCCGTAGCCCCAGGCGACCTGGCCTCGGCCATTGCCGACAACGACCAGTGCGTTAAAGCTGAAGCGGCGACCACCCTTGACCACGGCAGCACAACGTCGGATAGCGACGACGCTTTCCGACCAATCTCCACCCCGGTCGCGATCTCGATTGTCCGTAGACACGACTCTTCCCCTTGCGTCAAAGCTCGGCCAGTCTTTGGGTCGAAAACTCGGTGTAAACCGAACGACTGGCCGGTGAACCTTCCTAGTGCTCCGGGAAGGCCCATCATGGGCTCCCGCTGTTGAGACGACACGATTACTTGAGTAGGGTGGGCATGCCCTGCCCTACGAGAACATGGCGATGGTCAGAATTTCAATCCCGCTTCGCGGGCTGCGTCGGCAAGGGCCTGAACCCGTCCGTGGTACTTATACCCACGGCGATCGAAGCAAATCCGTTCGATGCCAACGGCTTTCGCACGTTCGGCGACGAGTTTGCCGACCACAGTTGCGGCGTTCTTATTGCCACCGTATGGGGTCGAGCCCTTGATCGCGGGTTCCACGGTGCTCGCATGGGCGAGCGTGGTACCGGTCGCGTCGTTGATCACCTGGGCATAGATGTGCTTCGAGCTGCGAAAAACAGCCAGACGGGGGCGTTCGACCGTGCCGAACAATCGCTTCCGGGTATGACGTTGGCGTCGCAGCCGACGCACTTCGACGAGCTTACGCTGATTCACCGCACTCACCTCGACAGAGCTAGGGGGTTCTGGGGCGACCGATACCGACCGGACGCCCAGCCCCTGAAGGATTCAGGGAAAGGTCATGTTTACTTGGAGCCGAACGCCTTACCAGCTTTGCGACGAACGACTTCACCTTCGTAGCGAATACCCTTGCCTTTGTAAGGCTCGGGAGGGCGGACCTTGCGGACGACGGCGGCGAATTGGCCAACCGCTTGCTTGTCAGCTCCGGTAATGACGATGTGCGTGGGGTCAGGTACCGTAACCTTCACGCCGACAGGGGCTTCGAGAGCGACACGATTGGCATAGCCAACCTGAAGCTCGACCGTGTTCGCCTTCTTCAACTGGGCTTGATAACCGACACCCTGGATTTCCAGCTTCTTGGTATAGCCGGTCGTCACGCCGATCACCATGTTGGCGACCAAGCTTCGGACCAGGCCGTGCAAAGCACGATTGGTCCGCTCGTCGTCAGCTCGCTCGCAGGTGATCAACATGGCAGCGGCGTCATAAATGACGGTGATTGACGGCTTGTAAGTAAACTGGAGTTTACCGTTGGGGCCTTCGACGTGGATCGTCGAGTCCGCCAAGGTAATCTTGACATTCGCCGGCACGGGTACCGGCTTACGACCTATACGGGACATGATTCCGCCATCCTCTCGCAAGTCGGGTTCGTGGTCCAGGCGACGAAGCCCGGTTCCGACCCGACGCGGGGTCTTAGTTCAAAAGTTCGAGAAATTGATCGATCGTCAAACCAACCTGCTTCAAAAATACGGGCGAGCATTCGACGTTTCATGGGACGTTGGGTCGGGACGGCGACTTGTTGGGTCTCATCCTCAGTCTGCTCGATCCGTTGGATGTGACTACCGCGTCGCCGGACAACAACCCAATCATCTCGCTAAAGAGCTGATACCAGGCGAGTGTAAGAGACATTCGCCGGCACCTTATCTCATTCGAAACCTTGGTCATGATCGCTAATTCGTAGTCAAGGTATCGACCAATTCACGCGGAACACTCTTCTCAGCGTTAGGCTGAGAATCGTTGGGTTTACCAACGAATTCCAATCGAGTCACATCGACGATGGGCTTTCAGGAAAGCTCAAAGATCTGATGATCCTGTTCTGGAACGAGATCGTGTTCGGTCGCCTCAACATACTGTTCGATTGACTCGCAAATATTGACGATCACCTCATCAATCGATTCACCTTGGCTGAAGCAACCTGGGAGAGTGGGGACATGGACGCTGAATCCCCCTCCTTACAGGCTTCCAGAACCACAGCGATCTTGATCATGAGAGAACCCTCAAGTCGGCGAGCACAGCATCTGCAGCACAGGGGATGGGATCAATGAACCAGTGCAAGTAGCTCGCCGCCAACCTTCTCGGTGCGGGCCTTGCGGTCACTGATGACACCCTTGGGTGTGCTGAGGATCTGGATACCCATACCACCGAGGACGGGCCGAAGTTCCTTGTAGCCGATATACCAGCGGCGACCGGGCTTGCTCATTCGGTCGATCTTCGTGATCAACCGTTCGCCGTTCGGGCCGTACTTCATGTGCAGTCGCAGGGTCTTGGCGGGCTTGGTATCCACGACGTCGTAGTCCCAGATATAGCCTTCATCCTTGAGGACCTGGGCAATGCCCGCACGCATCCTGGAGGTGGGCATCTCGACGTAGGGCTTCTCGATCCGCACAGCGTTGCGGATCCGAGTCAACATATCGGCAATCGGGTCAGTCATCATGGCGGGAATCGATTCCGGCAACCACCACGGGTAACCCCACCCTCTAAATTAAGGGCGAAGTCGGCGTGATGGGGAGGTCTCTCACGGCAAAGAACGCGGTTCGCTCAATCTACGAGGCAGGTAAGACGATCTTACCAGCTCGCCTTCTTGACACCCGGAATCAAACCACGGCTGGCCAGGTTCCGGAAACAGATCCGGCAGATGCCGAACTTCTGATAGACAGCGCGGGGACGTCCGCAAAGTTTGCAACGGTTCCTATGCTGGACCGCAAACTTGCGAGGCGTCTGCGACTTGATCATCTGGGCCTTGGTCGACATAGCGCCGCCTTCGGTTCAAGGCTGGAGGAAACGAAATCTTCGGAACAATTACATCTTGTCAGCGATAACGGCAGGCTGACCCTTCTTCTGATTGAGGGCCCGGAACGGCATGCCGAAGGCGCGAAGTAGTTCGCGAGCTTGATCATCACTCTTCGTCGTAGTGACGATGGTGATATCCATACCTTGGGAGTGTTGCAAACGATCGGCTTCGATTTCCGGGAATACGACCTGTTCGGCGAGTCCCAGGGTGAAGTTCCCGTGGCCGTCAAAGCTGTTCGGGTTCACACCACGAAAGTCACGGATTCGTGGGAGTGCGATCGTGACGAGCCGGTCGAGGAATTCGTACATCCGTTGGCCACGTAGGGTGACCTTGCAACCGATCTCGTTGCCTTCTCGAAGTCGAAAGTTGGCGACGGATGTCTTGGCCTTGGCGATCAGGGGCTTTTGGCCGCTAATCTTGGTGAGGCTATCGACAGCCGCTTCCATGAGGGCTTTGTCCTGGGTGGCGCGTCCAACACCCATGTTGATCACGATCTTATCGAGCCGAGGGGTCGCCATCACGTTCTTGACGTTGAACTTGGCGGCGAGGGCCTTGGCGATCGTCGTATTGTACTGGTCGAGGAGGCGAGCCATGGTCGGGTCTTATCCTTTCGCCTTAGCGGCGACACGCGCGGGCTTGGCGGGGCCGACGGAACCAAGAGAGGCTCCCGTGACCTTACAGTACCGCTCTTTTTGGCCCGATTCGGTGAACCGGTAGCCAACGCGGACACCACGACCCGCCGAGGGGCTAAACAATAGAACGTTGGAGACGCTGATCGGCATCTCTTTGGAGAGCCGCCCTCCCTGCTGATTCTTGCCTGAGGGCTTCAGGTGTTTGTACACCCGGTTCACACCTTCAACGAGAATCTTGTTCTTCTCAGGAAGCGCGCGGAGCACCTTGCGGGGCTCGGGGCCTTTGTCATCGCCAGTAATAACTACGACGAAGTCGTCTTTACGAATATGCATGGGATTCGACCCTGGTCGAAAAGTAGAGCGTGAGCGGGCGTGGAGTTCAGACGACCTCGGAGGCCAGGCTGATGATCTTCATGAACTGACGGTCGCGGAGTTCGCGAGCGATTGCGCCGAAGATACGCGTTCCGCGGGGATTCTTGTCATTATCGATCAGAACAACCGCGTTGCTGTCGAACTTGACGTAGGAGCCATCGGTCCGGCGGGCACCATTGCGGGTGCGAACGACAACACACTTGACAACATCGCCAGCCTTGACATCGCCACCGGGCGAGGCCTTCTTGACGCTGGCGATGATGATGTCGCCGAGCCCCGCAGTGCGCCGCTTGTAACGGCTGGCGCTACCACCGAGGACTTTGAAGCACATGACTTCTTTCGCCCCGGTGTTGTCGGCGACGTCGAGCCGAGTTTGCATCTGGATCATGGGAGTCGCTCTTTCCGTCGATTCCGAATTCGATTCAAGATACCATCATTCAAAATTCTGATTCGTGGACACACGTCTTTTGAAATCAGGAATCCTGAACGTCCCATACGTTGGGACTCGCTCAAGCCTGGACGGTTTTCGCGGTCTCACCTTCGCCGGCCAGGGCCGCTTGGGCACCGGTCCGAACGACCCGAACGATCCGCCACCGCTTCAGCTTCGACATCGGACGAGTCTCCATGATCTCGACCAGGTCGCCAACGTGGGTGGTATTGGCTTCGTCGTGGGCGTGGCAGACAGTGCGGCGGCGCATGAACTTGCCGTACTTCGGGTGCGGGAAAAGGCGCTCGACCTCGACGCGGCGGGTCTTTGTCATCTTATCGGAAGTGACAACGCCGATCTCGGTCTTGCGACTGGATCGGGCTTCCTCAGTGATCGGCTGGGTCATCGCGGTGGACCGTTCTGCCTTGCCAAAAAAGAATAAGTGAATGGGGACCGGAGGGTTACTTGGTGATGACCGTCGCGGCGACGGCGCGTTCTCGTTCAAGCTTGCGGAGATGCACGATCGTCTTGATTCGGGCAATCTCACGCTTGGCCTTGATGATCTCGCTGGGGGCCTCAAGCCGCTCGGTCTCACTCTGGAGTCGAAGGCGGAAGAGGCTCTGCTGGGTTTCGACCAAGAGCAGGGTAAGCTGCTCATCGCTCTGTTCGCGGAGTTCGGCGGGCTTGCTCATCGTTCGCTCAATCCTTAACCGAGGTCTGGCGTTGGTTAGCCAGACTGCGGGGTTCAGAATCCCGACGGCCCGAAAATCGAGACGCCGGGATCAGGTTGGTTCAGAATCAGAGGGTTGGCCGCCGGGCCACGAACCGGCAGGTCACAGGAAGTTTGTACGAGATCCGAGCAAATGTCGCGCGGGCCGCTTCTTCGCTCACACCGGCCAGTTCGTAAAGGATCGTGCCTGGCTTAACGACAGCGGCCCAGAATTCGACTTCGCCTTTGCCTTTGCCCATTCGGGTTTCGGCGGGGATCGAGGTCACGCTCTTGTGCGGGAAGATTCGGATATAGAGTTTACCACCCCCCTTGACGCTCTGCGAGCCGACAACGCGGCCTGCCTCGATCGTCTGGGCCGAAATCTTTCCGGGCTCAAGAGCCTGGAGGCCGTAGTCACCAAACGCGACAAAATTGCCGCGAGTGGCGTTACCTCTTACGCGGCCTTTTTGGCTTTTTCGGAACTTGACTCGCTTGGGCATCATGGCCATCGGTGCCGGCCTCCATCTTCAGATAATCACCCTGGTTGACCCACACCTTGACGCCGATGTGACCCTGGGCCGTCTTCGCTTCAGAAAACCCGTAATCGACTTTGGCACGGAGCGTGGAGAGGGGGATCGACCCCTGAGCCTGCTTCTCGCACCGGGACATTTCCGCACCGCCGAGACGGCCCGAAAGTTGGACTTTGATCCCCTTCGCACCACCGTCCATCGTCTGCTCGATGGCCCGTTTCATGGTGCGCCGGAAGCTCGATCGCTTTTGGAGTTGTTCGGCGATATCTTCGCTGACCAATTGAGCGTCGAGTTCGGGGCGGGTGACTTCTTCGATCTTGATATCGATTCGGCGACCAGTCAGGGTCTGCAATTCTTCCTGCAGGCGCTCGACCTCAGCCCCTTTACGACCGATGATCACCCCTGGGCGAGCGGTGAACAGGATGACCTTTACGGCATCGCGGGTTCGTTCGATCTCAACCTTGGGGATACCGGCGTAGCCATACTTGGTCTTGATGAACTTGCGGATCTTGAAATCTTCGATGAGAAGATCCGAGAATTCCTTCTTGGAGGCATACCAGCGGCTGCGCCAGTCCTCCATGATGCCGACCCGGAAGCCCGTCGGTCGGATTTTTTGTCCCATCGCTCGCGATCCTCTTGCTCTGCTCGACCAGGGGGCCGGGCCGGGGTTGTTTTGTGGGGATGTTGGTCAAAGTCAGACGGCGGCGCTGACGAGTCCGGAACGGATCGAATCGTAATCAGCCAGTCCGACAGTGATATGGGCAGATCGGCGGCGAATCATGTAGGCCATGCCGCGGGCACGGGGCATGAGTCGCTTAAACATAGGGCCACCATCGCCGCGGGCGTCGAAGATCACGAGGTCGCCAACGTTGCGGACACCTTGATCCTCAGCGTTCGCCATCGCACTCTTGATGACCTGTTCGACCATGCGAGCGCCACGATGTGGCATGTATTTGAGGGTGTCGAGGGCGTCGTCGGCATACTTGCCCCGGACGAGGTCCAGGAGCGGCCGGACCTTCCGCGACGAGATACGAGCGAAGCGGTGAATGGCGGTAAACGAAGTCATCTCTCGATCCTTACCTTACGTCGCGACGTTGAGCCCGGTCCGGCTGGTCGTGGTTCATCTGTGACAGAACAGACAGGATTACTTCTTGGCGCCCTTGGTCGCTTTACCACCATGGCCCCGGAAGGTCCGGGTCGGTGAGAACTCGCCGAGCTTGTGCCCGACCATGTCCTCAGTCACATAAAGCTTGACGAAGGTCTTACCGTTGTGGATAGCAAAGTTTCGGCCGATGAATTCGGGCACGATTGTGCAGGCGCGGCTCCACGTCTTGATCGGCTCACGGTTGCCAGTGGCTTCCGTGCGCTCAACCTTCTCCAGCAAGCGCTGAACGACGTAAGGGCCTTTCTTGAGCGAGCGTCCCATGAGCGTCTCTGTGTCCCCGGCCTCACGCCCCAGCCCACTTGGAAGTCAACTGGGTCGGCGAGTGCCTATATCCTAGCGTGCATGTTGCGTGTATTGATGTAGCATTTTGTCAGACAGACGAGCCGGACGACGCATTTTAAGGCGGCGAACGGCACTTAGGACGACGGGGTTCACACAAAGACCAACGGGTGAGTGAACCCCGCGAGTCCGTAGCGTGACTACACTTTCAATTGGCCGTACCGAACACTCTTACGACGACGAATGATCGCTGAGTTCGAAGGCTTGCGGCGTCGGCGGGTTTTACCCCCCTTAGCCAACACGCCTGTCGGTGAACATGGATTCCGTCCGCCGGAGGTCCGGCCTTCACCACCACCCATCGGGTGATCGACCGGGTTCATCGACACACCACGGTTGTGGGGACGGCGACCAAGCCAACGTGACCGACCCGCTTTACCCAAGTGAATATTCATATGGTCAGGGTTACCAACCATACCGATCGTCGCCCGGCACGTCGCCGGAATACGTCGAACTTCACCCGAGGGCAAGGTGATCTGTGCCCAAGTTCCTTCACGAGCGGTGAGCGTTGCGGCAACACCCGCCGAGCGGCAAAGCTTGGCACCGCCACCAGGCTGCATCTCGATGTTGTGGATCTGCAGGCCAGTCGGGATTTTCCCGAGCGGCATACAGTTCCCCAGCTTCGGATCTGCGGTGGGACCACTGTTGACGGTCATCCCGGCCTTGAGACCTTCGGGAGCGATGATGTAACGCTTAACGCCATCCGGGTAGACGATCAGAGCAATCCGGGCGGATCGGTTCGGGTCGTATTCAATGTGGGTGACCTGGGCGGGGATACCGTCCTTGTCATTCCGCTTGAAGTCGATGAGCCGATACATCCGCTTGTGCCCGCCGCCCCGGAACCGCGAGGTAATGAACCCCTGGTTATTCCGGCCGCCAGTCTTCTGCAGCGGTTCGGTCAGGCTCTTCTCGGGCTTCTTGTTCTTGTCTGTCAGCTCGGAGAAGTCGCTGACCGACGCGTTACGTCGTCCTGCGCTTGTCGGCTTGTAGTATCGAATACCCATCGCGGTCGCATCCTTCAATCGCCCTCGACCCGTGTCACACGGGCCAGCCGGGCCGGGGCGTTATGATCTCAATAAAAATCAATCCGGTAGTCGCTATGCAAGGCGACGATAGCTTTCTTCCAGTTCCGCATCCGACCGGTCCGGAGGCGATACCGCCTCATCTTGCCCTGACGATTCTGGGTGCGGACATCGGCGACCTTGACATCAAAAAGCACCTCGACGGCGTTCTTGATCTCGGTCTTGGTCGCCAACGGGTTGACCTCGAAGGTGTAGGCGTTGTGGCGTTCCGAGAGGTGGGTCGCCTTCTCGGTGATCAGGGGGCGAAGGATCACCTGGTAGGGTTCCAAAGCCGGCCCGAGTCGCGGGTATTGGGGAGCACGACGTAGCGTAACCATGGCGGCTTAGGCCTCCGATCCGGTGGTGATGGTCGTCGGAGCAGCCCCTCGCCGGGACGTCTTCTGTTTGACCTTTTCCGTCAGAGCAACGAGCGACTCGCGAGTAAGCACGAGGTAACGCTGCTTGAGGATGTCATACGTGTTGAACTCGGACACCGGGGCGACGAGCACCCCTTCGATGTTGCGAACCGTGCGGTGGAAGACCGGGTCGTGGATCGAAGTGCCGATCAGGATCGTCCGATCGTGGAGGGTCCGAGCCAAGACCGCAGTCTTGGTTTCGCCCTCGACCGGGGTCGCGTGGGCGGCCTTGAGGTCGGGCCTGGGGATCGACTTGAGGGTCTTGACGACATGCTTCGTCTTCGGTTCGCTGGGGGCGAGTTGATCGATGATCAGGGCTTGCCCATCTTGGAACTTCGACAGCAACGCCATGCGAATCGCGGCCCGGACCGCTTTCTTGGGGATACTGTAGCGGTAGTCACGGTTACGGCGAGCGAATGCGACACCGCCACCTTTCCGCTTGTTGGTCCGCTTGGCACCAACGCGGGCGTTACCGGTCCCCTTCTGGCGGAACAGTTTCTTGCCCGAGCCGGCCACGTCGGCCCGACCACGGGTGTTGACAGTACCGACCCGCTTGTTGGCCTGGTGCATGAGCACCACGTCGTGCAGGAGCTGCTTATTGACCTTGCCGCCGAAGTCGGCGGGGTCGATCGACTCCTCGCCCACTTTCTCGCCGGTCGGGTTGTAGATGGGGATGGTCAGCATAGTTCCGTCGTTTCGCCGCTCGGGATCGGGAGTAGACAGTCGTCAGTACGATGAGATCGAAAATGCGATGTCCGGGGGGGAAGTCGTTGGGGGTTCCCCGCCGTTGACTGACGACTCCGCCACTGAACGCTCTGGATCAAACTTTGTTCGTCTGCTGGATAGTCACGTACCCGCCGTTCGGTCCAGGGACTGCTCCCTTGACCAGCAGCAGGTTGTTGGTCAGATCGACCCGGACGATCTTCAGGTTCCGGGAGGTCACCCGGGTGTTGCCGAACTGGCCGGGCTTCTTGATCCCCTTACGAGTGTGAGCGGGGTCAGCCGACGGCCCGGATGAACCGGGATGCCGGTGCATACGTTTCACACCGTGGGTAGCTCGCAAGCCCTTGAAGCCGTGCCGCTTGAGCACGCCCGAGAACCCGCGACCCTTGGAAGTGCCGATCACATCGACCCGCTTGATATCCGCGAACATCTCAACCGTGAGCGTCTGACCTTCCGTAACATCGACCGGGGTTTCCTGGCGGATCTCACGAACGTAGCGCTTGGGTTCAGCGTTCACTTTTTTGGCGTGGCCACGTTCCGCTTGGGTTGCGCTCTTCCGTTTCTTGTCGGCAAAGCCGAGCTGGATGGCGTGATAGCCGTCTCGCTCTGCTGTGCGAACTTGCAGCACCGTACAGGGGCCACATTCGACAACAGTGATCGGAATGGCGGTCCCGTTCTCTTCGTAAATCTGAGTCATGCCGACTTTGCGGCCGAGCAGTCCGACACGCATCACGAAACTCCGTGCAAACCGTTCCAATCCGATCGGGATGTTTCTATCCGACGGGAGGCCAGGACGTCGGATCCGACGTTTCCCATCCCGTGATGTCCGGTCCTCACGACCGGCCTTGAGCGAAGGCGACAAGGGCTCGCGGACCACAGTTGGGGTGCGGTCCGTTCCATCATTGTCGCCGAAACCTACATTCCGTTTCGACTTCGGGATCAGCCGCCCGAGGGACCAGCCTTGATCTTGATGTCCACGCCAGCCGGGAGGCTGAGCTTGTTCAAGGCATCGATCGTCTTGTTGGTCGGCTGGATGATATCGATCAAACGCTTGTGAGTTCTGATCTCGAATTGTTCCCGCGACTTCTTATCGATGTGCGGGCTACGAAGAACTGTGTAGCGTTCGATTCGTGTTGGAAGAGGGATCGGTCCATGGACAATAGCTTCAGTCCGCTTGGCGGTATCCACAATGTCTTTGGCCGATTGATCAAGGATGGTGTGATCGTAAGCCTCCATCCTGATTCGGATCCGTTCGCCGCTGATACCCGCCACGCTCGCCAGTCCTTCCTGTGATAGATCCACTCCGCAACACGCGGAAAGTAAAACTGTACTGACCCCTGACTAACGTGTCAACACGAGGAATTCCATTTTTGTGATGTTTCCAAGGGAAAATCGCTACGACCGTTGGTTTCGGGCCTCAAATCCGGCCTCAGCGTGGGACCTTGGGCTTTCACTTGGTCTCCAAACGCTAAACATGAGGGTTTGCTTCTCCTCCCCATACGCCCTCGCAAAGCCCGAATGCTCTCCACACGCTTATCGGTTGACATCCCCCCCAGGCACCACGAGCGGAAGTACTGTGCGCGAAGCAAGAGCCATTAACCAAAGGTATTTTTTGCCTCTCGTTCGGTAGAAGCCCCGGTCCGTCCCTCGTGCTCAGTACCGTTCGGTCGGTTCCCGTCGATCAATTCCAGCGACATGCCGGAGGGATCGCTAAGTGCATGCCTCACCCTCTCTGGAATGCTCCCGCCGGCCTATGGTCGCCGCGTTCGTTTACTTTTGGCTGGGGCCGTATCAGTGAGTGGGAATCTCGTCTGGTATTCCTCGAGCGTCATTCCCGCCATCGAGATCAGGCCCTTCACGAGATCGGGAACGGTCGTTCCAGGATTTTGGTCGATCGCGTTGGGAGTATCCTTCCACTGCGAACGATGGATATGCTCGGCGTGGTTGATCGCGGTCGGGATGCGCGGCGCGAGTTGCTCGAAGCAATTCAAGTTCTTTTCATAGTTCCTGATATGCTTGGTCAGGACCGGCTTGATTGCCTTATAACCGTCGAAACTGCCTCCAACGCGTTCAAAGTGAAGCAGAAGCCAGTATTCGAAGCATGGGTTGGACCAGGCGAGATTCAGCTTCTTGGCCTTCGCTTTATCCAATCCACGTTTCCACGAGTGGCTGTCCTTTTTAAGCTCCGTGTCGACCACACACCAAACCTCCTTATAGGGGGCAAGTCGTACGCTTATCTTTGAATCCGCTTTTCGTTTCTCGAGCAACTCGATTGCCGCCTCAACGACGCCGACGATTTCTGCGCCTTGACCGACAACATGAACGTCAACGGTGGCAAGCCGGATTTTCTGCCAGAGGCCCTTGAAGTAGAGTGGCTCCGTCTTTCCTCCTTCGCATACAACAAGAATGCTTTCTCGAGGGCTCTTTAACTCTCCTCCCCTTCGGAGGTCGGCCTCTCGTCGGACGTATTTCCTGCCACCCATCAGTTCGCCTTCAATCTCAGGGAACAGATCCGGAGCTACTCTTCGGATGAGTCACCGGCGGAAATCAATCTTGGCGATTGCGACGGCGAGAACTTGAACTGTTCGATGATCGGAACGCCTCCATAGCGGCCCGACAAGTATCCTTTCTGGATAGCTTCCCCCAGACGAGGGCTGTAGTCTTGGAGCGAGTAGAGATCCGTTGCTCCAAAATCGTCCTTGGTCGTGAACCAAATCTGGTCGCGACGGAAAACCGTCAGGTCGAGTAGGCTCGTATCGTGGGTCGTGAAGATGAGCTGTGCGTGATTCGGATTGGTCTCGGGCTGATTGAAGAGTTGGACGATTGCGTGCATTATGTGAGCATGAAGACTTTTGTCGAGTTCGTCGATGATCAAGACTGCCCCGCTTTCGAGAACATCACGAATCGGTCCAAGCAATTCAACCATTCGTTGTGTCCCGTCGGACTCCCACGCCAAATCCCATTCCACGACTCGATTCGAGTTTGGAATGCTTCGTGACGTTTTGACTTCAACACTGACGTTTTTGGAAACCATCGCAGTCAAGTAATCCTTGACTTCGGTCGGCATATTACCCGGGAACCGAATCTGTTCTTTTCGAACCTCGACTTCCATGGCTCGCACTCGGCTGATCCCGACATCTGCGGCCTTGAGAATGCTTGTCATCCAGTCACAGAAGGAGGCGTCCTTGAGCAGTTGGCTTCGGGTGTAATCCAGCGAATTGAAACCTAAGTGGAGCACTTTTAAGCTATTCCGGAACCATCGATGGATGGGCTTGAGTTGCTGATGATTCCATTGGGCGGCCACCGAAAGGAAGAGTACATTTTCGAGAGCCCGTTGCCCGAGCTGGGTCTTCGCACCCTTAAGGTGAGTTGGATTCCAATGGAAGACAGACTCGCCGGACGGTTTCACCTCACGACGGAACCACTCTTGGGGTTTCCCCTTCGGATAAACGGTCAACCACTCTTCGTGGACCCGTTCGCGTGAGACAATGACTCCGTATTGATGACGTACCTCATTCAGGAGGAAGGAAATTTCGAACTCGCTCGGCTTATTTTCCAAAACAGGATCCAACAGGAATGGCAATATATTAATCTTATCATCGTCTTGCGAGGACTCTGAAGATCTGAGCACAAACGATCGTAAGAATTCGAACGCACGAATCAGGCTCGTTTTTCCTGAGGCGTTGGCCCCATAAATAGCAGCACTCCGAAGCAAGGGAGAGTGGGCGAAGCCCTTGACGGTCGCTGTGTTCGAGAGGAGTTCCTTCCCGGTACCCGCAACCATGCTGAACCGTTTTTCCGCAGCAAAGGATCGGAAGTTCGCGACCCGGAATTCGAGAAGCATTGTCATCGTCCGCTAAAGTGAGGCAGCTTTTTGCAGATCTTTGTCAAGAACGTCGTCTAGATTGTATTGCCTGTCCATTGAAATACAATAACGCCTTTGATTCAAGGGGAAATCGCTACGACCGTTGGTTTCGGGTTTCAAATCCGGCTACCATAGCCCTTGCGACCGGTTGTTCGAGTTCGGATGTCGGGGGACAGCGATGCCGAGCCCATTTCCGGGGATCGACCCATATATTGAAGCTCAGCTCTTCTGGCCTGATTCTCACATGACCTTCCTGCCGCGACTTCGAAGCGCGATCCTCGCAAATCTGCCAGGGGATTATGAGGCGAGGGCGGAAGAGACGTTGGTCATGATCCTGGTCGATGAAGAGGATCAAGCTCGTCTGTTTGGCCCCGATGTGACCATCGCGTGGCGAGAGAATCCTGCATTGTCTGTACGACGCGTGGTTGAACCTTATTCCGTACTGCTCTTGGAACCTGTGGAAATCCCACTGCCGATTTTATCTCAGGAGACGTGGCGTTGGTTGGAGATCCGGAGGCGACCCGGTCGGGAACTTGTGACAGTGATCGAGCTGCTTTCCCCGGCAAATATAAAAGGGGATGGACGCGATGCCTACCTCGCTAAACGGGCGTCCTTGTTTGCGGAGAAGGTTAGCCTGGTCGAGCTTGATCTGCTCCTCAAGGGTCGGAGGTTGCCGCTGGGAGCACCATTGCCTCGCGGTGATTTCCACGTCTTGGTCTCGAAAGCCGCGAAGCATTCGATCTGCGACGTTTTTTGCCTGGAGACGACGTGATTTGCTCCCCAAGATCCCGATACCTCTTAAATCGCCCGACGCCGATCTTAAAGTCGATCTCTCCACAATCTACACAGCTTGTTACGAGGAGGCCGAGTTTCAGCGATTGACCGACTATGGATTGTCTCTCGAGGGCTGGAACGAGAGGGAGAGTGACTGGGCTGCAGAGTTCACTCGGTCGGGTTAAGGCGTAAGGGTCTGAGGACCCCTGGAGATAGGAGCTGGGCTGGATCTTGCTCAGGATCTTTTCCGGGCCCGTAGAGACCCTCTCTTGGGAGAGAGGGTCTAACTGGGTAGAATGCGTAGGCCAGGGGTTAAGTTTTCCTGGGCTTGACTGACTCCGTTTTGCTTATTTCATCCCCAGTTGATCGGCCAGGAAGGCCCAGCGATCGGCGGCTTCTTCGATGACCTTGGCGGTTGGCTTACCGGCACCGTGGCCGGCCTTGGTTTCGATGCGGATCAGGACGGGCTTCTCACCTGCGTGAGCGGCCTGGAGGGTCGCGGCATACTTGAAGCTGTGTGCGGGAACGACTCGGTCGTCGTGGTCAGCGGTGGTGACCATGGTCGCTGGGTACTTGGTTCCCGGCTTGAGGTTGTGCAACGGTGAGTACTTGTGAAGGGCCTTGAACTGGTCGGCATCGTCGGACGAGCCGTAGTCGTCGGTCCAGGCCCAGCCGATGGTGAACTTGTGGAACCGGAGCATATCCATGACTCCCACGGCGGGGATCGCTGCGGCGTAAAGCTCGGGCCGTTGGGTCATGCAGGCTCCGACCAGGAGGCCCCCATTCGATCCGCCGAAGATCGCCAGTTTGTCGGTGCTGGTGTACTTCTGGTCGATGAGGTACTCCGCGGCGGCGATGAAGTCATCGAAGACGTTCTGCTTGTTCAGTTTGGTGCCGCCCTGGTGCCAATCCTCGCCGTATTCGCCCCCTCCTCGGAGGTTGGGGATCGCGTAGATGCCCCCCATTTCCATCCATACGAGGTTCGCAGGGCTGAAACTTGGGGTCAGTGAGATGTTGAACCCACCATAGCCATAGAGCAAGGTGGGGTTACTGCCGTCGAGCTTCAAGCCTTTCTTATGGCTGATGAACATCGGGACCTTGGTGCCGTCCTTACTCGCGTAGAAGACCTGCGAGGTCTCATAGTCGGCAGGGTCGAAATCGACTTTCGGCTGGCGGAAGACTGTGCTTTTGCCCTCGGCGATCTCGTAGCGATACACGGTTGTCGGGGTGGTGAAGGAGGTGTAGGAGTAGAACGTCTCCTTGTCGGTCCGCTTCCCGCCAAAGCCGCTGGCGGTACCCAGGCCTGGGAACTCAACCTCGCGGACGAACTCGCCCCTTAGGTCGAAGATTTTGACCTGGGTGTGGGCGTCCTTGAGGTACGAGGCGATGAACATGTCGCCGACGAGATTCACATCGCCCAAGGTCTCATTGGCCTCGGGGACGAGGACCTTCCAGTGTTCGGGCTCGGGGTGGTAGATGTTGATCGCAATGACCTTACCCTTGGGTGCGTCCTTGTTGGTCTTGAACCAGAAGAACTGCTGGTCGTTGTCGAGAAAGGTGTACTCAGCTTCGAAGTCGCCGACCAGGAACTTGGGCTCAGCGTGCTCATCTTTAAGCGGTTTGTAGAGGACTTTGTGCTTGGCGTCGGTCCCTTTGCCAAGTGTCAGGACGAGATACTTGCCATCCTCGCTGAGGGTGGCGTGGGCCCGCCAATCTTTGTGGTCGGGATCTTCCCAGATCAGGGTATCGTCGGACTGTGGGGTGCCGACCTTGTGATAATAGAGCTTTTGGTAGTAGTTGGCCTGCTTCAGGTCGGCCCCTGCGGCGGGTTCAGGGAAGCGACCGTAGTAGAACCCCTTGCCATCCTTCGACCAATCGGCGGACGAGAATTTGATCCACTTCAATTGGTCGCCGAGGTCCTTGCCTGTCGCGACGTCGCGGACCTTCCACTCGTTCCAGTCCGACCCAGCGGCGGCCAGGCCATAGGCCATCAGAGTGCCGGTCTCGTTGATCGACGTCCCTGCCAAAGCGACCGTGCCGTCAGACGACAGGGTGTTCGGATCGATTAGAAGCTTAGTTGGCCCTTCCAAAGACTCGGTCCAGTAGAGCACGGACTGATTCTGGAGCCCGCTATTCCGCGAGTAGAAGTAGCGGTCGCCTTCCTTACTAGGGACGCCAAACTTCTCGTAGTCCCAGAGCTTGGTCAGGCGATCCTTGATCTTCTGCCGCGCGGGGAGTGACTCCAGGTACTTGAAAGTGAGTGCATTTTGGGCATCGACCCAGGCCTTGGTCTCGGCGGAGTCGGGATCTTCCAGCCAGCGATAGGGATCAGCGACCTGGGTCCCATGATAGTCCTCGATCACCTCGGCCTTGCGGGCTGTTGGGTAAACGTAGGGACCTTTGGGAGTCTGAGCATTGGCGTCCAACATAGCACACCAGGCAAGAGCCGCGAAAAGGACGAGAGACGTGCGAAGTCGATTCACAGGTAGGCTCCACTCCATCGAAGATGCGAGGGGGGACGGGCAGGTCCCCGGATGGACGTTCAGTCTAAATCCTGGACGCGTTTGGGATCTAGTCACCTTCCCCGTGGGACTTCGTTTGCCGAGCTTGCCCTTTGAGGGGATTCCGACGACCAGCACGCTGGTTGAGGTCCGAGAATGGGAGATGTTCGGGAACGCGACCAGGAAGGAAGGTCTCAATCAACTCTCGGTTCGCAACGTACTCCTCGCCTTCACGGCGAAGCAGCTTCATTTTGACCAATAACCCGAGGTCACGAGTGAGTGTCTTGTCACTCATCGTCGCATATTCGCGAATCACTCGCGGGCTGATCTCAGCGATCTGGGACCGAGTTGCCGCCATGTTGGCGAGGTCGAGAATGAGATGCTTCCGTCTCGTATCGCTGGAACTCTTGGCCTCACGAAAGACGTTGTGAACGTAACTTTCCCAGGCCATTGCCCAGTTGAGGGTCCTTATCAGAACAACCTGTTCGCGGAGGCCATCAACAAGACCCTCGATCGCGTACAGCAAGAAGGGATCGACCCGACCGCCCGACTTACTCGTTCGGCTCAGTTCGGTGTAATACCGCGATCGGGTGAGGTTGTAATGGTTGCTTAACAAGTGAGCAGACGGGAATGGGACGATGCCCGACTGGAGGAGAAGTTGGAACTCGATCAGACGAGCGGTTCGACCGTTGCCATCGCCAAAGGGGTGGATCCATGCCAGGTAGAGGTGGGCGATGATCGCCTTGACCACTGCCAAACCAAAGGAAAGTTCCGGCGTATCAGGCTGAAAGGCCGGTCCATTGAGCCAATCACAGAGGCGATCGATCAAGTAGGGGCAATCCTCAGCGGGAGCAGCGCGGTAGTCCATGACGCCCACGGAATGGCGTCGGTACTCGCCGCGCACGACGTCATCTTCGACATCGAGCCCATCCAGAATCTGGCCGTTGAACTGACGAATTCGGTCTGGTGTGAGTGGTGATGCCGGCGACCTATGCAAGTCATCCACGATTTGCCGGCAAGCTCCCACAATATTATCGACCTCACGCCCGAGGTATTCCTTTGAGCGTGGGAGCTGCAGTTCGCCCCGAATGCGTCGATCAACCTCCTCGACTGAAAGCGTATTGCCCTCGATACTGGTGGTCGCGTGGACTCCTTTAGCCAGATAAAGTGCATTGAACTGGGCCGCCTCCTCGGGGAAGAGGGGCACTCCGGCGATGTGGTCGCATTTCGACCGAGCCTCACCGAGCAACAGCCAGAAATGATAGGGAACCGTAGTGAGGTCGACCTCGAACTTGAGCCAAGGATGTGTCGTCTCGTATGTCCGCATCACGTGGTACGCCAATATCTTGACCCGATTCGCTTTACGCCACACCATGAGTCAAGCGGGCCTAAGCGGATGTCCCCACGGTTGTCCTATCGTGTGGGGGTGGATCACCGAAGTCAAGGCAAGGGCCAGGCATCGCCGTTTGTTGGTTTGAATCTTGGGAGTAAGGCCCGCTGGCGACCAGGAAGCAGAAGACGTAGGAGGAGGTTGAATGTCAGAGATGTTTGCGACAAAGTGTCAGTGGCCTCGACCCCTTGTATGTTGCAAGGGGGG
Organism: Isosphaeraceae bacterium; assembly: GCA_025356475.1. Lineage (GTDB taxonomy): Bacteria > Planctomycetota > Planctomycetia > Isosphaerales > Isosphaeraceae > JANXSX01. Next base: position 3,749 of record JANXSX010000139.1, on the reverse strand, counting down.
GCCGAAGTGAGTAATTCTGGAGATTGCAATGGAAACCCGGCGGGTGCCGTGGTCGCTATAAAAAACAGGGACTTACATCGCATTCCAGATGTCCTCTGTTGAATGGACGTTCGTCGTCACATTGCCTGAGAGATCGCCCCGATTCTCCAGGAAGCGGGGTTTTTCGCATGAATTCACGATCGGGCCAAGTGATCGTCCTCATCGGTCAATCCAGATATCCAAAAACGCATATTATATGCCGTGATCAACAGAAAAGTGGAATTAAATCAACAGCCATCGAAATTTATGTATCGAGTGAATAGAATTCTAGTCGAACGCTGCCTTTCTTTGGGCCTATCCTTAGATCAAATCAGGTCGTGGCCCTGAAGGGTCTCTGGGTCGGCTTGGCACCGGTACTTCAGGGAGATGAGGAAGACCGCTGCGCGTGCTCATGCCCAAGTTCCTTTTCCCGTTCCTGAATATCGCACTCGTGAGAGACGAATCAGGCGGGTGCGTCGATCTCGGGTTCGCGAGCGACCTGGATGATCAATGCGATCAGGGCTAAGTAGGCGGCTGGAGGGTAGGCTTGGTCGTAGAGTTGGTCGAGGTTGCCGGCGATGGATGGGTGGTTCGGGGCGATCAGGAGAGCTGCAAAGAGTACGGTCTGAAGGATTGTCATGGGGCTTAAGGACCGAACGACACAATCGACAAAGTAGGCTAGGGTTGGCAGTAAGAGGACGAGGTCGTACGGTCGGTGGTAGGTCAGGATTGCAGCGAGGTAGAGGCTAACCGCCAATTGACCGAGCGTTGACTTACGCCTCAACACCCAGAGAATCCCGAACGAAACTCCCAAGACGACCACGCTAACGGTCGATGCCGAGATCGAGGTCGATGGGAACGCCCTCTGGAGGAGGGTTGGGACATCAATGATCCCTTCCCCGAGCTGCGTTTTGGCGTTGCGGAGCCACTCGGCGACCAGCGTGGTCGGTAGGATTCGTAACCAGAGCGAGGTTCCGGCAAACAGGGCCGCTTGCACCGAGAGGCATGTGGCAAGTGCGGTCCACTCGCCCCAGGTGATCAGGACGATCACGAAAGGGACGGCCATTGTGGGTTTGATCAGGGCCAGGCCAACCAGGACCCCCGCCAGGATTGGGCGTTTGGCGCGCAGTGCAGGGATGGCGGCGATTACCAAGGCAGTCGGCATCAGGTGGAACTGGCCCAGACCAAGGCCTGCCCGGACCGGCTTGCTGGCCGTGACCGCCAGGCAGAAGGCAACGCCGACCCAGCCGGGCCAAGCTCGGCCCCAAACGGCCACGATCGTCGCGCAGAGCGCGAACAACGCGACCAGGTTGAGCCCAAACCAGCTCGGACGCAACCAGGTTCCCCGGATCGGTACAATCAAGGCGGTGAAGACTGGGGGGGCTGAGGGAGGATAGGTCATGTCGGGGTCGTTGAACGGATCCTGACCTTGGACGAAGAGGTCGACCTCCTCCACCCTCCGCTCCAGATCCGCACTATCCGAGAGGGCATTCATGCCCCCCCATCGCAGGCTGAAGCCAGCCAAAACGACAAGCACGATCAGGAACAGTATCGTAGGAAGAGGACGTTGCATAAAACCTCAGAGCGCGCCCACTACCCTTGGAGAAGGTTACCTACCAACGTCGGGGCCTCTAGACTAGCTTCATTCCTCAGAACATCAACTCGAAAGATTGTCATGAGCCAGGATGGAGGATGGTTACCCACAGCGTAAGGACTCCGGGGCGACCAGAACCCGAAATTGAGACGATCCTTGACCGGCTGGGTATTGCTAGCGGTATAATGTGTGGGCTTGTAGTGTCGCTTCCTGCCGATTTGCCGCGTCTCGAAAGCAGTCACACTTGACGCCTGGCTCACCGTGCTCCTGGTTCATTGCGATTCTTCGCTGGTTGGTGCCGGCGGCCGTGTTCGTGTTCGCCTTCGGTCGAACGGCGGACGTGGCGGCATCATCGCTAGTCCAAGCAGCGAGCTTTGACGCTGAAGAACACGCTCGCCACTGTGGATGCGGCAGTATCTGTATGGGCGAATCCTGCTGTTGCGGTCCGACAAAGCCGAAGGACCGGATCGAATCCCCGACACCCCGTTCTGTGCCGGGCGATGAGCATGTCAATCCGTGTTTGAAGATTGTCCCGTGCCAAGTTCCCGGGCTCCCAGCGACCTCCTCAGTCGTTCCCATCGACAAGGTCATTTCGCTCGTAGCAGTAGAGCGCGTCATGCCGGCTCTTAGCCAGGGGCTCTTCCATCTCCCCTTCTCGTGCGTGTTGCCGGACCGCCGGGCCGCTCGGATCGATGATCCACCCGAATTGCCTAGCCTCGGCTAATTCTTGGTGGATTATCAACACGTTTGCACTTCGGATCTACGGCTTCGTGCCGGAGCTGAAGCTGCGCCGTCGTTTGTCGAGCGAAATTTCATCCTTTTACGATCCACAGCCTCTGGGCTGGCGGCTCGTAGCTAGTCTATGCACACGTTTGCTTTGGGGAGATATCGAGATGCAACGCCGTCACGGCTTCACGCTGATTGAGCTCTTGGTGGTGATCGCCATCATCGCCGTACTCATCGCCCTCCTGCTCCCGGCTGTCCAGGCTGCCCGTGAGGCAGCCCGTCGGATCCAGTGCTGCAACAACCTCAAGCAAATCGGCCTAGCTCTCCACAACTATCACGATGCCGTCGGGGCGTTTCCACCGGGTTACCTTTCGCGACTCGGCCCCGACGGCGACAACATCGGCCCAGGATGGGGTTGGGCCGCGATGATCCTGCCCCAAATTGAGCAGTCGCCACTCTTCAATTCAGTCAATTTCAGCCTGGCGATCGAGACTCCCGCGAATCAGACCGCTCGCCTAACGAAGGTAAACGCGTTTATCTGTCCATCGGACGCGTCGTTCCGGGCCCAGTTCACTGTGGTGGACGACAGCACGAGCAGCACAACGCTCGGGTCGCCGATTTGCGACGTGGCTTCCTCGGACTATGTCGGCTGTTTCGGAACCGGCGACGTCTCCGACATCCCGGGGCGGGACCGGGGCGAGGGGCTGTTTTTCCGCAATCGCTCTGTGCGGATTGCCGAGATCACCGACGGCACAAGCCACACGCTGGCCGTGGGAGAGAAGAGTCAGAATCTGGCCCAGGCGACCTGGACCGGAGCCATTTCCAATGCGGCGGTAACGATCACCGAACTTCAGGCGGAAGGTGGCCTGAGTCCCGAAGGGGGCGGAGCCCTGGTCCTCTCCCATACCGGCGAGTTGGACGGTCCCAACTCGAAACCGGCTCACGCCGATCAATTCTGGGCCCGGCACCCCGGCGGCGCCCAATTCGCTTTCGCCGATGGGAGTGTGCGGTTCATCAAGGAGAAGCGTCCCTTAGCGATCTTGCAGGCGCTCGCAACTCGTCAAGGAGGAGAAGTTATCTCGGCCGATTCCTACTGAGTTTCTTCAGGATTCGAGCCCGAATCGCCTCGCTCTTGTATTACGGTAATACGATTGATAAAGTCGTAACACGCCGGGAGTGTTACGATTTCCCGATTCGTGACATTTGGCGAGGACTACCTGTGTGCCTGGCACGGATGTGTTTAATCCAGATGTCATCAACTGGGGCAAACTTATGAAGAGGGTACGTGGTTTCACGCTGATTGAGCTTTTAGTGGTGATTGCCATCATCGCTGTTCTCATCGCCCTCCTGCTCCCGGCTGTCCAAGCCGCTCGCGAGGCCGCACGCAGGATTTCGTGCGTGAATAACATGA
>JANXSX010000134.1 GCA_025356475.1 Isosphaeraceae bacterium | reverse complement strand
TGAACAGCTCGTGTTCAACTGGTGTCGACGCCGGGGTCTACCGGTCGCCTTCGTCATGGCCGGCGGGTATGTCCGAGCGCCGCTGATGGACGAGTCTAGGCTCGTGGAATTGCATCGACTTACCCTCGGTGCGGCTTCGCCAGGGCTTTGGTTGCTGGGAAGACGGTAAGTCACCGCCGAGGGGGAATATCTGGTTTCAGGTTCCAGGATTTCACCATAACTCTCATTATCGGACGTTTGTCTTTAGTCGCTTCCCTCATCGCGCTGAAGCTAGATCGCATTCATGCTGCCCCTAGTTCCGCTCTAGCACTCCGCCCACTAATAACCCTGTTCTGCGAGCCAAGCACCACAAAGTTCTGAAAGCCGTCTCGATTGTGCTCGTGTAGCTTGCTCCCTCCATGAGCCGACGCGTCCTTCGCGTAGGTGATTCCAATGGAGGAGCGATGTCGGATCGAATCGGAGTGCGTTCTGCGAATCTGCCAAATCGATTCCGGCAGCAGTCAGTTCTCTGCCAAGCTCTTGGGTTCGCCTCAGGTTTGACTCAAACGAGTATTCTGCGGCGATCGCGGCGGCTTCGACATCTCGGAGTCCGACTCCAAGATGGCTTGCGATCTCATGGACGGCCCTGATCGGATTGGCGACGATTTTTTCATAACGCTGGTGGAGCATTCCCGGTTGGGACGACCAAAAGCGGTGGTTTGTGATGATGCGTTCAACCATTCCTCGCCTCTCAACGATCTCATCGAAGTCCACACCAAACTTGTGTGCGAGCGAAAAAACGACGTCGCGAAGGTCGCGAAAGGCATAGATACCGACCGTTTCACCACTGGCGAGCCAGCGACCAAATCGTTCGTCAACATCGTGCGACTTGAGTGTCCGCCAGCCTGCTGTGTCGATTCCGGTGAGCGAGAGATCGCTCTGTTGATCCAGAGAATCCGCGGACAAAAATCCTAGACGAAGCCCATTGTGATACGTCTCTACCAGATGACTGGCGATGTCATATTGCCAAGTGGAGCACGATCGGAACATACCGACACAGAGAACCAACATCCTTACTCCTGCCAATCGCAATTGCTACTTAAAAATCAGACCTGATAGTCTGTCTTTGGAAGTAATCGCGATTTGGAGAGAGATGCCGACATAAAGTGATGCGCTTTTCCGAGTTTTTCTTCATAACATCTGAAAGATGTAGGTTCTGATCTTCAGATGCGTGTATCTGTCGCTGGAGCGGGATCGAACGACTTTGAGCCATCCTTGACGGGCACCTCCGGTTCGATAACCCTTATATTCAGAGTAAGCGACAACTGAGACCAATTCGGCCTCGGTCTTTCGCCGAATTCATTCGGATTCCTGTGAGGAGGCTTGAACTGTGCTTTTTTCTATCTTCCTCGTCGTGTGCTCAGCCTTGAGAGTCGATCACGAGCTGGTCTCGATCCCATTGAACCCTGCTGGCGAAGTTGAGGTATCGGAGATTATCGCCAAACTGGCAGATCAGTATCAGATTGAGATGGTTCGACCTCAATTGGGGCTTACTCTTGCGACCAAGGGGGCAGCGGCGGGCCTAACACGTACCTTCTTGGTTGAGACTTTGGGACGAGGGACCATGGTCGAATTCGCCGAGAATCAACTTCGGATCAAGGTGGGCGATCCCCAGGGGCTCCAAACGCGGCTTAAAGCCCTCGCCGAGCTCGCGGAGATCGATGCTCGACGTCGAGCACTGTTTGGAATGGGGGCTCTAGCCTCTTACCGACCAAACGATCCCAATCGTCCTACTGTCTGCCTTGTCCACGGTCTCAACTCAGGATCTGGTGTGTTTGCACATATGATTCAGCCGTTGGAAGCGGCAGGATTCGGGATCGTGGTCTACGACTTCCCTTATAATCGTGATCTAGACGCCTCTTCGATTGCCTTTGCTCGTGATTGGGATTCGTTCCGGAAGGCCAGGGGAGACACCCTGCCCTGGTCGATTGTTGCGCACTCAATGGGATCGTTGATTGCTCGCTCCTATGTCGAGGGAGAAGACTTTTCCAACGATGTGAAAACACTCGTACTCATCGCTCCGGCCAATGGCGGATCGGAACTTGCGGGTGCCCAGACGATCTTACAACTGATCGAGACCACCCAAGCGATCCAAGGGTCGAAGAAGTCGAACCCACTCGCCAAGCTCGCCGATGGTCTTGGCGAAGCAGCGATCGACCTCACACCCGGCAGTCGTTACCTGACGACTCTGAACGCCCGGCCCCGTCGGTCGGGCGTTCGTTACCACATTTTGGCC
>JANXSX010000086.1 GCA_025356475.1 Isosphaeraceae bacterium | reverse complement strand
CTTGATTAAGATGGGCTCCGTCGCCGAAACCGCCGTTCAGCCCTTCCTTAAAGATGTTGAGTGGTCGGTTCGGATGGACGGATGCAAAATCCTCAAGTCGATCGGGACCAAGGCTAGTTTACCAATGCTCAACAAAGCACTCCGCGATGAGAACGGACTCGTCCAAATGGCAGCCAAGGAAGCGGTCCAATCCCTGGGCGGAACGAGCGGAGGAGCTCAGACTCCACGAGGGAAACGGTAAGGCGATCGAGCACAGGCATTCTTCGGTGAGGTCGCAACACGTGGCCTCACCGAACCGTTCAACATCGCATTGGTTTCAAGATCGGCAAGACCGAGACCGTGGTTGGCAAACTTGCGACGGCGGGGATCTGGTCAATCGGAAGAGAACCCTCGACGGTCTTCGTCAGGGGCTCGGTTGCTCTAATCTCCATTCCCAGCGAAGTCAACTCGCTCGAGAAGATCGCGACATCGACTTTCCCACGGACGTCGACGCCGACTCTGCTTCCCTGAATCGAGAGGATACTGCTCAGGCTCGAGGTGAACGGACCTTGAGATCCACCCTCAACGAACGCTCGATATTCTACGTAGAGCTTGGCAAGCTGGGCCCCTGCATTGGCGGGGACGGGCGAGTCGGTCGGCACCGATAGGGGTATCATGGTCGTCAACCTTGCTCATCAGGAACTTGGGGCAAAAAGGCGAGATGCTCGCCACCGAACTGACTGAGGTCGGTCAATTGTGGCCGCGAAACCTCGGGGCGCACAAGACTCAACACGGAACCGAGCCAGCTTGGGACATGAGCAAGGATGCACAGACGATGTCGATGCAACTGGATGCCATCGGTCCACTCCCGAGCTTTCTAGGAGTAAAACGTCGCATGTACATACAATTGATCCAAAAACAGGGGCGACACCTGGACCCTGGGAGTGCTCTGGTCTACGATGATGTCCCCGTCCTGCTCAACCTTTCCCCGATGCTGGAATTCGAGTCATGGCCACATATATCCTGACAGACGTTGCCCAGGGTATCTGGGTCGACGAGTTCCAAGGAAAAGGGGTCAGGAAGAAGACCTTGCGTGGCGGCAAGTGCGACGGGATCGACCTGATTGAGATCGATAACGGAGCCCTTAAGCTAGCCCTTCTGCCTACAAGAGGCATGGGACTCTGGAGTGCGAGTTGTGCGGGAGACCGTATCGGATGGGACTCGCCGATCACGGATGGGCCTGTGCATCCGCGATTGGTCAATCTCGCAGGTGCGGGGGGAATCGGCTGGCTGGACGGTTTTGATGAGATGATGGTCCGTTGTGGGCTTGAGAATAACGGAGCCCCCTACCACGAAGGGAACGCGATTGTTGGGCTTCACGGCAAGATCGCCAATATCCCCGCTCACTCTGTAACCGTGGAAACCGATCGCGGCATCGTGGTGCGGGGGGTCGTGGATGAAACCCGACTCTTCGGCCCCCAGCTTCGCCTCTCTGCAGAGGTTGAGATGCTTCCGGATACAAATCAAATCACCGTAAGCGACACGTTTACAAATCTTTCTGACGCGCCTACCACGATGCAGGTGTTGTACCACTGGAACTTCGGGCCACCCCATCTTGAAGCTGGGTCGAGTTTCGTAGCCCCCGTGGCAATGGTCGCGCCTCGAGACGCGACGGCAGTTCCTGGGATCGACGATTACTCCAGCTACTTTGGCCCCGTCGTCGGCCAGCCTGAACGGGTTTATTTCTTCAAGCTCATTGCCGATGAGAGTGGCAGAACATTGGTGATGCTCAGAAACGCGGCGGGAGACAAGGCGGTCGTCCTCCGCTTCGATGTCTCGCAGCTTCCCTGTTTCACGCTTTGGAAGAATGAAGGCGGGTTGAAATCGGGTTATGTCACTGGTCTAGAGCCAGGGACGAACTTCCCCAACCCCAAGCCCTTCGAGCAGTCAAAAGGACGCGTGATCACCCTGGAGGCAGGAGCGTCACATGTCGCCGTGACGACTCTTGAAATCTTGAACACATCAGAACAGGTACGTTCTGTTCAAGCCGAAGTCGCCATGATTCAGGCACGCCATGTTCCGTTGATCCACCGAACGCCGCAGTCCGATCTGTCCGCCAAGGAGATCTGAAGCCTATGCGGTCATTTGCCGGCGGCGCGTCGTGTAGCGGGATCGGTCGTAGGTGTCGGAGGCGTGGGAAGGTCGTAGAGACGAAGGTATCGATAATAGACTTCCAACGTAAGGGTAGCGACTGCCGTTGAGTAGATCCGACCGCCGAGCACTCCATACTCGGTCTGGTCGGGGTCCCAACTTCCGAGGGCATGCCCACTCGCTCGCTGTCGCTTGACGAGTTGGTCGCGCACCTGCCGATTCCAGGCTTCCCAGGTTGGTCCTCCGTGCTGGAATAAGGCCAACGTGCCGTAGTACCAGTAATAGAGATTATAGGTATCGATATTGGGGCTGTGCTTGATCAGATAGTCAGCGGCCTCGCTGCTTGCTGGACCAGGGCCGCCGATCCCCAGGAACTGACGGCAGACCCAGGCTTCTGCGGTCATCGTCGGAGTCACCGGCTTATTGGGTTGATACTTGGCAAGCCCGCCGTGGGTGCCATCCGCGACCATTTTCAGCCATTTCATCGCACCCGATCGCGTTGTGGCGGGAACTGGGATGCCAACCTCCCCAGCGGATTTGATGACAAGGATCACCCAACCGAGGAGGCTCGTATCACCGGAAGAGGCACGCGGGGCATAACGCCAGGCCATGCCGTCAGCCGCTTGGCCGCGAACAAGAAACGCGATTGCACGCTCGACAGGAGAACGCAGTTTCACATCACCTGTCAATGCATACGCTTCCGAGAGGGCGAGTGATGCCATCGCGTGACAATACATGCCAACGGCGGTGCTCTGACCTCGGAGATCGCCATCGGCTTTCTGCGACTTGACTAAGAAGCTCAATCCGCTGCTGACGGTCTCCGAGTATTTGCCGCCATCGGTGTGGGTATACCCAGCCCCGAGGTACGCCAGAAGCGATAAGGCGGTCAGAGCCGTGTCGGCGTCATGGTAGAGGCATTCCCCCGCACAGATGTCGCCGGGAGGGCAATGGGTCGTGAAGTTGTCGTCGCGAGCTACAACGCGACCATCATCGTATTTCGCGGTACCACCATCCCAACGACCATCGGCATCCTGATGACGTTTGAGCCATTCAAGAGCCCGCTCGACCGACTGTTCACTTGCAAGTGAAGCCCCCGCTTTCTGGGCGAGTTCCGAACGTTTAGGATCGAGCCTCGACTTGTAGATCTTCGGAATCTCGATCGGTAGGAATCCGTTTGGAACTCCCCGTTGGGTGCCCATTCCAAGCCCCGGGTTTGTGGATGGGGTCGCACTCGCCAAGGTCGGGAGCGGAGTATTGGCAGGCTTGGATACGGTGAGTTCCGTACTCGAACGTCCTGGTCGAGTTTGTCTCCGGAGGTCGAACTCCGGAATAGCGGGATCAACTTCGGGTTCAGTAGCAGTAAGCGTGGGCGACTCGGCAGGTGAGGGGAAGCTGGGATTCTCGATGCCAGGGGGGGGGTCCACGACTTGGTCAGCCAAGGTCGTCCTAGGACTGGGCGGAGAGAAGGTTCCAGGTAGCGGAGTAATTGGAGCCACAGCAGGCCCAATCGCAACCAAGGATCTCTTTGCCTGAGCAACAGGCTTTATCGTCGACGAGGACCCATCTCGGACTCTGGTACTGAGATTTCTGTCCCCCAATAGTCCTGAACCATTCTCGGTCGGGGCCGCAGCTCGAGGTGCGGGTGCGGGCAGAAGTTCGTTCAGGTCGGATGAGACGATCGATGTGGGAGAGGGCTCAACCGGAGCTGAAGGGGCCGGCGCGGTCGGCTCGGAAGGGCCGGTGACAGTAAGCTTGGGCGTGATCGTCGATGTCGCGAGCACTTGGGGCTGGCGATCGTCTACCAACGGAATGCGTGCGCTCGGTCGGACACTATCCAACATTGAAGGGTCACCGAGTGCAACCGCTTCGGAAGGTCGGTCGAAGTCCTCTCGTCGTTTTGACTTGCGCCCGGAATCACTCCCCTGGGCAGAACCGTCGGCGGAGTCGGAAGCAGTTACGATAACCCGAATTGGGGTCGAGGGCTGGAGCAAGCTCTCGGGGCGACCGCTGAGGGCTTGACCCACAACCGGGAGTGCTCCCCCGTACGCGATAAGGCCAACATGGGCCGCGACTGAGAGAACCAGGCACTTGCGAAGGACCCTTCGCCGACCAAAACTCGTCCAAGCCATGAGGGCGAGAACCCCGACGATAGCGCCCAGACTGAGCCAAGCGCCCCAGTCGGCCCGATGTAATTTGAGGAACGCTTCGAGGTCCAAGCCGGTCATCCGTGGCGGCTCCTCTTGATCAGCCAAGCGATCTAGTCAATTGATATAGGCAAGTTTACGACAGCTCGGCTGTGGGGTCCATCACAGATTCCCGCTGCTCCTGAACTACGAAGTCAACTGTAATCGTGACGAGATCACCAGATGCAGGCACCAGTGAGGCGATTGTGATCTCGTCCAGGTAGGACATCTGGCGACGCTCTGCCTCGGCCAAAACGCCCCTGAGCGAGCAACCTGGCTGAATCACACAAATACCAGGAGTACTAATGCATTCGAGCATGTGGGTAATCCCCTCGAACGCCCGGATCACCTCCCCCACTTTAATGAAAGCAGCGGGCCGACCCAGTTCGAGTCCCCCTCCTGGTCCGCGCAAGTTCCTAGCCAGGCCGAGTTTCCCGAGCTGATGAGCAACCTTGCCTAAGTGATGGGCAGAGATGTTATAGAACCCGGCGATTTCAGCAACGGTCGAGCGACCTGGCCTTGTCGCCAGATAGAGTAACGTTCGAAGGGCGAAATCAGTCTGTAACGCTAGCCGCACGCCAGCTCCCTCTGCGACAAACTTGCGAGCTTTCGGTACCGAATCTACGTCAGTTGAAAGCTAGAGCAAGTTTGTTGCCAGAACCCAACTTGTGCAAAGCTTGGTCATGGGCAAACGAGAGCAAGGCTGGTATTCGCAACATCGCGAATACCAGCCTTGCAAATGTTTGATCAGAAAACGTTTAGGAATCCTCGGTCAATCAACGACCCGGAGGAGGAGTCGCGACGTAGTCGAACGGCTCGCCTAGCAATATCTCCCAGGTCTTCTTCTGATCGGCGCTCATCAAGGCCACAATCTTGTCTTTGATCTCTTTCCGCATCTCGGCCATCTTCTTCATGGCACCTTCGCGATCATCCTGGATCGTCGCGAAGATCTCACGCATTTGAGCCTGCTGGCTGCTCAGAAGGTCCTTGATCTTAGTCTTCTGGTCGTCGGTCAATTTGAGTTCTGAAGCAACGGAGGGATCAGAGAAGGTATCAGCCCCACCAACTTGACGGCGAATCTGATGGTATCGCTTGGTCTGATCGGGCTTGAAGATCTCGATAAGTGCCTTGTTGGTATCGGAGCTCATCGAGCGGTTAAGTGCCATGCCCTTCTCACGCCGTTCTTCTGGGCTCAAGTCACCTAATGCTTGCATGGCCTCACGCTGCTTCGTGCGCATGTCGTCCGCAATCTTGGTGACTTTTGTCACCTGGCTGTCATCAAGCTTCAATTCCTTCTGAACGCCCTTGTTCGACAGCAGAGCGGCTGGACCGCCCATCATGCCCCCACCGCCACCAGCTCGCTGTGCCAAAGCTGGAAGGGTCATTAGAGCTATTAGCCCCAAGGCCGTCGCAGCAACGCGGAAGTGCTTCATGGTCGTTCTCCCCAAAGTTGTGGATCGGAGGATGTACCGCAGCTCTTGGTGGCGGTCGAGGCTCGACCACTCAAACGCAGGCGCTTTCCTCATTAGCTAGTAGCGATCTTTTGCGACGACATGGCATGATGCCTCCACAAAATATAAATCAACAAGTATGGAACAATTCAGTTCGAGTCAGCCGACCAAGCCATCATCAACGACTTTCGGTCACTCTGCTCCCCGTACACAAACAATGCAATCATTTAGTGTGACCCTACCGGGGACTTGCCCCCTACCCTTACAGCATTCTGTTAATTCTAGACATCCACACTCAAACTGAAGACTGTGAACGAGAATCGACCCACGATTGGGACAACCCGCTACTTTCTGGAGCAGGTCCGTTAAACCAATACTTGACGGAGAACCCAAGTACTGATGATAGTCTGGACGCGTCTGTGCCAACCAACAAATGCGTGATGCAAATTCGCCTGGACAATGAGAATCCACTACGGGACAACCTAAACATCTCATTCGCTAATGATCACCTTGCAGGTGGCGTCGCCACCACGGAAAACAAAGCCGTTGGTTAGTAGGAAGGGCAGACATGAATTTCCTGGCAACGGCATTGGCCAACTATATCTCACGATGTCTCGATAAGGACTACCGTATATCGATACCTCAAATACACGAGATAGAGTATAAAATCCCGGTTGACACGCAAAATGATACCGAAACTGGTCAAGTGAGTCAGGATCGGTATGAACCCCAACCCCAAGATAGCAAGACGATCCCAGATGGAGTGGAGTGAACACATCAGGAGTAGCGCCAAATTGAAGCGAATCAGAGACAAGTATCCCGTTCATACAACTTGGTTCAACCGACGTCATGACCAGAAACGCAGGTGTAGTGTTACATGGACAGAAAGCCGTTGGGACTCGAATCGGTAAATGAGCAGAGCCAGTTGTCTGAGTGACCCAACGATTCTCCACAAAGAAGCATAAGAGATTATCGCCGAATTCAGGACTCTTACTACCCGCTAGAAAGACTTCGATGCTCGTGGCGACGTCAACTGAGAAGACACCCGGAGAGCCTTCGGACTCTGTACCTAGGACTTCGACCGGATGAACTGTCAAATACTTGCCGGGAATGGGCCTGATTAATGATGACGAGAATACTCGTCCTATCAAGATAGGTGATTGCGAAAGTGCAGTCTTGCTGATACTAATTCGATCGATTTCACGATGAATTAGCCGGAATTGCTCGAATAGGCTATCCGTCATGGCGAAACACCCAACGATTCTCTACGAATGCAACTAGCAATACTGTCCCACTCGCTGGAACTGCAGACCCTAAGTTCAACGCAAAAAGGGTAGATCCACAACTTGTCAATGAGCCGCTCATGCCTTCGATTTCATTCCCAAAAACACTCATATGCTCACAAGCGAAAAATGAACCGGGATTTCTAGGATAGGATGAAAGGGTCTTGGTTCGAACTACAAGAGTTGGAGATGCTGGCGACGGATTGGGACTTGTTCGTGTTACCTTCTTACCTAAGTCGGCTTCTTCATTTATCAGCCCTAAGATCCTATCAGAATAATTCACGAAGCCGCTCCCTTCAGATCCGATAATTGGAGGACTGTAGACTGTCGCCCATTAAAGTCCCAGATACGACCGATGACCGTTGGGTAGACTTCACTCTCAATACTAGGAGCGCCAGCGTTAGTTCGCAGGCTGAGATTCCTTCCTTGGATTGATCGGATTCTATCCCCAATTTCATATGCCAAAGTAAAGTAAGGTACGACTACGGTTCCTGAGACAATTCCGCATTCCGTCGTAATTTGTCTTGTCCGCACTTCGGTGCGAGCGTCTGATTCATCATCACGGATGACAACGATAGACGAACTCATATTGAATTCGCTTTTTGCACTCTTCACCGACTTGAGATACCGAGATCTCGCATCTATCCTCCCCTGTCTTGTGAAAACCGTGGGACTTGATCCTCGCCGATCAGCAAGGGTGGGGATCCCGTGATCTCCCTCAATGACGCAAGTCAATCTAAGTGTGAATTGGGTAGCACCAACCTTAGAGAGTGCTTCAACGCTACGGACAACACCGGCGGGGTATGGGGCCGACGAATCCTTCGATGCACCAATGTTCCATCCGTTTGGATTTGCAACATTCACCCATACTCCCAATCGATCTCGCAGAAGCTCATACCCACCAAGTACGATCTGCCAAGTCCCGGTTCCGTCCCAGATTCCTGGTTCGGAGCCAGCATAGTCAGTGGAAACTGAGAGCTGGGCTTTGAGAGGTCGACTCGCTGCATCGAGAGTCAAGAGTTCTGGAAACGGAATTCGTCGTCGTCTAACAGTACTAGTCGATTCACCTATATCACTTCCGAACAAATCATTAAGGAGGCTAGCTTTATATTCTAGCGCGTTCAGTGCGAAGTTCCAGTGTCCATCTCCAGTTTCATCGAAAATATATAAGCGATACTTATCTGCATCTGCTAAGAGTGTAGATCCTGAATTTAGACTAAACCTATCGAGTTGAGCGAGGCTCGAAGAATCGAGTGGTAGGATCTCGAACCCTGGTGAGAGGATAAAGCTTGCTTCATAACGTGTAAGTGCCGTGTCCAAGATGTAAGAGTTAATAATATGGGATGTATTGCGTTCAATATTTGTGGCCATGAGATTGCTGGCACTGGGATTGAGAGCCTCGCCGTAGCTCTGCAAGAACAGATCCTTCTCGATCCCTTGAGACCAACCTTCAACCCGAAAAACCCGTAGTCTCGTTGTCGGCTCTCCATTCTCATTCGTATTGAGACTAAATCCCATTCCGAATCCATGGGGCTTCAACAGCTCATGGAGAGCCATCGGCCAGGGTCTTCCGGTAGCACAGTAATCCGGAATAATCAGGTTTTCGTCAGATTGGATCCCAGGACTGCTCTCCGTAAAGATGGTGTCCAGAAGAAGAGGATCCGGATTTCTTACATAGGACTCATCGCCATTATTAGTAAATATCAAGTACTTAACGGCCATCGATAGGTTCCAATGGCGGCGCACATCAGGCTTGCGGATCGTCAAAGGATCGAGAAATACAGGATAGTGATTCCCATATTGATCTGCGGCATCGTAACCTTCGGCCGTGGCGTTGGGAACATTACTTGGGTTAAATCTTGTAAAGAGATCAGTCGTTACTTCGCGTCCATGAACTGCGTCGTCGGAATTCCGCATGATGCAACCAGAAACTGGTCGATCCCAAGCTCTGATAGAAACACCATGAGCCACGAATTCAACGCATTCCCGGTTAGGACCATATCGCAGTTCTGGAACCTGAGCGAATCCGTCGAACAATACTTGCAAATTCGATGTGGAATCAAGCTCTAGAACAACTAGACGTTCATCGTTCTGAATAACACCGGGGAGTGGCGAGTCGAACGAAAGAACTTGCTGGAACAGCCAGGGATCAGTCTCGCGACCTCCTCCATCAAAGACGTAGCTGAACCTGGCAAGACCAGGTTCAGGCCCCTCTCTATGTACGATCTCTAAGATCCTGATATTTGGAAGGAATTCGTAGATAGATCCTGATCCGGGATGATATCTGAAGACCCCGACCCCAGCAGCAAAGGAATCTAAATGTGATTCGACGGACTCTATCGATGCATAGGATGGCATGAAGATACTCAACTAGTTCAACATCAAGCCGTTTCGCTTCAACGCAGCAATTAATCCATTGATTCTGGTCGACACGTTTGAGAAGTTTGCATTGATAGCATCCTGTGTGTAACTGCCTCCTAAATTCGTGATCGCATCTCCCGAGACCGCATTTGCATCCAATTGAAGCGGCATCATAGCGGGTGATTGACCATTTGGCGGGGTACCGAAAAAACCAATTGTCTGGTCGGTTGCATTAACTACTAGAATTGCGTGATGCGTTAGTGGTGATACAACCGAAAATGTCCCATTCATCATATCGCCCGACTTCAACATGTAAGACACTTGCTGTCCAACTACAGTCGAATAGATTCGCTTGTCAGTGATACCAGTGATTGTATTCGCATTTGTAACTACATGTGCAAGTCGCAGATGCGATGATACTGGGAATCCAGTCCCAAAATGTATCGCTCCCAAATCGTCAAGCCAGACCATCACATTAGCAGCCGCTGGAAGTGTGGTCGAAGGTTCTCCCTCAAACGAAGCAATCGTCCCATCAGACCTAACAAAGGATCCCGGACATACTCGAATGCTCAGCGATTGACCTGGTGAATCGAGCCTTGTCACAGCCAAAGACCCGATTGCAGACTGTGCATCAAGCGTATCCAACGCGGTATTGATCGGAATATCCCAATCGCGGTCGTTTCGAGCGGGTTTTGCAATGCGGAGATTGGAAGTATATATGTTCGCCAATTGAGTTCTCGTGATCTCAGGATGTGGGTCTTGGATTCCAATGAAGTTGGGCGGTACGAGTTGCTAGCCCAGAATACACTACACCCAAGGAGTCAACAGAAAGAGGTAATGGTGGTGTTTGTATGCTGAATGAAGCACTCGAACCGACGGTCCCCACATTTCCAGCCAGATTATGAGGAACGACAGCAAAGTACCACCTACCAGCAGATAATCGACCACTCGTCCAACTGTAGAAAGTACTTGATCGACCAAACCCTCCGTCACCATACCCACCCATCCCGTATCCGTCCGTTTTCCATGATCCTGGGTATGCAGCAACATCCGCGAGTACTGCCGCTCGGCCTAACCCGTCTTCCGAGCGACTGCCGAGGATCGAATATCCAGTAACGCTGTCCGACGAGCTAAGATCGAGATAACTTCCACCATACCAAGATAATTGAATTCGATCGCCTGTTCCGTAGGATCCGATAAGCTGTTGAGAAAAATCTGAATACGCTTCAGAATGCTCAACGGTCCCTACTTCCACACAGGTATTTCGCGGGATTGATGATGAAGAATGCGGTAATATGCAATAATGACTATATCCTTGCCATTTTAGAACTCGATCTACATAAACCTGAAAGCAACGATCAGCGGCAGCCGTCGACGACCAGTGGATAGTAAGTTCTGATCGCTTGCATTGAACCTGAACATTCGTAATCAAAGACGATGAAAAGCTCATGCTGCTCTACTTAGTTCAAATGAAAGAACTGGGCTTGATATGCTCTTAAGTAGCCCCCACTCGGGGTCGTGCAAATTCTTCCTTTAGGTTGATACCGCTCAAGAACAACATTAAACCAGATTGTACCCATCATATCCACCAGAATACGGGACACCCCATCCCCCATCAGACGTAGTTGATTCTCACCGGCTGCTAAGGATTGAGGACTTTCACCACTTAGAAAACCATGGACCTCAGTGGTCCGACCACGAGATCCACCATCGAGCAACTGAACTCCACTTAACCCAAAGAACGTGTTGGCTTGTTGGGCTCGAGGAAGACTCGTAGTCGTCATCCGCACCCCACTTCCAAAAATACTTAGGCCACCAAAGCTAGGCATGTGACGACTCGTTATGTAGATTCAATACGGTCGCGTTGTTTGAGGTAACTTATATCGATGGTCAGCACTCATCCTCTCGATCACTGCAAGTAGCTGCTCAAGTAATTCGTTAGTGCGAGCGTTGCGATCTTCGCTCTCATCGAGTCGGGATGCTGAACCGACTAAACTGCTTGATTCCGTACCCTGCCGATCCGTCTCGACATAACTCCCAGTCTGATGGTGCTGGGCGGATCCTTTTCTTCGCGGAGCTCCCTCTGCGGATGGAGTAGGGGAAGAGTATGCAGTAGGAAAAGAAGACTTTAGAAGATTTCGTCCCCACTCAGGGCCGTCAAACCAGTAGTCGGAGGGATCAGTCTGTATCAGATTGCTTCTCGAATTGACAGTGACTGTGTCGTAACAATCGCCACTGGCTGGTCCTGCAGCATGGGTGTTTTGAGACTTATCTAAGAGGCCACACAGCGGTAAACGAACGGTATTTACTATTATGTCTAATGGGTCTGGAGATACATTATTCAAGCCAATAGTCTGGATACTCTTAACTGAGAGAGAATGAGAGACTCTCAGGGATGACAAAGCATCTGAGGGAGGATCAGCCAAGCTACTTACTGACACTCCAATACAACCTGCGATCAAAGCCTTGCTAGAAAATGGAGTAGGGATCGAGCCTGAAGAACTTTCCTCATCACGTTGATCGGCATCCGACAAATCGGAGACTTCTCTCGATTTTACATATGACCTGTCCGATGCCAGAACACAATCGATGACATACGGCACTGGTGGACAATCATCTGACACAGCATCGAGTTCGACCGAGGATAATCCTGAGGCTCGACGATAAATCAGGCGAAAGTCCATGTTTGGTATCCGCCGCTCTCCTGATGTCCACCAATTCATGGTCTGGGAGTATGACTGGGCAGGGCTCATGTGCATACTCGAGGAAATAGGCCGAGGACTTCATAGACCAGGCGAGGGATTTCATCGTCTTTTACACTTAGTAAGAAAGTGCAATCGTCCAAGCAAAGATCGTTAGCTTCCTGTAGCAACATGGTGGCGAGAGTGAAGAATCCTCCCCACAACACTAGTTGAGATCCGCTCTCAAGAGCATCTGTGAGAAATGTCAAACAATGTTCGACTAGATAGGAATAACCCAACCGCGTTTCTACCTCGATCGTCGGTGTCGCCGCCCCAATGCCATCCTGACGAACTGTGGTTTTCGGTGCTAGACGACGGCTCGGCAGTCCAAATCCCCAGGACAGACCGTCGGCGAGGACGATTTCTTTAGACCTGACACCAGGCCTTCTACAACTTTCTGGCTTGATTATGTGATTCAAACGAGAGACTCCAAGAGCTGTCGTTCTTGTGCCACTAGGCAACTATCGGCGAAGGAGGCGAGTGGGATCGTTCGGTTGGTCGCGACGAGAATCTCGAGAACGTTAGGGACATCGCGAACGCTGAGTTGACTAGGGTCAATCCGATTCGCGATTAAGCTACTCCGAATCCAATCCGTGAACCCCTTGGAACCAGGCTCAAAAACAAGTGCTATTTGTAGAATATCTTCGGCAAACTTGTCGCATTCCGCTCCTAGCTTAAGCTCAAGAAGTTGGTAGATCTCTGCGTCACTCAAGTTGTAGTTGATTCGGAGTAATACAATTGCAACGGACCAAATTTCACTTAGAGAGACCCGACCTTCCAGCATCATCGATTCGAAGATTCGGTTAAGTACATCATCTATCTTAGGCGTCATCAGATCAGTCGACGTTAGAGATATCGACACATTTGATAATAGCCACTCCTCACCGTTCGCAAGCAGAATAAATGTACCCGTCGCACCCGGTCGCCGCCGCTCAACCTCGTGGGGCGTCCGTTCCCTCCTCAAGAAAGCCATAGAGAACCCCATCTCCTCGGTCTTGCCAGTGGTACCGTGATGTGCCTGATCTGGGACTGTTGTTTGAGTAGAGTAGTGAATCCGATGGGTCAGCGGACAGGAAATGCTCTGTGCCTTGCTGTCGAACGTAAACTCTCGGGCTGCCTAATATCCCAGAAAACTGATCCTGTAGACTTAGAAGTCGCGATTGGGCATCACCGCAGCCAGCGAAGGAATGCATGCAACGGATTGCATTCGGAATCTCACCCGACTTCATTTTCGCTCCTCTCGATCGTCTCAGTTATTTATCGTTGTGGAGAGTGGGTTTGTGATTCCATCACTTGAATATGAGCTGAACACAATTGTGCCATGACCGAATTGACGATGTGTACCACGTACCGCGCCCGATGCGACGACAGCATTAGATAACGTGTAGGTAATAGCTCCAGTACCGTTTCCGTTTCTTGCATCATTGAAGGTGGCACTAAGAGATCCGAGTGAGCCGAGGGGAGTAGCTCGGATCGCGGCTAAGTCGGCTGTATGGATGGTAACTGTTGGATCCATAACGTCAGTGACAACTGTAGTATAAAATTTATCCCCATCGCCCGAGAACTTAAGTAATTGACCATTGGTATCGATCTCGATCGCAGTGACACCTGTGATGGAGAGAGGTTGACCACCTTGGGGAGTGAAGGTGACACCAGACCAATTCATGAACCGCTTTGATGCTGGCATATGCTGTCTCTTAAAATAATTTAATCGATGTTTCCATGACCATCAATCGATTGAACAAAATAGCTAAACTCGCCCCGCAGGATTGTTCTTTGTTCAGGGTATCGACTCGTCTTGCGATGGAGCTTTCCATGTCTGATCATAGTAAGAGCAGGAAGACAGCCACCATTAAGACTCGATCCGTTCAGGCTGTTCTGTACGATTGAGCTAAGTCGTCCTGCTGTGTCAATGGCAACCTCTGGGCTTTCTGCTCTGCAGACTACAATGATGTCGAAGACCACCTGCCTAAGAAGGAGGGTCGGATCAGAATCGTCTGATTCAAGCCATTCTTGAGGCTGGATAGCAGCCAGCGGTAGTCGGTCGATCGATATGGAGCCCTTATCGATTACTGTGCCGAGATTTACAGAGGCGAACTCCCCCGTAGATTCGAGCAGCTTACAGATTGCATTGAAGGCGTCACGATCACGATATTCTAGTGGTGTATCAGAAGGAGGTTGCGTCGTGTCGCTGATTGATGCAAGTGACGTAAAGTAATAAGGACTGAAGTAGCTAGGAGCAAAGTAGAGTGCATCATTCAAGGGACACGACTCCTGAAGTCTACCGTCTGAATTTGTCGCAAGCGCAAGCGTGTAAGAGGCTACTTGTAAAAGGTCCGGAGCCTTCTGAGGAGACCAAGCAGACGTTCAGAATCTGCTGGGGCCTAGGACCCAAGAGTCGATTCGTCCAGACCGATTGACCTAATTTCTATCTACCGCAGGTCGTGGCACTAGAATCATGAAGGCAAATTCAGTGTCACACCCATTCTATTTCCAACATTATCCGTCGAGGCAGTAATTCGACTGACGGTATTGTTTCCGCCTTTGATTACAATTGTTCCTGTACCAGCGCCACTTACCACACCCGCCGACGCTGCAAGGATCGGGCTAAGCGCTTGCCGAGCGTTAACGCCAGGTTCGATCGAAATAGAGTCAAAGCCTGCTGAAGAGAGTTGATATCCATTCTTGTCATTATTCGCACCTACAGTCACGGGAGCTGTAACGCTGGCAACAGCTCCTCCAGCATAGATTGACCGGGTTGTAATTTTTGCATCGAGATTAGTCCCGAGCATGGAACCGGCTGTACCAACAGCGTAGGAGCCAGGCAATGAGGTCGACCAAGGATCGGGATACCAGGGCATATCGTCCCCAGCGGCGATCGTCAGGCCGAGAATGCCAATGACAATATTAGAGGCTGTGATGTTATGAATACTTACAGCATAGTTTCCGTCAAGAAATTGAGAAGACGGTGTGGAGCTGATTGTCACACGATATCTCCCCTTGAACGGAGTATCATCCTCAATCAAAGACCCAACAATGCTTGCCGGATTTGGGCGAAAGAGACTATCTGTGAAGTCTAGGTACAGACCATCAGCAAGCCTTTCGACGGAATACCCTAGTACAGCGCCCGTTGAATATTGAAATCGAATTCGCACTGCCATCAATTCACCTCGATCGGTTTAGGTGTGCGAAAGAAACATGGCATTCGTTGCGATTCGTGGGCCGCCGTTACCGGAAGAGACTGATTTTGGTAGTGAGAGGTCAGCCATGGCCAGGATGTTCCCGCCACTCATGGCATCCGCCAAAAAGACAGAGACAATGGTGCCCCACGATGCTGTCGGGGAGGGAAAGGAGACCGGGTTAGCGTTCGACTTAGTCCCGTTGGAGGCTGCGGGAAAGTTTACGAGTGTATTTGCAACCGCGATTCGGGAATAGCCCGCAGAAAAGGACGGCTCGCTAATTGAGCCCGCTTTATTCGACGCACCCAGCGAGAGTCCCACATACACAGTTGTTGGACCTAGCAATGAACTCCCACCCAAAACTAGATCCAAAACCTTGTTGTTCAGATAATCGGTGAAAAAACCGGGCATATTAGTTAAGCTCTACCGAAATATACATATGGTTTAAAACATAAGATGCAAGGCAATCAGGGCTAAGTTGCGAAGGGCTCGTTCCCACAAAAGTAGGTGGAATTGGAGTGCCGAAAACTCCAGCCTTAATGCAGCGCCACTCTATGTATTGCCCATCGGCAGGGCGTCTGTTTTCGAGAGAGTGAGCTCCCGGATACCACGAGGAGGTTCTCGGAGGACCTGTGTACCCAGACTCTTGGATTACGATGTTACAGTCTGTTCCGAAGGTTCCCTCGTGGACGAGTCGGACGCCGGAGAAATTTGGAGCACCTTTCACCTCACCAAAGCACCGTGACCCATCAATGTCAATATAAGGACCCGATGAAATCACGGTTAGGTTGTCGCTCGCTAGCCAACCATAACCTAGGCCACTAGGTGGATTATAGTTTCCGGTATCGCGAATTCGGATTACGGGAGCGGTGCCGATCGTCCCTAGTTGAATGTTTTTTAAGTTGAGATACGATTGTGCAAATGGATGTAACTCAAAGTGTATGGCTGAATCAGTAAGGGTTTCGCCCTCCGTATTAATCCATCCATCAGTGAGCGAGTAACCACCGCCATAGCCCGATTTATGAAATTTGAAGAAGGTGTCAGCTGAGCTACTCGAAGTGGCAAAAAAATCTCGCAGGCTGAGGTTACTCCCGACTAATCGCATGATAGTGTTGCCGTACGATTCGAAGAACAGATTCTGAGCTTTTAAGATCTGCCAGAATCCGTAATACGCGGCATCAGTCCCGGAGAGGAAGCAATCCTGCACATCAACTGTATAATTCGCCCCTAGATTTATCGAGCCGATCCCGTTCCAACCTCCGAAGGCGCGGATATCTTGAATCTGCGCACCGAGGACGCCCCCGACAAGGATCGGAACGGCGTGGCCCTTTCCACCGATGGTGAAACCACGAAGAGTGTTATTGGAAATTCCTCCACCCCCGCCGAGCCATGCACCCTGGTTTATGAAGTAGCCGGACAATAGCCTATCAAAAAGTCCTGGCCCTTCATTGAATGTGACCATCCTGTCTAGGCTCGAAGGGGATTCAAGAGTCGACAATCTAACAAGAGTGTCGCCGCTCACAATGTCATAGCGTGCCATGCCATAGAAGCGAAAACCATCATTTGGTGCCAAACCACCTAGGATCGGAATTGAGTCTACGCATCGTTGCACTTTACCTATACCATTATTCTTATACCTTAACCCATTTGCCAGCAAAAAGCCGAGAAAGCTGATATCAGAGCCAACGCCCCCAAAGCGCTCGCCGTCCTCTGAGTAACCGAGGATGAACGGTTTCCAGTCGTCGTAGAAGAGAGACAATCCTGGAGGCCAGGTACCATTAGTAATTCCGACTTGCACGCCGTTTACATATGCCTGCGACTGACCTAAATCCATATCGATCTGCACAGAAATCCGATATGGTCCGACCCCAGTCAAGGGAAAGACAAAGCCTCGCCGAGGATTACCTGGACCCACTTGATCTGAAGTTCGAAATGAGAATGCCAAACTACCATCGGAACCGCAACTTAACAGCCATGGTGCCGGTGCGAAGCTATCTCCTCGTCCCATGATCTGTACACTTGGCGTCATGGGCTGGCCTCCGTTTCCGGAGTCCAGACAGAGTTCTATCGTAAACTTTCGTAAACTCTGCCAGCCAAGTAGTAATGCTCCACACTGGACCTGAACTATTGAATCATGTTTTGTGCGAATACCCCATCTTATATTTGGCGCACTCACCGCAGTAGTATCGAGCTTACCAAAAAGATCCAGTCGATACGAAGCGTCGAGCGCTCCATAGCGAATGTTGGGAACCCCATTCCGTATCGCACCAGAACCACGAGGGAGACCCAAGACAAACCCAGGCTTCTGAGGAAACTGGCCCGTCGCGAAACACGTCACTCCGCGACCCTCACCTTGAATTCCAACATTGTCAGAATCAATATAAACAGGGTTATTCAGTACATAACTAGCCTGTGCCGATGGAACATGGACCATCGCTCTCCGGGTAGTTCCATCACGCACTTGAATACTAAGCATCGCAGCGTCAACGGCTGCCTGTAAGGCTGCGGAGCAGTCATTTCCGTCCGCCTGAACCCCATAGTCCCTCGCATCTATGGTATGCGATCCCCACGGGCTTCGAGATGAAGTCGTTCCGCCCACGGCAAAAGCCATGTTGTCACCTAGAATCGTCTTAGGAAAGATGGTATTCGAAAATTATCGAGGGCTACGTTAACGTTCTACTAAAAACGGGCGAGCTCTGCCTCCGCGCAACTGTCGGCCTACCTGATCTTGTTGTTCTACGGGAGGACCGATGCTTGAGTTTGCTCCTCGTTGTCATTGAAGTGCTGATCCGAACAAATATTTGTGATTCGTCAAGACCGAGACCTAATCCACAGTCTTTCTCAACGAGGTCGATTTCACTCGGGATTCCAAAAAGAACATCCCTCGACCCGAACCCTCTCACAAACGCGAAGGTCGTCTGCACTATCTATCCGAAACCATGGTTACTCCGCCTGACAGATGATCCTCTTAACGAAGCCTTCGTGATCGAAGAACTTTCACTGGAATCCATCTTAGTGGGCGAGAGTCGGAGATCGGGGGTGTGATCTCTATCGCCATAGTACCCCCATGAGCATATAGCCTTGATGGAAACAACCTTCGTGGAAATAGTCGAAGAGCGAACATAGCCGATTGGTTTCCCGGGTTAAATCGGAGGACTCAAAGCAATATTCAATCGATTCCCATCTGCATCTACCATTGCCACAATGCGAGTTTGCGACCCAGTTGGATTCCGAACTGTTATCGTAGAGGAAGCAGCACCTGAGACAATACCCGAGCCCGCAGCGTCCATGGTCAGCGCGAGGGCTTGTCTTGCATTGATGCCTGCCTCAACTTGAATGGAGTCAAGACCAGAGCTAGAGAGTTGATATCCCGACTTGTCTTGATTTGTACCGACAACGACCGGAGACACCACACTCGTCACAGTTGCTACATTCCCTGATGTGCTGAAATTTTGCGTCGAAGCCAGTGAGTAGCCGGATTTGTCGAGGTTGCTCGCAACAGTAACACCCGAGGCAATTGCTCCTACCGATCCGGTTGTACTAAATGTCTGTGTAAATGCCAGGCTATAGCCCGTTTTGTCGATGATTGAACCTGCAGTGATCGATCCGTCAGAGCCAATCAAGAAGTTCCTAAAGTTCAATGGATAATTTGTATTCGCGGGATAAATTGCGAACTTCGTTCCAACACTAGGTTGTACCGACCATGCGGGATTCAGGGTCGCTACTTTCGTCGTCGCATTATATGCAGTAATTGTACGTGCTTGCCCACTACCTGGATTAGTCAACGTAACCAGGGTTTGACCAGTGTAATAGTCGTCAACACTCGACGCATTTCCGTCCAATGTGATCGAAGCCAACCCGCCTCCGTTAGCGTTGGCCGCATAGAGAGGCCTGCTGAGCAGCCCAAACGTTCCCGTATTGGCATGTGCGCCCAGGCTAGCTTCCCAGACTTGCGTTTCAGGATCTTTACCAGTTGCGTAGGCATTTACAATGGCGGGGAGGTTTCCAGATACATCGCTAGCAGCCAGACTGACGCCTGGTTTTCCGCTGAGACTCACCGGTGATAGCACCGATCCAACCGATCCGGTAGTACTATAGCTTTGTGAGGATGCGAGACTGTAACCTGTCTTATCGGAGACGTTGTTCACCGAATATCCAAGTTTGTCATTATTAATAGATACGACCACCCCACCCACTACAGACCCGACAGCCCCTGTCGTGTTGAAAGTCTGAGAAGAGGCGAGGCTATAGCCGCTCTTATCGTTATTCGTTGAGACAATAACTCCGCTAGCGAGCGCAACCGATCCTCCTGACAGATTGTCGAGGAACCCGGCGCGTAGATTCGTGAGTCGAGCGAGTAAGGTCGTGGTTCCACTCGTGTCTGTTCCTGCATAACTCGATCGGCTTGACACTGCCGAGTCGAGATAAGTAAGAATCGCTTTACCCGGACTTCCTAAGATCCCGAAATCGCCCGGAGAGGTATCGCTCCAAACAGTCGTCGCAATCGAAGAGGCAGTGAGGCCGACAACTGTTCCAACCGACCCGGTGACACTTCCAACGCTCCCCGTCGTGTTAAAAGCCTGAGACGTCGCGAGCGAGTATCCCGTCTTGTCCGACACAGTGGAAGCAGTATAGCCGGTCTTATCGTTGTTTGTGCCGACCGTGACCGTCCCGGACGTAAGCGCGAGTTGCCCGATGCTAGAACCGAGCGTAGGAAGACCGCCCGTCCCGTTGGTTGTCGAATCGAAGTTGACGAGCCTAATGCGATCGGTGATCGCTTTGGTCGCAACCCCCACAACAGAGGCGGAAATAAGCAGTTCCACGGTATCACCGGGAAGGTATCCGCTTGGAATTGTACACGCGGCCTTGTAGAGACCTGTCGCAGTGTTGGAAATGACTACGCTTGTGGAAGCGTCGAGAACTCCACTACGTAACAATGAGCCGGTTGGAAGGCTATCGGCATTCGAGGCTGCTCCTGTCGAACTCGAAATCGCAAAGGATGATGCGTAACCATCACCCGGTTTATAGAGTCTACTCATTTCAAAACCCCCGAATAAATGGACTTTGGCCGATTGCAGGGACCGGGTTGACAGTAGGCGTTCCGCTGATTGCCGTAACAATCCCAACCGCTAAGGTCGAACCGTAGCGAACGTGCCCACGTAGGGAAAGATGCACATTCCCATTACGGTAAGATCCCCCGACGTTTGCACTCGTGAGGTCCTCACCTTGATCGATCCAATAGGCTTTCGGGTCCGACGCTGCTGTTACACCGACCGACACCGCCGTGTTGCCAGTTTGCCCTGGAGGGTTACAGATCAGAATCTTTGCGTTAGCTCCGCCAGCAGCTCTCCAACTACTAATGAGAGATATCACAGTGGACGATGGGATAATTAGATCATTAGTACCATGTCCTGAAATGATGTAGTCAGGTGCTGGGCTAAACAATCCACTGCTAAGTCGGGTCTGGCCGTTCCAATAGGAGTTCCAAGCCGAGGCGAGGGCAGGGACATTTCCACCACCTCCCTGGGCATATCCTTGCCCAGCAAATCCTACGATTCCATACTCGCAGCCGAGAGCTCGTCCGAGCAGAGAACCCCAACTTTGCTGAGCATCACTATTTGATACAGTCGTGGTGACTGCGAGTAATTCATATCCTTCGAGATGACTATCACCGTAAATAATCGCACGCCCCGGGCGTAGGTTTGGAGCTAATGTCGCCGCTCCAGAGTCGATTACCAGGCCGCTAATCCTAAGCGCCATTGTCGGGGTTGTCCACCGATCTGTCGTCCAATTTCCCCCGACAAAATAGAGTTCGATCGAGTGTGTGGCTGCCGCCAGAGAGGTTGCTAAACTAATCTGAATGTCCGTAGGTGCAAGCTGATATCGCGTCCAAGAACCCCCATCGATTGAGTAACTAATCGTCGGGTAGAGACTCGAGGCCACGCTCGCCAATGTCAGCGCAGAGACGTCAACATTCATCTTTAGCGAAGTACCAGAGAATCTAACCTTGAAATAGGCACCGGGAGTATTGGTTTGAACGTAGTTCGAGCCATTCTTGACCCAGTTGTAAGGGCTAAAAAACCAGTTCGAGTCAGCGACGCTAACGGTCACTGGGCCACTGGCTGTGGTGAAGGTCGCTGAGGCCCCCGTCGACGGATCGGTGATTGCATAGGCTCCAGCCAGGCCAGAAGCCGCCACCACTCGAGAGGCCGCAAGATTTGAATTGACGCCCGTCCCGGTCAGGCTATTACCGGTCCCAGAGATTGTGAATCCGGGCGTATCGGTCTGCCATAGAGTATTTGTCCCGGTCAGAGTGATGCCAGTCGTTGCCTGCGCTAACCCTGTCGCCGGTGATACCGCCAAGCTAGGTGCAGCGACAACAATCGTACCAGTGTACTGCCCATCCGAGATACTAAGCGTTCCTGTGACACCGGGTGCCGCAACTCCGAGAATTGACGGAAGACTAACGACGACACTCGCTGATGTCGTGTTAGATACCGTTTGGGAAAACTTTACGATTCCGGCCAATCCTGAAACGCTAAAGATCGTCCCTGCAGTCCAACTCGTTCCTGAACCTGTGAGAGTTAGGGTGATGTTCCCATTATGGTTCGCTGGAATCACTGATGCCAAGTTCGGGCCCGAAACTGACAATAGGGCCGCTACCGAGCCCGTACTGAGGCTGATTGCGTCGGAATTGCGGGTAATCGATCCGGCGTCTGTGACAGCCACTCGATACCAATAGGGAGTGGCACTTACGCCTGAAGCATCGACGAATGTCGCCGATCCTGTCTGGCCGACTAGCAAAGATCCTACGTTTGAATATGGGCCTGGAGACCCGGAAACATCTGCCGCTCTTTGAAGTTGATATGAGTACGGGGAGACCCCACCCGACGGCGTGGTGAGACTTAGAACGACTGTGGTTCCAATAATCGACCCGATCGAAACAATCCCGGGTGTTGGGCCACCACTTATTGCTTGATAGGTTGACGTCTTTGAAATCGGAATCGAAATATTGGATCCACCGTATGCCGACCCTGCGATCCCGCAACTCCCCGCCGCTTGCATGCGAGAATCGTTGTCGCTACCTGAGATGCTCAGAACTGACACAGGGTTTGTAGGGTCACTAATGTCCCAAGCCTTGAAGGTCAGTACCGTTGGAAGGACGCCCTCTGCAGTTAGCTCAAACCGGTAGGGCTTCGTCGTGACTCCTGATGTCGGCCAGCCCGACAAGTTACCAGTCCCACCCGATGCAAGCGCGTTGTAACCGAAGTTATAAGAGCTAATCACAGCCGCGCCCGAACTCGAGATGTATGCAAGATACATCGATTGCGGACCGATTCGTCGGACGATCCCTTGAGGTTGCGAATGGAACTCCAAACCGACCGGGACTTCCCATATAATCCTGGAATCTTGCTGATTCTCGGAGCTAGGCCGGGTTAATTGATAAAACTGGAGCCCCGAGAACGACGTCGTGGTTGCTTGATTGGATTGGATACTCCAAATTCCGCCCGTTTGATCAATCCATGAGTTACCAACACCAGTCGAACTCCCAGCAACCCCAGGAGTTGTATTCGCACGTCGGAACGTATCATCGACTATAACTTGCCAATTCGGCATGATTAATCCCTATCGAGCAGATGGTCGTTCTTCTCCGCGAATATCAACTTCTTGAGTCGGTGAAAAGTTCGCGACAGAATCGAATCCGTAATTTACAAAGCCATCACAACATTCATCTATAAATCGCTGAGCTGATCATGCTCGCCCACAAATCGCATGGAAGAGATCACCGGGAAATCGTAAGATTGCCGACCTGGGAAAAAAGCGTTTGTCTAAAGGCAAAAGACGACAGAATGATATTAGATTCCTCATCTATGGCATTGAATGCGCGAACGCATACAGAGTAATTCAGGCCCGAGACCAGGTTGATCAGGTCGGCGGTGTAATGAAAAATAGAATCGCTATAGTTCACTAAGTTTACAGGTGTTGAGTAGTCGACACCTGCGGAAGTACCTAGGTAAACACGAAAGCCAGTTGGTGGCAGGCATGACCAGGTCGTCCGATGACACCAAGAGATCTGAGCTCCGCTGTTAGTAAGCCGACAATTCAACGCAAACGGAGGACTAGGCCTCCCCGTAACGTCTCGCCCTAACGCATTGAGAATTAGTCTTACTCGAATATTTGTGTTCGATTCTTCCAGATTCGTATCAGAATCGAACGTGCGTACCCCAAAGAGGTAATCTCCAGGAGCGACCAGGGTGCCGGTCTCAAAGCTCGGTGTTGATAAGTTCGCTAGTGGGTTCGCATAATTAATTGGTTCACCGTTTCCGCTGTTCCAATAGACATTGTAGGTAATCGACATGTCAACGAGTGATCCGCGTGCTAAATCGGGATGTTGATGCGCCTATCGGTAACCAGTGCAAGACCACACGATCAATCAAATCATCGAGTTCCGTCAACATCAACTTTGCCTTCAACGCGAAGCTATCGGGTTCATGGCCTGCCTCGCGGCTCTGGTCAAGATATCGAGTATGGAGCACGGTGAGAACAATCGCTTCTCGGACTTCGCGTGGATCATAGAGATCTGAAGATCTCCGACCAGCGATGAGATCGTCGATTCCATACCTGCGGCATAAGTCAAACGTGGCACGCTCAATTTGTGGTGCCAGGGTTGTTACTAAGAACTCGATACCAATACAAACCGTAGCCGGCCCCGGTGGCTGACCAAGCCCGGGTAGCTGTCCCTTCCGTCGCAGAGTTACGGATCTCATAGAGACCGATTGGACAACAAGTGTCTCTCCTGGTGAGCGAAACACCGCAGTTGGTTTCGTGAGTTGGACCACATGCCCTGGGGCCAGCCCCTGAGCAAGGAAATTCACCGAAGCCGAGTTTAGTATCCAAGGATCAGATGGTGATATGGTTCCGTCCGTACCTGCCACAATCTTCTGGTCACGAGGACAGAGGATCGCATAGTCGGCGGGAGCCCTCAAGGCGATATCCTCATCGGTCGCGAAAGCGATAACCGTTTTCATGAGACCCCTCAGTTCCTTGCTGGAGGATCCGACTTGGGCGAACCGAACCCCTCGATCATCATCTCGGAAGCGAGGAACGCCACATGAAGTTGATCACGGAAGGCAGAGGCCTTGGCCAAAATCCCTTCTACCAAATTCGGATCGACGAGCGACGCCTGTGCACAAAGGTTGGCGACGTCGCCCAACGCGACCAAGCGGCTAGCCGGTCTGGCTGCCTCAGGATGTCCGATCGACTCGGCTGCTTTTTCTAAGAATTCTGGGTAGCCGCGAAATGGAATTTTCGTCTCTAACATGTGACTCTCAAAGAGATTGATCATGGAATCGGTTGAGGTATTGAAATATTGAAATGCCCGTTACGGCAAGTTGGCAATTCTTCAGGATTGCCTGGCGGGACGTTACCCCAACCGATCGAATGAGAAAACCTTAGTTAGATGAGAATGCGGTGATGCCTTCGACCCAGGCGTGATGCAGTGGGTTCTCGACTTCAATCGCACCTTCAGCGACCCAGTCACCTTCATAAGCGTCACCGCGCGAGCCACGAGGCATCCAGAATTCATTCCGCTTCATCCGCAACCGAACCTCCGCAGAGGTCAAGCATATTGCTGTAGAGGGACGAAGTAGAGGTGCTTCAATGATCGAAACTCCCCCCAAGAACGGGGCCTCGAAAACATCAATCGGCACACCAAAGACGCTCCGACCTGCGTCAATTCGCATCACTGCTTGGCCCCAAGTTGCTAGTCCTGTCATGAAGTTACTGGAAACGAGTAATACATCGGGATCTCCCCCGTTTGTACGACACTTTTCCATCGTATCACGGATGAAATCTGTGGGCTTGTAAGCCGCTGCATTCGTAGGAGTCGTCGTCACATTATTGGTACTGACGAGCGACCGAATCCCTTTCTGCTTGGGCCTTCCGGTAACCGAAGGATCTTCACCACGTCCATAGTATGAGGAAACTTCAAGATCATCCATAAGATTTTGGAGGGCATCCATCTTGTTCTGATCAAAAGGTGTGCGAATTCCAGTTGGAAGTGCGAGAGAGGCTGTCGCCTGGAGCGAACCACCGATCTGAACTGGATGCTGAAAGGTCTGGCAATATTGGGTCACACCGACGGGACGCAACGATACACCGGATTGATTAATTTCTGCACCCGTACGGCTATTGCCGATAAGGCGAACGATTCCGCCGCTAACTGCAGTGGATTGACTGGTACTCTCCACAGCTCGCCGAACCTGGACAACGCCTGAGGCGGCGTTAGGATCGGCTGTGATTTCCACTCGCTCACCACTCGGAAGTTCGAGGACATCACCATTCATGTATGGGGTAGCATCGACCAGCGAAATCTGGATGTCATTCACGGCCACGGCAGCGGCAAGGCTTGCGACACGTGGTCGGACCGAACGGCTGACGATCGTGAAAGTCGTAGAACCGGACGGTAATCGGGGAACCCTGGTGATAAGCGGACATCGATTCACAAACCAATTTGTTGCGACTACATGAATATCATTGCGAATCTGAGCTTGATAATCAAAGGTATTCTGAATGCCTTGCAAGTAACTCATCGACGACATCAGCGAGAACTCCGGGTGATCGAACAGGAGGAATGAGACCAATTCTTACGTTGAACTGCGGAAGCGATATTGCTACATATCCAAAATTATCGAATGATTCTACATCCATCGAAAATCAACGTCTTCCAAGCCCGAAAGGGCGTGTCGAATCCTTTGAACGCACGGCGAGGTCCCGCCATTGCGCGACAATCGTCTCGCCCAGCGTCTTCGGGCTGGCATTAACGGTCGTGCTCGACACCGTTTTCGTGGAGTCGGCGGTCGGCGATCCTCCTCTGGAGGCTGGCAGACAGAAGTGTGCGAATTCAGGACTGGCCAGTCGATCGGCGACTGTCTTCGCAACGTTTCGACCGTCGTTCAAGGAGACTCGGTATTCGCCGCGTTCCTCGTAAACCTCAAAATCGTCTCGCCAGAGTTTGATGAGCTGCGTGGCCGCACCAGGCACAATCGGCTTGCCCGCCAAGGCAGTCGCCAACTCCCGCTCCCTTAGCGTCTCCCGAAATCTCTTCTCCAGGGTTGCGAACTTCGTCTCGCGAACTTCGATCTCTTTTAGGAGCGATTCTTCCTGATTGACGCGTGCGTCCTCGACTTCACGTGCCGACGACGCATCAGTCTTTAATAACTCGTATTCTTTACGAGTCAGCGTAACCTGTTCAACCGTAGCCCGATCTCCATCATCGGCATCGTCGGGAGGAGTTTGGGAGAATGACATGATCGTTCCGGTTTTGATCGAATCAACTTAGCGCCTGCGGCGGACCAGCCCCAAGGTCATTGGTACGACGACAGTCGACAACGCGACTAGCATTGCCAGAGCCACAGCGAGTAAAGCCCACATCGGTGAACGTTCGTCTGGATGCACCATCGAAATGGCCAATCTCGTTTTTTGATAAGCGGAGCAGAGCAAGCCGACGCACTACCCCAAAGCGTCTGCTGGCCTCTAAACATCTCTCTCGATTGTGCTCGGTTTCTTAACCCAGACGGTGCCAGAACCGTGTGCTGCTAAGAAAGTTGGGTCATTCCAGAGGCGTCTGTTTCAAACCGATTCTTGCTTTGCGTGTTGAGCGAGATAGGATTTAATCTCGTTGTCACAATCGGCGTACTGGCTATCAGAGAGGCCTGGCAAGCAAAGCCTCATCAGTCGTGAGATCATTAATCCTTCAGTAAGCGGAAGGCTGCCTGCCCTGCTCGCAAGATTCTGGAATTCGGCGCTTGCTGACGCCACATCAGTCGCGGTGTATAGATCAAACTCGGCGGGATAGCAGATTTCAATTTGGGTGAGTTCGTCTCTTTGCGGTGGCCCATCGTTGAGAACGGTCAAGGCAAACCGAGCGGCGAAGGACTCAACGCGACCGAGGACCTTGGCCAATTTGGCTAGTCGATAGTTTCCATCCGAATGATCGAGCAACTTGGATAAACCCGACTGAGGAGCTCCTGCTCGACCTGTTGGGCGAACCAGAGCACTCTCACGGTCGACATCGTCACGAAGATCGGCCTTATTCTTGCGAATCGACTCGGCCCCATCCTTTGGAAATTGGACGACGTCGAATCCCTCGTAGGTGACGGAACCACCCATCGAGTTCTTCTTCTTCGGCAAGAGCCAGCTTGGTCCGATCGGGACGGTGCCATCGGACTGGAGGAAGTCTTCCGGCCCTTGCAAGAGTGGGTGAGCCTGCGTCGTGTCCGATAGGATGAGTTCGGAATCTCGGTTGTAGTACTCCCGTTGCCTTTCAGCCACACCTTCATATCGAGATTGACCGATATTCTTGCATCTAGCTTTGCGACCATCGAACACTCGCACGATCGGGACGCACCCGAAAGCATGTGGAGTTACCGAGAGAAGTTCACCCTGATCATCGTATAGGGTGGATTCGTTTTCGGTCCAATGGCGGAAATAGCCAAGGGGTCCGTCAGGTGTTTCGACCCACTCTCGAACAAGGCACTCTTCATATTGACTGTTCAGCGAATCCAATCGCCACCAAAGCATATCCTGAGGTAGGAGGAAAGAGGCGATCGCCCGGTCAAGTCCAAGTCTCTCAACGTCTGCACGAGTTACGACTTCTTCACCGTGCTCAGCGGGGGGATGATCAAACTTGAGATCGAGTTGCCCAAGCGCAAGGAGCAAGGGGGCGACGAACTCTGCAATCCAGTGATCAATCGAGGTCCCTCGTCCATCAACATCAGCCCACCATTGCATGAGGCGATCGGAACCGATGCGCTTGACTTCTCTCGCAAATATTCGGGAAAGATGAGTATCAATCGCCTGTGAGACAAAGGTCGGGATCGGCGTGCGCGCTCGTCTCAGTTCGTAATCGTCGTCGGTGGCTTGGGACGCCTGATCTGAGCCTGGGACCACACCCAGGAATGGACCGACGGCCTCGCGAGGGTCGGGATACTCACGCTTGTGGCGAATCAGGTTCCGAATGGGAAGGCCGCGGCGGTCAACCCCGTAGATGGCTTGGCGATACCTCTCGCCTCCTTCCAGAGAATCCAGCAACCATTGCCAACGGAGTTGGTGTTCAATCCATTCCGGATGCCGCCGGCGAACTACGGGAATCAGTGAAGCATCAAAATTCATCAAAACACCTGTCGAGCCGAGACTCGTTTATACACAACCGGGGAAACTCTCCCAGAAGGATAGAGAGTGCGAAGGCCGCCACGCAGAGCGTCGACTTGTTCTTCATAGGGATGCTGAGGATCTTCGGGGTAGCCCTGCCATTGACCAGAACGCCGTGCTCGAAGATAGTTCCCCATTGCATCGATCGTTGCAACACATCGAGGGTGAATTCGAAGTTTCGAACATTGGTCCGCAGAATCGACGAACGATTCCAAGAGAGCTAATCCATCGATAACCGCCCCATAGGGCCACCATTCGGGCTTACAGAATCGAGTCATTTTATAGCGGAGCATTTCTTCACTCACAGCCGTTCCGATACCATTTCGTGATCCGCCGGCAGGATCCATGAAGAGTCGGGTAATTCGATTTCCGCTGTAGACCTCCGCAAGGTCCGCGATGGCATCACCGTTGAAGCCGGCCGTTCCTCCCTCCTTGAGATAGTCAGCAAACACTGTTATTTCTTCGATGCGCCGCTCTTCTTGCATATACGAATTGACTTGAAAGAAGATCGCCCCACAGAATACTCCCGGGTCTATCGAAAGATAGACAGGAAAGTTAGGATTATATTCAGCAAGTTCTGACACGTGCGTGGAATGTTGAAACGATGAGAACCAGAGCCCTTCACTTTTCGGACCGTTACAGAGATAGTCGGCCTCGAAGGCTTTCTTACTTGTCCCTTGAACTTTCTGAATCAGTGAATCGATCGGATAGTGACCATTCGACCGTTTCGCCTTGGGGGTCTCACCATTTTCGACATCGTGACAATAGCTGAAGAGCGGGCACTTGGGGCAGTTCTCAAGATTCTCGCCTGACCGTTGCGACGAGCATCGCTCCAGGACTTCAAAAATACAAAATGTATAAAATGGTAAGTCACCAGCACGAGCACGTTTAATCATATCTGCCATTGGCCCATACGGTCGGTGCCAGGTTGAGGACATGACAACGGAACCAGTCATCTCCTTGTAGCCTCGCTTTCCACGCCGACGGCGGCGGCCCATGCACATCCCAAGCGCAGCCTCCCGGCAATCGGGATCAATTTCGTCGACCTCGTCGAGCTTCAAACTCGGTACGTGCGGACCCCGGACACTCCGACTGGAAGCTGCTAGGATCGCGACCTCGGATCCATTCACGTACTGCGCCTTCGTACGCTGGAGTTTGGAGACATCGTCAACGTCCCTCTTGAAATGATCAGCCTCCAACTCGACGAGCTCACGCAAGGCCTGGTAGATCTGTTCCGATTGAGACAGGCTCCCCCCGAGAACGCAGGTCGAGTGTCCAGGGTTCCAGCGACTTGTGAGATGGATGTTGAGGGCAGACAGATAGGATTTGCCTCCTCCTCGTGGTCCAAGAACCAGCGCGAGTGGAGGACGATCAAAATAGATCCGATGGAAGATCTCCCAAGGGGATTTGTGCCCTGGGCAGACAGACCGATGCGGGATCTTTATGCGTAGGTTTCGAACAATCCAGCGGTAGAGCTTACTCTCGGTGGTCGGTGGTTCATCGACCGACTGCACGGGGTCGAGGGTCGCAGGTACCCGTTTACCCGATCGTGACATGGCGGGGACGACCGTGTTGTCCCCGAACAATCCCCAGTAGACAGACTTTCGGGCCGGTCGTTCTCAAGACTTGGAGCGATCCGCCTGAACCCCAACTTGGCGGTCAGCCGGATCGGGAAGATGGTTCTCGAACTCTTTGACAATCGTAGCGATGTGGGAGCGTGGCAAGTCGAACACCTCTGCAATGAATCGTTGTGACAGACCTTGCTTATGAGCGAGATAGATCACAAGATTTCGCTGGAAACGCCATCGCTGCCCTGGAGTTGGATTGGGGGGCAGCGGCGCTTCCTGGACGATGCGGTCGGCATAATCTCTTCGACGTTGAATGACTTGGGCCATAGTAAATGCTCAGCCATGACAGGCATCGCGACCATGTCTACCACTCTTGGGAGAGCATGCTCGGTTTCTGTGGCTGGAATCCATCCGAAATCAATATGGAGTCGCGGCTTCGGAGAGTTCTGGGCTGCCAGTTTTTTGCGCCAGGACCTCAACTCACTCACTGCGTCCACAGTAGATAAGATCGGGAATTTGCACAGTTTCGTCTTGGCAAAATCTGAGGCCCCCATCCCGACCCTCTCTCCAAGCTTCCCAAGGAGCCGAACACAACCTTGGGAACTATCAGAGAGGGCCGGGACGGGAGCCCGAACTTGTTCAAGTTGAGCCAGTTCGATGAATGGGTTCGCCGCCGATCAAAAGGTCTCGACTCTCGTTGCGGATCGGCTTTCCGTGAAATCTCGCATTTCAAGCTCAATCGTTAATTTTGGCATAATCGAAAACATCGGTATAAACATGTGCTCGATCTCTCTGACCAAAATTCTAGGGACCTCAGTCTTGAATCGACCTGGCGGGGTAGAGCATCGTTGCAAGGAGTTCAGTTTGCACTCATTTTGATATCATTTGATATTTTTAACTTATCAGCAGTAATAATTGTTCATAAGTCAAATCAGTCTGAATCGATTTAAGCGGTGCAAAGGATTCGAGCCCATACCAGCACTCAAATGCCGACTGAGTAGTCGGCCGGCATCTGTGCTAGAAATACTTCCTCGTCTGGATTCAGTCGATCAGATGCACTGATCGTCTGGTCACCGCCACCAGAAACCTAGCTTATGATTGTTGAGAATAATCGTAAGCCGTTCCTTCGGAGTGGCGAGTTATACCCATCTACCCAAGTTAGCGACATCAGAGAGCACCATGTCCGGTGTTT
This sequence comes from Isosphaeraceae bacterium, assembly GCA_025356475.1. GTDB lineage: Bacteria > Planctomycetota > Planctomycetia > Isosphaerales > Isosphaeraceae > JANXSX01. Next base: position 33,082 of record JANXSX010000086.1, on the reverse strand, counting down.
TTCTTAGTTTCTTAGGTGTGCTCTGAACAACTTCTCTTGAGAATGGAAAGTTCCGATGCTTTGTCGCGTCGCAAGTCGTTTTGTTTCATCGACCTATGAATTTCTGGAACCCTTCAATACAGAGATTCTCCGCTCAGCCTTGCTGAAGCTGATTGAGTTTGTTGTAAAGTGTCTTGAGGGCGATCCCTAACTCCTTAGCTGCAGAAGGTTTGTTGCCGTTGTGCTTCTCCAGAACGACGTGGATGTACTTCATTTCAATATCCCGCAAGGTCGGCGATCCGTCAGGGATTGCAAAGTGTGGTCCACTCATCGACGAGGTTGTGGCCACCGCTGAACTTCGGCGAGAAGCCCCCTGCGTAGGGAGATGTTCTGGAAGAATCAGTCCACCACCGGACAGGATCGATGCTCGTTCAATCGCGTTTGCCAACTCGCGAATGTTGCCAGGCCAGTCGTGGGACTCTAGAGCCGAGATCGCTTCGGGAGTCAAAGAAGATTCAAGACCACCACGCCGAGACGCATATCGTTTCAGCATGTGTCGAGCGAGGGGAGTAATGTCGCATCTCCGCTCTCGGAGTGGCGAGAGTTGGATTTCAAATGTGTTCATTCGGAAGAAAAGGTCTTCCCGAAACGCGTCGGTCTCGATCATTTCGCGTAGGTCACGATTGGTGGCGCAGAGGACCCGAACATCAACGCGGAACGGATCATTCTCCCCCACTCTTCGGATCTCACCGGACTCTAGGAATCGCAAGAGTTTGACCTGGACACTCTTGTCCAGTTCCCCGACCTCGTCAAGGAACAGGGTTCCACCGTTGGCCACTTCGAACAACCCTTTGCGATGAGAGTCCGCGCCTGTAAATGCTCCCTTGCGGTGCCCAAAGAGTTCGCTCTCGACCAAGTTCTCCGGCAGGGCTCCGCAATTGACTGGTATGAAAGCATGCCCAGATCGATGACTCTTATCGTGAAGATTCCTGGCGATCAATTCCTTGCCGGTTCCCGTCTCGCCCAAAATCATCACACTCGCGTCGGTTGGGGCGATGGTCTCGATCAATCGACGGACCGATTGCATTGAGGGAGATTCGCCAATCAACGTGGGGGTCCCTTCGACAGCCTTGAGTCGTGTTTCAAAGGCTGTCGCCTTGTTGGCGAGATCTCGGCGCTCTGCCACCCGATTGAGAATGACCTCGAGTTCTGCCCATTTGCAGGGCTTGGTGAGATAGTCGAACGCTCCAAGCCTTAACGCTTGAACAGCCGTGTCCACAGTGGCCTGGCCGGTCAGGATGATGACTTGAGTATCAGGGCTGATCTGACGGATCTTGCCCAACACTTCAATTCCGGTCATTCCGGGCATTCTCAAATCAAGGAGAGCGGCATCGTAGGGTCCCTTCTCAAGGGCTCGGATGGCAGCAGTCCCATCATGACAGACAGTGACCTCATGCCCGAGCCTGGGCAGTTCCATTTGCATCAGGTCACGAAGGTGGGCCTCGTCGTCGGCGAACAAAATTCTGAGGCCACCCTGAGGGGACTTGTCCATCGGTCGTGTCTCCTCCTGAGAAACAATCGTTCTATTGATTTGGCGAGCGGGTTGCGCTGGCACGCTCAAGCGAATGCACCTTCAAACCGCGATGTTTGAATTTGCACGTTGCTGATGGCCTGCCGCATCGGCAATTTGACAGTGAACGTTGAGCCCCGGCCTTCGCCAGGACTGGTCGCGTGGATCTCACCCGAATGTTGGCTGACAATTCGATGGGTTATCGAGAGACCGAGTCCTGTCCCTTTACCGGTTCGCCTTCGAGTAAAAAATGGTTCAAAGATGTTCTCCAGCACGTCTGGTGACATACCACAGCCATCGTCGGTAAACGCAATCACGGCCATCCCGTCGAAACATTTTAGATCAATGCGTAGAGATCCACTCTCATCCATTGCTTCCAGAGCATTGACGACCAAATTGAGAACGACTTGCTTGATTTCTTGGGAATCGATGTGGGCCACGACAGCCTCTCGCGGGTGGAAAGAGATCACCTTATTGCGATATTTTCCCATATGTCTGACCATTTCCACAACACCTTGAATCAGTCCCGCAATGTCGGTGCGTTCCCTCTGGATCTCTCCACACCGCGAAAAATCGAGAAGTTTTTCAGTGATGCTTTTGCATCGAAAGGCTTCTTCTTGAATCATGCGGAGATAACTGCGGACGACCTTCTCGTCACCGCTCTCCCCGCGATCTAACATTGGGGCGACACGGCTCTCCAACGCTTCGGAACAAAACGCAATTGAAGCAAGTGGATTGTTGATCTCGTGCGCAACACCGGCAGCGAGAAACCCGACCCCAGCAAGACGTTCGGATCGCACCAATTGCTTGGATCGCTCTTGAACTTGGTGCTCAAGATCGGAATAGGTCTCCTGCAGGCGGGCGGTCATGTCATTATAAGCCTCAGCGAGAGCCTGCATCTCATCGCCGGTCATCAAGTCAATTCGATAATCGAATTGCCCGCGAGCTACACGCTTAACTCCTCGATGAAGGAGGCGAATGGGATAGAGGACCCATTTATGAAAGAGCGCTGCAAGACCGCAAAGCATGCCCATCACTGCGAATGCGGAGACCCATACAATTGCACGGCTGTATTGATATTGATGTTTCGACATGTCGAGCACGTGGTAGAAGTCAAGATGGAGCCAGTCGGGCAAGACCATCACCCTGCCGACGAGCAAATCGATTCGCTGTGGAATTGTCGGGTGCTCATCAATAACTTCCCCTTTGAGTTTGGCCTCTTCGAGCTGCTTCTGAATGTAGATATTCGTACCTGCCAGCAACGGTTCGGCGTCTGGCGAGCCCGGGTCGATTTCTTTGAGAATCTCGGAGAGGTGGTGATCGACTCCGAACGCCATGTCAAGTTCATCCAGCGCATCACCAGCCCGGTTGCCGCGTGTGGAATTTCGTCTCAGTTCCTCGCAGTAGCTTTGCAGCGCACGTCGAGTCTCCACAATCTTCGCGATCAATCGCTCAACAGGTTCGGCCTGACCATCGTGAGCAGGCTCCAGTCGGACCACGCAAAGCAGCAAATCCTTCGAAGCTCCGAGTTCGCGGAGTTGGTCGGTCAATGTGAGGTTACTGGAATGAAAGGCCTGAAGGCCGAACATCGAGCCGCACATGAGGGTGAGCATCATGCCGACAATCAGGCTAAATCCCGCAATCAGTTTGACGCGAATGGGCCACTTGGGCATGAGTAGCGACCTTCCTGTCGGCGAGCACCCGATACGGGAATCGTTCCCGAGGCGCGGCGTCCATTGGACCGGTCGGGGACTCTACCAGAGAGTGCCGAAGCCGGAAAGGTCGGTCACTCATGTTTTCCTCAAGTTTCCGCTCCGCCAAACCGGCAACTCAAGAATGAGCCGGAAGGTCCTGGAGTTCGGAGGGATCGTGAGTTAGGTTAGTCCCTACACCTCCATTCATGCTCCTGGTCGAGGCTCAAGACGACTCTTCCGTGAGCCTCCGGACTTCCTCTCACAAGGGGCCAGCCATGCCGACCGTCCTTTGCCCATCGTGCGGCGAGAAGGGCCGTATCCCAGACAGTTTCATCGGACACAGCATCCGATGTGGCAAATGTGGGAATCGCTTTCTAGTCGCAGCTCCCGCAACAAAGGTGCCAGGACCGTCAATGCCCCTGGCCGAAGCTGTGGCACCTCTCAAGCCAAATGATGGCATCGTCGTAGAGGGGATCGATGACGCCACCTGGAGCACAACCGCCCCCAGCGATGAAACCTCAGCGGAAGCTTCTCCGGAAGGCCAAACAGATCACGCCCCAGCGTTTACCTCGGAGGGTTACGTTCCCGAGGGGACCAAGCAATACAAGTTACTGACGCAGAAGGACAAGTTCTTTGCAGGTAAATTCGAGATTGGAAGACTCGAAGACGCGATCAATCACTATGCACGTCAGGGTTGGATTGTTCGCGGCTTGGCAACCCCACTCGTGACAGGTTTCTCGGGAGGTCCCAAGGAAGAAATCGTGGTTCTCCTGGAGCGTTGACGATCGTGGATGGATGGAATTTGTCTTGAGCAGTCCATTGTCAATCGACACGGCGTTATCTCATGCAGAACTCTAAGTCTGAGTACTGCTGAAACCGATGAAGGCCGCCAGGATGAGCAGGACCACAAGGCCGACTGTCAATCCGACACGTACCAACCTCATGGACCGTCGGAACCCATCCTCGACTTGAGGATGGTCCTCAATTCGTTCAAGAAATCTGATCCGACGATCGACGCTTCCATGCCGCCAGGACTTCGTTTCGAGACTCACCCCGTTGCACAATGCCACCCGTGACAGCGCACGAACAAAGGTGCTGATGCCAACTGGACATGCAGGAGTGTTGGAAGCATCGGTGATCTGAACTGCGTCAAGATCGAGATGTGGGGGGCATTCTTCCCGACCACAGGAAACAGCGCGGCATCCGTGAATGTCCGCTTCACGTTCAAAAGAACGTGAGAGATGTCCAAACAGGAAGAGACCCAGCGACGCAATCGCAATTAAGCCCACTCCAGCGACGAGCGAGCCAGCCCACCATGCATGGCTTGCATCCTCGAAAAAGAAGGACCCGGACAAGAGCCGACTTCCCTCAAATGTTGATGATCCCACGGCAAGCAGGCTCAGACTCGCTAAGAAGAATGACCCGAAGTAAAACAGATGCCGATCTGCGATATGCCCCATCTCATGCCCGAAGACGGCTGACACCTCGTTCAAATCGAGACCTTCAAGCAAACCATCCGTCAGAAGGACGTACCGGAACCAGGGAAGAATCCCGGTCACACCTGCGTTAGCCAGAGATCCTTCGGTTTTCCAAACCAATATTTCTGTATATTTGAATTTATTCTGGGCGGCGAGCCGTTCCAGCCGATCCCTGACTTTACCCTCTGGCAGGCGATGTGTGGACCAAGTGAGCCGGACAAGAGCTGGGGAGAGAATCATAATGAACAGGCCAATTGCTGCAAGTAGAATCAACTGGCCGACCGAGCTCTCCACCCATTGTGGCGAGTACTGACTTAATAGATCCTGTCCGAGTGGGAATGCGAGAGCGATCGGAAGGATCATGCCCCAAGATCCCCTCGATCTGGCGACGACAAACGACAGAAGGCTCGGAGCTCTGTTCGGTTGCGAGCCATAGCACTGGGCGAGAGCTGCGGATGGATAAATACTACAGAGAATGAAGATTTGACCGACAAGGAAAGGCAGAAGAATCAAGAGTTCGTCAATGAGTACAACAGATTTCAACCCAAGCCCAACTCGAACGACCTCAGGCCAGCGAATCTCGTAAATGATCAGGCCGAAGAGGGCAAGAAGCACGAACTCCAAGAATCGCGAAAAAAAAGTCAACGCTCGTCGCGTTGCATATGGATTCGAAACCCTGCGAAGCTTGAAGAGAGTCCCTCTCCCAAGGACTAGGGAGCTGACGCCGAGAATCGCGATCGCCCCCCAGGTCTGAGCGACTCGCAACCAAACCTCGGGGGGGGTCATTGGACCGAGTGTATCGGTGGGATCAATTCCGAAGGCGACCAAAATTGCCAGAATCAGAGGCACAGACATTCGCAATCCATCTGAGAATTCGTCTTTTGTCGATCGGCATCGCCAAAGGGTTCGACTTACTCCATCGCACTTCCGACGACGATCAGTTGCACAACGAGTTTAGAAGGGGCTGGTTCTCCCTTGACCGCGAGAGAGAGGGAGAGATTGGCACCCCAGCTCTTCTTCGCCTCGTCATGGGTCAGTTCTGTTGATTTGGCGGTGTCTGCAGGAGTCAGCAGCATCAGAATCGCAGGATGGCTGGTTCCGGCTGACTCAGCGCTCTCGTCTTCAAGCTTCTCCCGAGGAATGATCGCAGCCGTCTTGTCCTTGGCCGCAGGGACAAGGAGGGCATAATCCCGATACGGACTGACCCCTAAGTGGTCCCCATTGACTGGCTGAAGCCCGTACCGAAGGGTGTAGAGCCCTGGGTTAATCGGCTGATCTCGATAGTCGTGCCCTTCGCCAACGAATCGAAGTGCTCCAAGCAGCTCCCCTTCGGCGAGCACGGGAAACTGAATTGTCTGATTCGGTCCACTCGGTTTCGCACTTGCGGGAATCGCCTTCCTCAACCAAATCTCGGCAAAGGGCTTTCCGTCGCTCTTGATGATTCGATATCCCGTAGTGTCCAGTTCGCCCTTCACTGTCGCAGCCAGACCTGACGGCGAGGCCTCTTTCAGGGTCTCTATGGTGAAGGATTCCTGTCCCAGAGCAACCGCTGGGAGCAAGAATACAAGAGCGCGGACCGACAGAGGAAATCGAAACATGCGGGAGATGATCCTTTGCCAAAAAGAGGAGCTTGATAGTTCAGCGACGACATTACGACTTACCAACCCAGAAATTCCAGCGGAACGCCCCAAAATCTCTGAGTTGGTTCGCTGAGGTCAAAGTGAAAAATGGCCGACGAAACTACTCCGGCAATTGGGATCTTCCCAGCGAGTATTCAGACCTTTCCCCTTGAAGGAGTGCCCCAATGTGTAGGCGGGCAGTGCTTTGACCCCTCGGGAAAGCGTAGGATAGGCAACTTCCTCGTTTCCACAGAAGTGATCATTCTCCGAGAGCGGTCGGGTCAGGATCTCTGCAAGACCTGGAGCCCAGAAGGCGGCGATCGGTGCCTTCGGCATTCCATGTGTGGGATGAATCGACTTGGACATGGCTGCCTCATCATGAACCTCAAGTGTGAGATTAATGGGTGAGACTTTGACTTCAATAACATTGCCGAGGCGCCCGCCGGCCAGATCCTTTGCCATCGCAATCAATGCTTTACGCTGAGCGGGATTGGCGCGGACATCGACAATGAGGACCGATTTTGTCAGTGCGAAATTATCGACCGAGAAGGTTGTGGAACCCTTCATCGCAGCAGCCACGCTCAGTCCAGCAAGATCAACGCCGTCAAAACTCCCCTCTGTCACCTTCCAGGCGACTACGGCTTGGTCGCCGTAAATGAACAGTTCCGCGTTTGAGAAGCAGGGCCCAGTGAAGACGTCGGCATTACGGGCCTCGACGTAATCTCCACGCAGGCCGGGAGATCCAGCATTTGCTGTACCAACGACGACCAAGGACAGAACGCTAAACAGCGTGGCCAGAGATCGAATCATTGCAGAGGCTCCTAGATGGAAAACTGTCAGGGTCGATGTTAGACATCAACTCTGGCAGGAGAGTGAATCCTGATCACAACATGAATTATTCCGTCGATTTCTAGTCAAAGTCAAGGGTTTACACGCGAGGCGGACCGAGGCCGATCTTGATCGGACTCTGCTTTTCGGATCGAGTCGTCGGGATCGAGGCCCACCGTCCTTGCCTCCCGGGTGATCGCTTGGACTTGTGCGGCCATTCGCTCGCGCTCGGTCTGGTAGGCGACAACGCTTCTGCTCAACCGATCATTATTGTCCGCCAGTGTCTTGATTTTCTTGCCGTCGTCGATCGACCGTTGGGTGAGATCCTGGTTTTCGGTACGGAGTTTGAGGGCCACGTCCTTCAATCGGGAATTGTCGGCTTGAAGCGATTGTGCAAGTTTATGGCAGTCGGCCACCCGTTGAGTAGGAATCTCTGCGCAACCGCCCACCTGAGAGAACAGCACGACGACACCAAGCAGGTAGGGGAAACGCAAAACGAGCCTATTTCCCATCTTCGAATGGGAAACAGGCTCGGAGGAAAGATGTTCCGATATCAGTGCCAACATCCAAGACTCCTTCCAAATCGGGGGATCGATCCATCGATCCCATCGTCGAATCATCGCTCAGCCAGAGATCAGGCCAGCCAGAGTCTTGATGAGACCTGAGGCCGGGCCACTACTCTGGAATTCGTACATGTTTCGGACAAGGTCCAGCGAAACGAATGTCAGGAGCAGCACAAGCACTCCTGACGCACTCAGAAGTCCAACCCAAAGGCCGCCCCAATCGGCGTTCGCTGCTGAGGATGCGAGCATTGACGGACCAGCCGCACGAGCGGGTGCGCCCCCTTCACTCTCGACATCCCAGCCCGATGCACCGCTCGCAGCGACTTCATCGGCTACGGCTGCGAAGCCGTCGTCATCTTCGTCGTCGAGAACGGCAGGAGCCATCGCAGTCGCGGCGTTCTGATCGACGTCGTCTTCATCGATCGCAAACACTTCTGAACCGCTCTCTCCCTCTTCAAGCTCAAAATCGCTGGCGGCATCGAGCTGAACGGTCCGGTCGTCAGACTCTTCGTCCGAACCGAGTGCGTCGACCTCGAAGTCTGTATCTTCGAAGATGTCTTTCTCGACTTTGGCGGCTACGGCAGGCCTGGCTGGAGCAGGCTTGGCTGCGGGCGGAGTCGGTTTCTTGGGGGCGACCGGAACGTCGTCGCCAGAGAGAGGGGCGAGTTCGATCGAATCCGCCTGACCAAGATTCAGACCACCGACATTCTGGAGATTGATCCCGGAGTCGCTCGGACGACCAAGGTTAATTCCGGAAAGGGCTGGGTCTCCGGCCGTCACGTCCGAGTCGCCGGGGCCAGCTTTGAGCGGAGTCGCCTCAAACTCATTGCTGTGGTCCAGAGCCGTGAGCTCAAAATCGCTGCCGCTCTCAGGCTGAAGGGCGTCGATCACACTCGAGGGTGTCAACTCGAAGTCGCTATCGCCGACCGGTACTTCCGCTGACGATCCCAGGAGGGGACTGTGGCGGACTGCGGTGTCGCCCGGGCTGGAGGGGTAGTCGTCGAGCCCCGCATCGGAGGGGTCGTCGTTCACGAGCGTCACGTCCGAATCGCTCGGTCCCTTCCGCGAAGGGACCGGGGCAAGCCGCACGTCGGAGTCACTCGCTCCCTTGAATCCCGCATTGTCGGGCATGAGTCGAACGTCGGAGTCGCTCGGAAGCTTGCCCGAAGCCGCCATTCCGAGGATTGTCGAGCTCGAACCACTCATAGGACCCGGAGGCAATGAGAGATCATCCAGCAATATCTCGGCGTCAGAGCCAGGCCCGCCACCGGTGTGTCTGGGCATTTCCAGCGAGTGGCCACCCAGATTCGGCGGGGCAACGCCGAGCGCGAACTCAGAGAGGTCAAATTCCCCACTTCCGGTGACCCCACCAATGGCGGGCGGCAGCGAGAGGTCGAGGTCCGAGAGAGACAACTCCGGATCACTCCCGAGCTTGCGACGTCTTGCCTCTTCGTCGATGTCGGCAACGCGGAATCGCAGGGTATCGCCGTCTCGCAACGATCGAATCTCGCGATCATTCGCCTTGGCTTTGAGGTCCTCGGGGTCCATTCCCAGGACTCGGGCGGCCTCTTCGAGTTCATAAAACTGTGCCATGGATGGACGTGCTCCTATCAGGCGAGATCGGCATCCCAGCAAGCGTTCGCCGGGGGCCGTTCGGTTCGGGTCTTTTCGAGGAGGTCGAAAGGTCCGCGACGGCGAGCACGCCCACGTGTTCCCTTCGACTGACTACCGGTTCGGACTGCTACTGATCGACTTGACCATTGACTCAATTGCGTTGACTTCGGGCGGCAAGTTGTTGTATTGGGCGAGTCGAAGATCGAAGCGGTACTGACGAGACGCTTCGAGCTTGACAAGTCCGTCTGGCTTGGAAGGGTCGATCTTGTAAATAGCGAAGGCCTGGCTCTTGGTGTCCACGATGTACAGGAGCTGGGAAGACCCGCCACCGGACGTCGTAAAGGCGATGGTACCTGACGATTCTTGAGTGGGTCCGAGTCGTGCGGCTGCAGGGGTCTCCGCCAGTGCGGTGGAACTTGGCCCGGCACCCCCAAAAAAGGATGCGGACGCCAGCCCCAGGAACAGACCAGGCAAACCGTAACGCAACACGTTACCAACACTTCGCGATGTCATGGCAACTTCCTCCCTGATGAATCACCCTTGAAATGTGTTCGCCCCATCCGAAGAGCGAACATCGCCAAGCGAACTCAGAATCGACCGCTGATGCCCAACCACGCACGCACGCCATGCAACGCATAACGGTGAGAGTCTAACACACGGGACGAAGGCCACGTACGGAACCGCAGCGACATGAACGAGATGAATTGGAGGATACGAACGGTCCTGCAACTCTTTCCTATTCTACCGAACCGGCCTATTGCCGCAAGAGCAGGAAGTACGTTCGTTAACCGACTCCTCACGGTAGCAAAACAGCCATGGAACTGGTCATACTGTCAATGAGACGTGCCGCATCCTCTCCGACTCTCTCCCGGAGGCTCATCGATGGATTCACGCATGCGACGACGGAATTTCTTGGGATCTGCTGCGGCGCTTGGGCTTGGGGCCGGACTTGCTCCCCGACTCCAAGGAATGCCACCGACTCGCCCCGATGACTTGGTGGTCACTCCAGAGGCGGTCAACCTCCGTCCCGAGATTGAACCGACGGTCCGCTGGATCGAAACGACCCCCCGCGAGCGAATCCTCGAAGTCGCGGTCGAGCATCTTCACAAGGGACTGTCGTACCGCGACTTACTCGCAGGTCTTTTCCTGGCCGGGATCCGCAACGTCAAGCCCCGACCGGTCGGCTTCAAGTTCCATACGGTTCTCGTGATCCACTCCGCCCACATCCTGGGTCAGACGGCTGCGGTTGAGGATCGGCTTCTCCCTCTCTTCTGGGCGCTCGACAACTTTAAGAACTCTCAGGCCCAAGACATCAAAGAGGGGGACTGGACCCTCGGACGAGTCGATGAAGCCAAGGTTCCCAATCCCTCCAAGGCGAAGGGAGCCTTCACGAGTGCCATGGAGGCTTGGGATGTCGACGCGGCGGACGTCGCAGTCGCCGGCCTTTGTCGATCGGCCGGGGCCGCAGAAGTCATGGAGCCATTCTGGCGCTATGCCGTCCGCGACCAACGTGATATCGGTCACAAGGCGATCTTCGCTGCCCAAAGCTGGCGGACTCTCCAGGCAATTGGCTGGCAACACGCCGAACCCGTCCTTCGTTCGCTCGCTTTCGGTTTACTTGACCTCCAGGGAGACGCCAAGCTCGAACCGGTCGGTCCTTATGAGGCCAACCTCAAGTATGCAAAGAGGATACGCGATCATTGGCAAGTCGGTAAACTTGACTCCGGGGCAACTCGATCACTTCTCGACACCCTACGTACAGCGAGTTCCGTCGAGGCGTCGGAAGCGGTGTTCAACGCGTTGAACGAGGGGATCGCTCCCGAGTCACTCTGGGATGCCGTCGTGCTTGCAGGAGGCGAGTTACTCCTCCGCAGTCCTGGCATTCTTGCCATCCACTCGGTCACCGCGATCAATGCGCTCCACTATATCTTTGGTGCAAGCGGGAACGACCAGACGCGGAGACTCGCCTTGCTCCAAGCGGCGGGCTGGATTCCAATGTATCGCGACCGGATCAAAGCCACTTCGACCGTGAAACTCGACGCCCTCGAGCCAGGTTCACTCGACTCTAAAGGTGATGAGGGCCTGACTGAGGTCTTCGCTACAATCGCCAAAGGCCGGCCCGAGGCCGCCGCCAAGGCACTTGCCTACCTCAAGGAGGGGGGCTCGCCCGACGCCATCTTTGCCATGGCCCGCAAGCTGATCTTCCAGAAAGGCCGAGACAGCCATGACTACAAGTACGCTGTTGCCGCTTGGGAAGAGTTCACCCTTACCGCAGATCCTCGTTGGCAGCCCAATCTCGCTGCGGCCATGATGGGGAACCTGCCCAGTATTGGACAGGCGGATAGCCCATTGATGCAACGCGCCCGGGCTGCAATCGCGAGCCGAGCTTGAGCGTTTGACAGAGTCGCTTTGTTAGCACAGAAGGTGCGATCTGACGTAACGTGCTGTCCTCATGGGGCTTGTCACCCTGTGGGGGCGGCCACAACCCAGCCCCGGGCCGATCTAGCTTGCCCCTATTGGCCCACCTATCGACTCTGGAGTTCACAGATTCGAAACTACTTGACCTTCGCCTTCTGCTTCGCCTCGTAATCGGCCAAAACCCCTTTGGGATCCTCGTTAAAGAGATCCTTACATCCCGAGCAGCAGACAAAGTAAGACTTGCCCTGATAGCTGACCTGGGTGGTACCACGTCCACCAGTCACCACACAGATCGGTCCCGACTCACCTGCGGCGAAGGGAACCCCTTGGCGGGTGTATCCGATTTCCGCGAGCCGGAAAAATGAGCCCGTCTCGCCTTGACCTTCGAGAAGCATCAGGAAGCGGGTGTCGTGCAAGGGAGTCAGGGTGATTCGGCGGATGCCCTCACCTTTTTTGGGCATGTCCGTGAGGAATCTCAGGGCATCGTTTGCAACCGCTTTGCCCTTCATGGATACGGATGAGCCGTCAGCCAGAACGACTTCGAGTGCAAAGTTCGCTTTCTCCTTCTCAGGACGAAGCGTCACGGATTTGACAAGCTTTCCCTTATCAACAACGAGTTCCAACGCGGCGGAATCGGCGGTCAGCTTCCAAGTCCAATCGCCCATTTCCACCCATGAGCCTTTGGCGATACCGCGTTGGGGCTGCCCCGTTCCTTTCCACAAACCAACAAGCCCCCCGTATATCCTCAGGGCAGCCTGATCATCCTGTCGCTTTGTCGAACTGGAGCCATCGGCAAGGGCCACCGAGAATAGTAAGCCCAGGCTCGTGAGGCTCGTCGCAATTTGCAGGACGAAGTTGGAGCCCACCGGTGTATCTCCCCTAAAACGGTTTCGAGCTCGACCCACCGATGGAACCCCGCACGCCGTTGGATGTTCCGTTCAACGGCTGAGCATCCAACGCTGAACACGGAAGAGGCCATCCGGGTCAGTCCAGGCAGACTCCTCCGCAAGACCAGCGCTCCGCGCGAGTTCGGCCAGCCGCTCCACCGTATACTTGTGCGAGTTCTCCGTGTGGATCGACTCTCCAGCGCGAAACTCGACGCTCAATCCAAGATCGGCGATCGAGACGCATTGGTCAACTCGGCTGACCAGATGCATCTCCACACGTCCCTGATCCTCGCGATAGATCGCTCGATGTTCAAAGGCTTCAAGGTGAAAGTTCGCGTTAAGCTCGCGATTGATACGAGTCAAGAGATTGAGATTAAACGCAGCCGTCACTCTCTGACGATCATCATAAGCGTCTTCAAGAAGCGATCGTTCTTTGATGAGATCCGTCCCCAGGAGGAGACGATCCACAGGTTGCATCACCGAGGCGATCTCACGCAAGAACGATCTCGCGGCATCCGTTGTAAAATTGCCCAGACTCGAACCTAGGAAGACAAAGAGTTTAGGGCGATCGAGGTTGATTGCCAGGCTCGCGAGCGCTGCGGAATAGGTTCCGGCGATCGCGCGAACACGCAAGTTGGGGAATTCGGCCACCAGGGAACGAGCCGAGGTTTCCAGGATGGTTCGAGAGACGTCAATCGGTACATAACGCAAACGAGCATAAGCGTTTAGAGCCGCTCGGATCAGTCGCCGGGTCTTGGTTGAACTTCCACTCCCGAGCTCGACCATGATGGGATCGCTGACCCAACCGGCGACCATTTCGTGCGCCGATTCCGCGAGGATCGCGTCTTCGGTTCGTGTGATGTAATACTCAGGTAGGTCGCAGATCTGTTCGAAGAGGTTGGACCCTGCCGCATCGTAGAAGAATCGACAGGGTAAGGTCTTAGGTGTTGAGCAGAGACCGTCCCGCACTGCAACGGCGAGCGATTCGTCACCGGAGGGGTCGGGAAGCTGAACCACTTGAAGGCGGGCGGATCGGTGAGAAATCGTTGGAGAGGTCGTTCGGGCCACTAAGCACCTCAAGATGTGGGCGACGGACAACCTGGCCAAGGTCGAGGAGACCCTCCGAGGCCAGGGATTGTCGGTCCCCAACCTCGGTTAGCCACTGGCGCCGTCAAGACGCTGGATCCGCTTATTAATATCGACGTTTACCGATTGGTACGGTCGCGACAAATTCCCTGTGCTAAAGAGATGCCGTTGAGACTCGACATCGTCCGCCCCCAATGCGGTGTGGAAGATCGATTGAAGATATTCTATACCCTGCGGCGATGGCTGAAAGCGTTTTGCGTCGTAAAGTCTTGGTGACAAAGGTCTTGCGTGGATAGTCCCCCAGCGGTCACGCAGGACGTTCGCGTTGACGCTGTCCAAAACGAACCCGCCATCGCGGTACTGGAGAGTGGCGACGCAGTTGGTGAGTTCTTCCTTCAGGAGGTCGACCGCCTTCCCCCCAAGCTGGCTTGCCTGGAACCGGTCGAAGAGGATCGGTCGACCGCCTCGCTGGGTGTGACCCACCTTACGGACAAAGACCGCCGCGTCGGCACTCTCATTACGTCGTTTATGGGTGAAGAAGTCGTTACCGATGTGCTTGACGAGCAACCTCTTCACAGCTTCGGCGGCCCCCGAGTATTGAAGGTTACCGGCGGGGTCCTTGCTGCTGGTCACCGCACCAAGACACTGACCTTCGGTATCGACAATCCCTTCTGAGAGGCAGATCACAGCGTGTTTCTGAACATCCAGAATGCTGAGGACCCGCTCCACAAGAAGTGTTTCATCGACCGCCGCTTCTGGTACGAGGATGATGTCGGGCTGTCCGTAGGACGTTCCAAGTGCGATCATCCCGCAATCGCGGCCCATGACTTCGATAATCGCAATCCGACGGTGGCTCTCTGCCGTTGTGCGAATCCGTTGAATACTCTGAGCCGAGACGAATACAGCCGTCGCAAACCCAGGGGTTACGAAGTTGACCATCTCGTCGAGCCCGAAATCGCGGCCAGGGTTCTTCTTATAGCGATAACCCCGGGCGGAGTCGTTGGGCTCTTTGGCCCATTCATTCGCCTCGTCCGCGTAGTTCAGCCCGAGATCATTATCGATGGTCTTGGGGGCAAGAACCGTCGGTAGGTGCTCGGAAAGAGGTTGCATGCCGTTGAGGGTTCCATCGCCCCCAACGCAGATCAACCCGTCGATTTTGAGCTTGTTCAGGCGGCCGGCGACTCTAGAGATGGTCTCGTGGTCGTTGCCGTCAACGTAGTCGCGCGAAGCGCCAAGGATCGTGCCGCCTCGGGTCGCGTCGAGTTCTGGGATCGACTGAAACAATGGGTTCAGGAAAACGTGTGGCACGTTCGGGTTCAGGAGTCCGCTGAAGCCCTTGATGATACCCACGACCTCGATTCGAAGCTGGTTCGCTCGCTGGACCGCTCCCAGAATCGTTGCGTTCAACGCAGGGGTATCACCCCCGGCTGTCAAGATACCGATCCGCTTCATCTTGCAGATGCTCCCCGGTGCATATCAAAGTCAAAGGCGGGCTAGAACCAGGCTGGGACCATCCACAAGCTCAACGCGGTCACCAACTTGCATCTGGCGGCGCTTTCTCAGTTCAATCTCTCCGTTGACCTTGACCAGGCCCTCGGAAATCATGATCTTGGCGGAGCCACCAGTGCCGCTCCAACCGGCGAGCTTGAGGACTTGCGTAAGGTTAATCGGTCGATCACCGACGGGGAGAGTTTCGGTCATCGGTCCGTCCTACGCGTTCAATCGACTGTTCGGCTTCATCAACGAGCGCCCGGCCAAGCTTAGTGCCGACCTCTTTGAGCGACTCGCCATCAATGGGAATCTGGACACTCACAGACTCCGGCAGTTGGAATGGCTTGGCGTCATCCGCCAGGACGGCGGCCCGTTCTTCCCAAAATGGCTTGAGAACCTGCCCTGCCTCAGCCGGTAGGATCGGTTCAACAGTCGCAAGGATGCGCCCAACGATTCTACCCGAATTGCTTGAGAAAATCGGCTCGCGGCTATTTGGCGCGAGGCTCGCGACGAATAACGTCCCGATTATACCAAGCAAGATCCCCTCGATTCCACCGAGAACCATGCCAAGGTGGTGGTCGAAGGCCTCGAATTTGAGCCGGCGGAGAGTTGCGCGAACAAGCCAAGCCGCGAAAAACACTCCACCTGCGACGGCCGCATAGCACACCAAGAGTGCCAGGCCACGAGCCATGAGTGGATCACCCGGAAAGTTCGGGGCAATTTGGGCGGACAATGGAACCCCGACCGAATAACCTAAAAACAACGAGGCAATACTGGCAAGCTGCCAGCTAATCCCTCGCCAAGCCCCCCAGGCCATCCCGCCCACCAGCATGATCGCCATCACTGCGTCATAGATCGTCATCCGTGAATCTCCAGAAAATCTGCGCGGTCCAGTCCTCCAGCCGCGCCGCAATCCTAGCCGAAGTGCCATTGGTCGAGAAGTGAACTTACCCGAATCAGCCGCTCAAAGCGAACTTGATCAGGTTGACAGAGGATCACGCCAACCATCGCTCCTCAGAAGAGTCTCTCGAAAGTCAGCGAGTGAATCCTCGAGCGACCGCATCATCCCGGCTTTGAGCGAATCGAGCCGCGTCGTCTTCAGCCCTCCTCGCAGAGGGCGAGGAGCGCCTTGGTTAAGCTCGTGGGTTGTCTGGCCCTCGATCAGGTCAGGACTGAGATCGAAGGCTTTGGCGATTGCTTGAGCGAATGAGACTCGGTCCAGAACCTCAGGCCCAACAATGTGGATGAGACCAGCCTCACCCGCCTCGACAATGGCCAGGGCCGCTCGCGCCACATCTGGCCCATAGCTGGGACTCGAAATCTGATCGGAAGGGCAGATGAGTGGCTTCCCCGCCCTTAACGTCTTCACGAGTTGGTATGCGAAATTCTTCCCCTGTCTCTCGGGACCGTAGACCCAGGAGGTCCGGATCACCAGAGCCAACTCGCCAAGTTCGTTGAGCAACGAACGCTCGGCGGCGAGCTTGGCCCCCCCATAGACGGAAAGCGGGTGGGGAAGATCGGTCTCGTCATACGGCCCTGTCAAGCCGTCGAAGACGTAGTCCGTCGAAAAATAGACGAATTTCGCGTCTGTTTCCGAAGCGACCCTGGCAAGGTTGAGTGGCTCGTCCATGTTCGACGCGAAGGCCTTGATCGGGTCGCGTTCGCAACCATCGACCCAGGTAAATCCCGCAGGATAGAAGACAACGTCAGGGCGTTGGGAACGCAGCCAATCGGCCGCCTCCGCTTGATTTGAGGCATCGAGTTGGACCAGACCCGGCATCGGGACGGTGGCATAGGTCCCGACGGCTTCGGCTCCTGCCTCAACAAGAGTACGGAGCAGCCAGCCACCAATCTGACCTGAGCCACCAATGACGATCGCACGCATCGATCAATGAAACCCTTTGCGACGCGCGAAACTGTAACGTTCAAGAGCCATTTCAATGATCGGGAGAGCCTCGCAAGCAGGTTGAATCTCGTCGACTTCGACACTCTTCCCTTCCAGATACTTATAGTCCTGAAAGAAGCGACGAAGCATGGACAACCGGTGCGGGGGCAGCTCGGCCGCCTCGCGGAAGCTATTGAACTCTGGATCGCCCACAGCCACCGCAAGAATCTTGTGATCCTTCTTGCCGGTGTCGATCATGGTCATCAAGCCGATCACCCGCGAAGTCACCAACGTCATTGGTGCCACGGCTTCCTGGCAGAGTACCAGCACATCCAAGGGGTCGTCATCCTCGGCGTAGGTCTGGGGGATAAACCCATAATTTGCCGGGTAATAGACCGCTGAATAAAGCACCCGGTCGAGCCGCAGGAGACCTGTACGTTTATCGAGTTCATATTTGACGCTCGACCCCATCGGGATCTCGACGAGAGCGTTGAATTCGTGGGGCAGATTCTCGCCGGGAATAACATCGTGCCAGGGATGGAGCATGACCAGGCAGTTCCGTGGGTCGCAGTTAGTCAGTGAGATCTCTTCGCCATCATGAGCGTAGCACAAAATGTCGAAAGCGACTAGTTCTCGTAAAAACTCTATATGTGATCACGAATTTATTCAGTATGCTCGATAATTATGGTGGGGCAGACTCCCTCCCGGAGATCTTCGAGCAAGTCAGGCAGTTGGCGACCTCGAGAATCATAAGATTCCTTGAATGAGTTCTCGCAGCAGATTGTCTTGGGGATAGGCATGTCCACGATACTGCCGAAAGCCCTCTGCATGCCCGACGCCAATCTCACTCCCCCGATGTGCGCTCCAGCGGGTCATACTTTCGAGATACTCGTCGATTCCGTGATGCTTCAAGAGCCAGTTGCGCTGGCTGGCATGACACGCCAGCATGCTTCGCTTCAACTCGTATGTCGCGGTCGTCGCTATATGGAAATCAGGAACTAAGGGCTTGCCGTCGCGGTCGGCACCCTCCAGAGGATCGACGAAATAAAGGTGTGGGATGCGTTCAATCGGAGGAGCTGGTTCCCATTGGCGGGTCACAAAATTGGGGATCGGTGCTGCAAAACAGGCATCGCGAACCAGTAGGCTCGTCATCTCGTGGTCGCACAGATAATCCACTGGCGGAGCGGTGATCACGATCTGAGGTCGGACACGTCGGAGAACCTCAGTGACTCGACGACGAGACTCATTGTCGTTAAAGATAGCGAGGTCTCGAAACTCGAGGCAGTGGTACGAAGCTCCGATGAGGGCCGCCGCCCCCTGGGCTTCGCCTCTGCGGATCGCGGCGATGGCCTCGGCATCATGCTCGGCGCTTCCACAGTCGCCGGGCGTCATCGTCGCCATCGTGACCTGGTGACCAGCCTGCGCAAGAAGTGCCAAAGTACCCGCACACTGGATTTCCAGGTCATCGGGATGGGCGTGAATTGCCAGAATACGAAATTGGCAGGACATGGCGGGCTCCAGCCACGCTAGTATGATGACAGTGGCGAAGTCCCCGATTTAACGCCCCCACCTTCTCTCTGACAAGGGCGTCGTACACCCATGACCCGATTTTTTGCGATAACAATCTGGTTGTCCCTCGTCTCGGGTTGCGGCGAAACCGCAGTTCCACGGGCAATTCCTACCAAGGCAACGCCTCCCTCAGCAGAGCCAGAGGACTCCGAAGTTGCCTCGTTGAATGCTCGGATCGCTCAACTGCAATCCGAACTCGCTGAGGCCTCTTCGGATCAAGATGACAACGACGCGGTCAGGCAGAATCTCCGTCGATACGTCGGGGCCATCTCCGAAAGCACCGACCCGATTCTGGGCGAACCCAACGCGAATCCAGCACTTCGACGTCGCGCGGCCGAAGCCAAGTTCTCCGCCGTTGTCCGTCAAATCCCGTTAGATGCTGCGGTTCTCGGGCCATTTCTCAGAAGTCTGGACCGGATCGACGCCAAGGCGAGAGATGACTCCCTGGCGGATGTCACCGCATATTATCGTGTCTTAGCTCTGTGCGAGGACATCTCGCCCGAGGCCTTAGGGGAACTCGACTCGGTCGATTTCGAAGCGTTCGTCGCTGCAGTAGTCAAAATGTCCAAGGTCAAGAAGACATATGCCGACGGACCCGCCATGATTCTGCAGACGGCGCGGGAAGCCGATCTCCGCGAGCTTGATTCCGTCGCTTTGGAACTTTATGAACGCTACGCCGAGAAGTTTCCCAACGAGTCAGCGGCTCCGTTCGCTGCGGGTTCGGCTGAGCGTCTCCGCCTTGTCGGCCAGGTCGTCGCAGTCGTCGAGGGGGCTGGCCTTGATGGGAAGAACATCGCTCTCGAAAGCTATCGAGGGAAAGTTGTGGTCCTCGACTTCTGGTCCACATGGAGCAGTTCGTGGGCGGCTGACCTACCGACTTTGAAGAAGTATCGAACGGAGCTAGGCCCCAAAGGCTTCGAGATCATCGGAGTCGGTCTGGATACCGATCGGGTCAAGATGACCGAAATGCTGAAGTCGGAAAATGTCGATTGGCCCCAAATTGCACCCGCCCTCGGGCTTCAAGATCCATGGATGACCCCATTGGGCCTTCGGTTTGGCGTCTCCGAGCTTCCCTACCGATTGATCTTCGACCGCGAAGGCCGACTCATCGCTTTCGGCTCGAATCTGGTTGAGCTCGATCCCGCGATACGGGAAGCACTCAACCCCCCGATCATTCCGGAGCCGTAGAATTTCTGGAAGCGATCGCAAGCGGGTGCGCCCAATAGCCTCCGCCATCCGTGTCCTGGGTGATGCTCAGGGCTGATTTTTGGCCGCGTCTACCGGGCGACAAGACCCCTGAGGGCATCACGTTACGTCAAATTACGCCTTTTCTGCCACCAAAGATCAGCACCTGACTACCATTTCATCGCCCTGGAAAAAAGCTTACGCAGAAAATGCCATTTACCTAGGCCCGCCCTCCCTGAGGCGAAGTCCCACGAATTTTTTGGGAAATGTTCTCGCGTGCGCTAGACGACTCGTGTACATTAGCTCTCAAAGGCTCAGTGGGTGATCGTCCGTAACCTAGTGTTCCTGTGACCAAACCCTTTTTGAGTCATCACCACGCTTGAGAGTTCGCAACGGGGGAGTTGTACACCATGGCCGATCTCGAGAACTTGACTGGGCGGCAGCGCGAGATTTATGAGTTTATCCGCTCCAAGATTCAGGGTCGGGGCTATGGCCCTACCGTTCGTGAAATCGGCCTTGAGTTCAAGATCAAGAGCCCAAACGGTGTGATGTGCCACCTGAAAGCCCTTCAGAAGAAGGGGCTCATCCACCGCGAACCCAACATGTCGAGGGCGATCCAGCTCCTCAACGATCCGACGTCCGCCCCTCGCCCTGGGCTGAAGCTCCTGGGCCGGATTGCGGCCGGCCAGCCACTCGAGGCCGTCGAGAATGCCGAAGAACTTGGATTCGGCGATTGGGAAGGATCTGACGACAAGTTTGCTCTCAAGGTCATTGGCGAATCGATGATCGAGGAGCACATTGCGGACGGTGACTTCGTCGTCATCAAGAGTCAGGATCAAGCTCGCGACGGTCAAATCGTCGCGGTCCGCGATGAGGATGGTGGGGCAACCCTCAAGCGGTTCTTCAAGGAAAAGAATCGCGTCCGCCTGGAACCGGCGAACAAATTGATGAAGCCGATCTTTCGCGACAAGGTGAGCATCCTTGGTGTTCTGATCGGAGTCGTTCGCAAGTATTGACCTCCCCGGTGGCATCATTCGCTCCCTCCCCTTCACCCTTCAGAGGCGAAGGCTGGGAGTGTTATACCCCCATATTCTCAGAATCCTGCTCTGTTTCTCTTGAGCGACCATGGGCGGATCGCTAGGCTTAGCGCGTGTACCCGACGAGGGACCCAATTCGGGATGATTGGCGGTTTCTGACAAGAGTGATGGAACACGATGAGTGCTCAAGCCTCCGCAACGCTGGATCAGGTCAAACTCTTTACGGACGGTGCCTGTAGCGGGAACCCGGGGCCAGGGGGTTGGGCGTACATCCTTCGCCACCCGGCGAGTGGTCAAGAGCGGGACGCGTCAGGCGCTGAACCTCTGACAACGAATAATCGAATGGAGCTGATGGGGGCGATCGAAGGGCTTGCGACGCTTAAGCGACCGTGCAAGGTTGAATTGATCACCGATAGCCAGTATGTGGCCAAGGGCTTGGCGGAATGGATGCCCAAATGGAAAGCCAACGGCTGGAGACGTAAGGAAGGGGCCCAGTGGGCACCCGTCAAAAATGAGGACTTGTGGCGGCGTCTGGACGAACTCGTTGCAATGCATAAGATTAAAGTCACGCACGTCTTGGGTCATAATGGTCACGCTGAGAACGAGGCCTGTGACCGCATGGCGGTCGCTGCGTACAAGGCTCTAAAAGTTGACATGCGGGGTGGGTGAGACGAATCATCGCCGCACACTGTTCAACCCTTGGCGACCACCATGGAACCCACCAAGGTCGGCCCGAACTTTCAAAATTGACAGGAATACTGGTTGTCATTTGTTCAGAATAGGGAAAATTGTTTGACTTTCCTCAAAGATTCCGGCACTCTTGAATCAGACCACCTGTGCTACAAGGGTGGTGCCTACCTTGCAATGTCGTGTTGAGTCGCCTTCCACTGCCCTGCTCCATCCCACCTTCCCAGTGAGATCGCGGCTTCGGTCGGACCCGGCGCTCCGCATTCACCCGTCGAGAGGAGCGAACGATGCACGTTCCAGGGATTGCCCATCGCTATTGGGCAAAATTGCACCTGTCGACCCCGTTGGTCGTCGTGCTTCTGTCGACATTCGCTCCGGCTGCTGACGAGCCGATCGCTACCCCTAAATCGGTCGTGATCGCTCCTGCGGAGTCGAACCTGATTGGTCGCCGCTCGACTCGGCAATTGATCGCCACCGCCGATTATCAGGATGGGACCATTCGAGACCTCACTCGGACCGTTGAGTGGGTCAGCCTCGACCCGACGATCGCGGTCGTCTCTCCAAAGGGTCAGGTCATCCCCAAGGCCAATGGGACCGCAACCATCGTGGCTCGAAGCGGGAGTATCGAGGCCAAAACCACGGTAAAAGTGTCCGCGATGGAGGCTCCCGCCCCGGTGAGCTTCCGGCACGATGTCATACCCTCCTTTAGCCAGGCCAACTGCAACATGGGAGCGTGCCACGGTACGCCGACTGGCAAAGGGGGGTTTAAGCTTAGCCTTCGCGGATATCTCCCCGACCAGGACTACACCACGCTTTCTCGAGAAGTCTCCGGTCGTCGCATCAATAGCTTTGCAGCTGAGTCGAGCCTGATTCTCCAGAAACCTCTCGGAGAGCTTCCGCACGAGGGGGGCCTTCGGCTGATTCGGAACAGCAAGGCCTATGAATTCCTTCGCGACTGGATCGCCGAAGGGGCGAAAGACGACAAGGGTGTTGCGGCTGCAGTTCGTCTGGAACTGCTTCCCGGCTCACGTGTTCTGAACGCTCCGGCAAAGAACCAGCAAACGGTTGCGATCGTTCACTATGCGGATGGCAGCAGCCGTGATGTCACGCCAATCTGCTACTACAACTCATCGAACCCCGAGATCGCCGATGTCGATGTCGATGGATATGTCAGCTTCAAAATCCGAGGTGAAGTGGCCGTTATTGCTCACTACCTCGACCTTGTCGCCAACGTTCGTCTGACCCACTTGGTCGATGTTCCCGGTTTTAAGCTCGCCGACGTTCCTCAAGACAACATCATCGACAAGACCGTCTTTGATAAGCTGAACCGGATGCGGGTTGCCCCAAGTGAGCCTGCGACCGATTCTGAGTTGATCCGTCGGCTCTATCTCGACACCCTGGGGGTCTTGCCGACTCCCACCGAAGTCAATGGATTCTTGGAAGACAAGTCACCAGAGCGCAAAACTAAGCTGGTCGAAGGCTTGATGAAGCGAGTTGAGTTCGTCGACTTCTGGACCTTGAAGTTCGCCGACATCCTCAGGTCGAACGGTCGCCTGATCCAGCCCAAGGGGACATACGTCTTCAATCGCTGGATCAAAGCCAATCTTGAGCAAAACACCCCGATCGATAAGTTCGTCCGCGAGCTTCTCACCGCCAACGGATCGACCTTCGGCAACCCTGCGGCGAACTACTACCGAATCAGTCGAGACCCTGAGAACTCGGTCGAAACCACCGCTCAGCTCTTTCTGGGTGTGCGGATCCAGTGTGCCAAATGCCACAACCATCCCTTCGAACGCTGGACCCAAGACGACTATTACGGATTCGCAGCGTTCTTCTCGCGAGTCCGTCAAAAGAAGGGCAATCTGCCGGACGAGGAAGTGATCTTCAGCGTCGTTGGTGGCGAGGTCAATCAGCCTCGGACAGGCCAGGCGATGAAACCGAAGGCTCTGGGCGGTCCGATCCTGGAACCAGAATCGGGCGGCGACCGTCGCACAAAGCTCGCCTCTTGGCTGACTTCGGGCGAAAATCCCTTCTTTGCCAAGAGCCTGGTAAACCGGGTCTGGTTCCATTTGATGGGGCGCGGGATTGTCGAGCCTGTCGATGACTTTCGCGACTCGAATCCCGCCTGTAACGACGAGTTATTGGACGGATTGACCGCTGAGTTTGTGAAAGAGGGTTTTGACCTTCGCAAGCTGGTTCGCTCGATTCTGCTGAGCCGAACCTATGGTCTGAGTGCTCGGACCAACGAGCTGAATCTGGACGACAACCTCTACTTCTCCCACGCGTTCACCAAGCTCTTGCCTGCCGAGGTCCTCCTGGACGCAATCTCAACCGTAACCGCGTCGGCGACCACCTTCGATGGCTTACCCAAGGGAACCCGCGCGACGCAGCTCCCCGATGGCAAGATGGAGAATCCCTTCCTCAAGACCTTCGGTCGCCCTGCTCGTGAGCTAGCCTGTGAATGTGAGCGCGAAAGCGACTCCAACCTCTCGCAAGCGCTTCAGCTCATCGGCGGAGCCACGGTGAACGGCAAACTTCGTGACGATGCCGGTCGGATGGCAGCTCTGTCCAAGAGTGATAAGAACCCCGAGCAAATCACGCGAGAGCTGTACGAGATCGCGCTCGCTCGCCAACCGAACTCCACCGAGATCGCGGCTGCCGGCAAGCACTTGAGTGCCGCGACCGATCGAAGGCAAGCCGTGGAAGATCTGGGCTGGGTGCTCATCAATTCCAAAGAGTTCCTCTTCCGGCATTGATCCACACACGTGTCGGCCTGATCGTAAATCCAAACACGACCCGCCCTAACCCGGCGGGTCGTTGGCGTTTGTAACGATCTCCTGCGGGTAGCATGGTCGATCCCCACCAGCGTGAGGTAATTGGACAGTATCGGCATGCCGATCAGAATGGGATTGCCTTTTTCCGAGGATTGGCTAAAAATGCGACAACTCACGAGGTAGAGGGGAACAATCCCGATCTGACCGGTGAGCAGGCAACGAACTCGACGTGACAGGGATGCTCCGTCGAAGTTCTGCATCGAATTCAACTCACCAAATGAACTTGCCCTGATTTGCATGGAGGCGAAGGCTCATGGCACGCTGGTTTATTGACCGATCCCCGCAGCGTGGAATCCCCTCCGTAAGCCTTCGCCGGCTACTCCGCAACGCACAGTTCGTTGGCTGTCCCGACTGGGAAGTCTCAGGCTGCACCACCGAGTCGAGCAAGCTCGAACCAGGGGAACTGTTTGTTGCTGTTCGGACGGGATCGGAGGATGGCCACACCCAGGTCACTCAGGCGATGGCCCGAGGTGCCGCAGGGGTTGTTGTCGAGCGGGCTTGCCCCGAGGCTGGTCGTCTGCAAGTGATCGTTCCCGACGCATTGGCGGCGCATGCCGCAATCTGTCACGCATTGGCGGGCGACCCCTCAGATCATCTGCGGGTTGTGGGTGTCACTGGCACTCACGGCAAGACTGCAACCGGCCTGTATGTTCGCTCGATTTTCGAAGCCGCCGGGGTACGATTTGGGAATGTCGGCTCACTCGGCTGGTCTGACGGCAAGACTGTCAGGCCAACCACGCTCACACCTCCCGATGCCGAATCCCTCGCGGGGATGCTCGGGGCGATGGTTGATGCAGGGTGCGCAGGGGCAGTGATCGAGCTAGGGCCCGAAGTCCTCGAACAGCGAACGGCTGACGGCCTGGAACTCGATGCCGCCCTGGTCACCACCCTAGAATCTCATGCGTCGCAAGATCCGAGAGTTATCCAAGGACTTCGCCGCTCGACCGCTCGGATGTTCAAGCGGATCGCGTCAGGTGGAATCGCGGTCGTCAATGCGGACGAGCCTGACGCCGAGTTGATGGGGGCAGTCAACATCTCCTCCGTTCGAGTCGCCTACGGAATCGAACGTCCAGCCGATATCTCGGCAGTCATTGATCAAATGTCCTCCGATGGTTCGAAGATCCGGCTTCGCGGCTTCGGTCGCGAACTCGCAATCTCCCTTCGTCTCACCGGCGAATCTGCGGTTCGCCATGCCCTCGCGGCAGCGGCACTTGCCTGGGCTCGCGGGATCTCGGCCGAGGATGTCAAACTTGGGCTGGAGTCGGTCACGCGGCTTTCCGGACGCCTTGAGTCCGTGGTTGCTGGCCAAAACTTCGACGTCCGAGTGGATTCCGCACGGACACCAGCCGCCATTTCGCAAGCTCTTGCGACTCTCCGGGCTTTGAATGTGGCGAAAATCCACTGTGTTTTCGGAGCGGAAGGACTAGGTGATCCGGCAAGCCGTCGTGCGCTGGCCGCAGCGGTTGAGGCTGGAGCGGACTACCTGATCCTCACGACCGACAATCCACGTTCGGAAGACCCCAACCAGATTTTTGATGATTTACTATCCGGACTTCGTCGCCCCGGTCGAGCTCGGGTCGAGCCCGACCGTCGCCTGGCGATCGAGACCACACTCGCCAATGCAGAGCCTGGCGACGTGGTGCTGATCGCGGGTAAAGGCCGGAGAACCGTCCAGATCTACGCCGATCGTGTCACGACCTTTGACGATGCTGCGATCGCGACAGATTGGCTTCAATCTCAACCCGTCCGAATGCTGGTCTCGGCCTGACGCGATTCTTCATGTCAATTGCCCAACATCCGCGAGTAGATGGCCTCAATGGCATCTACCGTGGGGGCGGGACCACAGTGCGTTTCGAGTAACACTCGGGCCGCCTGCCGTTGCCGATTCTGCCGTTCAGTGTCGCGCAGAAGAGTAACAGTGCGTTCGATCAACCCTGCGTCATCCTCGCAGATCCCGCCATGGATACCATCCTGGGCGGGGATCCCTTCGACCCCTTCGCTGGTCGTGACAAAAGGGATCCCGAACGCCATGGCTTCGAGAACCTTGACCTTCATCCCGCTCCCTCGGCTGGGTGCATAGAGAAGCACTCCGGTCCGTTCAAAGTAAGGCTGAATATCGGGAACATTCTCGTGGATCGAAACGTCGGGAAGGTGGACATATTCCGCCAGTTTCTCGCGAGCCGACCAGCCAACGATCTGAAGCTTTGCGTCGGGAACTTGGGCCTTGATCGACGGCCAGAGTCGGGTGAGGAGGCGGATCGCCGCCGAGTAACCGGGATACCAGCCCATCGTGCCGATCAAGGTCAGGATCGGCTCGCGCGTACGACGGTCATCCGGAATGTACGAATAGAGACTCGAATCCAGGCCGACGGGGACACTCGTGACCGTTGCTTTCGGGTTGATCGCTTGAATTTCGCTGGCCAAGCGTGGTGAGCACGCTCGAATGTTCGTGAACTCTTTCAAGAGTCGTCGTTCGGTGCGAAACATCAACTCACGCTCGAAGAACTCACGGACCGATTTCGGTTTCGACTCAGCGAGATCGATACCGACCATGTGGTACACGTTCACGAGAGCACGGTCGCGATGCTCGAGCCCGAGCCAACCCGCCCAGAGCTGCTCAAGATGGAGGATGTCAAAGCCCTCGGCCAATGCTGAGCGGAATTCGGCCTTGAGCTCGGGGCTGAACAAGTACGAATAGGGCCGCCGCAAGGTCTCAAGCTTCGCTTTCAATCCCGAACGTTGCGGGAGCTCGAAGAGCCTTAAATCATATTCGGGACTCGGAAAGAGATCCCGCGCGAGTTCGAGGTCGCTTGGTTTGGAGCAGACCGCGAAGGCTTTCACCGTGTGGCCCCTCGCCACCAATTCTTTCATCAACACGTAAAACCATCTCGCCGCCGCATTACCAAACGGCAAGGGAGGCTCGATCATCAACAGAACAATCCGCAACGGAATCATCAGGGTAGACTCTCGAACTCAATGAAACGATGTGGACGGATTCCTGTAATTAACTCTCTGCCGGGCCGTTGTTATGCCTCGGTTTCTTGCGACGTAGGTTTTGGGTCCTGGTGAAGGATGTGAGAGCCTTCTTGTAGACATCGATATATCGATCGATATTTCGATCCATGCCGAATAGTTCACGAGCGACAGGTACGGTGGCCTCGCTCAGACGTTTCGCCAGGACGGGATTGGTTAAGACTTCAATGATTCCGTCCGAAAGTGACCGCGCGGACACCTCCGTCAGGAGTCCGGCCCCAGTCTCACCCAAGATGGCCTTATAGTCCCCAAAATCAGTCGCGACAATCGGTCGCTCCGACGCAAGATAGACGGCAATTTTGCTCTGTACCGAATAATTCTCACGGCAGGCCAGTCGAGGGTGAACAAGAACATCGGCTCTCCGGCAGAGGTTCACGACCTGATCGGGGGTCGCTCCCGACACAATCACCAAGCGATCCCGGAACGGTCCCAATCGATCCTTGTAGGCCTCTCCCGCCTCAGGAGGTCCACCAACCAAGACGCAACGCGACTCAGGAATCGCTCGGAAGATCCGTTCCAGTGAGTCGATAAGAATCGGTACTCCTTGATTCGGGTGAATCAAGCTTCCCACATACATGATCACCTTATCCGAGGTTGAGATCCCTGGAATTTCTGTAGCGAGGGCAGGATTTGCAAATTCTTTTAAATCGATACCCGGATAGATAATGGAAATTTTATCTTCTTCGATACCTTTTTCATTGATGAGTACATCTTTGACGCCTTGACCGAGCACAATGATCCCCGCAGCGTATCGACATACCCACTGCTCAAGGATTCGCGTGAGCTGGAACGGGACCCCACGGCCCAGCTTGTCGCGTTCAACTTCGTCACCAAGAAGCGAGTGGATCTCATAGACAAGTGGCCAACGATACTTCTTACATGTTAAAAATGCACGTGTCGCACCGCCATAATGTTGAGCATGTACGAGATCGAAAGGATAATCCCGGGAAATACGGCGTAGGCCGGACCCCCAGCGACGAGGTGGCAATGTGTACACAGGAGTCCCTTCAAAGACTCCACGGTAGGCTCTTCCAAATGGGGGCTTGGCGCGAAGATGTGCCACGACGACGTCGATCCCTCGCGTTTTCAATGCCCGGAGAATCTTGATCGGCAACATTGCTGTGCCGTCGTATTCACCAGGTATCGGGAAGGAAGTCACCATGAGAATACGCATCGGAATACCCCTGGAAGCAGCGGCAACTCACTGGAAAGCCTAGTGTAGTGAGCCTGCGTAATTCGCGAAAGACTCAACCGAGAGACCATCGGCTGATGTTGACCCTGCCTATCGAATTCCATTCCGCTGGGAAGTTTAAGGCAAGCTTGACCTGGGGATCGTCCGATACTCCCATGAGGTTTCCTCAAAAAGCCGTGCTGGCAAGCTTGATTTGTCGAGTCCTCGAGAGAAAGAGTGAGGAGTGACCCATGTCCGCCCAAGACGACCTCCGAATGGCATGGGTTGCCGAGAGGGCAGGCCGTCTTGGCACCAGGGACGTGCTTTTGACGCTTGCGATCGCCTCAAGTGGCCCGGAAGATGAGTGGGTCACGCGTGCTTGGTCACGCCTTATTTCCGCACGTCCGGACCACTTTTTTGCGGCATTCCCTTCGCTTTCACAAGCTTTAGACAATCCTGACGTTGTGAAATCCGTCAACAAGCTCCGCCTCTCGTTTCCACCTTCAAGAATCGAGCGGTTGCTGGTGCGCTCGGCGGTATCGAGTGGCAAGTATACGGGGAAAGTGATTCCACTCGACCTTGTCATCGACGACCTTGTCGGGTCTCGTTCTCTGTTGCGAGCGAAACAAGCGAGGAAGAGACGGACTCAGACTGTTGATCGCGTCAGGAGCACTCGACAGGAAACTGTTAACGAGATCGCCATTCCCACAGGTCTGGAATCTGTGGATCGAGAGGCCCGACAATCGTCGAGTTCAGCCATTGAAACACTCGACCTGACGATCGTTGTTATCTTGGTCATCATTCTCATCTCGTCTCTTAGACGCGAAGATCGCACCGATTCGATGGCTGCGTAAGGCCGAAATGGCTTGCAGTCAAAACGGGCCCTTCTCTTCAAGTAATCGCGTAATCTCTCGCCGATGGCGATTATCCTTGGTCAGTGCTCCCTCGATCCGTCGGTCGAGTGTGGTGATCGCGGAATCAATGATCCCGCGTACCGTGTCGAGATGTTTCGGTCTCAGAGAATACGGATCCCGCGGGAGTCCTGTTTTGGGGTACAGGAGATCGCTTGGGGAGAGTTCAACACCGGATGGGACTTGATGAGGTTCGAGTGGGTCGAACCCCGTGCCTGACGAGTAATAATACGACTTGCGGTCGCTCGGAGGTCCTGGGTACGACCAGGACTCTCGTAAGCTCAAGAGTTCGATGAACTGCGGCCAAGGCGCACGCTCGACATCTTGGGGCACACCCGAGATACCCACAACGATGGCCGGCAAAAATCGCCACGCTTCAAAAAGCGGTATTGGTCGCCGAGGATCAGCGATTAATCCGAAGAGGTCAGGACGGCCCAACTCGACCGCAGCTTGGTGGACGATCGCCTCGGAACTCGCGACATAAAACAAGAGTGCAGCGCGAGCCAGTCGACTCGCCTCGCTCACAGAACGAGTCAGTGACCGATGACTCTGGGTGTGGAAGTACAGAGCGTCTTGGTAAAGACAGTGAAATGGATTCACCTCTGTTTCGATAATCAAATGGTCACCCAATTTACTTTGAGATCTTCGCCTATCTTGCAGATGGCGGCCTGACACTCGCTCGACGAAACTCTTCAACCCAAACGGATCCGCCAAAGAGTGACAGCCCCACCACTCCTCGATCGTTGGAGCCAATCGCGATCGGCCCTTAGCGGTCGAGTACGGTTGTCTTCGGTGGAGGTGCCACAGGTGTTGGGCCCGGAGGAGCGGGCGCAATCACCGGGTCTGGTACTGGCATCATCGGAGAGAGCCAAACGAGATCTCTCGCTCTCAGCAAATTCCCATGGAACCCAAAGGTCGCTTGATTACTCGTGTAGTAGAGAGCGGTTGCTTTCCCAAGCTCCCCTTTGGCTTCGAGGAGTCGGGCCAGATTTGCTTGCGAACCCCACCGGAGCATCAAATACGCGGGCCGGCCCGGGCCGGGCTCAGGGAGTTGACGAACAGATTCACTAAAGAGAAACTCCGCCTCTTTCGTGTTCCCAAGATCGAGTTGGCAGAGGGCGAGGAAATAGGTTGCGTACTGGTCGAGTGCAGCCTGGATTGGAGGAGGGATCGGCGTCTTCTTATCGGCGAATTTGCCGTTTTCCGCGAGCCTGAAATCCACGTACTTAAGTTTCGCCTCGTCGAGTTCCCCTCGGAGTTGGGCAATTCGCGCGTAGAGCAATGGCAGGCCTTGATCGAAAAGACGCATCGAATTCAGCGTGGCTTCACCAAACTGACTTCCAGGGGTGAAGAGCGCGTTCTCGATCGTCAACGGCAAGGACCAAAGGCTCAGCCCTCCTCCTCGTGACCCCAGCGCCTGAGAGAAGTTGTTGGCAAGCTGCGCAGGATCGCGATAGAGGATGGAGCGATTCTTGCCCGCGAGCCGACCCTCAAGCAACTTCATCCTGGGCAAGAGATAGCCGATGGAGGAGTCGATGAGCACGCCAATTTTTTTCGGGCTGCTCAGTAAGTCCGATCGAAGGGGCCGGTACGCGATCTCCCCAGGGAGATCGAGCCGGTCGAGAACGACCGGATCCGTCAACGCTTCTTCTAGGGTAGCAACGCCGGTCCCATCTGGCCCTGGAATCGCGATTCCCAGCCTCGCGTCAAACAGGTAGGGCGTGCCCCCAATCAAGGCCGCGCAAGCCCATGTTTCGCTCTCTTGGGTGGGTGCTGATACCCCACGTGGAGCGTACGTGAGCAGTCCCACATCGATCCCCAGTTGCCGGCAGAGCGCCATGAAGACCCAGGTACGCTCGCACCAAACCCCCTGCTGCTCCACCGCCATCCCGCGGACCAAGACATCGTAAGGTCGCGCTGGAACGTGAGGCAGCCCACCACCTGCCAAACTGTTCACTGGTACGAGCACGATATTCTTGACAAGCCAATCGAAAACGCGCTGGACCCGAACAAGTTCATCCCCATCGCCAGCAACGCGGAGCGCGATATCGCGATAGAGCATGCAGTCTTCAATATGCCGGGCATCTCTCCGAACATCGAACGTCGAGTTCTCCAACCCTTTGACAGTCTTCTCATCAAATGCCGCGAGCAAGAAATTCCTGGCACCAGCCGACATCCGGTAGTCGACGGGCAGGACGTCTTGGCTGAAGTACTGATTGAGGTTCTCGGTGGCAATCGCGAAGTTGTCGCCACCTGGCTTCAGGCTGGCGGTCCGAATCAGTTTCACCACATTCTCAAGGATCGCGTCCCGCTTGGCCTGCTCGTCGGTCGAGAGACTGCGGTTTGCCGGGTCCGACCCAATTCCTGAAGGCACCTGTACGGACTGTCCGACCGCCGGGGCGGATGGAGGCGGTAACGAGTCGTCTGGAGCTGAGTAATCGCAACCCGCCAGAGCGACAAAAAGAACGACTGGCCGCAGGGAAATGGGCCGTTTCAAGGGGTCAAGCTCCTGACCAGCGGAAAAATAGGGAAGCCAGGTATGATGTCAAGGAGGCCCAAGACAGGAACGCAGACGACCACAAAAGCCGATACGGCACTTCCGAATCTACGCCCAGACGCGAAAGAATGTTCGCGGAGGCGCATACTTTGAATTCTAGCACAGTCACGTTGACGACTCCACGTGGCAGGGAGATTGCGAGGTCCAAGCCACGTCCCAGTGGATCGCCGAATGCCAGTAAGGAGAACGCACGCATCCGGCTATCCCCCGGCGAACCGGCTGACAGGCGGGTCATCCCCGGACTTCAAAACCTCCTGACCAAAATATCTTCTCACAACCACCCAGAATCCCCAAAGTCTTCGATCCCGCATACCGATAGCAATTCCGTAATGTGCGATGTAGCACCCCATTTACGGGATTACGACGATGGCCATGTCACCCAATGCCACGCTCGCGGGAGCGACCCCAGCGTCCAAGATCCTCAAGCGGTCAATCCGCCAGGTGGACCTTTGTCTCCAAACCGAGCGCGAACGGCTTGCACAGTCGAAAGACCGCGCAACCACCAAGCGGAACTGGCTGATCTACAGAGCCGGGGTCGTTTGGGATGTCGATCAGCTCGCCCGGGCTGAGACCCTCGCGAGCAATCTCAAGAAGAAGCCTGGCCAGGTCGTCGCTCGGCTCAAGACGTCCTATCACGGCTGCCTTTTCCTGATGAAACGTTGGACGTACTTGATCGGCAAAGTCAGCTCCGATAAGTTCGCTGGAGAATTGTCTCCGACCAATCGGATCCAAGCCCTCTGCTTGCTGGGCATTCCCCCCAATGAGTGGGATGACGAGGAGTCGGTCATCAGCACCGACATGATCTCCCCGGACGACAAGGATCGGTATTTACAAGTACAGAAACATCTCAAAGCGGTCTTCACCCATGAGATCAACCGGCTTATCGATCTCTCCAAGGTCCTCGAAGTCCAGGACAAAGAGATGCAGGCCAAGGCCGTGCTTGGTGAGTTTTTCATTAGCGACGCGACTCTGAACAAGGCCGAACG
>JANXSX010000036.1 GCA_025356475.1 Isosphaeraceae bacterium | reverse complement strand
GGGAGTGCCTGATTTCTCGTGGAATCTCAGTTCAAACGGAGAGTCAGAAGGCTAAGCGTCAAGCTTCTCGTTGACGCAACTCAAGTGTAATGAATAGGTTAAGCAGTTCAAATCCAGTCGTCGCGTTTGCCGGTTTCAGTCTGACGCGACTACGCCTTGATGTTCTCCAGGCTGTTTGGTAAACGTATACTTGTGAAACCCGCAGAACAGTCAATTATCAAGCGATTCGCCCAGGCGTTCTGCTACGGCCGTACTGGCTTTTCGCTCGAACAGATCCCAGAGTACTTCGCCAGGTTTCAGGGGAGCGTCCCCGACCTGTCCAGTTACCCCGTCGCGCCGGTTAAGTCAGGGATCTTCGAAGATTGTGTTCGCGCATTGACGCCTGAAAACCAGCGTCAGGCCCTGTACGATCTCTGCGATGACCCTCCAGCGTCAAGGCATCCCATGCCTGATGCCGCGACGCGGAGTGAGTTGCTTGCGCTTCTCGTTCAGGCTGACGGACATAGTCCGATGGGCGTCGAATTGTCCAATTTGACGCTGACGGGAGTTAGACAGCAATGGTTTACGGCCGCTTCCCGCATCCCTTCGTCGCCCGCAAGTGCGATTACGGCAGCCCGGACACTGCTTGAAAGCACCTGCAAGACGATCCTCATGGAACATGGCGAGATTCCGGACTCATCGGGTGACTTGGGGAAACTCTACAAGCAGGTTCGAGTAAAGCTTAAGATCGACCCCAAGTCGGGTGCCACGCAGCCTGTTCATCAGATGGCGCACGGCCTGACCCAAGTCGTGGACGGTTTGGCTGGCTTGAGTAATTCCGCAGGGGATCGGCACGGTTTGGCAGGCGGCACCAAGATCACTGAGTTGTCCTTCGCCAGTTTGGCGGTCCACGCAGCGGGTACGGTTTGCGTGTTCTTGATTCGAGTACACAAGAACTTGCAACGTGGCCCCTGATATGCGGACTTATAGGCTATCGCAGACAGTCGCTGCCAGGTTGGTTGCTGTGGAATCAACGGGACAGGAATCAGGGAATCAAAGGGCCGGGTCGCCCTGGGTCGTTGCCCTCCCAGGGCTCCCACAGATCCGGGTCGGGTCGAAGGGGTCGTTCTTATTCCTCAACGCTGACTGGGGGATCTGGGGGGAGTCAAAGGGGGCAGGGAACTCAAAGGCGACATCACGAATTCTTGCCGATCTCTGGAGGAAATGCCTAACGCTCGGCTGTTGGTGCTCGAATTTGGGTAAAGATCGCTGTCTGGAAAGGCAATCTACGGCCTCAACTGGTAGTTCGGGGTGTCCGGGAGGCCTTGAGTAACTCCCGACGAATCTGGACGCGCGCACCAACTGCCGAGCGCTAGGGGGAATTCTAATTGACGCCAATCAGCCAATCGTCAATTTGTTATCGTGGTCGTGTCCTTGGCGGGGAGGTGGAAAGGAGGGGTGTTGAGAGTCTTCTGATGTTGCTTGACAGCATCGGGTGCTGATTTGCGGTATTCGTCGAAGACGGGCTTGGCCGCTGAGTGGATCGCTTTGTTCCGACGCTCGCGGATCTCTTCAACTTCCAGAGGAATCAGGTCATCGAATGCCGCAGCGAAGGACTTGTGAAAATCAGGGTGATAGGCAGGCCCACCGGGCTTGCGGGCAGCGACCGAAGCCTTCAGTAGTTCGATTGTCGCTCGGAGATCTTTCTTCGACTTCTCAGTCCAACGGCGCGTCGTTTCCCGGAAATGCTCAATTTGCTCACCTTCATCGAGGTTTGGCAACGGCAGAGGGTCGAGCTTATCCGAATTGCCAGCCAGTCGAAGCTCAATACGGTCGAGAATATCCAGCAGATTTTCATCATACTCGTACTTAAGATTTCGATATTTGGCATTGGCAGTGTTGATAATATGAGAAAGCTTCGCGCCAAGCTCCTGTTCGGCCGGTAGAAGGATGCTGTTTGACTTTTTCGGTTCGAACAGTGGATTCCCGCCTGGCTCCTTCTCCCCGCAACCGACCGTCGTTGCAACGGCGAAGATAGACATAGAGATGAGGCTTTGCAGAGTGCGCACGGGCTAACTCCCGCCAAAGTCTTGGTCACAGGAAAGTGGTTGTAGCGTCGAGTCAATCGATGACAAAAGCGAGGATGGTTCAACCACCCCCGCCCGAAAAATTCTCACACTGGTTAAGCCACCCCTCAGAATGAGTCGGCGCTGATGATCTCGCCTTGGTTTCGCGTGCTCAGCGCGCGGTAGGTCTGACGGTTGATCGTGCATTTGAGCGCCTTGACCGAACCGTCGCAGAAGACAAAGTTGACGATGCCAGGGTGCTGGCTGCGAAATCCGAAGCCGACTCTCCAGTTCCGGCTATCGATTGCGCTAGAGGCATCACCTTGGTGCTGAGTTACGCGATTGTAACAAAGTGGACATGAGGTGCCGCAGGTTGAGCCATTGGGATTGGCCCAGGTCCACCAATCGTTGCTTTCATAGAGCACCTCTCCGGCGGCGATTGTATTACTGGTGCCATCAGTGATGTCGCGAAGTGCGGTCGTCCCTCCCGAGCGGCACATAATACCCGTTTGCGTGTTCGCCTCGCCGAAACCGTTATCACGGGCAGTCGGTAGGTTCGGGAAGGTCCACCACGTCGGATCATCATTGTGGTTATCGCCGAAATTGCCGGCGTAATCCATCTTGGGCCCGGAATTGTTGTTCTTGCCAACGCCTTGATCAACGCGTGGGAATGATGAGATCGTTGGGGAAGGATCACTTGGGCACATCAGTACATTCAGGGGTGTCATTGTCGCCGTATCATTGATCGGTCCGCCAACACCCACCGAAAAGTTCATGGCATTGTACAGATTCGTTTGCTCCATGAATGGTAGTATCATGGCGAACCAGCTATGCCGGTTCGTGCCATTGGCAGTCGTCTTTCCCTGATCGATCGTATTGCGCCAGAACGAGGTCGGAAACGAGCCGATCGTGTCGTGGTAATTGTGCATGGAAATACCCAATTGCTTCATGTTGTTGATGCATGAGGCACGTCGGGCAGCTTCACGAGCAGCCTGTACTGCTGGAAGAAGCAGAGCGATCAGCACGGCGATGATGGCGATGACGACCAACAACTCGATCAGTGTGAACCCTATACGACGTCGAATACCGAGTTTTGCTGACACCTTCATAAATCACCTCCACAGATGAGAAGAAGAGAGGGTCCCAGCTCCACATTCATCTCCACTCATGAGAGATGCGTGGGCTGTACGACATGGAATCGTGGCCGAATCGAGAGCCTGAGTAACGTGACAATCGGATGAAATGAAACATCGACCACAGGAATTTGACCATTCCCGTGACCCAACCTGTCGAGTATGTTGAACTGCCCCTTTCACATTGTCAATCAAAATCTGGCGAGTTTTCTAAAAAATGCAGAACCTTTCGAATTCCAGAGACAAGAATGCAAGGATTCCCTCGAAACCGTGGTTTTGGGTCGGTCTCGTCGTCGTTGTCGGTGCTGCAGTCTGGGTCTGGATTTCGGGGCGTCCCGAGAGACATCTCGCACAGGCAAAGTCTCTCATCAGCGAGGGAGAGCCCTCTGAGGCATTGGCCTGGCTCGACCTTCCTGAATCCACGCCCACGACTGCTGATCGCGCATTGATTCTCAGGGCTCGGGTGGCGGTGGAATATCACGAGCTTGGCGAGGCGGTCAATGCGCTCAATCGGGTCGACCCTCATGGGCCAGAGGCTGCCGATTTTGCTTACTGGAAAGGGCGAACACTCTACGAAGCGAGTCAACCGTTACTGGCTCTCAACTGGTTTGAGATCGCGAGCAACCTACGTCCTGATGATGCCGATTCTGCGCGTTGGGTCGCATGTGCAGCCTACGACCTTGGCGATCGGTCAACCACAGTGCGTGCGTTAGAGATAGTCACACGTCTTGCCCCAGAGGACTCGCGAGTCTGGCGAACTCTGGGCACAATCTTCCTGGAAAATGTCGAGTATGAGCAAGCTCGCCCCGCGTTCGAGAGGTCGCTGGCCCTTGACCGCGCGCAGCCGCAAGTTCGTCTAGAACTCGCTGAGACACTGGTGAAACTCGGCGATGCCGATGCGGCAATCCGCGAGCTGGGACTCTGCAAGGGGCGGGTGCCTGAAGGGCATCGCGCTGAGTTGCTTGCGGAAAGCTTGCTGATAAAAGGCGATGTAGACGGTTTTCGCCTGGCGATCACAACCGGTCTTGCTTCGGCCGCTGACCACCCCGGCTTGCTCACCCAACAGGCAACCCTCGACCTTGCTGAAGGACGTCCGGAACTCGCACTAAGTCACCTTGACCGAGCAGTGAAGGCCGACCCCTACCGAACTCAAACGTTTTATCAACGAGGGCTTACGTTGCGTCGACTTGGTCGTGTCGCCGACTCTGATCGCGATTCTGAACGCGTCCTGGCGCTAAACCAGAATCTGGCTGCGATGTCTGCTCTTAACGACCAAGCCTCCGAAAATCCACATGACCCCCAGATTCGCTATCGGCTCGGTCAGCTCTGCCTGGACCTGGGCAAGCCAGAGATTGCTGCCTCGTGGTTTCGCGCCACCCTGGCCTGTGACCCGAAACACGAGGCAGCTCGTCAGGCATTATCCAAGCTTCCATCAGCGACGACCGCGTCTGGTCGGGGTCTGGCCCGATGAGCCGGTGGCATCAATCTTTCAACTCCATATCAAACTTTGTTCCTTCGGCCACAACGGTGCACCGTAGCGGAGATGTCTCCGCCTTTGAGTACTTCACCGGACCCAACGATTTCGGCAGTTTATAGTCGATTGTCCCGTCGGCGTTTGGCTTGGGATAGGCGTCTTCGCCAGCCTTGCGAAGCTCAACGGTCACGACGTGCTCCCCAAGAATCGCACCATCCCCGGTATTGAAGGTCGTGATCGAGTATGACCCACCGGAACTGATTTCCCCGGTCGCGCTCTGTCCCGTTTCTCCTCCCTTTCCAGCGACGGGGGTGAAAACGATGTGACCGGCGTCGACCGCTTTCCCCTGGTATGTCACCGTACCCGAGACCTTGCCCAGCTTCGGCAACGAGGGATCACCCCCGCATCCCGACTGAGCCGATATCAGAGCAACCACAAATCCCGCCGCTATGAGCCGCGATGCTCTGCCACTAACGATCGTCGCCATTGCACTAGCCTCCGATATATGTTCGCACGATTGAAGGGGAGAGGAGATACTCAAACTAGGCGCACGTGATATACCTCCTTCCTCTTTATGAACCATAGCCAAGAGCGATTGTCAACCGACTACTGCGGCGGGTGCCACCCTACGCCGGTAGCCCTTCACAATCTGGTATTGAAATTTGCCGATGAGGTCACTATACCTTCATTATGCCGAATCCGCTTCCCATCTCTGATGAACTGTGGTCGCAGGTGCCGCGCGAGGCTCAGGCGGCGAGCGCCGCCGTGTTCGTTGGGGACACGGTGAAGGGGTCATCCTTATCGCCAAGGGGCGGTGAAGGGGCGGTGAAGGGGTCATCCTTATCGCCAAGCGATGTTTAGGAGGTTTGGGTAGATTCCTTGCATCCGGTGAAGGGGTCAGCATCCGGTGAAGGAAAGGCGGTGAAGGGGTCATTCTTGAATGGCATGAACTTAAGCCGCATCCTTCTTATCCAGCAAGCGTTTACGGAGTACGGATCGGGGCTCTTTCATCAAGGGAAACATCTTCATTCGACGCTTGATCACTCGTGGTTCAATGCGGTTGGGACAGAGCGGATTGACGAGAATGTCTCCCGGCTCGCCACCCGGTATTAAATGCGTTAACCACCGTAACGCATCGAGAAAACTCACCCGGTCTACTACCACCTCCTGAACCCGAGCCGACTCTACCATCACCGATATCACAAGATCGTATGCCAGCGGCGGGTGGCACCCAGAAATGCTCATCAGTGCCATGTGCCGTCGCGAATGGTTTCCGGCTTGAGAATTTCACGGATGACTTGACGCAACCGTGTCAGGACGGGAGTGATCGAGAGATGCATGCGAGCACTCCGTCCGTTTCCTGGTGAGGTCGTATCCTAAAACCCCAGGAGGACTGACGTCTCTCCCGTGCTCAAGAGGCTACACGTTGTTCGCGATTCACGCTTTGCGGCGGATGAACGGGAGACCTTGAGGCTTAAGTTCATGCCATTCGGGTAGGCTCACTCTTTGCGGAGCGATTCGCGGATGGTCTTGAGGGTCTGGGCTAACGTGGCCATGCTGGGCCAACGTTCCTCTCTCTTGCGTGCCAGCGTTTGGCGAAGCACATCGCATAGCTCGGAGGTCAGTTTCGGATTGGCTTCATGCGGGTCGAGAGGCTCGTGATTAAGGCGCTGGAGCATCATCGCCATCGAGCTATTCCCGCCACCGGCGTTACTCGCGCCGAACGGAAGCTTCTTGGTGAGGAACTCGAACGAGATCGCTCCGAATCCGAAAATGTCGATCTTCTCGTCGATCGCCTCGCGGCGGATCAGCTCAGGAGCCATATACTGAAGGGTGCCGGTCCGATTGCCCGGCTTGCAGAACTCAGGAGCGTTCGGAACCGCCAGGCCGAAGTCAATGATTTTGATATGATTCTCGCGATTGATCATCACGTTGCCAGGATTCATGTCGTGGTGGATGAACCCCGCCGCATGGACCCCGGCCAAGCCTTCGGCGGCTTGAATCAAGAGCTTTAACTTGCCCATCAAGTTCAATTTGACATTATCGCGGACAAATTTTAGATCGACGCCGTCCACATATTCCATCACGATGTAGTGATCGCCCTTAATTGTCTCACCGTACTCGTAGGTGTGGACAACGTTGGCATCCCGGATAGATTTGGAGACTCGCCCTTCGCACGGTTTCTCTTCGTGAGAACGCGCCGCTGCGGCACTATTCTTCGCTTTGTCCTGGATCTTCAGACAGACAGAGTGACCAAGTTCGCGGTCATGGGCTTTGTAGACACGCGACATACTACCTTGCGATGAGGTCTCGGAAACGATGTCGAATCGGTCGGCGATCTCGATACGGCCTCGCCGAGGCCCGTTAGGGTCATCGTCTGCACTAAAGAGAGAACGCAATTTGGTCAGCATTCCGACTTGCCTCCCCGGCCTAACCCCGACCGAGCTTATCATGCGATTCTCCCCCGAAATTTCGTTCCTTGCAAGGTGTGAACCTAGAGGTTCCCACCGTGTGCGGTGATATCTTGGAAGGTACGCCATTTCGCAGCCCGTTGTGACTCGGCACCTCATAGAGGCAAAGTAGGGTCGACCGAACTTTGACCGCCGGCTTCGATGCTGGCCATCTTCGACCACCCAGGCGTCATCCGCGTTGTCGAGTCGCCGCTCATGGAATGCGATATCATGCATGCGCCAGCCTTGTCGTCGGGCGTGTTGGTTGAGATCTGTGTTGAGAGTGTAGAATCCGCTCTTGCTGCGTTTCGTGGTGGGGCGGATCGGGTTGAACTCTGCGCTGACCTCGGGTCGGGTGGGACGACTCCATCTGCCGGGACGATCGCATTGACAGTTGGTGCGCTAGAGATTCCCGTCCATGTCTTGATCCGTGCTCGGGCCGGCAATTTCTTGGCCTCGGAGTTGGAACTCCAGGTCATGCGATACGACATCGCTACGGCCAAGGCTGCTGGCGCTACGGGTGTCGTTTTTGGACTACTTCACGCCGAGGGAAGCGTTGACCATAAACTCATGAGGGCTCTGATCGAGGAGGCTCGCCCAATGTCCGTTACCTTCCACCGAGCCTTTGATTCAGTGGCGGACCCATTCGCATCGCTCGAAACCTTGATCGATCTTGGGGTCGATCGCGTCTTGACGTCTGGAGGAAGTTCACGTGCAACCGAAGGCCTTGATCGGCTGGCTCGCCTGGTCGATCAGTCGGCAGGCCGGATTATAATCCTTGCCGGAGGGGGTGTATCCGAGCAGAACCTCAAGGAGATCGTCGATCAGACCGGTGTTCGCGAGGTTCACGCAGGATCCTCGGTGACTCGATTATGGGACTGTGGAATGAGGGGTACAGGCCCCGAACGTGACCCACTCCCCTGGGACCTGCCGATCGCCGTGACAGACCCTGAAGTTGTCCGTCGCTTGGTCTCGGCAGCGAAGGTGCTCGGGAATTGACTGCCATCGAAGATCAGAAATTGTTGAAGATTGGCCAAACGGAGTGTGTGCGCCGGGTTGGCGATTTTTTACAATGAGGGACCGAGTTGAGGGCCAGGCTCGTTCGTGCCAGGTGGGCTCGGGAATTTTCTCTTCGAGACAAGGGATATCGATGATTCGTCTGACCGTCGCCGCGCTGGGCCTCGCCCTCTTCGGCAGCTTCCTGCCCGCCGACGCCCTGGCCCAAGTGCCCAAGCCCGCCGCGCCGGCCACCGTTCCCACTCCCGCCCCAAAGGCGGCAGCTCCCGATGAGAGCGGATTCAAAGACTTTAAGCAGAAGATCAGCTACACAATCGGCATCGAGATGGCCAGGAACTTCAAGTTGAACGGGGTCGAGGTCGACACCGACGTCTTTCTCCAAGGCGTGAAGGATGGATTCGGCGACGGCAAAGTGAAGCTCACTGATGCTCAGATCATTGAGATCAAGCAGCAGTTCCAAGAACAGATGATGGCCAAACAGGCTGAGATGCAGGCCAAGTCGACCGAGAAGTTCAAAAAAGAAGGAGCAGACTTCCTCAAGGCAAACGCCGCAAAGCCCGGCGTGACGACCACTGCGAGCGGTCTCCAGTATATCGTCCTCAAAGAAGGGACCGGGGCGAGTCCCAAGGCGACCAATACGGTCAAAGCGCATTACAAGGGAACTTTGATCGACGGCACCCCGTTCGATAGCTCGTACGATCGCGGCCAGCCCGCCAGCTTCGGACTCAGCATGGTCATCCCAGGCTGGACTGAAGGCGTTCCGCTCATGAAGGTCGGTGGCAAGAGCAAGTTCTTCATCCCCTTCGAACTCGCCTACGGACCCAATGGCCGCGAGCCCAAGATTCCGCCCTACTCGGCGCTCATCTTCGAAATTGAATTGCTTGCCATCGAGAAGTAATCACTTCTCGAAATCAGAGATGCCCTTGTTCACTTCTGGGGAAGTGCCAAGGGCGTTTCTGATTACTGGCCCTGAGCGATCGGCTCGCTCGCCGCCAGGGTTTCGGTTTTTAGGCGGTATTCTGCGACGACCGTATGCCAGGCTCGCCAGGCGCGATCGAGTTCTCGGACATCGGCCAGTCCGTAATGCATTTGGGTCGCCTGATCCCAGCCCATCTTGCCCCCATCGCTGATGAATTTGAGGAACCGAGGCTTGCCCCCCATCTCGACCAGGAACCGAGAGGTTGAGTACCCCTGTCCATAAAAGCCCAGCAGGTCGTGGGGATACTCTTCAACGGCGAAGAGTCGAGCCAGGGGAAGTTCACCACGCCTTGAGACGAGTCGCGAGCAGATCTCGTCATGTCTGCGAAGTTCGCGATCATCTTCGGAGAGGAGGGCAGCCCCTTCATCGGCCCAACGCGGCATTGGGGCTCCGAAGTGGGCGGCCAGGACGGTATGAGTCACTTCGTGAGGGATCGCCGAGGCGAGGATTCGGTCGAGCCGACCTTCGACCGACATCTCCTGATCGCTCACTTTCCCACGGTGGAAGCCGAACGAGGTCAAGCCCCCCGCTTCCCCTCGTGTCAGCTTGACCTTGATCGGGCAAGGCTGCGGCCAGCGGGCGAGGTCCCGTCCCAGCCACTCGCGAGCGATCCGAGTTCGGCAGAGTTCGGCGTGCTCGCCGACTTGACGAGCAATCTCGGGGGTAGGCGCTTCCACGACGAAGTTTTCGGTCCGGTGCGATGCACCTGCGATAAGCTGGACGGCCAGCAAGCTCGCGAGGACGAGTCCAAAACGCGCGCGGGACGAACGAGCTTCCATGCGCGAGGTTCCTCCTTGAACCATCGACCCCAAGCAAAACTTGGGAGGGAACAAACCGCCGAGGGCATATCCTTACACCACGGTCGGCGATCTCGCGAACTTTAACAATTCTGGGGGAACTCGTCGCCCCCGATTTTAGGCTTCGACCCCAAGCTCAGCCTTGGGCAGAACTCCGAGTGCCTCAACCGCATCGACCACCCGCTTGGCAGTCGCCTCATCGAGCGAACGGAGCGGGGCAGGGAGCATCCGCTCGAGGAAGCCCCGGTGCCGGCAGATGGCTTCCAAACAGGCGAGCATCGGTCCGAACCCGGTGACTCGCGCCAGGCGGCTAAACTGAGACTGGAGCCGAAACGCTTCCTCGGCCTCGTCACCTCGAACCGCATCCCAGATGGCAACCGCAAGTTCGGGAAAGGCGTTTGTGAGACTCGAGACGAAGCCATCGGAGCCCAGATCTGTCGAGCTGGCGATCAGATCGGTCCCGTGCAAGTAGCTAAAATCTAGCTCCCGGCGCTCGGCAGGCGACCAGTCGAGCGTTCTGGTCAGGGTCTGAATAACGTCCTTACAACCGACAATCCGAGGGTGCTCAGCCAGCTTGCGAAGGTGCTCGAAGCTCAACTGATTGCAGACCCAAGGGGCGTTATAGATCACGACCGGTTTGGCCAGCCGATCTGCTAACGCGAGGAAATAGTCCGAGACCTCACCTGGGGACATCGGCTGATACCATGGCGGAAGGGCCGCATAGTAGTCGTAAGGGAGGTCGTCGAACATCTTGGACCGTTGGACAGTCCGTTCCGTCCCTTGGTCGGAGACGTTCAAGACCAGCGGGAGTCGCCCCAAAGCTGTGGAAGCCACTGCCTCTGCGATAATCCGCTGACGATTGTCCGGGATCATGTCGAATCGCGCGGTCGTGCCGAGCACCCAGAGGCCGTGAACTCCAGCATTGATGTGTGCGTCCACCAGTCGCATGAGCGATCCGACGTCGATCGACTCATCGGGGCCGATCGGGGTCGGCAGGGGCGGAACGATTCCGTGTAAGCGAGGTAGCAGTTCCATCGAGTCAAGCTCCAGGTGCGACTTCTCTGGGAGAGTGGACCCTCGATTATGGCGGGACGGAGTCTCGATTCCAAAGAAATCCTGGGGTAGGTCTGGTCCACTTTGTCGGATTTTGGCGATTCGGCTGATGCTCCGGGTCGTCGGTAGCCGATAGCTAGCAGTGACGGGTTGAGAAGTATCTCCCGCACGCTGATCCCATCTCTCAGGCTTGCCCGAGTTGGTGACATGGCGTCGGCCCTCAGATCGCATGGAGGAGGAAATCCGATGGCAACCGCGCGTCTTCGTCTGTTCCCGCACCCCGAAGAAGAAATGCACGCCGACGAGTCCCACGAACCTTCCGCCCCGATCCGATTGGCGGACCTCTACCCGCTGCTCGCCCAGGCCTATCGCGATAACTACGTTTGGCTGCGTGACTTCGAGAATGAAGAGATTCTCGTCACTCAGGACCTCTATGAGGTCGTCCGAGCCTTCTCCTACAGCCGACCATCGGCTTGACTCAAGCGAGTTTACGACCGGCAATGGGCTTCTTCGGGGACGTGATCGCTGAGCCATCGGGTTCACTTCATCGCTCCCTGGAAGCAAGTGGCAGGTGTCTCAAGGTGAGATAATCAGACCACCCCGCCTGCTTGACCGAACTGCCATTGTGAAGCGAGCCTCCAGGCGCTAGTCTGGAGCAGCTTTCCACATCAGTCCGCTTGAGATTGAAC
Organism: Isosphaeraceae bacterium; assembly: GCA_025356475.1. Lineage (GTDB taxonomy): Bacteria > Planctomycetota > Planctomycetia > Isosphaerales > Isosphaeraceae > JANXSX01. Next base: position 611 of record JANXSX010000036.1, on the reverse strand, counting down.
TATCGCCCGGCCCCACGCGGGTCGCGCGATGGTCGCTCATCTCCGTCGAGTCTCCCAGCTATGAACAACACCCCGGATTCGAGCGGCGATGCCTTCACGATTGAACGGCATGGCGACCTGACCATCATCGCGGGAACGCCGGCGATCGAGACGATCGATTTCGGCATGGATGACTCCGCCGCGAAGATGCTCCTGAATCAGGTCCATGACCAGGAAAATCCCCAAATCGTCTTCGACTTGAGTCGGATTGGATATGTGGGATCGAACTTTCTGGGGCTGTTACTTCGATGTTGGAAGGCGACCACCGCCAAGGGGGGATCGCTTGTCCTCGCAGGCGCGTCCGACCACGCCCGAGAGCTTCTCCATCTGACGTCACTCGACTTCGTGATGCCGATATACTCCACACGTCGCGAGGCGATCGACGCCCTACTTGCGGATTGATCCTGATTCTCGATTGCCATAGGTAGATGGTAACCGTTCAGTCCCCATCTCGGCACCAAGGTTGCTCAAAATGGCCTGATTATCGATCAGCACCTTGCAATTCCTCGCCACCTCAGTATCGTCTGCATGGATGAGCGAGTCACCCGCGATGCCCATGGCTTTCTGTCCTG
>JANXSX010000120.1 GCA_025356475.1 Isosphaeraceae bacterium | reverse complement strand
GCTCCACCCGCCCCGCCAGGAAATATTAATCCCACAAAGAAACCCGACTCCAAGAAGGATTAGTGGGCAACTTCGACTTCACCGCAAGCGGCTCGCTTGCTCTTTGGCTTTGCCATTGATCCCAAGCGAGCCGCTTCGAGCTACGTCGCTGGTCGCACCAGCTCTTATTAGACCGTACTGTGAAAAGGTGGTTCTTGTTGGCAAGTTGATATTCAATGTGATGTGCTTGTCTCTTCGATAAGAACAAGGTGAATAGAATATTGATAATGTGTTAAACGTTCATCAACAAACATTAGTAAATAGTAAGAATGCATTGCGAGTTGGCTATTTGTCCTTGATGGCCCCGCGGTAGGTTCTTAGCTTCCGAAGCTGTTCACGAAAGCCGTTGTGATCGGGGTTGCGCTCCAGTAACCCCGTGAGCAGCGCTTCGCTTTTGGTGTAGTCGGCATCAGCGAGTTCGGTCTTCCCCATTGTGGCAAGAGAGGCTCCCCGATCCTCGAAGGCGATCGCCAACACCCGCGGGTATTCGATCAGCGACGGGTAGAGTTTGCGGAAGCGTTCAAGCTCACGGATCGCCTTGCCGAACGGAACCTGTGCCTCGGCGGGCTTCTGCTGTGAGACGAGTAATGAGGCCTCCTCGTGGTGACACAGGGCAAGTAGATAGGATGCGTCGTTGCGATTCCCCAGCTTTTCGATCACCTCGATCGCACTCGTTTCTGCGGCCTCTCGATGCTGGATTGAGTCATCGATCTGATTTTCGATCCGGTTGAATTTAGCCGCCAATACATGGAACAAGGTCAGATTGAGAGTCCTGCCTAACCTTGTTTCGGGTGTGCCACTGATCTCTTGTTTTGCCGCAGTGTTTAGTGCGAGGATGGCCGATTCGACTTCTGTTTTGGCCTGGACGAATTCATTCAGTTCGCTGAGCGAGTCGGACATTTCACCTTGAATGGTGCCCCGAAGCTCCATGAGCGATGGGTTGGACGGGTCGACGAGGATCAGTCGATCGACAAGCGCGATAGCCTCGCGTTGGCCTGTGATTGCGGCCTTCGGGTCTCCGGCCATCCTTCGTCCTTCGGCACGCTCACGCATCGTTTCGGTGAGGATCGCATAATCAATCAGGTTTCGCTTGTTGATTGGGGCGTCAATCGCCAGCAACGCCAGGGCGCTGGCATAGGCGATTTCAGACGCGGCGAAGTGGCCGGTCCCCCGTTCGATATTACCTAAGATCTTGTAGATATGGACGCGTGATACTTTGAGGTCCCATTTCTTGGGATTGATCCGGCTGAGGCCTTCAAATTGTTCCTGGGCATCGATCGCGATCCGCCGGCGGAGTTCGGACAGCTCGGGGATATTATACATGCCATTGTCAGCCAGGTGCGAGAGAGTCCGATCGACGGTTTCGATCGCCAGGTTGAGCGCTTTCTCCGTTTGCGCTTGTTCTCGGGTGACTCGTGCTTTCTCGTTAGCAAGTAAATAATAGCCAATCCCGAGTGAGGCGGTTCCCGTCATGAGTAACATTGCTGCCGCAGCGACGATTGTGCGGTTCTTGCGCCCCCATCTAGCGAGCCGCTCGAGCCAGGGTTCCACGTCGACCGAGACTGGTTCATCGGCCAGCCATCGTTCGATATCCCGGGCTAGGGCCGCCGCGCTGGGATAGCGATCTTCGGGCTTCAGAGCCATCGCGTTGAGCACGATCGCTTCGAGAGGTCGCGGTACGGAGGGTACGACCTCTCGAGGTCGATCGAACGTCCCCGCGCGCGTTGAGTTCAGGATGAAATTTCGTTTCTCGTGGTCGGTTATCAGAATCGACGGCACCGTGGTAGGTGTCCGTCCTGTCAGGATCGTGAAAAGTGTCGCCCCTAAGCTATAAATATCGGTGGCCGGACCGAGGGTATCGTGTTCGTGATTCGCCTGCTCTGGACTCATGTAGTCGGGGGTGCCGACCATGTCGTGAGCGTGCGTTTCGACCTCACTCCCTCCCGAAGAGGGATAATAGGTTCGGCCTGCCAGGTCTTCGGTCGGGGTTTGTACGTGGCCACGCGGATCGGCGGTTTTGGCGAGGCCCCAATCGACGACGAGAATCTCGCCATGCTTGCCGATCATGAAGTTGCTTGGTTTCAGATCGCGATGCAGGACCTTGCGATCGTGGGCGTAGTCAAGGGCATCACAGGCGGCCACGAATTTGGTCAGCAGCCCCCGTCGTTCGCGGATCCACGCTTCCTCCGTGATTTTGCGTCCTCCTGCGATGACCTCGAGCTCAGCCTCTTTCCGCGTCATGCCCTGGTAGATGAGGTCGATGGCCTGATGATAATCGCGTCTCTTGTGATGCAGGTAGAGGACCGCACGAAGGTCGAGCCCCCGGATCAGCCGCATCGCATATTGCGGACGCCCAACCTTGTCGGTGATAAGACCATAGACGGCGACAATCGAGGGATGTTCGAGATTACCCGTCACCTCCGCTTCAAACTCGAACCGCTGACGTGTTCGCGGATCGTCGGCCCAGGCATCCTTAATGGACTTGAGGGCAACCCATCGATGGAGCTCATTATCTTTGGCCAACCAAACCTTTCCTAAGCCTCCAGAAGCATGCTCTCGCTCAGCTTTATAGCGTTGAAAGCTGAGTTGACTTCTCACAGCCTCCGATGTGCTGCCCGCTTCGTGCTCAACTACCGAGTGTGCGATGGTGGACAAGAGCTCTTGGACTGCGGGATCATCAATTTTTCGTAATTGATCACAGACACTTTCATATGACTGAAATGAGTGGAAGCTAAGAGTCATCTCCGCACCATGGCGGGCCAAATGCTTCAGGGCAAGCGATTCGATCAGGCCGCACTCAGCAACATCGACAAACCCCTGATCCACAAACTGTTGACCGATACTGATATTTCGACCAGTTGCCCATCGTCTAAGAGCTTTGACCAGTGTCATCTGGTCGACAAAGCCCACCTGATGGGCAATTAACCCAAACAGCATATTGTGTTCATAAGAAGCATTTGTCATCATCAATCCTCGCACGGGTTATGGAGCCCGCGTGAGGTCGAGTGGCGATAGGCCTCGACCAGACGCGGAGCCGACTGGATTTTACCCGAGCCGAGGGAGACCTAAGAAGAGATTTCTCGACGAATGCGAAAGATATCCCGATCTCACTCCCACTCGATCGTTCCTGGGGGCTTGCTCGTCACATCATAGACGACTCGATTCACGCCCTTGACTGCGTTGATGATCCGGGTCGAACTCCTGGCGAGTACTTCGTGAGGAACGTGTGACCAGTCGGCGGTCATGAAGTCGTCGGTCTCGACGGCCCTCAAGGCAATCGCGTTCTCATACGTTCGGCCATCACCCATGACACCAACCGACTGGACCGGCAAGAGGACTGCGAACGCCTGGGCGATCTTGCGGTAGAGGCCCGCCGTTCGCAGCTCGTCGAGGAAAATGGCGTCCGCCTGCCTCAAGATTTCGAGCTTCGCCGGAGACACCGCACCCAAACAACGAACGGCCAGGCCCGGACCGGGGAAGGGGTGCCGCCAGATCAGCGAGTCCGGCAACCCCAGCTCCAAGCCGAGTCGACGAACCTCGTCCTTGAACAGGTCGCGAAGTGGTTCGATCAACTCGAAGCCAAGCTCGGCGGGGAGTCCACCAACATTGTGGTGATACTTGATCGTCGCTGCAGGCCCGTCGAGCGAGCCACCACTCTCGATCACATCGGGATAAAGTGTCCCCTGTGCCAGATACTTAGCACCTACGATCGACTTCGCTTCATGGCGAAAGACATCTATGAACGTGTGACCAATCCGTATCCGTTTCTCTTGTGGATCAGTGACGCCGTCGAGCACGTTCAAGAACTGCGCCGACGCATCAACGACCCGAAGTTCGGCTTTCGAATGGTTGCCGAAGGTCTCGACCACCGCTTCCCGCTCGCCACCCCGAAGCAATCCATTATCGACAAAGACACAGACGACCCGAGAACCGATCGCACGGGCCAGTAGGGCCGCGACAACGGCGGAATCGACTCCACCCGATAAACCGCAGACCACTCGTTCATCGTCTCCTACCCGTCTTTGGACGTCGGCAATGGCCCGTTCGAGGTACGCCTCCATGGTCCATGAGCCCTTGCTCCGGCAGACCTTGTCCAAGAAGTTGCTCAGGATCTGCGACCCGAACGCGGTGTGGGCGACCTCGGGATGAAATTGAAGCCCATAAACAGGTCGGTCACGGTGCCGGACTGCCGCGACCGGGCAGGTGGCGGTCCCCGCGAGCGAGACGAACGCGGACCCTGAATCATGGACCTGGTCACCGTGACTCATCCAGACTGTGGACGAGACGGGGACACCCTCAAAGAGAACATCGGTCGAGAGAACATGGAGTTCCGCTCGACCGAATTCACGGGAAGGGGCGGGCTCGACCCGTCCCCCCAATGCTTCGCAAGCAACTTGCATCCCGTAGCAGATTGCTAAGATCGGCACATCTAGGTCGAAGAGGCCCGGGGCACACTTTGGTGCGCCGGCATCATAGACACTTGACGGCCCCCCCGACAGGATGATTGCGAGCGGGTTAAGTTCTTTGATCCGCTCAAGCGAGAGGTCATGGCGTACGATCAGTGCGAAGGCTTTGCATTCGCGAACCCGGCGCGCGATGAGCTGGACAAATTGCGACCCGAAATCCAGGACCAAGACCGGACGCTCGCCGCGGGCGGATTCCATCGTCGACCTACCTCTTCGAACCGAGACGATTGCGGACCAAAACGGCAGTATACCAAACCCAAGCACCCAGCGAGAGCGGACTCGTTCGACGAAGGGCTGTCGCGCAGGATGCTTGATATTGAGGACGCATATCGTGACGATAGTCCCGACTCCCATTGGGCAGAGTCGAGTTTGCCCACGGATGGATGATCCTCGTTTTCTGGTCGAATGATGGAGAGAATCTCATGCGGTCGGGCACAGATGGAGCATCGTGGGGCTTTATCGGCGCAGGGAAGATGGCGACGGCGCTGGCGAAAGGGATGATCTCCGCGAAGATTGTCTCGGCAGATTCGATCTTCGCTCATGACCCGATCAAGCTTGCCGGCGAGGCGTTTGCCTCCGAAACCAGCGCCTCGATTTTGGATTCGAACCGCGACCTTGCGGATCGATGCAAGATTCTTGTTCTGGCAGTCAAGCCCCAATCGGTCCCTACGGTTCTCAATGATCTGCATTCCGTGATTACCCCGGACCACCTGGTGATCTCAATCGCGGCGGGGATCTCTCTGGCGACCTTGACCGGCCTGATCGGCCATGACCGCCGGATTGTCCGGGTCATGCCGAACACTCCTGCGCTTTTGGGTCTAGGGGCCTCGGCGTACTCGTTGGGGAAGGCCGCAACTCATGACGATGACCTCACGGTCAAGACCTGCCTGGGATCGGTGGGGCTCGCGTATCGGGTGCCGGAACCGATGCTGGACGCGGTCACCGGGCTATCGGGCAGTGGTCCAGCCTATGCGTACTTGATGATTGAGGCTCTCTCTGATGGCGGGGTCCGAATGGGCCTACCGCGCGACATCTCGACCGCGCTTGCGGCCCAGACGATCCTGGGGGCAGCCAAGATGGTGCTCGAAACCGGGATCCACCCCGGTGCGCTCAAGGATCAGGTAACGAGCCCAGGAGGAACAACCATTGCCGGCCTCCATGCCCTGGAACGGGGAGGTCTTCGTGCGGCGTTGATGAACGCGGTCGAAGCCGCCACGTGCAGGTCGATCGAGTTGGGCAAGTCCCACGAGGTGTCGAAGTGAGGTAGCGGGAGAGTGTGGGAAGTACGTCTATCCCTGCTCTCGAGTGAAGTTCAAGCCGGGCACAGTCTCGGCGGTGCCGGGAGGCTTAAACGAGAAGCCTTTCCCGGCATCGTCAAAAGTAATCTTGCCTGTCAGGGGAGGACCCTCTTGCTGGCCGAGTACGAGGACATCGTCTTTGTATCCTGCTTGTCCTTGGATTGTCTGAGTGCGGTTCTCTTGCGTCACAGCCCAGGAGAAGGCCCCGTCCGGCTTCAAGATGAGGGTGATCTTGACTTTGGGATCTGGTGAGGCCACCCACGTCCCGACCATATTTGCAGGAGGAGGGGGTGGGGCCGGCTCAGTCGGGGGCTTGGCGTCAGCGTTCAGGTTGGCTGAAGGGGCGGGCTGGGCGGGAAGGTTTTCGGCGAGGAGGGTTTGCTGAATTTGCTTCCGTTCCGCAGTCGGGTTGAGAGTCTTGGCGAGTTGTGCCGAGAGGGTATCTGTGGGCTGAAGTTTCGCGACATTTGCAAATAGGGTCGCCGCAGCCTCTTTGGCATCTTGAACCATGTAGAGATATGCCAATTGGAACATAGCCGGTGCCGTGTTCGGCTTCTGCTGCAAGTAAGCTTCGAGCTCCCGGAGTTGACGCGTATAAACATCGATGCCCGAATACAAGTTGATCATCGTGGCCCAATCCCAGCCTGGGCCGGCTGAGAGTACTGCGTAATTCACAGCCGCAGCCTCGTCGTACCTCCTGAGAGCAAAGAGGCAAAGCCCCCGAAATTCGTGGAGGGCCGGGTCGCTCTGGAGTTGTGAGAGTGCTTGATCCGCAAGTGTCAAAGCGCGACCGAAATCGTCTACTTTGAAGCTGTCTCTAGCGGATTCGAACACCTTCTGAGCCGTCTGGGCAACGGTTGGCTCTGGCGGTGTTGCGGTGGTGTTGATCGGATTCGCATAGTCATATGCAAGCACTTGTTGGACCGGCTGGGGTTGAGCGCCGCCATCAACCGCAATCACGATCGGTTGTTGCTGCTGAATGAAGACCGTCTGAGTCGCAGGAGTAATGTACGGGTTCGCGTAGCCCGAATACATCCAATCAGACGCAACCGAGCTAATCCCCCAGGTCCCATACACCGGAGCAGACCAGGCTGCGGGATAGTAGCCATAACTTCGATAGGCATAAGTTGGGTTGAAGAGTGCATTCGCACCCCAAGCTGTGACCACCCCTGCGCCGAAGCCTCCCCAGAAGTTATTGTTCACCCCATTATACCAGTTGCCGTAATGAGCTCCACTCCAGCCTGGTCCGTAGAAGTTGTTGATGTTTCCACCTCCACCGTACCAGCCGCCTCGATTCCCTCCCCAATTTCCACCTCCCCAATTTCCACCGCCACCCCAGTTCCCTCCACCATTCCAGTTCCCACCGCCTCGGTTTCCGTTGCCATTCCCCGAGTTGATCGTGTTCCCACCGCTGGTACGATTGATCACAGTATTATTCGTATTGTTATTAATGATGCTATTTCGGCTACCATTGCCAATTCCATTACCTGAATTCCCGCCTCCAGGACGGTTCACGTTCAGTCCACCGTTGCCCTGGCCAGGGCGATTATTGGCGCTCCACGGAGGTCGGTTATTGGCCTGGTTTCCATTCCCACCAGGCCGATTCCCGATCCCAGCACCTCCTCCTCCCGCGATCCCGGCCCAATTTCCGCCACCAGGTCGATTTCCAATCTGCCCAGGAAGCGTGGTCGGGCCACCCGGCCCATTATTACCTCCGGCGATCCCTCCTCCCGGTCGATTTCCAACCTGTCCTGGAAGTGTGGTTGCACCACCCCCAGGCCGATTTCCTCCGGCGATTCCACCCGCTCCACCTCCTGGACGGTTGCCGATCTGTCCTGGAAGTGTGGTTGCACCACCCCCAGGCCGATTTCCTCCGGCGATTCCTCCAGGCGGTCGAGTCCCTCCACCCGTCCCTCCACCGAGTCCGCCCCCAGGCCGGTTTCCTCCAGCCACCTGGCCGGGCACCGTCGTGGGACGGTTTGGCATGCTGGGGCGGGCCACATTCCCAGGACCTCCACCTGGGACCCCTCCAGGAAGGGTCGTTGGCCTGGTCGGGTTGCCTGGATTCGGACGATTCGCCATCCCACCACCAGGATTCGGCATGGATGGTCGAGTCATCCCTGTGGGTCGAGAGGGCATGGGATTCTTCGGCATGCCCATGTTGGCTGGCCGACTCGGCATCGCCGGTCGGGCCACCTGAGCAGGCGCGGGGCGAGCCATCCCCCCTCCTCCACCCATGGGACCGCTCGGCATTGAGGGACGTGACACTCCCCCCATAGGACGCGCATTTCCGCCACCGCCTCCACCGCCTCCACCGGGACGCCCTCGTTGAGCATGTGCCGTTGTATGCGTTGTCAACGAGAAAGAGACGGCGATTAGCAGAGAGATACCGGGTCGCTTACGCATCTCGATGACATCCTGAAGCAAAGTCGATGGTGGAGATCTCGAAGATTTGGCGGGATATCTCGGCTTCGATCGAGCCTCCCAGTGCAGACCGGAAGAAGCCTGGAGATGATGTCGAGCGGCCCGAATCCGTTTAACGGCCTGGGGGGTTCACCGTGGTTGCGGCTCCTGCCGGCGTGGCTCCACCGACGGGCGGGGCCTTCCGGACCATGATCACCTCGTCGGTATCAGGCGTGATTTCGCCGCCGATGACGCGGTCAACCGAACTGGTCTTCACACTGTCTTTGCCAACGAGGGTCACGACCTGTGTGGCCGAAGTTGGTGCGCCGCTCCGCAATATTCCTTCTGCGCGAAGAATCCACTGCTTGTCTGAGGCACGAGTCCAGGTTGCTTCTCCACGACCACCATCAGAATCAAAAAGCCACGAACGAATTTGACCGACCTGCGGATCCCACCCTACAATCATCAGGCTGCTGTGACTCTTCACCTCACCAACATGAACCGAAGTCGATCGGGTGAGATAGGCTTTATTTTCGCCCCACCGGATGGTCGAATGAATCTTCATGTCGCTGTTTTGATCGACCCAATCGCCCACCATCCATTCGAGTTCCTTCAACCGATCCGCTGGGGCGACGTCTGCCTCAGGACTCGGCAAGTCCCGGATCTCAACGACCTTCCAAATGTTGTCCTTTTTGACGACGAGGGAGACGAATCGACTCAAGATCGAGGGTTCATTTGGCGCAGTGAGTTTCGTGGCTCCCTCGACCTGGGCGACGTCTGCGGTGATGGAGCGGATCGAGTCGACCGTGGACTCGACGCTGTAGTTCGACGGCTGCGCAAATCCGGTAGCGTAATGCGCAGTGATCGCCTTCTTACCTTGGACAACACTCCCATCGACATCGACGAGGGTCGCGTCGTCGGTGAAAAAATCCGAGAGCCCCGCTGCGTTGCGAGCGTTGTACGCTTTAACAATCCCGGCGAGCCGCTCCTTAATCGCCGCATCGGCCGGCCCAGCCAATGGAGTGGTCGTGGGGGCCACCACTTTAGTTGAGGGAGTTTGGGCCGGCACGGTTTGTGCAAACACAAAACCACCGAAGAGTGTCAAACCAAGCCCTGCGAATGTCCCAAGTCTCATTGGTGCGATTCCTGAGTAGGGAGGAAAACCCCAAACTGTGGGTTTGGTGAGCGTGCTGCCGGTCGGAGAGCTAGGAAGCTTGACTTGCGAGAAGACGTGTTCTTTGACCTTCATCCGTGGTCGGTTCTGCGATTTCGGGGCTCTTGGGTCATTTCGAAGCACAACTGGGTATAAAGTACAGAATCATTGTCCTCGAATGAAACCCCCTCGACCCAGGACAACAGGTCCTAGCCCGGATTTTGCATACGAATTATGAACATAAGATTTGTGCAGTGACCTAACATATGGTAGAGTATGGACTAACAATAATTCCACTCCTCCATCTGCTAGGCCACCGCTATGACAGACTGTAACCGCAAACCCCTCCACTTTTCCACCCTCGGCCGCAGGGCCGTCATCGCCGACTTCCAGGGAGGACGCCTCAGCAGCGACGCCGGGGCGCTCCTGCTCCGCGAGGTCGCCGATCAGATCGGTTTGTTCGATGCCCTAAACGCCGCAATCCCCGACCCACGCAATCCCGTCCTCATCACTCATGACCAGCGCACCATGATCGCGCAACGGATCACTGCGATTGCTATGGGATATGAAGATCTCAACGACCATCAAACACTCCGAGCCGACCCCGTCCTCCAAATCGTAGCTGGTGAGCCGCCCGAGGAGGATCGGCCCCTCGCCTCACCCCCAACCCTCTGCCGACTGGAAAATCGCGTCGAGCGCAAGGCCTTGGTCCAGATGTCCGAAGTCTTTGTCGATCAGTTCATCGCCGCGAATCCGACACCGCCTGAGCACCTGATCCTCGACTTCGACGCCACCGACGACCGAATCCACGGCAAGCAGGAGGGCCACTTCTTCCACGGATATTATGATCATGACTGCTTCCTGCCTCTCTACGTCTTCTGCGGCGACGAGTTGCTCGCAGCCTACCTCCGTCCCAGCAACATCGACGCATCCAAACATACGGGTGCCATCTTGAACCTCCTGGTCCGCAAGCTCCGCGCCGTCTGGCCGGAGGTGAAAATCACGATCCGGGGCGATAGCGGCTTCTGCCGTTGGCGGCTGATGCGTTGGTGCGACTCACACGGGATCGGCTATGTGCTCGGGCTGCCCAAGAACAAGGTGTTGGAGTGCGCAGCGATCGACTGGATCGAGCGGGCCGAGCGGCAGTTCCAACGGACCGGCCAGCCGCAACGCATCTTTGGTTCGTTCTCGTACGCCGCGAAGACCTGGGACCGCACTCGACGGGTGATCGCCAAGGCCGAGCATAACGCCAAGGGCCCCAACCCACGTTTCGTCGTGACGAACTTGCCGGGTGATCCTCAAGAGTTATATGAGGATGCGTATTGTCAACGTGGCGATATGGAGAATCGGATCAAGGAGCAGCAATTGGACCTGTTCGCCGACCGCACGAGTTGCCACCGATTCGCGGCGAACCAGTTCCGGTTGCTCTTGAGTTCGGCGGCTTACGTGCTGGTGCAGGCGTTGCGCCGCACGGCTCTGGCGGGGACGGAGCTGGCTCGGGCTCAGGTGGGCACGATCCGGTTGAAGTTGTTCAAGGTGGCGGCTCGGGTGCTGGTCAGTGTGCGTCGCGTCGTGTTTCACTTGGCGAGTAGCTACCCGTATCAGGAGGTGTTTCGGGCTGCGTATGAGCGTCTGATGAGTGGTTCGCCGCGTCCGGCATCCGGGGCGAGCTGAATGGCACAAAATTGCTGTTGAGACAGAAACCCCCGTCTGGGGGTCAGGGGGAAGGTTTGCGCCGCGAAGCCAGCGCAAGGCCAAATCGGCGTGGAATCGAGCGAAATGAGGTAGAATTGATCGCAATATGCTTATGCATTATCGACCGTGTGGCGTATGAAATATCCGGGTTAACTGTGGTCAACTGGCGATAGTACATAATATATCTCAACAGGGCTTACTCTCTTCCGTCCGAATAAGCTTTTCTTCACGATATGGTTCACTTTACTATACTCAGCTGAACCGTTTTTTCTAAACATTGTCCTGTATACTAGAGTACCCTGTTAGCCAGCCCGCATTATAAGGTTGCAGAGATGACTGGACATAGCGACTTGCGTCGGATTTTCGAGGTCTTGAAACCCCACGCTAATTCTCTAATGGCTACACAGTTAGACACTTCCAATTTGTTTGCTCACTTACTTACTGCCGCTTTTGCCAAGACGTTTGAGTTTAATCTCGTTCTAAAATCGGAGGAGCAATCACCAGATCCATATTTTTGTACCGCTACTCTTCGTGGCATTTGCGAAGATATTATTGCTCTCAAGTTCATATCTTATCTATCGATTGCAGACCGACAAGAATTGCTGACCAATGTGCAGATGGTTTCGACATTCGACAGTATGACGAAACAGGGGCGTTTCTTTTCTCGCTACCGATCGCATCAGCCCGTTCTTCCTGGAAAGGGAAATCAAACCAGTGCGGAAGATCGTCTAAAACAACTCAAATCTGAGAACGATGTAATTAAGAAAAAGCACGGCTGGCAAACTTCTCCATTCCAGGAATTGCCATCTGTCCGCACAATGGCAATTGCATGCAATCTACTAGATATTTATGATTACATTTATGCAGTGACGTCCAAGTGGGTTCATTTCAGTCCTAGAACCCTAGTTCGTATGGGTTGGGGGGACATTTTGGACCCTGGGTCAAGTCATTTGAAAGAGGGAGGGCCACTCACATTCACAACGAGGCATTTTGCTAAATACTATTATGAGTTCAATAGTTTTTATGGAAGTTTTTTATTTCTTACTTTCGCGGACCAGCTTGGAAGCGAGTTGGGTTTGTCGCCAGAAATAAAACGCATCCTTAACGAACTTCGCGATTGCATTGACCATATTTTTCGCTGGCCTGAAGACATCACCTACGAAGAGATGAATCTGCCAGGCCCTACATTTTTGCAACGACTTCTAAGTAGACCTCTCGATTCCGAATAGGTCAATGATGCATAAATAGAAGACGTAAGCCGCTACAAAGCATAGCGAGTCACAACCAGTACCTTGCATCAGCATGCCCAATGGCAACCCCTGAGACAACGCTACCGGGAGCATGCCACTATGACCGACGACCAACCGCACGACGAAGGCGAGGCCACCCCGGAAGAAACAGCCGAGTGGGATCGCCAACAAGCTGAGTTAACAGAAACGCTTCGGCCTTTCAAAGAGGCCGGATGGCAACATACCGGAACGGGAACTTGGACCGATCCCAACGACATGGAGAAATGGTTGACGATTGACCCATTTACTAATGACATTATCTATTCTGCAAAATATTGGGAACCGATCAGGGCCGAGATAGAGCGTCAGAAACAGATCGGCGATTTGTGAACACCGAAATCGTGCCGCAGCCCACGGCTTCGTCCGATCCGAATCCAACCTTTCCCGGCGGCGTGCCCGGCGATCTCCGCGAGGCGGTCACCGGGGCGGTACCCTGGGGGTCACGCCTCGGAACGGAAAAAATTGCACGTTAAGGGATGACAAGGGGGGTGACCATAAACCCCCTTGTCGGGAAGCTTCCGAATCTCGGCGATTTCGAGCGATTGTGCCTCTCTTCGGGGCATGGCCAAAATCTATAGTTTTTGGCCATAGTGAACGCCGAACCTGGAATCCCAAATTGAGCCAATCAAGCCACTCTCGTGCTCCGTCTCACGGCTTAACGTGCAATTTTTTCCGTTCCGAGGCGTGACCCCTATCGCAGCCTGGGACGAAAGGAACTCATCCCTGCGTCGTGACTCAATGCTGGTAAGTTGATAATCATAAGGGTCGATGCAAAGCTCAAATCGGCTCGCATGCAAGGATTCTCTGAAAATTTGGACGTGCGGATACTTCTCTTTGAGAAGTAAAAGTAGGGCATCCTTCACTCCGGGCTGCATATTCTTGCCCAGGATGATTTCCTTGACACTCGCAGGTGTAAATTTGTAGAGATAGATTGGCATTCCATGTTGGATTGGAATTGTAACCTCCGCAAATTCTGGATGAGCCAAGCATCGCAATTCCTCTTCATATGCCCAATCATCACTTTTTATAAATAAAAATGCAATGCAAGCCTTCTTCTGGTCTTCACGAGACAATCCATCCAAGCCCGCCGCTGGAACGCTAAAACGATTCTTTGAATATGTGACCTCGCGCACACCAACGCTTGCAATCCTTCCACCCGCCTTAAAGAGAGGGTCGTCATTATCAAAGCCAATGACGAATCCTCTGTGTGAATCCGCATAATGTGACCACATAAGTGGATGGTCCCGCCTAGCACTGACACTTAATATGGCAAAGTGCCGATTCATAAAGTCCAGATGTTGTTTCGCACAGCGATTATCCAGTTCAACTTTCATCACTATGTTTAATAGATTATACAAATAGGTTCTATAAGTAGTTGGGTCATTAGTTTTGAGATTCTTCAACATCTCTTTACAACTTTCAGGAATGTCCGTTGAAACAGGATCAAATTTCGTCAATCTGGCTTCAAGCAGTTGCTTCCAAACGGTCCCCTCTACTAGTGCGTCCTTAAACTCCTCGAAGCTCGGCAGCACCTCGAATGGATCGTTCAAGGCGGCTGGTTGCGTGAACCTGATTTGCGAGTGCTCAAGTACATCAATCCGATCGCTACACACATATTTGTATAGAAGCACTATAAACCTAGGATTTGCTGAAGGTCCGAGCGGGTTCTTGAATGAATGGCAAGTAAACTCGTAGCCTTTGATCAAGACAGGAACCGAATTTGCCCCTTTGCTGCTGAAGCAGTTAACATATGTTTTATAGTGGCCTTCAATTTCTCACTCTGATCGGCGAAGGCTTTATTCGCCGCTTCTTTTGCCTTACCATTGAAATCACCTTTAAGGGTTGGGTGGATGGCAAGGTCGTCCAGACTGTCTTTCCATTTCGTGATTTCGAACACGAAATCCCTCTTAGTGCCATCCTTAAGGCTGAGCTTGCCCTCAACTTCGACGTTCGCAACCCCGTTGAATGTAGCGTTTGTTGTTAACAGCACGCCATTATTTGTCTTATGGTTCTTAACTCGAATATCGCCCGCAATAGGGGCCAATACTCGCAAAACGACTAGACGGGCACCGTTTATCTCTGGATCAAGACGTCTTACCTCAAGTTTCAGTCGACTAGCTGGTTCAACATAATGACCGTTGAGATTTATACCTCACGCGGTCATGAGTGAGACGTCGTCGAATTGTTGAAACTTCATAGTCATCAACGTTTTTAATGGATCAGCATGGGTGGTGGGAAGTCTGTCGATCGTTTCTTCGAGGCAGCTCGAAACCCTGCGAACGTGGCGTGGTAGCGACCATAGAGGGAACGACGCTTGATGAACTTCCAGAGTCGCTCGATCAAGTTCAGGTTCGGCGAATACGAGGGCAAG